>SOJX01000121.1 GCA_004376375.1 Planctomycetota bacterium
AGCTGCGGCAAGCTGGGAAGGATATAGGCCGCGGATATCGTATGCCTTGAAGATGCCGGCCATGTCTTTCTCTCCATCTAATTATGTATTCAGTATAAATGGAAAACCGATACTAGCAATTTCAAGAGAACTCGGCAAGAAAATTGTCGATTTTGAAACAGGCTTGAGGCTTGAGACCTGAGGCTTGAGGTAAAAATAGTAAGACTTATAACCAAGAATATGTTTACGCCAAACCTTTTTTTCTTTTTCCCTTATTTACTTATCAACTTATCTACTTATTACTTTTTCTGCGGCGGAGGCCGCGGATGGCGTCGAGGCCGAGGTCGACAAGGTATGCAAGCAGGGCGAAAAGAAGGAAGTATCCGAAAAGCGAAACCGGCTCGCGGATAACACCGGCTTCAATGTCGTCGACCGCGGGCGCCAGGAGCAGGAGCTTTCCACCCCCGGCTTCAGCAAGTCTGCGCAGTTCGTTGTAATCGCTTCCGGCAAAGTGCGGGCTTTCCGACGGCCGCGTGACCACGAGCCCGCCGCGGGCGATGATGTTTCCCGCGTTGTCGAATGTAATGATTCCGTACGTCCCGCCGGCCGGAGTCGGGAAAACGGCCGAAAACTCGCCCGGGAAGTCGATTTTCAGCGGTACTGATTTTTCCGAGCCGCCGGGCGTCGTAACCACGGCGGAATATTCGCCGTACAGGTCGCTGCCTTTTCCGGCGGCGAGTTTTATTCTGCCGCCTTCTTCCGAAGAGCCCACGGTAAGTCTGTATGATTCGATGTCCTGGCCCGCGGCTGCGCGCACCAGTCCGCGAACCAGAGTCGTACCGGGCCATATGTTTGATTCGCTTTTCCAGTTTTCTTCAGGTGAAAACGGAGCCGCGTAAGCCATGCCGAGCCCAAGGCGCCATCTGGCGATAACGGGCTCGTCGGCATCGGTTACGGCGAGGACTTCAGCTTTTTTCTTGGGATGGGTGCGGTTGATGGTATTAAGTTTTGGAAACAAGGCTTTTTCTGCAAAACCCGGAACCGGCGATTTAATATTAACCCCGGTCGGTTTAGTGCGGATGCCTTTGCCGGACAGCCGGCTGAGCTCTGAAAGAAAGATTTCGCCGAGGCGGGACAGGTTGTTTACACGGTAATAACGTCCTCTTGTATTCACGGCCAGGTTTTTCAGGAGCTCGAAGTTCGCGCTTGCGCCGCCGGTCGCGATGGATGTAATCGACACGTTGTCTGCGTTGAATGCGGCCTGGTCGAATTCTCCTTCTTCCGTAACTCCGTCCGAAAGCAGGATTACGTGCCGCGGATAATCTTCATTGGCCTTGCCCAGGGATTTCCGCGCCGCGGAAAGAGCCGTGTAGATATTCGTGCCGCCGTTGGGAAGGATTTTCGCGAACGATTTTCGCAGCTCGGATTCGCGCTGCCGCAATTTTTCTATTGTTGTCAACTCGATCCGAAGGGCTGGCTCGCGATTAAACGTATAGACGGCGATATGATCGTTTTCCGTCATCGCGCCGAGCAGGCGGAACAGCGCGGCCGCGGCCGCCTGGAATTTTGTTTCGGTCTGGGTGAGCTTTTCCGCCATACTCCCCGACGCGTCGAGGCAGACTGCAACGGTAACGGGCTTGCGCTCCTTCGGCTGCGGCCAGACGGGAAGGAGTTCTTCGAGCGGCGTGACCGCGTAACCGCCGGCCGCGTACGAGCCGGAGCCGCCGAAGACGACGAGCCCGCAGCCTTTTTCGGTGACTGCTCGTTTCAACTCGATGAGCCGCGCAGCTCCAATCCGCCCGGCAGGAACATCGTCGAGCACTATTGCCTGGTAGCGCGAAAGTGAAGCCGGGTCGTCATTTTCAGTTTCAAGCTCTGCTTCGATACCGGGCGCGGCTTCAAGCGTTTTGAATATCGCCGAATCCTTTCGCGAGATAACCAGGACGTTGCGGCTGTCCGCGCTTGCGACGCCGAATTCGATGCTGCTGTTTTCTTTATCTGCGTCGATGTCGGTTGCGGCGTCGATTACGGCCTTGAAAGTCGAAAAGCCGGGCCTTGTGAGTTTCGCGTCTGCGGCAATGACGGACGGGATGCCGGCCACGAGCCGGAGCGGCCGCACGAGGATAACTTCGCTCTCATGGAAAAGGCGGAACTTGACTGTCGTGTCTTTCGTCGAAGTTATGCGGAGGTGGCAGTTGAAGGGTTCTCCGACGCGCGCGCTATGCGGCGCGGAAAGAAGCTCGACAGTAACGTCATCCACCGGCGGCGCATCCGGCGCGCGGAAGTGGACTTTGCACCCTGATGCCCTTGCCCGGACGCATGCGGCAAAGGCGTCACCCTGCGTCGCCTTGCCATCGGTGAAAATAACTATGGCCGCGTTCTGCGCGCCTTCTGCCGCTTCAACGGCACGGTCGATAGCTGAAGCTATGTCCGTAGCGGAAGGGTTGATGTTCGGACCCACCGGCAGCTTGAATTTTGTCAAAGGCGGCACAAGCCAGTGAATCTTTACAGCTTCCTCAGCGAAACGAACCAAAGCAAAACGGTCACCTGCTGAGAGTTTTTTTTCGATTTCATGAATCTGCCTGAACGCATCGGAGTAGAAATTCTTATGGCTTGAAGACTGGTCGGCGGCGAACACGACGATTCGCCCGCGGCGGGTTGCGGTTACGGTGAAGTCGGCAAGCGCGCAGGCGAGTAACGCGAGGGCCATGGTCCGCAGAATCAACCGCACCCACGCCCGCATCGACCTGTCGCGGCTTCTGGTAAACAGCGCGACCAGAATCCCGGCAGCGGCCGGGAAGGTCAGGAGAAGCCACGGATTGTTTATGGTGAAGTTATCCATTGTTTATGCAGGCGCTTTGCCGCACCCGTATTTTACCATGATTCCGCGGGAGCGCAACACCCGCGCCTGCACTCTAACGAATGGGAGGAAAAGAAGAAACATATCTGCAGTTGCCGAATACCGCGCTGGGGGCGAAGCAGAGGTATTAGGTTTCAGGTTTCAGGTTTCAGGTTTTAGGTTTCAGGTTTCAGGTTTCAGGTTTCAGGTTTTAGGTTTTAAGATTTATCTTTTTATTTCCTGACACCTGACACCTAAAACCTAACACCTTCTCTTATTATTACTACCGCTTATCGAGCTTCAGTGATATTTTTTCTTCCTTGCCGTCTCTTATAACCACCATTTTAAGCACGTCGCCGGGTTTCTTGCCGCGCAGGCATCCGTAAAGGTCGCGGTTGGTTTTTATTTCCTTATCGTTGATCGAAATAATGATGTCGTCCTTTTCAAGGCCCGCTTTCTCCGCCGGTGAGTGGGGCACGACGCCCGTTATCTGAAGGCCTTTTTCGACCTGCTCCATGCCCGCGAGTCCCATGAAAACCCGGCTGCCTCTGCCTGATTCGGTCTTGTTGAACTCGTGCTTTTTGCCGCCGTCCGCAACCGCGATCGCTACGTCGAGGGCCAGGTTCACGATGCGCGCGCCGTCTTCCGCGTTGATCTTGTCGACCGTGTCGGTCGTCCGGTGAAGGTCTTTGTGCATTCCGCTGTTGAAGAAAAGGTTCGGCACGTTCTTGCGGTTGAAAGGCACCTGGTCGGATGAACCGCCTGCGGAACCGGTTAACCTTACGTCGAGCCCGCTTGCATCCGCAAGTTCTTCCAGGACGGGTCGAAGGTCTTTTCCGGTGTCTGCGCCGCCTATCCAGAGGTACCCGTCCTTGCTCCTCCCGAGCATGTCCATGTTGATCATCAGTACCGCATCCTTGAGCGGGAGGGCAGGATTTTCCGTGTAATGAATCGAGCCGAGGAAACCTTTTTCTTCACCGGTGAACCATACGAAAACAATCGTGCGTTTCGGTTTTTTGTTCATGTCTGAAATCGCGCGTGCAATTACCAGGAGCCCGGACGAGCCAGACGCGTTATCGTCTGCGCCGTGATATACGATTTTTGCCTTTCCCTTGCTGCTTCCAACGCCGATATGATCGTAATGGGCGCCCATAATTATGTGTTCGTTGCCGGAACTTTTATCCGAACCTTTTATAATAGCGACAACGTTTTCCGTCCCGACGCCTTTCTCCTTGAGTTTTACTTTTGCGTCAATCGTGGTTCTTTTAAGCGGGAAGGAGGCGGGTTTGCCGGAGTCGATAATTTTCGATTCCAGTTTTTCCAGGGTCTGTTTATCCCTGGAAAGAAGCCTGTTGGCCGCCTTGCCGGTGATATAGAAAACCGGGAACGGCATTCTCTTGCGGTCCGCGTTTTTCCTCAGGGTATTCAGTTCCGCGGCTCCGGATTTCGGGTTGCTGACGAAAATCACGCCCCCGACGCCGTGTTTTTTTGCGACTTCCAGCTTTGTTCTGAAATATGCATGCCTTGACCGCCTGTCGCGCGGCCAGGGCGTTTTCCGCATAATGATGACAAACTTGTCCTTCACGTCGATACCGGTATAATCATTATAGTTTTTATCCGGCGCATCTACGCCGTAACCTGCGAAAACAACCGGGACTTTTTTAATATCAGCGTCCGCGGAACAGGTCATCGGCGTGAAGTTGCGCGCGTATTTCATTCTGAAGGTCGATCTGCCGTTTCTGGCCTTCAGCACGGGCTTACCGACAATATCCCGGTTCCCCGAGTATGGGAATTTCTGGAAGTATGAGCCGTTATCGCCGGCGGGCGGTACTCCCCAATCCTTCAACTTGCCGGCAATATATTTTGCCGCCAGCTTCTGTCCCTTGCTGCCGGTATCGCGGCCTTCGTACTTATCAGAAGAAAGGATTTTGATGTGATCCAGAAAGGCTTTTGGCGTAATCCGCAGGGCTTTTTCATCGTCAGCCCGTGTGGCGACTGAAGGGAAAACGAAAATAGCGGAGAGGATAAGGAGGGCCAGCAGCCTTCGCAGTGTTTTAACGTCCTTCATAGGAGGATTCCCCATTAAAGAGTTGTTATGTTAATATGTACTTGTGTTTTGATGCTTTTGTTAGGTTAAATTTTGGAAAAAAACCGGCAAGTTCGCGTTCGATGCCCAAAACCGGGATAAGCCGTATAGTCATGCAATTATCACGTATTTTCGCGGGTAATATCGAGGTAAAGGAGGCCTTTCTTCATCATTTCCTCTTTCCAGGATTTCATTTGTTTCGACAGAAACCCGGCTTCCTTTGCTGCCTCGAGGAAATGCGGCAGAAACTCCAGCGGTATGTCCGATTCCGTACTGAATATTTTTCCCGATATTATTTCTTTTGTAACTGCTTTCAGAATGGAGCTGTCTTTATCGGTCATGTACCTGCAAATTCCAAGCATGATCCTGTCTCTGCCTGAAATGTCGGAGGTCTTGAGCTTCCCCAGGTTCCTCAGGTTATTAACCAGGCGTTTTTCGTCCGTACTGCTCACACCTTTTTCCGTTTTTCTCGCAGCCAGAAGAACGTATGTTTGCAGAAGCGTCACTGTACTGGATTCGGAAGACTTTCCGTACTGCGTTTCGTGAATACTCTTATAACTTCGAAAGGCTTTCAGGCATTCAGGTATGTTTCTTTCCCACAGAAGAATCGCGATTTTCAGATAGAGCAGGCCCAGCTTCCAATCCGATTCCAGGCTGGTTTCTTCGAGGAGAGCATCGACTTTACCCAGGGAGTCTTTTCCTTCGCCGAAAGCCCAGAGAATGTGAGCCATGTTGACGTAAATCCTTGCACGGAGATACTGCCTGTAAGGTTTCTGCTCCAGCTTCAGTGAGTGCATGCGGGACATTCTGAAAAGCCGCTCGGCTTCGAAAAACTCGAGGTCACTGAAGGCCACGACTGCAAGCTGGAAATAGGCTACCGTCAGGGCGCGCGTTTCGCGGGCGGTACTAATTATACGGTCTCCTATTTCCTTGGCCAGCTTTGTGAGCCTCATTTCAATCGCCGTATCCATCAACCACGGCTCGAGAGACGCGGCAGCCTGCTGATCCTTTGCCCGGGCTATCCTTTTCCAGGCCTTTCGGAGTGTATTCTCAGCCCTGTCCTCGCTGCCGGACTGCTTCTCGTAATATGCAAGAAGCTTGCACAGTCTGACCGTCTGGGGAACGGAAAGCCTTTTATCAAGCAATCCGCGCAGGATGGATTGGTATGGGGCCGCTTTCCTGTGCCTTCCCTCGCGGATGTATGACCCGGCAACGCAGATAACCGGTTCGTAAAGGTCCTCGAGCCTTCCGGAAAGATCGGTTGCCTCGCCGACGCCTTCCCGCAGCATCTCTTCATTTTCATCCATGCTGCCGGTGAGCAGGGCTGTGTACGGTTTTCCCGTATGAAGGTGGATGCGCCATATAAGCGAAACGGGCACGTTCATCGACTGGAGGTGGGTTTGAAGCGTCCCTTTCGGCAGCGCACAGCCGGCTGCGCATTTTGTCAGTCCGATCCCGGACACGATCTTCCTGATTCTTTCTCTGACCTTCTGTTCATGGGACTGAAGAATTACTTCATCTTTGAAGGCTTCCGACTTTGGAGACCATTCCTTCTGCAGCTTCCACACTGCGGGAATCCAGGAAGGTGTAAAAATGCCGGGCCACGTAAGACCGAGCTGGACATGCATCCGGTATATCACGTCAAACGTCAGCCTGACCTGCTTATCGGAGGATATAAGCCTGTCAAGACGGGTCCTGGTAAGGCCCAGCAGCGAAGACAGTTTTCTCTTGCCCAGGACAGAGGATGCTTCGCGGAGCGTCCACGATATGATTTTCTCGACAGCGTCGGAGGAGAGCCCTATAATTTCCGGCGAGGGTTTAGCCATGAATTATATTCCGCATATGGGACAATGGGATTTCATGTTCCACGCCTTACACCTAGATAAAGAAGACCTTTCTTGATCATTTTCTCTTTCCAGGATTCCAGTTTCTTTGACCAGACTCCGGACGTTTTTGCAGCTTCAACGAAGTGCGGTAAGAACTCCACAGGCACGTCTGTTTCCGTGCTGAATATCTTTCCTGATACGATTTCTCCGGCAACCGCTTTCAGAATCGAGTAATCGTTATTTATCAGAGACCTGTATACGCTGAGCATTATCCTGTCTTTGCCTGTGACATCGGAGCTTTTAATGCTCCGCAGCATTCTGGACGCCTTTTGAAGTTTTCTTTCATCCGTAAGGCTGAGGCCCTTTTTCGTTTTCCTTGCGGCAAGAAGAATACACGCCTGCAGGAGTGTCAGATCAACGGATTCCGCCTGTTTGCCGTAATGCATCCCGTGCAGGCTTTTATACGTGCGGAAAGCTTTTCTGCAATCAGGTATGTTTTCCCTCCATAAAAGAATTGCCATTTCCAGATAAAGCAGACCCATTTTCCAGCTTGTCTCAAGACTGGTCTCTTCCAGAAGGGCGTCAACTTTGCCCAAAGCGTCCTGCCAGTCACCGAATATCCATAGTATGTGAGCCATGAAGGCATCGATTCTCGCAATGAAATACTTCTTGTATGTTTGCTGCTCAAGTTCCAGGGAATGCAGACGGGACATTCTGAAAAACCGTTCTGCTTCGAAAATATCCAGGTTTCCAAAAGCCATTACAGCAAGCTGGAAGTATGCTACTGACAACGCGTGTGCATTACGAACCATCATAATTACATATTCCGATATGTCGGAAGCCAGCCCGCTCAGGCGCATTTCGATTGCCGTATTTATCAATGATCTGGTGAAATGTGCCGCAGCTTTCGGATCCTTTACCTTCGAAACCTTCTTCCATACCTTACGGATAATCTCTTCAGCCTTCTTCTCGCTACCGGACTTCTTTTCGTAATACGCAAGAACTCTACACAACCTTACCAGTTGTGGAATTGAAAGTCTTTTACCAAGCAGGTCTTGCATGATGGATTTATAAAGCGCAGCTTTTTTGTACAAGTCGTTATGAGCGTATTCTTCGGTAAGACAAAGAATAGGTTCGTAAAGGTCCTGAAATCTTCCGTTAGCGTCGAGTGCATCACCGATACTTTCCCGAAACGCTTCCTCGCCTTCATCCAGACTGCCTGTCAGCAGGACGGTATACGGCTTTCCAGTATAAAGATGGATACGCCATATCAATGAGACCGGTACGTTCATCGACTGGAGGTGGGTTTGAAGCGTCCCTTTCGGCAGCGCACAGCCGGCTGCGCATTTTGTCAGTCCGATCCCGGACACGATCTTCCTGATTCTTTCTCTGACCTTCTGTTCGTGGGACTGCAGAATCGCTTCATCCTTGAAGGCTTCCGGCTTTGGAGACCATTCCTTCTGCAGTTTCCACACCGATGGAAACCAGGAAGCCGCAAAAATGCCGGGCCAGGTAAGACCGAGCTGGGCATGCATCCGGTATATCACGTCAAACATCGGCCTGACCTGTTTATCGGATGATATGAGCCTGTCGAGACGTGTTCTGGTAAGCCCCAGCAATGAAGACAGTTTTCTCTTGCCCAGGACAGAGGATGCCCCGCGGAGTGTCCACGATATGATTTTCTCGACAGCGTCGGAGGAGAGCTTGATGATTTCCGGTGAGGGTCTGGCCATAAATAGATTCCGCATTCAGGATAACCGGACTTCATTTATATGCCAAGAAAAAGATTTGACAAGTGAAAAATCTGAAGCATTTTCTTCCCGCTGACTTTCCATTCTAATCGATGCTACGGCCGGCATCAGTACTGTGTAAAAACACCCCCTTTATTTTCACGCGACCCAAAAAAGCGTGCTTTGTCGTGGTTTGATACCACCTGGTTGCAGTGGCTTCAAACCGCGTCCATCATTTCAGATATTTAAGTTCTCCGTGCTCATTATTGATATAATGCATTTCCATACAAGAAGTTAGGAAAGCCCGGAGCGCTGTCCTCCATTTGTGACCATAACCGTTATTTCGCCACACATTTCTGAATGTATCATTTCAGATACGGTGCACATCCGGCAAAAATCTGCCTATAAATTCATATATAATTGTAAGCAGACAATTGAAAACATCACATTTCCAAGGAGGAAAATCATGAAAAGAACCGCACTCCTGATTATTATTCTGGCAGGTCTCATATGCATCGGCGCCTGCGGCGGCGGCAGCTCCAAGAAATCAGGTGCATCCGGCCCTGCCGGTACAGGTAACGGTACTGGGACAGGCACGGGCACTGGCACGGGTACGGGAACGAATACGGGGACCGGGACATCGACCGGGCCACTGTCGGATAACTGCCTCCAGATCGAGATGACTTTCTGGGTTTGCGGCGACGCGGACTCGGCATGGATCGAAAGCTTCAAGAGCAGGGTTCAGCAGGGAGCGGACATGCTCTTCCACGCCCTGCATGGCCAGATGGCGATTACAAAGGCCGTTGTCATCGACAAGAAGGAATTCGCCATCAACACAAGCCAGAAATTCATAACTGTCATCAGCCCTATCAACGGTTCCAGGCCAAGCTGGTCTGATGGAGGTCCGAGCCCGTCCGGAGTGTATGGCTGGACCGCATACCCTTATATGATGTGTCTGGCAGGCCAATTCCCCATAACGATCTTCTGCCACGAATTCAATCACCTGTACTTCGCCAAAGGAGGCGAGGAATACAATTGCAGATGCATCATGGGCGCGTCTCCCTCGAATGATTTCTGTGACGGGTCCAATTGCACCGGCGGCAATCCCTGCTGGCCGAGTCTTCTGCAGGTAGCGAAGGAGTACTACAAAAAAGACTGGCAGCACCCGAAAGACACCGAGGGAAGCCCGCCGGCCATTCAGTTCGAGATAACCGATAATTAATCCGAGGAGGATAACCATGAAAAGCCCGGTATTTTTGCTGTTATTTCCTTATTGCTAAAGACAGGAAGCATACTGACCGCAAGGGAGAACCCATGAAGAGAATCGCACCCCTGATAATGTTTCTTGCAGGCCTCATATGTATCAGCGCATGCGGCGGCAGCGATTCCAAGGATTCCTATGTTGTCGGCATAGCCACCAGTTCGGGAACCGGTACGGGGCCGGGAACCGGCACTGGCCCGGGAACCGGCACCGGCACGGGTACGGGAACAAGTACGGGCACCGGTCCGGGGACTGGCACGGGAACAGGCACGGGCACAACCACGGGTTCGGGCCAGTTGACAATAAGCCCGTCGTCCCACAAGCCCGCGGGCACACAGGCGGCGGTTGACAAGGCCCTCGCGTATCTTGACGCCACCGGTGGAGACATTCCCGAAGATGGAAGCGGTCCCACCGGCAAGCTGGTAATAACGTCTTTCTGCGGCCTGGCGCTTATGGCCAGCGGAAGCACACCGGCCGAAGGCCCGTACAAGGACGCCATAAGATATGCGGCCAACTTCGTGGCTGCCAATATTTCATTTCCGGGGATACAGGGTGTTCATAACCAGAGCAATTGGCACGTCAGCATAGGTGCCATATTCCTTGCCGAGGCATACAAGGCCACGGGAGATGATACCTATAAGGTTCCGCTCCAGGAATCCGTTACCCGACTGGCGGAGGCACAGGAACCATCGTGGGGCTACGGCCACGGGCCACAGACTGTCTGCTACTCGGGCTACCTTGAGCTTGAGATTGTTTCCAACTGGGTCATTACGGCCATGGCCGCAGCCGAGAAATGCGGATGCACTCTTGACCAGGAGAAGTTTACGAATGCAATGAAATACGTAACCGACAAGTGTACTGCCCCGAGCGGCAGCGGCAGCCTGACCGGTGGGGTTTTCTACTCGCACGATCTCATTCGTGATACGTCTCCGTGCCGCACGGGCGGGGCCATCATGGCACTCCACCTTGCCGGAAATACAAAGCACAGGGACATTATGACCACTTACCTGAAGGGCACGGGTGGATACATACATACCGGCCACGGGTCGGCCTCGATGGGATACCTGGGCGGGGCCCTGGGCTGCCTGGCAACCGACCAGGAAACCTGGGACGCATTTGTCAAGTCCTTTTTCCAGAGGATACTGGGCCACCAGAAAAGCAACGGATCCTTCCCGGCCTTTGACGGCCAGCCTGGAACTAATTCGGACATTGTATGCGGACCTGACTACTACTACGTTACCGCGATACTCACCCTGGCGCTCCAGCTTGACCTCGGGAACCTGCATTTCCTCGCCGGAAGGAGTAGTTATTAATACTGTTATTTCCCTGCAGCTGAAGATAGAAACCATCCCGGATACGAGGAGGAAACCCATGAAAAGAATTGTTCTACTGATTGTGATCCTTGCAGGACTTCTATATATCGGCGCATGCGGCAGTAGCGATTCCAAAGATTCCTATGTTGTCGGCACAGCTACCGGTTCGGGAACCGGTACGGGGACGGGAACCGGCACAGGTCCGGGTACCGGCACAGGTCCGGGTACCGGCACAGGTCCGGGAACCGGCACGGGTTCGGGCACTGGAGACGGCAGCTTCACAAACCCGGTTACTGTGCAGGGCGTGAACGTAGGGCACGGCAGCATCGAAATAGAGGCAAGCTATAACGGCGTAACAGGCAACGGATTGATAGATACGGGTGCGGGTGACCAGAGCGCAGTGTCGTCGAGTTTCGCAAGTCAGGCTGGGATTTCCGGCTCATGCGACTTTGAAGTTACTGATATGAACACCGGGCAAGTGTACTCGCAAAGCAGTATTCCCGTTAGTGCACAGGGCGGGGGGCATGACGTGTTAATGGGACGGGATTTCTATCCGAACGTGATGTCGATTAATTACAACGATTACACGGTTACCTTTGCAGATGCATATTCACCGCCGGCCGGCTCCAACCCGGCGCCATTTCAAATCAACTATGGGTGGCCTATTGTTGAAGGCACTGTCAGCGGTCAACAGGGAACGTTCGTTGTCGACACGGGTGGGCAGATTACCATTTTCTGCTCCGGATTCAGATCCAAGGTCAACAACGTCAGCGGTTCCCCCGGCGGTGAGCGTCGGGTTGACGAGCTTGTCTTGAATGGCGTCACTTACACGAATGTTCTGCATTACGATTCCAGCGCCACTCCGGCCGACACTTTGAAATCTTTCTACGGACTTGACGGGCTTATCGGCACAAAGGGTTTCCTGGCCGATTTCCATCGTGTTACCTTCGATTACCAGAGCAGGATAATGACGCTTGAACAATAGCAAAGGAGGTTGGGGAGATGAGCACAACAAAAGCATTTCACAGGCTACTGATCGTGATTGTTGTTTTATCGTTGACGCTGGTATTTGCCGGATGCTCCAAGAAGCACAAATCCTCCCGAGGCGCGGCTTCTACCGGCGGCGGGACCGGGAGCGGAACCGGAACCGGAACCGGGACCGGCAGCGGTACAGGGCCCAATGGTACAGGAGACCCCGGAGGCGCCAAGTCGCTCGACCTGACCTGGGCGGTACAGGAAACCGCATCACAAGCCGATCTGGAATACATGGCTGACAAGATAAAATTCTACAACGAGGGCCTCTGGGAAGGCACTGAAGGCCAGGCATACCTCAAAGATCAGACTCTGGTGAACGGCTCCTCGGATGGCAATGTAATCGTGCGCGTTATTAAGGGACCAATAAGTAACCCGCCCGCAGCCTGCAAAACGAGCGGCGGCGGCTTCCAAATAACCCTGTGTTCGGGACAACTTCCCAGGCAGGGCTTCCTCCATGAGCTCGGGCACGGCTGGGTCGGGCCTTTCTACAGTGAGGAATACAACTGTTTGAACGCTAGCGAAGGCGTGTGTGTCATGGCGATGATGGTCGGATTATCGGGCGAAGGCTACAGCAAGTGGTGCGACCCCACGACCTGTGTCGAAAGCCAGCAGTGCTGGAACCTGATGCAGAGCACGCACGGCTGGGCGCACCCCGGGCCGGGCGGCGCAGCGCCGGCATGCAATGTGACGATTCAATAATACGGTCACCTTGACAACGGGAAGGGAGCCAGAATGAAGACGGCTGATAGAGGGGTAATCAGAAAGCTCATAGTAATCTTCATATGCATTTTGGCCTTGAGTTTAATTGAGGTGGGTTGCAGCAGTGGAAAAAGCAGCAGTCGGGACAAAGCTCCCGCCTACACCGGAAGCGGCACCGGAAATGGAACGGGAACCGGTACCGGAAGCGGAACCGGAACCGGGACATCCACCTCCAGCGGCTACGGCTTTGACATAGAATGCGCGTTCAGGCCGGAGTTGGACGCACAAACTTCCCACAAAGAGCATTTTGCCGGGAAGGTAAGAAAAGGCTCAGCCATGATCTGGGATGGCACGAAGAGCCAGATGTATATTGCCACCGCGGTTATCAGGAGCGGTACCACCTCGGATATCATAATCGAGACTCTCGACACATATCTGATAACCATGCCGGGCGGCACTACGGTTTACGGCTACGTGGACGGCTCAGGGATGCATGTCGGAGGTGATTGCGACCCCTATACTTTCCAGCACGAATTCGGGCACCATAGAATGGGGCTTCCAGACCATTCTTCATCAGACGAAACTTATTGCATTATGAATGCAAACGGTAGCGCAACGTATATGGTCCAGTGCAATTACTGCGAGGGTGGACAGTACGATTGCTGGGGGCGCGTTGTCAGCAGGTTCGGGATTTCAGACTCAGGCGGCGCTGGCGGCAACGTTCCCGCGACGGAGATAATCATCGAGTAAACTATATACGAGGAGTAGCAGGATATGCAAAACATGGCAAAAACTCACTTTTCTATTTCGTTTACCGATGACGGCAGGCTCAATATCGGCATTGCCGGCGACCTTACCGGCTCGAGGGCCAGGAAGATTCTTGATATTGTAGAGACGGCCGTTGAATCGGACAGGTGGAAAGTCCGGGCCGAACTGGACGACCTGATATCGCTCGATTCTCTCGGCAGCAGGGTTATCGAGTGGATAAGGGAAAAAGGCGGTGAAGTGAATCAGGCGGTTATTTCACCATAAGGGAAAGACAACAACGCTGGAACAATTGAAAAGGAGACCGGGAGGATGGGTGCCATCCAGACATTTAATCGACTGTTCGCTACAATAATAGTTCTGCTGGCTGTTGTCTCCCTGGTCAGTTGCGGAAATAAAGGCGGCAGCAAGCGCAGCAGCGGCATTACAGGAACCGGTACTGGTTCCGGTACGGGAAGTGGCACAGGAAGCGGTACGGGCACGGGCGTTAATCCCGGCGACGCGGTAGGCGTGGATATAACAGTTGGCAGCAGGAAGGATATGAGCGAATCTTATCGGGAAAAACTGGGGCAACGGTTCCAGAATGAATTTAACCCCGCACTGTGGCGCGCCACCGAGGGGCAGATGTATGTAAAGAGCGTAAAAATATATAATAAAAACCATGACACGGTCAATATTATCATAGACCCCCTTGAAGGAAAATTCCTTGAGACATTGTTATCCGGTAACCCGGCGCCTTCGGGATGGATGGCCTCTGCCTTGCCCGAAAAGATAGCGTTCCCCGGCGGGTTGGATAAGGTAACTTTCCTCCATGAGTGGGCCCATGCTTTTATGGGCCGCTATACGTATGGCGGTGGGGCGTGCGAAGAATACGGCTGTTTAAACGGCGAGGTCTGTGTCATGGGGGCCGCGGAAACGGGACGCACTCAGACACTTTATTGCGACGATAGCAATTGCACCAAGTCGAACCCCTGTTGGGAAAAATGGTTTCTAATAGAATTTCCTGACTGGACGCATACGGGAACAGATCCCGGCAATGCCCCCGGCAGCAATATAACTATTGAGAACTGATTATCATGAAATTGACTGGCATTTCACTGCTTGCTGCAGAAATGTGTGAAAAGAATCATGGATGTCGCTGATTTGCCCCGCGTTACGTTCGACTCATGCAGGAAGGCTGCAAAGTCAGAACAGTCTAAAAGGAGTTTAATAAGATGGGCACCACAAAATTATCTTGTAGACTGCTTGCTGCAATAATAATTGTCCTGGTTGCTGTCTCCCTGGTCAGTTGCGGAAATAAAGGCAGCAGCAAGCGCAGCGGCGGTATTGCAGGAACCGGTACTGGTTCCGGCACAGGAAGCGGTACGGGACCCAATGGCACAGGAAGCGGTACGGGAACGGGAACCGGTACATCTGCGGGTAAAGTATGGGACATCAACGTGCTCATCAAGGCCAAGCAGAATGCGTCTGGGATGGAGGCCTTTGCAGAGCACATGAGATCCTGCCACGTCGGCCTGTATAAATCCACCGAAGGCCAGGGGATGCTCGGCGACATGATTCTCCGCTCCGGCGTAAGTCATACTGATGAAGAAGTTGTTTTCGAACCATTAGGCTGGGGTGTGGGAATGTCTCACAAGACTTCCGGCTTAATCTATCTCGATTCCCAAAGGCCGTCAGAACACGTCTTCCTGCACGAGTGGGGCCACTCCTTCTTGGGAGTACATGGAGAAGAATACGAATGCAGTGGCTGCAACATGGCCAGGTTTGTGCCAGACAGGCTGAACAGGGAATACTGCGACTCGAGCAACTGCATCACAGGCGGCATGGAGTGCTGGGACATGAGAATACTGCCAATGTTTGCAGGCTGGACCCATACGGGAACAGATCCGGGCAATCCCCCTGCCTGCAATATAACTATTGAGAACTGATTATCCTGAAATTGACTGGCATTTCACCGCTTGCCAAAGAAATGTGTGAAAAGAGTCATGGACGTCGCTGATTTGCCCCGCGTTACGTTCGACTCATGCAGTAAGGCTGCAAAGTCAGAACAGTCTAAAAGGAGCATAATAAGATGGGCACCACAAAACTATCTTGTAGACTGCTCGCTCCAGTAATAATTCTGACAGCTATCTTACTGGTCAGTTGTGGTAGTAAAGGTGGTAGCAGCCGTAGCGGCGGTATTGTTCCAAACGGCACAGGAAGCGGTACGGGACCCAATGGCACAGGAACTGGAACGGGGACAGGAACCGGTACAGCTGCGGACAAAATATGGGACTTCAATGTACTTATCAAGGCCAAGCAGGATACGGCGGGAATGGAGGCGTTTGCAGAGCACATGAGATCCCGTCATGTCGGCCTGTATAAATCCACCGAAGGCCAGGGGATGCTCGGCGACATGATTCTCCGCTCCGGCGTAAGTCATACTGATGAAAGAGTTATTTTCGAACCATTGGGATGGGGTTTGGGAATGACTTACACGAGTTCCGGCTTAATCTGTCTCGATTCCGAAAGGCCGGAAGAACACACTTTCCTGCACGAGTGGGGCCACTCCGCCTTGGGAATACATGGAGAAGAATACGAATGCAGTGGCTGCAACATGGCCAAGTTTGTGCCAGACAGGCTGAACAGGAAATACTGCGACTCGAGCAATTGCACAAGCGGCAAGGAGTGCTGGGACAGGGAAATACTGCCAAGGTTTGCAGGCTGGACCCATACGGGAACAGATCCCGGCAATCCCCCAGCCTGCAATATAACAATTGAGAACTGATTATTCTTAAAGGAACTGACCGTTACCAGTCGATCGCAAACGATTTCCCGTGTTGCCCGATTGCGGGCGCGTCTCTCGGAACGTCCGAGGGGCACAGAACCACGCCCCGCGAATCCGTGTAAAGATCAAGAGTATTGCCCTGTTTCTTGAATACTTTGACGAGGCAGCCCTTTATTCCCTTGCCGGTCGCCTGGTCGGTTACGATAAATCTCAGGCGTAATCCCTCCGTGCAGCGCTGGATGCGGATTCTCGTCGCGCAGACCGCGACCGCGACCGTTCTGTCGCCTCCGCGGACAATCGCAAGGGATGCGCCTTCCTCCATTTTCGGCAGCGCGACTTTCGTTGTGCGGCTCGACAGGTCCTTGCTTGACGGAACGTTGACGTTTATGACGGTGTTTTCCTTCAGGCCGACAAGGTTGAGACCGACAAGGTCGACGCGGCTGCCGCGGAAACAGTAAATCAGTACCGGGTCAAGCGGGTAAACCGATACCGAGAACTGCTCGATATTGCGTGACGTTACTTCGATCTCCGGCGTTTCGCCCGGCATGCACTCCACCTTTGCGGGCGCGGAGAGCTCCTGGTAAGTAAGATGCTGCACCATCGAGCGGGCGTCCTCGAAACGGTCCGCCACCTTTCGATACAGCTCGAGTGCGCGCGGATAGTCGCCCTTCCTGTGCGCAGCCTGCGCCAGAAGATGGGTGGCGTTGAAGCGGTATTCCGTGGGCTCCATCCTGTCCACCGTCTTTTCACCCGAGTCGTCCCAGGCTTCAGCGGGGAATTTCCCGGTGGCAAGCCTCCGGGCGATTGTCGTGGATTCGTCGAACCTGTCGAGCGAGAACAGGGCGTAAGCCTTGAAGTACAATGCCTGCGGCTCGTCGTACCCGCCTCTGGCGGCCTCGGCATACAGGTTTGCGGTTTCCATGGCGCGTTCGAAATCGCCGGCTCTCAGGCGCGTTTCCACGGCCTTTGAGATGAGCGTGAAGTTCCCGCTCTTTTCAGCTTCTTTGACCGCGAGGGATTCGAGGAGTTCAACGGCGCAGCGCACCTTTGATACAAGGCCCGAATTGCCGACGGACCGCAGCACTTCCTCGCCGAGTATTTCCGTTTCAACAAAAAGCTTCGGGTACAGGTCGAGTTTAAACGGATAATCCATGGCCATGCTCAGGAGGGCGCCCGGCCTGAACAGCTCGGCTTCGGGCATGTTTTCCCAGAATTCGATCGCCCCGCAATAGGCCTCGTCTATTATGCGAAGGTCGAGCTCGGCGGAATCGCGGAATTCCCCGCTGTCGAAAAACAGGTCTGCAAGCGCCTTCTCTTCCGCGGGCGAGATTCTGCCGAGCCCTGTTTCGCCCACGATCTGCCTGTACAGGCTCAGCGTGCTGTCCTTGTGGCCGAGGTGCAGGTGCGAAAGTGCCAGTGCCGTTGCCGCTTTTGAGAACATCTCCGAGCGGAGCCTGTACTCTGACAGCAGCGGCTCGAGCAGCCGGACGGCGTCACTGAACTTCTTCGATTCGTATGCCGCGAGACCTTCCTTATACAGCTCGTCGGGAGGCACTCCGGTTTTATGCTTCACTTCGTGGGTTCCGATAATACTGAAAGCGCCCGGTTTGCCCGCGGAATATACTTCGGGTTCGTACATGGCGTATGCCATTGTCGGCGGTATAGTATAGTTGCCGGGATATGCGGCGTAGCAATCGTATGTAATTGACAGCTCGCTCCAGTTCGAATCCGTTATGAAAAACACTATCCTGTCTTCCCTGACCTCGAACCGGAAGTTCTGCCTGTCGGTGCATGAAGATTTAATCGAGTTCTCGTTCAGCACCAGCCCCGGCACGAGCGGTTCTTCAATAATCACGTGCGAGGTATCGTACGGGTTGTCCAGCCGGATCTGCCGGCGCACGTTTCTGCCGGCTATAAACGTGTTCGGCAGTTTAGCAGGAAGGGAATCCGACCGCACGACGGAATACCCGGGCGGGTTCACGCCGATGGATTTTCTGGCTCCATCCGCCGAGACTTCAAAAGTCTCGCATTTGAGTTTGAACATGTCCGCCAGTTCGCCGGCCTTTTCCGCTTCAACGGTTGCCGTGATGGTGACGGTGTACGGCGCTTCACCCGCGCCCGGGGATGAGAAGGAGATGAGGTTTTCGCCGTCGCGCAGCATTTCAGGCGGAACCGGGAGGGTTATTCCTCTGCCTTCGGCGTCCGCTTTGCGGAAGTCGGCCTCGCCGACGGTGTTCCCGTTCACGGAAACGGTTACGTTTTGCGAAGGTTTCGTGAAGCGCGCGGCCTTATAGTAACGCCCGAGTGCAAGAATGGCCAGGGCCGTGTCTTTCGTCGAGGGCCAGGTGCGGGAAGTCCGCCGGGACAGCAGTCCACGCGCGGTCTTTCGCGTGGTTTCGCTGTCGCCCTCGGCCTCGGTAAGCGCCAGCAGGGCGAGCGCGGTGGTGGCCGTCTCTGAGTTGAACCACCTGCTTTGGCCGCTATCGTAAGTCCTGCATCCTTCACTTTCGTTGTAGCCCGAGGTTCTGATTTTCTGGAGAAACGGCTCGGCCTTCGTTTTGTTGCCGGTCTCGAGGTGCACAAGCGCCATCAGTGCGTGGGCGGCGGGGCCGCAGGACTCGAGCTCGAAAAAGGCGGAAGCTTCCAGCTTCGTTGAGCCGATACCGGACCCGTAGAGCAGCATGGCCAGCCCGTCGAGCGGAAACAATTTGTCTTTAATCCCGCCATGCGATATTATATTTCTTGCGGCGTATTTCCCGCTGTTCAAAACTTCTTGCGGAACATGGAAGCCGGCTTCCCTGGCCAGTCTCAGGCCGAGCATGGCGTATCCCGTAATAAACGGGTCGCCGCGCTGATCGCGCCACCATCCCCACGTGCCGTCCCGGTTCTGGAGATCGCACAGCCTGGTAATTCCCCGTTTCGCCGCTTCGCGGTAGGCGGGTTTGCCTGCTTCGCCGCTGAAGCCGTGGACTTTGCCCCAGGCGACCCAGGGCAGGAACCTCGACAATGTCTGCTCGACGCAGCCGTACGGGTAGCCGCCGAGGTATTTGAGCGCGTCCCTCGCCATTGTGGAGGGATTGGAGTCGAAAGTTATAAGGATGCCGGTCCTTGACGGGTCGGCGCCGGCGGGAAGCTCGAATTTCTTTTCCATTCTGCCGCGCAGGACTCCGGAGAAACCCGTCTTGAGCCTGAACGCCGCGGGCTTGACCGGGATCTTGCGGCGTATCGCGTCGGAATATTTCCCGGCGTCGACGCTTACTTCGACCGAGGCCGCGGTGCTTCCGGCCGTCGGCAGCGAAAACGTTAATGCGTCCCCCGCTCCGGGCGAAACCGACATTTCCACCGGAGATTCCATGGCCGGGATACGGATTTTGCACGACAGTGTTTCGCCTGTGAAATTGCCCACCCATGCGGAGGCGGTCGAGGCGTCGCCCTCACGGAGAAATCCGGGCATTGAGACGAATGCCGCGACCGGCTTTTCCGTTCTCAACGAGGTGGTGGTTTCGCCGACGGCAGTTTCGCGCGTTGCGCCGTAGGCGGTGATGCGCCATTCCGTCAGGGTATCGGGCGCCGTGAAGGTAACCTCGGCCGTGCCGTCCGTATCGGTGCGGATATCGGGGTTCCAGTATGCGGTGTCCGGGAAGACTTCTCGCATGGCCCCTTGTATTTCAGACCCGAAAAACTTCGGAGAGCCTCTCCCCCATCTCTGGCCGTACGCGCCCGCGGAACCGCCGCCGACTCCGTATGCGTCGACAACGCTGGTGGAAGAGAGGTTCTTGTTCGCAAGCCCAGGGAGAAGCGTAAGATGCGGGTGTATGGGGGGCAGTCCTTCCCTCTCGACGCGTTGTCTCCTTTGAAGCTCGGCGTAGTACAGGTGGTTGATTGTGCCGGTGACGGCCCTGTATCTGAATCCGCACGTGCTTCCCGTTTGGACTTTATGGCCCCTGCGCTCCGGATAGAAGTAGGTCCGTATCGAGCCCGCGTTGGGCCGGGCGACCTGGAAGATTGCCTCGTCCACTATCGCAAGCGCTACGGTCGCCGGGGTCGGCCGGTCGTTCTCGTTCGTCGTTCTGATTCTTAGTTTCACCTTTTCACCCGGGCGGTAGGCCGCCTTCTCGGAGACGACCGTGACCCGCAACACGGGCAGGATGTAGGCCATCCGCTGACCTTTGTAAAGGCCTTCGATGGTGGGCATCGCTATTACGGCATAGACGTTCGGCTGGTATTCGTTCTTTACCGGCAGGGTTATTTCCTGCCTGCCGCCTTTGAGAATAACCGTTTTCCAGAGCAGGATTTTCTCGGCTTCGAGCGTAAGCAGGGCGATGCGCTCGCCGGGCGGCGCCTCGATGCTCAGTTTCATTTCCCCGCCGGCCTGGTAGGACGGCCTGTCGAATTCGACCGGTATTGAAAGACCGCCGTGTTCTTCGCGCACGTTCACGGACCAGTCTTTTGTTATCACGTTCCCGGATTCGGCCTTGAACGTTACGTAGTAAACCCCTGCCTCGGGAAAGATATAGCTTGTCATCTGGTCTGAATCGGACCTTGTAGTGACGGAGATTTCTGAGACGGTTATCCTGCTGCCGGCCACGTTTCGACGTACGACGAGTTTCCCTTTCAGGATGCACCGCTTGCCGTTTTCCAGGAATGCCGCGGCAGCCAGCTGGACGGTTGCGCCCGCAACGGGGTTCTTCTCAAGGCATTCGGCAAAGGCGAACGCGTCGGGCAGGCTTACGGGAACGCTTGTCGCGAACTCCACTTTCCTGCCGAAGGTCGTCGCATCCTCGAGCACGACGCCCTGAACACGCAGTTTCAGGGCCTTGCGGTAATGCCGGGCCGGAACGGAAATGTCGACCGTGCCGTCGGGGCCTGTAACGGTATCGCCGTTCTCGATCAGGTTATCGCAAAAGCTCCAGTTCGCGCGCGCAAATCCGGATTTGAAGAGCCGTCCGGCGGAATCCTGGAGATTATGCGGAAAGTAAGCACGCATGCCCAGCACCGAAAAGCGAATCTTCTTTCCGGCCGCGGGCGCGTCGCTCTGGTATCTCGCGATAAGCCGTATCGTGAACTTGCGCGTTTCGGGAGTATAGGTTTTCGGCTTTATAAGTATGGCGTCAACCGTTATCGCGGGCTTTGTATAGCTTTTCACTTTAAACCCGATGCTGTACCTCGGAAACTTTTTCTTGTCCCGGCAGTCCACCCGTATGTAGTAATTTCCCGGAGTCGGATCTTCGTCCAGCTTGAACGCGAAATCGGCCGCACCCATATCGTCGGTCGTTACATTTCCGGACATTATTTCGGTACCGCGCGGGTTCGTCAGCGTAAGCGTGAGAGACTTGTTGTCGAGCGTTGAATAAACGCCTTTCTCTTTCCACCGCGCAAGCAGCCAGACCTTGATACTGTCGCCGGGCCTGTATATCGGGCGGTCGGTGGCGAGGAATATCCTGCTGCCTGACCATGTTCCGCCTGCCTTCTGCGGCTGCCCGATTTTTCCAAACGCGGCGTGGTTGCCCTTTACGACGAGGATATTTTTCATATGTTCTTTGTGGAATTTATCGGAAAGCCGGTGCACGCCGTCTTCGCCGGTTTTGCCGCTGTCGACCGTTTCACTCTGGCATGCGGCGTAGACGGTTGCGCCTTTCACCGGCTTGTTCCGTCTCATGTCCATCGCCAGGATACGCGTCTTATCCGGCTCGGTCTTGGTTATGCATGCGATATCGCTGACGATCACCAGCGTGCGCGCGTAGACGTTGCCTGAAGTCAGCGTGAGGACGTATGCCCCGGCCGGCAGTGCGCCGAGCGAGAAATCGGTCGTGATGTCGCTGAGCGCTTTATAATTTTCCGGTTCCAGGATTCCTGATTTCTGTGCGGGGATGAAATGCGTGTCCAGCGCCCCCGCGCCCATGATGGTCTCGTTCTTCCTGAAGAACACGTCCAGGTCGAGTCCGTGGAGTTGCCAGCTTATTTCTTCGATGTTTCTCGTAAACACCGTCACAACGGCCGGCTCGTCCGTTCTGTATGTCCGGGGCGTTGCAGCGGCAAGCTTCACCGAGCGCAGTTCTCCCAGCACGTTTTTCGCGGCGGACCCGATATTGAGCCCCTTTTTCACCTGGGACAGTTTGTCGGCGGTCCTAACCAGCCGCTCGAGGCCGTCCGGTTTCTTCCTGAGGAGCCGCGCGAAGTTGTTGAAAGCTTCCGATGCTTTTGAGGCCGCAGGGTCCCTGGTGAAGAACGCCTCGTAACCGTCGATGGCTTCGCGGAGTTTTCCGCTTCTCTCCAGCAGCCAGGCGATTTTGAATTCAGCCTGCTTTCTTTCCCCCGAGGTCGGATACAGCTTTATAAATTCACGGAACGCTTCCAGCGCATTTGCATATCTGCCCTGCCTGCTGAGCGATTCGGCAATTTCAAAATGCGCCGTTCTCAACTGGTCCTGCACAATATTCCAGTCCTTGTTGTGCGGAAACCGCTCGAGGTAATCTTTCGCAGTTTTGACGGCTTCCGTATACATATTCTGTTCAAGGCAGGAGGCGATCAGGTTTCTTGTCAGGCCGGGCAGGTCTGCGTCATCGGGATATCGGGTCTGCATCATGCCGGTGTATTTAATCGCGCCTTTCATGTCTTTTTTTTCCATGAGTACTTCAATGGAAAGCTTAATCGCGATGTAGCGCCCGTCCCAGTCCGAAAATTTGCCGACAAACCATGCAAGCCGCTCGGATACGTCTTCCCCGGCGTTACGCGCGATCCTGATTTCCGCGAGTGTTGCGGCCGGGATGAATTCGCTTCCGGGATGTTTCTCGATGAACTCGGCAAGCACTTTGCGGGCTTCCTTCGGATTGCTCACTTCCAGCCTTTCGGCGTATTCGAGGACGAATATTTCATATCCGTCGTGGTCGGGGAACCTGGAAATGAATTCCCGGTGGTACTTCAACTCCTGGTGCTCCATTCCCAGGGCGCCGCATACGCCTATCAGGTCGATTAGAAGTTGAGCGCCGTCGCCGGGAAGGCCGCCGCATTTCCATGCGAGCCTCAGGTAACCTTCCGCCTTTGCATATGCTTTCTGTATCCCGCTTTCGAGGTCCTCTCTTTTCGAATCGCTCAGGTTCAGTCCTATGTTCTTCAGCTGTTTCTCTAATTCTACGGCGTTCTTCATCGCCTCCCGGCCGAGCTTCGCGTACTTTGCCGCCCATGCGGCCGCACGCCCGGGGTCGGTGAGCCTTTTCCTTTCCGCGTGCAGTATTTTCGCGGCATCTTCCCACCGCGTTTCGGACATGAAACGCTCGGCAAGCGGAAACGCCGCCTGTGCCCTGTAATCGGAATCGGGGTAATTATTCATGACCTTGCGGAAGATTGCCTCGGCCCGGTTGTCACCGGCCTGGCCGTACGCGTTCGCGGCGAGGAAAAATGATTCCGGAGCATCCCTGCCGTCCGGATCAACGGTCAGGAGGATTTTCGCCGCCTCCATTAAGCGCCGGCCCAGATAATGACCTTTGCCTTTCTGAAGCGGCGTCTCAACCTCGCCGGCAAAGGTCATATCCGGCGCGAAAGCTGAGAAAAAGAGGGTTACCGAGGCGATAATAATAAAGGTGCGATGGCTTGCGTTATGCATTTTAGAGCTCCTGGTTATAGACAGACATTGAGCCGGTTGTTTCGATGATAGTTTTCAGGGTTGGACCTGTGCGGCGCCGGGACAGGCTATATATTTGAACCCCGAAGGGCCAAATGAGTTCCAGAAATTACGCTCAAGGCCTTATCGCACCTGTTGCGCTCGTACTATGAGTAAGTTTAAGCTGGAATTCTCACTTGTCAAACGGAATGTGCGGGATCAAGACTGGAACTTGGGAAGCAACAACATGGGGGATGATGTCTGTGTGGGAGGAATCTGATCCCTTTTCTCCAGGACTTCCAGCGCCTGTCCAATATACTTGGCGGCTTCTTCCGCATCGTCCTTTACTAAAAATTTCCCCAACTCAAGAAGCGCAAATTCTATCCCCTGATAGCCGCCTTTTGATTCAAGCCTTTCAAAACACTCTATACTCTTAAGGAAATGCACCTTGGCAAGCGGATTGTTCTGCCTGGCGAGGACGGCCACCAGGTTGTAGCCCGGATTATTGCGGAAAAATTTCTGGAACTTTGGCCGGAGACTTTCAGGCAGAAGAATAAGTAGTCAATTGCAGCATACCAATATTCCTCTAATTGCCACTCGGTTCGGCGCGCTCGGTGCTAACCGGGCTTTGTCCGTGTTCGCAGTCGGGATTTTGTCGCCTTTTCGGTTTTAATTACTTTCGTCTTCCTCGTCTTCCTCGTCTTCCCCTTTCCGTCTGTCAGCTTCTTGAAATCTTCATCATCCCAGTATTCTTTGAAATCTTTATTTTTCTTCGCTTGTTTCATATCCAATGCCTTCAGAGCTTTAGCCTTTTTCAGCCATTGGAGCATCTTTTCCTTATCCATCTTCTTTGAATATATGCATGCCTTGTTATAAAACGCAGCCCCAAAATCCGGATCAAGCTTGATCGCCTTGTTATAATCTTTTATCGCGCCGTCGAGATCGCCTTTCGCCATCTTGGTTTTGCCGCGGCTACTATATGCATCCTTAGAATCCGGTTTCAGCTCGATCATCTTGTTATAATCTTCTATTTCGCCGTCGGAATCGCCTTTTTTACCCTTGGCCAAACCGCGGTTGTGATATGCTTCGGCATAATTCGGTTTTAGTGCGATCGCCTTACTGAAATCTTCTATCGCGCTGTCGAAATCGCCTTTATCAAGTTTCGAAAAGCCTTCTCCAAAAGCGACAATGGCCTCCAGGGCTGACTCGCCTTTACCCCTTTGTACGTCGCTTTCTCTTTGTATATTCTTCTTTTCCTTCTCTGCAATCTTTTTAAACTCATCCTCTTTCCGTGCTATAAAATCTGCACATTGCTTCTCGCTATTGCGAATTAGTGCCGATGTCTTGGTTTCCGTCTCCTTGATTGACAAGGTAGTTTCGGTTTTCACTTTTTGTATTATATTTTCAAGGCCAACCTCTGCTATCTGCTTGGCATTATCTGCGGATATTTTAGCGGTCGCTGCCTCTTTCCGCGCAGATGCTGCTTCTTTTTTGGCGTTCTCTGCCTCTTTCCGCGCAGATATTGCTTCTTTTTTTGCGTTCTCTGCCTCTTTCCGCGCAGATTCTGCTTCTTTTTTTATGTTCTCTGCCTTTTTCCGCACAGAATCTGCTTCTATTTTTGTGTTCTTCGCTTCCCGTCTTGCATTTTTTGCCTGTTGACGCCCACGCAATGCGGCATAACCAATCGTGGCCATTAATATTCCAGCCGCAATCAGAAACCGGGTAAAAAGTCCTGCCGTTCTCTCGTATTTGAGCTGCACGTCGGCCTTCACACTACTTAACTCTTTAACCTCGCTTTTGAGTTTTTCAATATCGCCTTTCACGTCTTCTTTTTGGACTGGCGGCCGTACAGTATTCTTGCCTTTTTCTCCGGCAGTTAGATACATAACTTCAGGTGCGATAACCCATATAACTGCTGCAAAAACTATGAGAATTATGAGCACTTTTATTGCCTTCTGAATCATTTTTGCCTCCTGTTTTACAGGCTGAATAGGTATTACAGTTTAACCGAGATTTCCCAGACACCTCCAGAACTCCAAGAGGAACCGTAAAGATAGCTTGTTATTACAGGCCCAAAGCGTTTCTGAGTGCACTGCCCACGACTTCGGCCGTAAAGGGTTAAGGGGCGCCGCACGCGATCCGACAATTTTGGTTGGGTCGAACCGCATGCGGTATAGGCGAAATATCCTAAGTTTTATTTTTAAACGAATGTATCGCAACCCGTACTATTATACCTGGAAATCAAATTCCTGGCAATTGGGGTTAACCTGATTTTATGTTACGAATTCCCGGTTCCGGTATAGGAAAAACCTCGATGCATAGTGCGTTAACTTGGGACAATAACGGCTGAATAGGGGGTATGCTCACTGCGCCTTACCGCTGGACTATTCTTGATTTTATGGATCTTTCCACTTGCGCGACGGTTCCATACCAAATCTCCGGTATAAGTTGGGTTTCGAAGAATATCTCTGATGGTTCCAGCGGACCAAAGACCGTCTGAGCGGCGGGAGGGGGCCTGTGGGGTGGTACCGGCAGGGGTGAGGACGGTCGAAAAACACGCAGTGGGCGGGGGTTTTCGTATTCGAACAAGCCAAATCTCCTGTCGGAGTTAGGGCTTTGGTAGAATCTCTTATGTGAATCTTATCGGAGCAGGTTGCAATAATTGTATTTAGCCTGCGCTTTGTTTCAGTCTGAGCCTGTTTTGTAAAACACCCTGAAAAGCTATAAACGCAGCCCCCTGCATGGTTTTGCAGGGGGCTGCGTTTCATTTCTACGAGCGGGTGAAGGGGCTCGAACCCTCGACATTCAGCTTGGGAAGCTGATGCTGGGATGTTGTAACTGTTGATATTGTAAATGGTTACGAGATTGCCGACGGGCCGTGTGGCGTACAGTGTGCCGTATAAATGCAGCGAAAATTCTTGCCTTATTAGCAATATCTTGACATCAAAAAACTAGACTATATTTAGGGCCATCGTAAAATAGTCATGACTTTTTTACGATATTATCCACATCTTCCACGCCGGGCGCTGTCCAAATTCCTCTGTTATTCTTGACATCCTAATCCTTCTGTTGTATATTATTTGTAGAGTTCGTGCTTGCGGGTTATATTCCCGCTACCAATTCGAATGCAACATTCGAAGTCTCATGACTCTGAAAACCAACTCAAGAGACAGTGTCCGAAAAAGGTGGCATAGGCAATGCAATTCAACGAATTAAATCCTGAAAGCTATTCTCTCAAGGATGAGCTTATATCTACTGGAATCGATAACAGTGATGCCTCGTGGTTAGCACGAGTAATTGAAATTTACTTTAATGACGATGCAGAAACTGTTGAAGATAATGCTGAAACGCTTGATATTGCCGCACGCATTCTTGGGAATATTTATCAGCAATATAACGACCGCAATGGTGCATTAGTTGAGATTCTGGGGGTACTCCTGGGGCGTATTTATCCAGATGGTAGTTTCCCATTCTATGGTGTGCAGCAACCCGATACGCAAAATCAAATCCTTGATTTCTGGTTTAAAGAAAATAGGAATATCGACTACACCCATGGAATTCGCTTGGTTGATCAACAAAAACGAAATGATAAGGTATCGGATGTGCAAGAATTCGTCCGAATAATTTATGAAAGAAATAACTCACTGATTAATTTGACTGGGTTGCTGGATTCGGAGTATATAGAAAACTGCTATGATAAACAGTCGCTTTCATTCAGCTATGCAGATCCCACCAAACTGCCATTTTGGATTCGAGTTGTGGGGCGTAAGTGGCTTTTTGATAGATTAAAACCTACTTTTCATGAAAAGCCAATCGAACAACTGGGGCAGTATGCAATCGGATTATATAAGATACTAAAACACACCGAAGCGGTTCCCGAAGTCCATCAAGAAGCTTCTCATGACCTTCGAAAACAAACTAAAGACCAGATCGGAAAATTCCAGTCCGAGTTATTTACTACTCTCGATTCAAGAATCACAGATGAACCGAAGGAAATGCACGAGAAAGCTTGGTTTTTATATGCCATTAAAAAAGTGCAGTTTGATAACTCCCCCCTTTCTGTCGAAACCAAACAGAGATTAATCAAATCAGCCAGAAATTATTTAGGAAAAGCTAGAAAGACATTACGATCTGCAGATGCTTCATTTGATTCTGAAATGCTGCAATGGTCATCTGAACTGATCGCGAGAATAGATAGCCTCTGGAAGGCAGAGGAACTGCTTCTTAAATGCCTAAGATCATTGGGAACTCCATCTGTTGCGAGTGACCTTCGATACTGGAGCGAGTTTGGTCTCGATGAAATTCCAGCCCCTTGGTTTATAATTCCGGATCGATTTGCAGCATTCTTTCATACATTCACGGCAGGTTTTGACAAGGATGACAAGCGGCTAATCCAATTCAGGATGGATTTCAGTGCTTTCCTAATTAGTAGATTGAAAAGCCGTAAGAAGAAAAATAAATCTGAAAGCAAAAATGCTCACATCGATGAGGATTTCATTGAGCAGGACCCAATATGGCGTTTCTATATCGTTCGCGCTCTTAGAGAACTTAAAATTAACCCCTGGGGGAAGGGTCATAACGTTCTTCATTGGCTATCCAAAAGCGACCCCAATAATGATGTCCGTAATGCGGCTAAAACTGCATATAAGGAGATGAGGCACAAGGTGAGCCTACCACCCGGAAAATCTCAGCGCCGGGCTGTGCTTGCAGCTTTTCTTTGGCTGCGCCGTGCACACTTTGAGTCTCTTGGTTTTGAAACTGACGAGCGAGGTGCTCAACGCACTCTTGCAAAAGAACTGCGGTTTTCGCAGCGAAAAACATCAAAGGAGGTGTAGTCGATATTTATTGCCGGTAACGGGAACCTGTGTAGCCCAATACTACCGGGGGAGTTCCTTCGCGTCATGCATAGAGACGTATCGTGATTCGTTTTCATGGCGTTATCTATGCATATTCCAACTGATCGAAAGGAGGTGAATATTATGTCAAAGCAACAAAAAGCGAATAACCAACGCTCCAATATCAAGAATCCGACCAGCCCGGATTTCAAGGCAAATCTTGATAATCGGAGTGGCCAACTGGATTCGCAAAACCCAAAGTATTATCTTTCGCGTGGGATCAAACCCGCAAAGGGAGGTAAGAAGTAGGTTCTGATTATGGGGGCGGGCTTTAACCTGCCCCCATTAGCGTGTACAAACGTCAAGTCAAGCCTTATTTTTTCTTATTGGATGGCTTGTTTTAGCTTGTCCAGTTGATGTAAAAACAGTTTTTTACCCCAAAGATCAAGTGAAGGCTGTTCGTTTGCCCGGACAAACCGACGCACATCATCGGCTGCCTGCTTCCAATTAAGTGAAGCAATTTTCTTTTTGAGTTCACTGAGCAGCCATGTTTTTTCAACTGTGATTCCCTGATCCTTCCACGGGCCGAGTTGATTAATTGCGGAACTTAAAAAAGCATAGTTGATTCCAATGCCCTGGCTTGTGTACCAGATAAAATCATACCAGTCGCGACCTTTGGAGTACTCGCGACAAAGCAGAGCATGAATCTTGCCTGCAAACAGACTGGGTTTATCTTGCACTGCCACAGCAGATACAAACGGGAAATCCAAATACTGCAGCTCTTGACCGCTTCCTGTTGGCGGGTTTGTGTCCACTTCAAGCTTAATGCGAATTTTCGCAAGCGGGCCTGTTTTCTTGCCATGTTGCAGATCGATAACCTTGCCCAGCGAATTGTCTTTCAAAAACGCTTTCTTAACCGCTGAGTCCGCTTTCGCGCGGTCAGTAATCTCAATATTATAGCCATAGGCCGCCAACTCATCGGTCAGGTGCCGCAAGTGATCCTTTAACTGAAAACCTGCATTCGGTTTTTGAAGGATAAAATCCATATCTTCTGAGAACCGATTTAATCCATAAAATATCCGAAGGCAAGTGCCGCCTTGAAACAAAGCGTGTTTGAAAAAGTTACCTCGTCCCAATGCCGCCAAAACAACTTCTTGAGTGATTTCTCGAATCGCCTGCTGTTCTTCAATATCTGTTTTGCAGTTATATGATAGCAGTCGTTGTTGAATCATCTGTACGCTCATGAGTCTAAAGTCTCCTTCCAGCCGACAAGAAAACGCTTTACCCGCTTATTGGTGTAATTTTCCACCAGGTTAGATAATTCCTGCGACTTGATGATAGCCAGTTCATCCGGCTCAATACGCAGGCTCTCGACGGCATCATCGATGCCGGTCCAATTCAAGCGGTGAACATAAACATAATCTGCCAATGCCTTCGCGGGCGATGCCATAAAAAAGACATTCTCATTTCCATCAACGCAGCGCTCGACCCCGGCATAAAAAGTATTTTGAGGCACACGCTTATAGCTGAAAATGCCAAGCGGGGTTTCAAATTCCCTGGCATTGCGGTAGCTGGCGCAGGTGCAGGCATAGACTGCTTCGGGAATCCATCCGTGATAATTGAGCGCACTTTCCAGACTGACATAGCTTGGCCCGTAAATGTATTGGGCGAGACTATAAACGCTGATAGGCTTTTTCTGGTATTTAGGTGCTAGGCAGTACAACCCACGGCGAATATTCAAAATTTCTCCGCCCGCCATCGCCCGCTTAATAAGTGCATGTCGACTGAAATCCGAGCCATCAATCGCCACGGCCACTTCTGCCTGAGTGAAAATCCCCGTGGACGCTTCAAAAAACTGTTCTGTTAGCCTGTTCATATCGCATGTTCTCCGAGATATAGTCATTATACGACTATTTCTCTAATAATATACAATATTTTCGGCAAAAAGTCAATTATTCTTTAGGAAATAGTCGCAGAATGACTATTTCTGGGAAATATTCCAATTGATAGCCGCTCACACAACCCGCTATCGTGCACAATAGTCAAGTCAAGCACTACACCCCGCCACGCATCTCTGAGCGGGTCTTGCGGCTGATTGTGGTGCTAGGCGAAGCCGACTAAATGGCGGCCTTTTAAGCGCTACAAGTCTTCTTCATCTTGAAGCGAACTCCACAGGTCCTCAAAGCGAATTAACTTGCCAGCGACGATGATCTCCAGCGGGATAGGATTGGATTTGACTGTCTCATTCACTTCTTCCTGCAAGGATGAATGTATCCCATTGAATACGAGTTCTGTGGGACCAACATTATTCCGAACACGAACAAATTGTGGCCAGTTCACCGCGCAGTCATTCGACTTGGCAAACGATCCGGCGATGGTGACCGTGGAGGCGGCGCATTCGAAGCACAGGCGCACGGACGTGTTGCCGCTCAGGAAGGCTACCGCGATGGTTCTCGCGGCGCACGTGACGGACATGCCACCGGTGGCGAAGGTATTCACGGCGATGCCGACAAAGACCGTGGACATGATACGCTTCGACCTGGAAGCGGCCGAGATTCCGTATGTCGACGACTCCGGTAGATACGCAGACTTCCACGCCCTGCGGCACACGTTCATTACCAACCTCGCCCGTAGCGGCGTCCATCCCAAGGTCGCGCAGGACCTCGCCCGCCACTCGACGATTCAACTCACCCTCGACCGTTACACCCACACCGCGCTCGAAACGCAGGTCGAAGCGCTGGAGAAACTGCCCGACCTGGAGACGCAGACACCGGCCCCTGCCAGCGTCGCGGTCTGAAAAGCCGCCTGTTCTCTGTCTTCAAATTCCCGCCACCATACTCACTATCATTTTCCGCCTTTTGGCGTTACCATTTATCTCCGTGTTCCCCGGGCACCTTGGTCTGCGCCGTCTCGATGGCCTTCTTGGTCATTACGGCCGAGCGCTTCACCGACTCCGGCGTCATGCAGCTCGGAGCGAGCAGCACCTTGATGAAAACAAAGATTTCCAGTAGACGTTTCATAGTGTCCCCCTTCCCCAATAGATTTTGATTTGTCGTAGACAATTCGTCTTGTAGATGCGATATTTAAGGTAGAGGCAGGCATTTGGGGGAATGTTCGAAAGGGAAAGTCCAATGTGCAACAAGCAAAAAGCAGGCTTGGGGGGGGGTAGATCCTTGAGAATAAGTGTATCCTGTTATCCTCACCTGACTTTTACCACGGGCTGCCGGCGCTAATGATTCTTCTCCACCGCGGTACCGGCACCAAGGAAATAAGTTTTCCAATCCACCTTATCCCTCTTACCCGCGTGCCGCACCAGACCGTGTGCACGCGGCACAATCATGTCGAAATCGCGTGGCATTTGCAGGATCAACTTCGGCTCTGAAATCTGCTCCTGGTCCAGGGTGAAGTCCACCTCTGCATCCGGGGAAAGGAGGGAGTCGATCTGCTGCTCATAATCTTTACCGACGACCCGGACGATGGTCACCGCCTCCGCGGAGAGGTTTTTCAAAACGACTTTAAGGCCTTCTCGTTTCACCTCGATGTCCGGCACGGGAGATGTTTTACCGTCAAGTGGAATCATCGCAGGACCCGGGAGTCGGACCGCGAGGAGTTCCAGGAACTTTGAAGTATACTCTTTCAGAATCCCGGGGTATTCCTGCGTCTTTCCGTCTCTTGTAATCTCCACGACAACCTGCTTTCCGACAAAGCGTTCCAGAATGGGGTCGTAAGCGTTCCCGACGTGACTGATTACCCCTTTGCCCATTTCTGAAACCTTGCCTCCCTGGGCCGCCAGGAGCGTCGAGCCCTTCTTTGCCTGTCCGATGAACGCGTCTATCGACTTCGTAAAGGCGTCGCGCAGGGTGTTGAATGCGTTGCGTATCTTGCGGCCCAGGCGCCACAGGAGAGAGGGACGGTAGGTTCTTTTTATCTGGCGGAGACGGCGTCGCTTATCTCTGGAAGTCAGTTGGTCGTGGTAGCGGTAGAGGGTGTAGATATTGATATACTCGTTTTCGTAAACAACATAGGAGCTCTCGACGTGGCTGTCTGTGTTTTGGTATTCCGTCTCATATTCGAGTTCAAAGCCCGTACTGAAAACGCGGAGGCATCCCCAGGCAATGTTGCCGGTCTTGTCCTCGAGGGTGACCGAGTAACGGTGAAAGTCCTTGAGACACTTGTCCCTGGCCCGGGCGCTGAGAAATGCGCCCAGGATCGCACTTGCAAAGATGAAAAGGAGTGTCAGCGCAAAGACGTTGTCCAGCAGGACGTCCATGATGTTCATTCTTCATGCTTCCTGAAGACAGGGAGTAGAATATTTACACAAGTTGCACGAATATTATAGTCTGAACCCAGATTTTTCATATTAGGTTTCATCCACGACCGTCGCGGGCAATTTTCGTACGCTTATACCACAAACGTTAGGCATCAGCAAGCAATTATTCCGCCGGAAATTGCCGGATTGCCCGTGCCATGATGTGCCAATGCGAGACGACCTGAGCAGGTTTTTGTTCTGACGTTCTGCTGTCCGTAGAAGTTGGGAGTTGGGAATATCAGGAAGAAATTACTTGACAACTCATCCTGAATAGTTATAAAGTGATGTGTTTTTGATAGTATGCTGTTCGTGCCGGTTAAGTCCGCTCACTGCGGTACACTTTACGCATACCAGACAGGCAGACGTAGCTTCGGACACTTCGATACAGAAATGGAGGCGACCGCTCATGGGAAAAATCAAAATCGCAATCGTGGGGATTGGCAACTGCGCGAGTTCATTGGTGCAGGGGATCGAGTACTACAGGTACCAGGATAGTAAAGACACTATTGGATTAATGCACTGGACTATTGGCGATTATTTGCCCTATGATATCGATGTGGTAGCCGCGTTTGACATAGACAGAAGGAAAGTGGGAAAGGACATATCAGAAGCCATTTTCCAGCCACCCAACTGCACCACGGTCTTTTGCACGGATATGCCGAAAAAGGAAACCATAGTCAAGATGGGCAGGATTTTGGATGGCTTTGCTGAACACTTGAATAATTACGATGAGAAACGCAGATTTCTCTTATCCGATCAAGAAGAAGCGAGTAAAGAAGACGTGGTCGAAGAACTCAAGAGAACCGGTGCCGAAATTCTCTTGAATTATTTACCCGTGGGGTCTGAAAGGGCCACTAAATTCTATGCCGAATGTGCGCTGGACGCCCACGTGGGATTTATAAACAACGTGCCCGTATTCATCGCCAGCGACCCGGAATGGGGCCGGCGTTTTGAAAAGGAGGGGGTCCCCATTATCGGTGACGATATAAAGTCCCAGTTCGGCGCAACCATAGTGCATCGAGTCTTGACCGATCTTTTCAAAAAGAGGGGAGTGAAGCTTGAGCGGACTTATCAGCTCAATACCGGGGGAAACACGGATTTCCTGAATATGCTCGACAGAAGCCGTCTGGCCTCCAAAAAAGAATCCAAAACCGAAGCGGTACAATCTCAAACCAAAAACCGACTGGAGGATGAAAACATCCACATCGGCCCCAGCGACTATGTTCCCTGGCAGAAAGACAACAAGGTGTGTTTCTTAAGGATGGAGGGCAAACTTTTCGGCGGCATCCCCATGGACCTCGAATTGCGGCTTTCCGTGGAAGATTCCCCCAACTCCGCAGGTGTGGTAATAGACGCTATAAGATGCTGCAAACTGGCGCTTGACAGAGGCAAAGGAGGCATCCTGTATTCTCCTTCCGCCTATTTCATGAAGCACCCTCCGGAGCAGTATACGGACGATGAGGCTTATCGGTTGACGGAGGATTTCATCGTAGGAGAAAGAGAAAAATAGAATGAAATGCTTAATCCTCGCGGCAGGACGGGGAAGCAGACTGTCAGATAAGGGTGATTCAAAGCCCCTTATCCCACTTCTTGGCTTATCCCTTATTGAACGCACGATATTAAACGCAAAGAAGGCCGGGCTAAGTGATTTCCATGTCGTCACCGGGTACAACGGCGAAAAGGTCAGGCATTTCCTGGACGAATTCAGCCGGAAGAGAAATATAGAGCTGACACACATCATAAACGAAGAATGGTCGAAAGGGAACGGCCTGTCCGTTCTTGCCGCGAAAGACTTGTTAAATGAGAAGTTTATTCTGTTGATGGGAGACCATGTCTTTGATGAATCAATCCTGGTGAGGCTGAAGGATGAAAGAATTTCCGAGCACGAAGTTATACTGGCTGTTGATTATGGTATTGATGCCAATACGCTTATCGATATCGATGATGTTACAAAGGTCCTGGTGGGTGGCGACAGGATTTCGGATATTGGAAAGGACATCAAGAAATATAACGCTTATGACACAGGTATTTTCCTCTGCACCCCGGCAATATTTGGTGCTATCGAACAAAGCGCGGCCAGTGGCGATACTTCTCTGTCCGGTGGGATAAGGATATTGGCCGAAAAGGGACAGGTCAGGGCCTTTGATATCAGGAATAATTTCTGGATTGACGTGGATGATGAGGAGGCACTGAGAAAAGCCAGGCGCAAGCTTTTAGGTGGCCTGAAAAAGACCTCTGACGGGCCCATATCGAGATACTTGAACAGGCCCATATCAATCAGGATTTCAAAGTATCTCGTGAGAACTGATATTTCTCCCAATTTCATTTCTTTCCTCTCTTTTATTCTTTGCTGCATCGGAGCATTTTGTTTTTATTTAGGAGGACACACATATTTCTTATTGGGCGCCATACTGGCCCAGGCGGCATCCGTCATCGATGGCTGTGATGGTGAAATAGCAAGATTGAAATTTCGAGGAACAGAGTTCGGGGCGTGGTTTGATGCTGTTTTGGATCGATATGCAGATGCCTTCCTTCTTTTCGGACTTACCTATTTCGTCTATTCCCCAACTGGGAACATCCTGTACCTTTTTGTCGGATTTATGGCGATCATCGGCTCCTTCATGAATAGTTATACTGCCGACAAATACGATGGCTTTATGAAGAAAAAACTCGGGGAGAAAGAACAATTTCTCAGAATGGGACGTGACGTCAGGATGTTTACAATATTCCTTTCTGCAATATTAGACTTGCGCTTTTTGACACTGGGCGATAAAGTAAATCTACCATTCCTGGCAATTCTTTTCGTTGCTATCGTGGCAAATACGGTAAATGTGAAAAGGATGTTTATTCTGTATAAGAATGGATAGGCTTGATGGGAAATATTAATTGCGTAGAGAAAAAGATAGAGAGAATTGTTAAGAGGTCCCTTGTCCCCGAAGATCCCATCCACGCAAAAAATACTTTGGAGTGGTTACTTAAATTAGAGCCTCATGTTGATAACGCCCTCAAAATAGCTGCATTGGGCCATGATATTGAAAGAGCTATTGAGAAGCGGAAAGTACGACGCGAAGATTATAGGGAATACGATGAGTTTAAGAAAGCCCATGCTCTAAATAGTGCCAGGATATTGATGGAAATAATGGAGGAATGCAAAGTAAGAAAAGAGTTGATCGAGGATGTTTTTTATCTCGTATCTCATCATGAAGCAGGAGGCAATAGAAGGGCTGATATTCTAAAAGACGCTGACAGCGTCTCGTTTTTCCACATAAATCTGCCCTATTACTTTAAGCGAAATAGTGTAGAAGAGACAAGAAAGCGGTGTTTGTGGGGATACAGGAGGTTACCCGATAAATTCAAAAGAGTTGTGGCCGAGTTCTGTTACCAAAATAAAGAAGTTGAGTTACTGGTCAGGAGTTGCATAAATGGGAGCGAATAATGATATTGCCCAGGTTTAAAATACAGTGTTTTGGTGTTTTATTGCCGGGAAATCCCCATGGGAGAAATTCCCTGCGGACTGAGATCGCCGCACATCACGATGCCTCAATAGGCAATTGCCTGGAAGTACTAATAAGGGCATGAGGTTAGAGCAAATCACGGCAGGGACACGGTCATGGGGGTGTACAAAAAATAGACAAAAAAAACAAGCCTTTTCAAGCCTGTCGTATAATACCCTGGAAACAAGGTCAATTCATGTTATTTTGAAAATATATTTGGCTCTTGTCTGATTAGATGTAGCTCTTGAAGTCTCTCCCCGGTTTGAAACCGATAGTTTTAGAGGCCTTTATCTGGATTGTCTCGCCGGTTTGCGGGTTCCGGCCCTTACTGGGAAGCGTTGAAAATACAGGGCCGGAATTTTTGTGTGCCCTGTAGTGTGCCGTGTACAGGGATTCTGGGGAACGTACTCAAGAGACGCCAGGAGACTGTGGGAGACGGACGTGCGGAAATGGCATTTTCGTAACCATTGGCCCTGCAAAGAGAAATGCCGCCAACTCGTTTGTTGACGGCGTGTTATATCGAGCGGGTGAAGGGGCTCGAACCCTCGACATTCAGCTTGGGAAGCTGACGCTCTACCAACTGAGCTACACCCGCTGACTACCACTAATTATATTTATCACCCTCGACAAGGCAAGAAAAATATGGTAGCGCACAGACAAAGAGGTGCAGGTTACGGACCGACAGGAATGTTTGACCTACAGATTCTTATTACTCGCTAAAACAGGTCACCTTGCTTTGGGGGAGGGCGAAAATCCTTGTAGGCGGCTGTGACTTCTTCAGCGGCGGCGGAAAGTAACTCGGAGCAGCTTGCGCCCTTGCCTTGCCCGTCAGGTTGCGATGCAAGCATGATCAGGTTGCCGCCGCGGGCTGCCAGTTGCTCTGCCGGTTTCCAATTAACATCACTCTCGTACCGGGCAAGGAAAAGCGGGCGTGAAAGCCGCATAGCCTGCCTGGCGGTTTCCCGGGTGCCGCCTTTCGGGCCGGGCTCGAAACAGAGAACGACCCGGCTTAGCGCGACAATGGTGCGGTTCCGCTGCATTGCATACTTGGCTCTCCACGACTGCTTCGGCATGAATTCGCTTATTATGCAGATTCTGTCCTCGTCCCATTCGTCGGCGAGCGAGCTGTTCATTCTGTTTCTGAGAATTCCGCTGGGCAGAACGATGACGGTGCCGCCGCCGCCGCGGAGCGCGCCGAGATGGGCGGCGGTGTCGATACCCGCGGCGTATCCTGAAACGATCGGCGCGGCGTTGGAGAGTATGCCCGCCAGTTCGGCCGCTATGTTTATTCCTTCTTCGCTTGCCTTGCGCGAGCCGGAGAAGGCGATACCGGGCTGTTTCAATAGTTCCAGGTTGCCGTGGGCGAAAATCAGAGGCGGCGCTGAATCTCCGAGCGTTTCGAGAAGTAAACCGGGATAGTCTTCCTCCCCGGCGATAAGGATTGAAATCCGATTTGCCTCGAGTTGCCGGAATGTTTTTTCGGTTTCCGGGTCCGGGCCGGAGGCGGCCCGGGCTATTTGTTTTGAAAGGTCCAGCTGTTTGGAATTTTTTTCAGGTTTGTCGAACAGGTCTGCCCAGGATCTCTCCATTTCGACGAGTCGGGCCCGTACGCGGTGGAAGGTTTTCGGCCCGACTCCGGGGATGGATGCGAAACGGAATGCATGCCGGGAATCCGCCATCGGGGTCAAAGCTCCCGCCAGGTTTTCGTTGCGACGAGACCGAAAACCGGATCAGCGCCACCGGCAAAAAGAGTTTTTGCGGCCTCGTTCAGTGAATGGCCGCCGTGGTAGATGTCATCGATGAGCAGCACGGAGCTTCCTTCCACGTCCCCTTCCACCCGGAAGGCGCCTCGTACGTTTTCTATTTTGGCGCGGATGCTTTTAATTCCCTTCATCTGTCTTGTGACGCGTGTTTTTACAAGTACGGGCGCAAACGGTTTTCTCAGGCGGGCGGCCACCTCTTCGGCAAGGAATGCCGGGAGGTCGAAATCCTTTTCCGGATTTGAAGGCGGGACCGATGTCACGAGATCGGCGTCGGCGTATGCGGGATGTGCCGAAGCGAACTCAGCCATCCAGTCGGCGATGACTTCGCCGGCGTGGCGCGAGCCCCTGTTCCACTCCCGGTCGTAGGGCTTTGCCGTTCGTACGGTTTTACCGACGAGGGTTCGCTCGAGTTTTCCGCCGTCAGCCGGCTTCTTGTGGTAATCAAGCGCATAACATTCGGTCAGGCCGTCGTGGATGTTTATCCGGCCGAGGAGGAGGAGAAGGAAGCTCTCGATTTCCTCAACCCGAACGGAGCTGCATCCGGTCAGCGCTATCCTGAAATCGTAACGCGCATCGGCGTCGTTTGCGATTCCACCGCACGCGATGTCGAGGAATGCGCGCTGGAGGATTTCCCCGTACTTTCGAGTCCCGACCCAGTGCAGAATGCAGGTGCCGTTCTGTTTTTCGTCAAGCCAGAATTCCTGGAGAACACCTTCACGTTCCATATTACCCGTTGCCGTTTGCCGCGCGATAGTGCGGCCTGAGCTTTATGATTCCGGGGTGGATTAGTTTTCCGCTTTCTCCACGCCCGGATAGAACGGTTTTGCGCACGTGTAAGCGGTTTTCAGTATGAGCTGGTGGCGCATTTTCGATGCGTCGGAGTCTATGTCGAACGGGAGCTCAAATTTTCCTTCGGGATGCCGCACCATGTGCGACTGGTCGTACAGCCGGCTGTTGTCCTCGGATCCTATGACGAATACGTTGACTTTGCATGTGCCGGCAAAGAGGTTGACATCTCCGGGTTTCTGCACCTCGAACTTTGTGATGTTCCCGGAAAACACGAGGTCCGCCTCCGCGGCCCGGCCGACCTTTGCCCAGTCGATTTTATCAGGCCTGCTGTTCCTGAGTTCTTCCATCATCTCTTTGCTGATCGCGCTTATGTGGACGATTTTGTATGTGCCTTTCCTGGCGTTCTTGTTGATGAGCGCGGCCATGCGCTCGGCGATTTCACGCCCTTTGGGGCTCTCGAAATGGTGAATGTGATCACCCTGTCTGAAGGGGATGATAATCATCTTGCTGCCGCCTTCCTTAAAAGGGACAGGCGGGTCGAAGGTGATCGAGCTGCAGCCGACCGCAATCAGTAATGAGAGTATCAGGCAAAGCCTTTTCATTGAAGTCCTCCGGAAGGATTAATCCTTCTTTTTTCGGCTCTCTTTCGAGTCCTGTTCTTTGAATGCCCGGCGAAGTTCCTTTGTGCCCCGCGGGTCGCTTCCCCACGGGTACACATAGGTGAGGTTTTTCATGAAAAGCCTTCGCTTTCGAATGTCATAGACGATGTCTTTTTGCGAGGCGCGCCCCTGGCCGCGCATCAGGACTTCGGCGGGATTCCCCCGAAGTGAAACGGCGCCGCGCGCACCTTCGTAGAGCGCGGTGTCGGCGCGAACCAGGTAGTCCGACTTTGTCGCGCCTTTCGGGTAGCTCGAGAACCTGATTTTATCGAAAGCGAAAACCTCGTCTATCTGCCATAAATTCCTTTGTTTCGATGTCGACTGCATAGGGGCCCGGCAGGTGGAATCCGGGCATCGCCCGACGGCGCCGCGAACGGCCTTGCGCCGCGCCCATTTTTCGCATTTCGGGCAGCGCAGAAGCGCTTCCTGGCGCAGTCTCAGCGCCATTTTCGGCGCCTGGAACCTGAGGTGCAGCGGCTCGGAAGTCGATTTATCGGCAATATGAAAATCCCCGCGCACTTTTCCCGAAGCCAGAAGCAATCCGGATGCCGGGAAAAGCTCGAACCGGTCTGCACGCAATTCGTTTGGCAACGCCTTTTTGGCCGATTCCGAATAGACTTCGATGAGCGCATACGGGCGGTTTTTGCCTTTCAGGAAGCTGAGCTTTGGAACAGCCGTCTCATAAACCGCGACGTCGGAGTTGAACTGGGCCTTCTCGTCGTGCGGACCGGGGTCTGCGAAGAACCTGACGCCGTCGCGGACCGTTATGCTTAAAAGGCTGTTGGCGTTGTCGTCAAACTGAGCCAGCAGATTGGATGCCGTAAAGTTCCACGCGCCGCGTACATGGCCGGCATCGGAAGCTACCGGTTCAGGTCCCGTGTGCTTGTCCGGTTCTATACGACCCCGGATGTTGCCGCTGAAAGTGGCGGTGTGGTTCGGCGGCTCGAATCTCAACCGGTCGCCGTAGAGTTTTATGCCGGGGCGGGATATATCGACCTGCTTCCCGGGCAGGGGGTAGGCGGTCCATGCGGATATGTTTTCTTCAGCGTCCGTCTCAATCAGCAGCCTGGCGAAGACGATGTTCCATGGCTCGTCTTTGCCCGCGCCCGCAGCGCCGCCTTTTTTCCGCGGGAAGACACGTCCGATACCGCCCTTTTCGAAGGCGATAATGCCGTTTGATCCGTTGTAAAGAGCCTTCTGTGATTCAAATTTGAAAAGGTCCCCGACGGCGAAGTCGACTTTTGCTCCCGGGCGGGGAAGTACCGTTCCCGAGCCGTTTCCGCCGTAAGCGAGCATGTCCAGGTCCATGTCGCCGCCCTGAATGGTGACAAGGTTCTTGCGGAGCGGGTTTTTCAGTTCCCTGAAGATGAAATCCTTCCCGCGGCCGCTGAGCTTGATTTTGGTCGGTGTATAGGTCGAGGGCTTGTCCTTTGAAGCCTCTTTTCTTGCGAAATGGAAGCGCCCTTCTTCTGCGTTGAATTCCCAGATATTCGGTTCGAGACGGGGCTCGGTCCCGGGTTTGGCTCCTGATGCCGCGGGTATCTGCAGGTAACGGACAGTCCTGCCGGAGACGTGTCCGGAAACGTGTACGGCCGTATGGTCAAGGCGCCCTAAATCAGTTTCGATTCGGTCGCCGGCGGCGAAGAAATCGTCTCCCTGTCTGAAGTACGGGCGGTGATTCTCGTCGCCGGTGAGGTTCATCGAACCTTTCCGCCGGTCGAATCGAAGCGCGGAGCATGCGATGTCGCGGCCTGCGCTTCCGTACAGGTGGAGTGGTTCTCCCGGCGAGCGAAGCGATACGAGGACCGGCACGCGCTTCGACGGGTCGGGTGGTTTCTTCTCATCTTTCGCTGTTTTTTTCTTTGCGGCGAGGCGCCGTGCACGCAGTTTATCAATTTCCGCCGCGAGTTTTGCAACGGTCGGGTCGCTGCGGGGAACAAGCTCGAATACGCATTCGAGCGCGGGTGCGCTCAGCCGCCAGCCCGTTTCGCCAGTGGGTGAGCGGATGACGCCCTCGACGCCGCCGTCGAGTTTCACGTCGTACCTGTTTTCGCTGATTCGATGTGCGCGGATACGGGGCGCGTGAAGGGTGTCTTGGCCGTAGTGGAGGACGGCGGGGTTGCCGATAAACTCGAACCGGTTGTCCATCGGCTCGATAATCGCGCGATCACCTTCGGCCATGACTTCAAAATCATGTTCGAAAATAACGCCGCCCTCGGCGACGATAGTCTGCGGGCGCAGAGGGCCCGGCGGGGGGTCGGGCGGGTAGAATACGGTAAGCTGTTTCCTGGCCGTGACGATATTCGCGCTGCGCACCAGACGGACATTTCCGAAAAAGCGCATGGACTCCGGCATGCGCCCGATGACTCTGATCGGTGGCTTCCCCGGCCTTTTGCGCCGGTGGCTGGTAAAGCGGCTTTTGATGTATGCGCCTCTGTCGCAATGGATTTCCATCCAGTAGGGGTCTGATTTTCCCCGCGGGCTTATATTGCCGGGGCCTTTTCTTATGTTCTGTATTTTTTCCAGAAAACTCGATTCCATCGTCGCGTCGACCCGGCCCGAAAGCCGGGTAGCGCCCGTCGCGGAGTCTTCGTCCAGGCCCTCGGCGTCGATTGAATAGTAGTCGTGCTTTATGCTGATCGGAGTATCGGTGATGATTCGCCGGTTCTGCCGGCCTTCGCTGTCCGGCTCCAGGTTCTGGAGCACCCACAGCCGCTCGGTCTTTATGAATTGCGGGTTGCCCATGAAGCTGGAGTTGTCCGATCCTTCCGTCGTTACAAGGACGTTTTCCTCGAGCTCGACCTGGACGTAGCTCCCGTTGTTGAAACATCTGGCGATTCGTGATTTGATTGTGGTCTTGAGCCGGTCCGCCTGGTTGTCCGGCGAAGAGGAATAAATTATAACTTCCGGCTCAACGATACGATAATACAGGGGGTTGGCGGGGTCGGGTGATACGCGCTTCCCTTTCAGTATGAAACGCTCCCGCCGCGTGTTCAGGTTGAAAACGAAAAGCTCAAAATTATCGATAGGTTGTTCAAGTAATGTATCCCCTCTTTCAGGCAAGTCTAAGAGATCGAATCCGTCCAGCTTTTTTTTGAGGTCTTTGAGGATTTCTATGTCGCCCGGCTTGAGTTTTCTCCCCTCGTGCGACGCCGGCGCGGGTTCGCACGTTACGCCGAGAAAGATAATCAGCGCGGCGGCGGGTATGAAGATCGAGAGGAATATGGCGATACTTCTTGTTTTCACGGCCCGTCTCCGGATGTAAGCCCGTACCGGGAAATTATGGCGTCCCATTTTCCCTGGTAGCGGAGGATGAGTTCCGCGACTTCCCGCACGGCGCCGCGTCCGCCCTCGGCCTCTGTTACGTATACGGCTTCGGCCTTTACCTCGGGCGCCGCGTCGGCGACCGCGACCGGAAACGCGGCGCGCCGCATCACTGGTATGTCCATGAGGTCGTCGCCGAGGAAGCAGACGTGTTTGTCTTCGAGTCCGCGTTTTTCGAGCAGGCTCTCGTATGGCGGGATTTTTTCCGTGAATCCCTGAAGGCAGTCCTCGACGCCGAGCTGCACGGCCCTTCTATCGACTGCCTCCGTCTTGCGACCGGACAGGAATGCAACGCGCAGGCCCGCGCGCTGGAGGTATTTTATGCCGCTCCCGTCGCGTGCGTTGAAGCGCTTCATCTCCCGCCCGTCGTCGCTGACTATGATGCTTCCGTCGGTGAGGACGCCGTCGACGTCGAGCAGGACCAGTTTGACATCTTTGCAGGCATCGTCAATGTTCATCAGATTTATTTTTCCTGAATAAAGTTATCGCCCGGGATGTCCTTGAGGTTGATAGTCCCGATAAGCTGTCCCGAACCATCAATCACCGGCAACTCGCCTATTTTCTTTTTCAGCATTATGCCGCGCGCCTCGGCCGCGAGCGCGTCCGGACCGATCATCGTCGGGTTTTTTATCATGACTTCGCTTATCGGGAGCGTCGAGAGATTGGGCGTGTCAGCGAGAACGAGCCGCCTGAGGTCGCCGTCGGTAAATATGCCCGCGACGTGCCCGGTGGCGTCGAGGAGCACGCATGCGCCCGCCTTCGCGCGCGATATTGCCGCGATGACTGCGCCGACCGAGGCGTTTACGGGGAGCGAAGGCGCGGCGTCCCCCGTGCGCATCACGTCGGAGACGCGCCAGAAGCGTTTCTTCTTGCCGAGTGAGCCGCCGGGATGAAAACGCTCGAAATCGCGCCTGGTGAAGCCGGCTTTCCGGCTTACGGTGAGGGCGAGCGCGTCGCCGAGCGCGAGCGCGGCCGTGGTGGAGCACGAGGGCGCCATGTCGAGGTGGCAGGCCTCGGCAATCGCGCCCATGGCAAGCGTCACGTCCGCGGCCCTGCCGAGGGTTGATTCTTTTGATTCCGTAAGCGCGATAATTTTTGCGCCGATTTCCTTGAGCGGGCCCAGCAGGTTGACGATCTCCGCAGTTTCGCCGGAGTTTGAAATGATTATCATCACGTCGTCGGGCTCGACGCGGCCGAGGTCGCCGTGGATGGCCTCGACCGGGTGCAGGGAAATCGACGACGTTCCCGTCGACGCGAGTGTCGCCGACAGTTTTTCGCCGATAACGCCGGTTTTTCCCATTCCGGTCACGACGGCGTGCCCTTTCCCTTTTCTGCACTCGAGGAGTAGGTCGCAGGCCGCCTCGAAAGATTCGTCGAGGCGCTCGATCAGGCTTCGAACCGCTTCGGCTTCCGATTCGAGCACCTCTTTTGCGAATTCCATATCCATATATTTCCCCAGTCAGTTTGCCGGATTGGACAGTTTTATTCTAACCTGCGCCATAGGTGTTGCAAGGAGAAAGTATAAAGTATGAAGGATGAAGGATGAAAGAAGAGGGAAGAAATGCGGATATAATAATTAGCCGCCGAGCTTGCTCGGCGTATTCTTCAAGGGTGAAGGATGAAGGAGGGATAATAAAATAAATATTCTTAATTCATACTTCAGCCTTCATACTTCATACTTTGTTAGCTGGTTTCCCAGTTCTCCATCAACGAGAGCAGTTCTTCGAATCTGCGGTCGTGGCGCAAGTTTTCGAGGTCGGGGTCCGTCCTCATGAACTCGGGGTCGTCGTAGCCGAACTCGATTGCCGCATGCAGCTTCTCGATAGCCTGTTCCACGTTTCCAAGCAGCGAGTAAGAGCATGCAAGGTTGTAGTGCGCCGTGCTGTCATCGGGCAGAAGCTCGACCAGTTTCAGGTCTATCTTGAGGCCTGCCTCGTACTGTCCGCGCCGCGTATACGCGTTGCCGAGGGCGAGCATCGCCTCCACGTTTTCCGGTTCGCGCTTGAGGACTGTCTCGAAGAGGGATACTTCGAACGCGAGCTCGCGTGCCTCCGCCAGATGCCTGGGCACGGTGATTGTCCTGGTTTCCAGTCTGTAGCGGCGCTCCATCAATGCTTCCTCCGTCGCGGTATAATCCTGGGGTGACTTTAACCTTAATGATACTTATATATCGGCAATCATGCAATGAATTTTTTAGTAGTAATTAAAATATCGGTCCTTTGGTCTCTCGGTCCTTTGGTCCTTCGGTCACATTTTTAATTTAATAAAAAGACCGAAAGACCGAGAGACCGAAGGACCGAGAGACCGAATGACCAGTCTATTCTTCGCTTTCGATCCAGGAAACGGAGGAGAAGTCCGTTTCCACTGAAAGCCCGTCGATATTGATGGTTACGCGCTCTTTGGCCTTGTTGATGCGGGTAATGGTGCCGCTTTTGCGGAAGGGGATTACGTAGACTTCCTCGCCCTTCTTGAGCGAGCGGGCGAAAGCGTCCCGTTTCTGGCCGAGCGGGGTGTGGACGATCTCGTCCTCGATGGCCTTTTCGAGCGATTCGGCGACGTCCCGTACGGCCTTGGGCGCGTTCTTGAGCTCGCGGGAAAGCGTGAGGATGCGCTCGCGCGCTTTCGTGAGGAGCTTGTCGATCTCCGCGTCGGCTTCGCGCTCGATAGTTTCTTTCCGGGCGTCGAGCTCATCGAGCTTCTTTCCGGCGGCATCCTTGAGTTCTTCGGTTTCCATGCTGGTCGCGCGTGCGGCTTCGAGCTGTTTTTCAGCCTTGGAGCGAAGCTCCTCCATTGTGGAGATGAGTTCGCGGCCCTCGTCTGAGCTCCCCTCCATCCCCTTGCGGGCGGCGGCGATTATGCTCTCGTCGATTCCGAGGCGCTCCGCGATGGAGATCGCGTTCGAGTTGCCGGGCTGGCCGATGGAAAGAACGAACGTGGGCGCAAGCGTTTCGACGTCGAACGAAACGGACGCGTTCTCGACCCGGTCCTTGCGGTAGGCGTACGATTTCAATGCGCCCAGATGGGTCGTGACGAGCGTCTTAACGCCTTTTTCGCGGATCGCGTCCAGTATCGATTCGCCGAGCGCGGCGCCTTCGTCCGGGTCTGTGCCGCTGCCGAGCTCGTCGATAAGCGCGAGCATGTCAGGTCCCGCGTCTTTCAGTATCTGGACCAGGTGGGCGACGTGGCTCGAGAAAGTGGATAGCGACTGCTCGATGGACTGTTCGTCGCCGATGTCGGCGAGTATGTTTCTGAAAAAAGGTATGTGCGAGTCGCGCGAGGCCGGGATATGCATCCCGGAAAGCGCCATTACCGTGCAGAGGCCCGCGGTCTTCAGCGCGACCGTTTTGCCGCCCGTGTTCGGCCCGGTGATAACGAGCATGTCGAATTCGCGCCCGAGTTTTATCGTTGTAGGCACGACCGCGCTTCTGAACAGTCCTTCCGAAGTTTCTTTCTTGTCTTTCAGAGCGGCCTGTCTCGCCAGGATCAGCAGGATCGGGTGTCTTGCCTCGTGCAGCTCGAACGGCCCCTCCCGCGCGATTATCGGCTCATCGCAGAAATGGGCGAGCGCGAAACGCGATTTTGCATAGGTCAGGTCCACCCGCGCGAGTACTTCGCGGAGCCCGGAAAGCTCGTTCTGTATCGCGAGGATTAATCGCGTAAGCGACCAGAGGACGCGCGTGACTTCGGCGGTCTCCTCGAAGAAGAGCTCGGAAAGCTCGTTTCCCTCGGCGACGATGTCCTGCGGCTCGATGAAAACGGTCTCGCCGCTCTGCGATTTTCCGTGGATTATGCCGCGCACCATCTGCTTGTTAGTGGACTTTACGGGCAGGACGAAACGGTTGTCGCGCAGCGTGATGTTGTCGTCCTGAAGGTATTTGCGGATATTACGGCGGCGGATGATGCCGTCGATTTTCTTGCGGAGGCTGCGTTTGAGGTCGTCGATATCGCGCCTGAGCGCCGAGAGACGGGGCGAGGCGTCGTCGCTAACGCGGCCGCGGCGGTCGATTGCATCCTCTATCGAGCCGATTATATTATCGAAGGCGATGCACTTTTCGCCCAGTGCGCGCAGCGCCGGATTGGCCTGTTCGTCGAGACGCAGGAAAAAGGCGCGCAGTTCCTTTGAAGCCTTAAGGGTGGATTCTATCTCGAGGAGCTGTTTGGCCTCGAGCGGGCGGTTATTATCGACGGCGTCCTTTATATAACCGGATATGTCATGCAGCCCCTGGATGGGGATTCGTCTACCGTCGGCGAGGATGCGCTTGAGCTCGCTTGTCTCGCGCAGCGCTGCGGTCGTTTCTTCATAATTTTCAAACGGTATTGCAGCCAGGGCGGCCGAGCGGCCCAGGACGCTCGAGGCGAAATTCGCGATCTCTCTGCGTACGGTATCGAATTCGAGGATGTTTAGCGTATCTTTATCGATCATGGCGGAACTATTATACCCGGCGGTCATTCGGAGTCAACTTCATAATGTATATGATAGTAATACCTCAGTTACGGGAGGTAATATGTAGGGGCACGGCGCGCCGTGCCCCTACAATGCCGCAAATCCCTCCGTGACTGAGGCGTTACATATGATAATCAACGTACGGGTTTATATAACGGGAAAAGATTATTGGCAAGTAAATCCGGGAACCTGTATAATCGCCCGCTGTCGGGTCAGCGGAGCATGTAATTCTCTGTAAAGGAAGGTAATTATGGAAGAGAAGCTGAAGGAGCTGAAAAACCGTTTGCAGGAGATATACGACCTGGAATGTGCGTCGTCGGTCCTCGGATGGGACCAGAACACGTATATGCCGCCGGGAGGAGGGCCGGCCCGCGCGCGACAGCTTGCGCTGCTGAGGCGGCTTTCGCATGAAAAGTTTTCCTCCCCCGGGATCGGGAAGCTGCTCGATGACCTTCAGCCGTACGAGGAAAGTCAACCGTATGACTCCGACGAGGCGAGCCTGATTCGTGTAACCAGGCGGAAATACGAGAAAGCGGTCAAAGTGCCGCCGTCGTTTACGGCGGAAATGGCCCGGCACGGGGCTTCGTCCCGTAATGCGTGGGTGGAGGCGCGGCCGAAAAACGATTTTTCCATGGTGGAGCCTTACCTCGAGAAATCGCTGGAGCTCAGGCAACAGCTTGCGGATTATTTCCCCGGCTATGAGCACGTTATGGACCCGCTGATTGATTATTCCGATTACGGGATGAAAGTTTCGGACATCAAACTGCTTTTCGGCGAGCTGAAAAAAGAGCTTGTGCCGCTGGCGGAGAAAATCGCTTCGCAGGAGCCGCCTGACGATTCGTGCGCGCGTCAGCATTTTCCCGAAGAAAAACAGCTTATGCTCGGCCTCGAGGTGGCGAAACGGATCGGATACGATTTTGACCGCGGCCGCGAAGACAAGGCGCCGCACCCGTTCGCAACGCGGTTTTCCATTGATGACGTCAGGATTACAACGCGTGTACTGGAGGACGATGTCAGGGGCGCGCTATTTGCCACGATGCACGAGTCCGGGCACGCGATGTACGAGCAGGGAGTGAAAAAGGAATTCGAAGGCACGCCGCTCGGGCGCGGGACGTCGTCAGGCGTGCACGAGAGCCAGTCGCGGCTGTGGGAAAACCTTGTCGGGCGAAGCCGCGGATGCCTGAGTTATTTCTACCCGAGAATTCAGGAAGTTTTTCCCGAGCAGCTTGGCTCTGTGCCTCTTGAAACTTTTTACCGCGCCGTTAACAGGGTGAGTTCTTCGCTTATCCGGGTTTACGCCGACGAGGTGACGTACAACCTGCATGTCATGATACGCTTCGGTCTCGAGATTGAGCTTCTGGAAGGCAACCTGCCGGTGCGCGACCTGCCGGAAGCATGGAACGAGGGATACAGGAAAGAGCTTGGCATTACCCCGCCTGACGATAAAGACGGGGTCATGCAGGACATCCACTGGTACGGCGGCGGTATCGGCGGCGGGTTCCAGGGTTATACGCTCGGCAATATCATGAACGCCCAGTTCTACGAGGCCGTGCTCGCCGCGCACCCGGAGATACGTTCGGAAATCGAGAAAGGGAAATTCAGTACCCTGTACGACTGGCTCAGGGAGAATATCTGGCAGCACGGCAGCAAGTTCACGACGCACGAGCTTGTCGAGCGCGTCACCGGCGGGCCGATCAGCATCGAGCCGCTGGTGAATTATCTGAAGACGAAATTCGGAGAGATATATAATCTGAAGTAAAAAGTATGAAGTATGAAGGATGAAAAAAGAGAAGAGTGAAGTATGAAATGATAATTTGTTTAGCTGTCGAGCGTAACCAGACCGGTTTGATCGACGCGTTTTGATATTCAATCGAAAATCGACAATCGTAAATCGAAAATCCTATTGCGTCGGATCCTCGACGCGGCCCATGAAGAGAATCGTGCCGCTCGCGTTGTGGCGGATTATGAATACAAATGGATGGTCGACGATAAACGAAGGCGGCATGCTTGTCGTGCCGATTATCACGCCCGTCGCCGCGGCCGCCTCGGTGCCTTCCTCGTTTACCTTCACCCACGCCTTGTGGACCACGTCTGAAATGTAGAGTTGCTCGATGCCGCCGTTGATGCCGGAAAAGTCGGCCAACCCCTCGTCGAACGCGGTCGGCATCCCGAGCGCCGACAGCACGCTGTTGAGGTTAAACTCGCTTGTGAACTCGAACTTCGGAAGTGCTATCTCGGCGAGCTTGCATTTGCTCATGCTGTCTATCCAGCTTGTGATGTTTGCATAGGTCAGGCTGCTTTCCAGCGCCGGGAGCCCGTCCGCGTCGCTTGGCAGGAAGATGAACATTGAGAAGACGTCTTTCACGTACGGGAGTTCGAGTACGGAAACTGCGCCGTCGCTGAAGAAGTTTACTTTCTTCTGGTCTTCCAGCAGGTCCATGTGCATCATGTCGGCGGTCACGCTCGTGGTTGAAGACGTGTTGAACGTGTCCTGCGTCGTGTCGGCCGGGTCGAACTTCTCTTTCCAGTCGCTCTTGAAGTAGATCGCGTTGGTGAGCACGAGCCGCGTGAGCGCGTCGATCGAGCCCGGCGGGAGCAGGTCGACGATTTTGCCGTTGGTCTGGTCCTCGACCCATGTGTTTATGGTCTGGCGCGCGGCCTCGGCCGCGCTTATGAAATCGACCTCGTTCAGCGGCGCCTCGTAATGCTCGGCGAGCAGGTCGAGGAACGCTTGGACAAAAGAATATCCCTGCTGCCCCCAGAGCGCGTTCGCGATTGCCAGCTGGGTTTTGCTTCTATCGGTGACGAGGATTTCGACGAGCTTGGCGGTGTTTATATGCAGTTCCTCGTCGGGGAGCGTGAAGCGGAGCGTGTTTCTCATCTCGGTCGCGGTGTCGCCGACCGCGCCGGCGTATGTCATTGAGAGCGCGGTCGAGATGCTCGCGGGCGAGAAGAAGAGGTTGCCGCCCGTGGCCTTGAGCTGGCCGTAGAGGTCGCACGCGAACTCGTTGTTGGCGTCGGCGACTTCGATTAATTCCGGGTCGATGTTTGCAGGGTTGTCGTACTTGCAGTCGTAGGTGATAAAAAGGTCCGGCGGGTAAATTTTGTCCTTGTCTTTCCTGCTGCATCCGCAATAAAAAACGACGGCCAGAAGCGCCGCCAGTAATGCAATTCTCATTTTCATTTCAGCCTCCCCGAACGGATTACGTGGTTTTCAGGGAACGGATACGACACATTATGTATATTACTATTATTATGCAGAAAAAGGGGGAAATTTCACGAAAAAAATGTTTGATTCCAATACGTCATTCCGGCGAAGAAATTATATTATATTTATTAATTGCCGCAGGCTTCGCCTGCGGCCGACAGGCAGAAATGCCTGTCCCACGATTCTAAGGAGCTTCGCGCATTATTTAATTAATAAAACCTTATCCCTTACCCCGTATCCCTTATCCCCTTTTATTTAAGAATTACTACTCTTCGGGGTTGAAAATCTTGATGTCGGGTCCCTTGAAGTGCGGCGGGCGGATAAGGAACTCCGCGAGGTCGATGAGGATGAAATCGTTCGTCTTTTCTTCCTGGACTTCATCTTCCGTCCCGATGTAAAGCACGTCGTCGCGGAACTTCCAGGAGACATCGCCCGCCTGGTCGCAGATAAGGTTGATGACGTTGATTACTTTCAGGTCCTTGACCTGAAGGTTTACGGTCTTGTCGATCTCGCTCAGGTCGCTGGAGACGACGATGTTGAGGCCGGTAACGTCGGCGATAAATGTAAATACTTCGGTCAGGGAGGTGTCTCTGAAGTTGACTGAAATCTTCCGCGTTTCCATGACGCGCGCGATCCTCGCGGTCTCCGGCGAATAGTTTTCCTTCTCTATCGGAATCCTGAGCCAGCGGCCGCAGAAGATGTCCGCATCCTCGCCCGCGAGTTCGAGGATGAGCTCGATAAGCTCTTCGCGGTCGATGCCGGCGTATTCTTCTTCCTCGTCTTCGAAGGTGATGCCCTGCGCGAATACGTCGGGCGTCGTGAAGAATGCAATAAGGAGGAAAACCAGAAATGAAATTATGAAACGCATGACAAATTCTCCAGTTCTCATCTTCGGCAAATATATTATAGCATGGACCGGAGGACGTGCAAGCGGATTTGCGGCACAGGGGTTTTCCTGCGGTCAGGTCTTATTTTCGGCAGGTTCCGCGCCGATGCAGCTTTCGCCTTCCGGGTGGGTTTCGTCGCAGCAGGGGCCGGAGCTTTCGAACTGGAGCGCGGTATGGCCTATCCTGTATTCGTCGCAGAGAAATGTTTCGATTTTTTCCCGCAGCCCGCCGATGCTTTTTATGCTGGTTTCGGGCTCGACGGTCGCGTGCGCGGTGAGGGAGTACATGCTTGACGTTATTTCCCACACGTGGATGTCGTGCCAGCCCTTTATATCGGGGAACTTTTCCTGAAGGACTTTTTCCAGATCGGCAACGTCGATATGCTTCGGGGTCGCTTCCAGGAGGACGTTGATGGAATCCCGCAGCAGTTTGTACGACCAGATTCCTATGAGCAGCGCTATCAGCGCGCTGAGTATCGAGTCGATCCGCCACCAGCCGGTGAAGTGGATTGCTATCGCACCGCCGACGATGGCGACCGAGGATAAGGTGTCGCCGACCATGTGGAGGAACGCGCTTTTCACGTTCAGGTCGTCCTTGCCCACCCCGGCAAGGAGCAGCGCAGATATCAGGTTCACGACGAGGCCGACAACGGCGATGATAAGCATCGGCAGCTCGAGAATTTTCTCCGGCGTTATGAATCTTACAACAGCTTCGTAAAGGATGTAGACCGTAACGCCGAGCAGCACGAGCCCGTTAATGAAAGCTGCGAGGATTTCTATCCGGTAATAGCCGAAACTGCGCTTGTCCGTCGACGGCTTGCAGGCGAGCCGGATCGCGAAGTAACTCAGCGCGAGCGCGAAGAAGTGAGTGAACATGTGGCCGGCGTCGCTTACCAGCGCAAGGCTGTTGACCAGGATGCCGCCTACGACCTCCGCGATCATCGTGGTCCCGGTAAGAATCATGGACGCCATCAGACGCTTGCGCTCGGTTCCGCGGTGGACGTGCGAGTGGTCGTGCGAGTGGCCGTGGGAGTGTCCGTGGCTGTGCTTGTCTTCTATGATTTCGGGTCGGTGCTCGTGTTTCATTTCTGAGTCCCGGGTGTGATAAAGGTTGTGAGCAGGTATTATAATAATCATCTTCCGGGTATTCAACAGGTAATGCCCGGATTTCAGCATAAGCTTGACTGTGGTTTCGTGAAGGATTATAATCTCCTCTGTTTTCGACAGGAGCGAAAAATGGATACGGAAGATAAAGAACAGAGCCGCGATTTTATTCGGGATATAATCGACGACGACCTGAAGACGGGCAAGTACGAGGGGAGGGTGCATACCCGTTTCCCGCCCGAGCCGAACGGGTACCTCCACATCGGGCACGGGAAGGCGATCTGCCTGAATTTCGGCATCGCGGAGCAGTACGGCGGTTTGTGCAACCTGAGGTTCGACGACACCAACCCGACCAGGGAGGGGGAGGAATACGTCCAGTCGATTATCGAAGATATAAAATGGCTCGGCTTCGACTGGGAGGACAGGCTGTATTTCGCGTCCGATTATTTCGACCAGATGTACGAGTATGCCGTGCAGCTCGTGAAAGACGGCAAGGCTTACGTGGACGACCTGAACGCGGAAGAGATAAGCGAGCACCGCGGAACCCTGACTTCGCCGGGAAAGAACAGCCCGTACCGCGACCGCCCGGTCGAAGAGAACCTAAACCTGCTGGAGAAAATGAAGGCAGGCGAGTTCGGGGACGGGGAGAAAGTGCTCCGCGCCAGGATCGACATGGCGCACCCGAACATGAACATGCGCGACCCGGTCATGTACAGGATTCTGCACGCCGCGCATCACCGGACCGGCGACAAGTGGTGCATCTATCCGATGTACGACTGGGCGCACGGGCTCGAGGATTCGATCGAGAAAATTACCCATTCGATCTGCTCGCTGGAGTTCGAGAACCACCGCCCGCTGTACGACTGGTTCCTCGACGAGCTGGGCGTTTATCACCCGCAGCAGATCGAGTTCGCCCGCCTGAATCTTTCCTACACCATAATGAGCAAGCGCAAGCTGATAAGACTGGTGGAGGAGGGAGACGTCAGCGGCTGGGACGATCCGCGTATGCCGACCATCAGCGGGATAAGGAGACGCGGCTACTCGCCGGAATCGATACGCAGTTTCTGCAGGCGCATCGGCGTGGCGAAGTTCAACAGCACGATTTCCCTCGAGCTTCTGGAACACTGCGTGCGGCAGGATTTGAATAAAACTTCTCTGCGCTTCATGGGCGTCCTTCGCCCGCTCAAAGTGGTGATCGATAACTATCCTGAAGGCCAGGTCGAGGAGCTCGACGCGGTAAACAATCCCGAAGACCCCGACGCGGGTACGCGCAAGGTCCCGTTTTCGAAAGTATTGTATATCGAGCGCGAAGACTTCATGGAAGACCCGCCGAAGAAGTTTTACCGCCTGTCGCCCGGCCGGGAAGTGCGGCTGAGGTACGCATATTTCGTTACCTGCACCGATGTAGTAAAAGATGAAAACGGCGAAGTAATTGAGGTCCATTGCACGTACGACCCTGCAACCCGCGGCGGTGATTCGCCGGACGGGCGCAAAGTCAAGTCGACGCTGCACTGGGTATCGGCCGAACGTGCCCTCGACGCCGAGGTCCGGCTTTACGACAAGCTTTTTACGGTCGAAGACCCTCTCGGGCAGAAGGACGCGGACTTCAGGGATTTCCTTAACCCTGATTCACTTGAAATATTAAAGTCGTGCAAAGCAGAGCCTGCCGCCGGAAATCTGAAGCCTTTCGACCGGATACAGTTCGAGCGCATCGGCTACTTCTGCGTCGACCCCGACTCGGCTGAAGAAAAACCCGTTTTCAACCGCGCGGTCGGCCTGCGCGACACCTGGGCCAGAATCCAGAAACAGCAGAAAAAGAAAAAATAGCTTCTGCCTGCCTCCCAATCCTGAGCGCCGGTTCCATCAAAACAGTCAGAAATTGCTGCATTCTGTTTGCTTTTGCCGTATATTGAAAGACAGCTCTCTGCAGGAATCTACAGAGAGCCGTTATTTCTTCACAGTACGCCGGAGAGGAGTCGAACCCCCAACCTTCTGATCCGTAGTCAGATGCTCTATCCAATTGAGCTACCGGCGCAATTTTTTATTTATTTTATATGCGCAGAATATTATATCTCTTTACCCGAAAAAGGCAAGGGCAAATATAACCGATCCCTCCACTGGATAAGACGAAACTCCTTGAATGGTGTTGTGTTTAACCTTATGATGGTTGTGATTATGGCGTTTCGACTCGGGTCCGCACCGCGTAAGGATTGGAAATGAATCGTATTTCAAAGAGCCTGTCAGCTTCGCTTGTCGTTATCATTTCCGTGTCGCTTGTACTCGGCGCCGGCTGCTCCAAAGACAGGAAAGACCCGCCCCTGATACTTCCGCCTGCGCCGCAGGTTATCGAGTATGGAACATACGCGCCGAACACGGACAAGTGGTATATGAACTTCAACCGGAGCGGCCTGGTATCAGCCCTCGAGACGGCCGGCATGCCGTCGCAGAATTCCGACGAAATCGTGGTGGCGACTGTCGATTACCTGAACCAGTATTACACCGGCGTTCCGATAAGTTTCTCGACAAGACCGCCGGCCGGCGGACACAAACCTTTTCAGGGCGACCGGGACCCGGTGACGCAACTGGGGTCCAACCCGTACAATGTTATAGGGATTCTCGGCGTGGGCGGCGAGACAGCTCTGGGCCGGGCGATCTTCGACGACAGTGGAAACAATTTCTATATCGAGAACAACAGCGGTTTCAGCTACCCGCTGGGAAAATATGTCGGCGTTTTCGTTAACGTCTTTGCGCCGATTTTCGAGCAAAGCACGACCGATGGCCCGGATGATTTCGCCCGCTTCCTCGCCGCGACCGTTGCGCATGAGATCGGCCACTCGCTCGGCCTTGTCCACGACGACGGCAGCGATCATATCATGAATACGTCGACCGAGTTCAACCCGGCGATAACCTGGTCGTTCCGCGCGGCCGACGTTACGTTTCTGAACTCGATAATGCCGGGCCAGGGGAGAGACTGAAGAATTTCGGATTGCGGATTGCAGATTGCGGATTTAGAATTGAAAATTGAATATTGAGAATTGAGAATTGCGAATTGAGAATTGAATATTGAGAATTGAATATTGAGAATTGAAAGAATTTTCAATTTCCAATTATCAATTCTCAATTAACAATTGAATGACTCACGACTCATGACTCTTTTTTGGGTACTCCTTCTTCAATCTTCCAGCCGGGAAAATTCGCGGTAAAGATTTTTTTCGCATAGCCGTGCATGTAGCCTTCATGCTTTTGTTTCGTGATGCCGTGCTTGAACTGGATCGAGTTTCGACCGACCTGGCGGAATAGCTCGAATGCGAGGTGCGCGCCGAGGGTTTCCGGGTCGGTTTTCTCGTCGTCGGAAAGGCTGTCCTGTATCTGCTCGGCGCAGAGCTCTATCTGGGCGGGGGTGCCGCGCTCCTTCTCGATCCAGTTTCCGCGGTTCTCTTTCTCATCCGTATTCGAGGAATAGTTTACGAGCAATATTCTGCCGAGGCCGCGCAGGTCCATCTTCTGGACGAAGCCGAGCCACTCGTAGATTTTCGCCTCGTAATCGAAGTCTATCCTCTCTTTTTCCCAGAGTTCCTTTATCTGGATGTCGGTGATTTCCATGTTATTTCCTTTCAGCGTTTTTCGTCTTCGTGATTTTCTGCCCCAGTCGGGCAATCATTATACTTTCCCGGCGTCTTTACGTCAAGGGAAGTAAGTGGTTGAAAAATGGCTTGATGTTTCCGGGGACCGGCTATATAATCACTTGCGCGACGGGCGGATAGCTCAGTTGGTAGAGCAAGGGACTGAAAATCCCTGTGTCCGCGGTTCGAGTCCGCGTCCGCCCACCGCACCCGAAACGCCGGAAAGCTCAACCTTTCCGGTGTTTCTTTTATTTTAATTAGAACAACTTACCCCCGCTTGCACTCTTGGCGTTTGCCTGTACAATATAAGAAGAAGTACCAAGTACCGGGTACCGGAATAGAAAAAAGAGATGAAACTCTACCTGAAACTTTGTATTGGTGTCGTACTGGTGTTCGCGATGGTAAAAAATTGTGCTTTCGGAAAAAGGTAATGCCTTCAGATAAGAAAAATCCCGATGAGAACAGGACCTTGCTGGAAGTCAGGCCGAACTGGGTTGCCTTGAACCTGAAACTGGCAGTAATCTTCATTGTCATGACGGGCTCGGGTCTGCTTTTGCTGCTCGCGTTTCTGGAAATAAGAGCGAGTCGGCTCGGAACAAGGGTCGAAGACGGTGGCAGAATAATCACGCATCTCCCGGCTATCGCCCTGTTCTTCATAACGTTTATACCCTCAAGCGTCCTGATGACGATTCACGTCTTCTGGCTGCTCAGGGCAAGGTGGACGCTTCGTGCTACGCCGAAGGGAATTCTCTACCGCACCTGGTTCGGCATGCTCGGGATTCCGTGGCGCTGGATCGAACCACTGACCGGGCAGAGTAATACGCCTGTAAAAATGAACTTCTGGATGATACGCATTATGTTAAGACCGGGAGTCATAGGCAGGAAAAGAAACCTTTTCATCAAGAAAGGATTCTTCGAAATGGAAAAGGACCGCTGCGGAATTTATATTTCAAGAATATGGACCCATATTGCGCCGCGTCGCCTTGCCCGGAAGCTCGAGATTTACAGGATGAAGTTTACGAAGATTTAATCCTCCGAACCCGCAGGCGTGATAAAGCATACGCCTGCCGCGCGAAGACGGGGGAGGAGTTGATGGAAACTGGCATGAAATGATGCTGGCATTAACAGGATTACTTTTGCCTCTTGGCCTCAGTGCTTTCCCAAAAGACGGTCTTTGGCTTGTCGGGGTAATAATAATAGTTGGAATTCCCGGCCTAATCGTCGGCGGATTACTCGGTTGGTATCTGAATTGGAAAATCGTCAAAAAGTATTACTCGATTACTCCGGACAATTTCTCAAAGATTTCGAAAATAACTTCATTAGCTGCCGGAGTATACTTCTGGCTTGGGTTGTACTTAGTCACCTTGGATATCCCAACGGTTGCGGTTGTGGTAACCGGAGGTTATATATTCGGAGCAATATGGCATGCAGTTCTTTACTGGTTATTTACGGCCAAGACGACGCCTGCAAGCATTAGGAAGCATTTGGGATTCGGAGCGATTTCATCTCTAATACATACAACGTCAATTTTAGTTGTAACATTCTTTATTTCTACCTGTATTACATTTACTTTATGAGCCTGATTGCCACTGAAGAAGAAACAAATTCAATGAACCTCCCCCTCAGGCTGGCAATACTGGTTATCGTGATATTCGGCCTGTTGTTTACCGGCATGGAGTTCTTGAAAGCGCCTCTACAAACGCAAGATAACCCGGAAAGCTCAGAATATTAAACGGTAGAAGATTGGCTCGGGTCCTGTGACTTATTGACGGTTCCATATTCGCGGATAAGTATTATTTGCTGATATAGTGCTCAATCAGAATTTTTACTCCAAGGGCAATCAGCACGACCCCCGCCACGGCTTCACACTTCTTGCCGATTATCCTGGACAGGGTTTTGGCGAACAGCATTGCTATCAGGGTGGCAATGCTCGCCGTCGAGCCGATAATAATAATCGAAAAAACCAGCGGCGCTTTCGAAGTCGCGAGAGTTACACCGGCGGCCAGCGCGTCGATACTTACCGCGACGGACAGCACTATCAGGCTCAGGCCCGTCGTCAAATCCTTATCGTCGGCGTGGTCTTCACCGCCCCTGAAAGATTCGTATATCATTTTAATTCCAATAAGCGCGAGCAGGCCGAATGCCAGCCAGTGGTCGAAGGCCTCGACATAAACCAGCACCAGGGCCCCGGCGGCGAAACCGATCAAGGGCATTGCCGCCTGGAAAAAACCGAAGAAGAACGACAGGCGCATTATCTGCAAGGCGCGGTTATGCGTAAGCCCTACGCTTGCGCCGACGGAAAACGCGTCAGCTGCCAGGGCGAATGCAAGGATGGTTATCTCGTAGTATGTCACGTGTATGCCCGAGTATACAATTATTAGAGCGTTTGCAGGTGCAAATGTAAACTTTTTTTCATCTCAGGACTTCCGTATGACCGGAATATTTAGCTTTACACTTTATACGCGGATTGTTAAAATCCGGAATATGTGCCCCGAAAAATCGCGGGAAATTAACCTTACGCTCGACCAGGTCCAGAGCGCGCTCCTTTCGTTCGACCAGAAGGTGGTGGAGAAAAAACTCGGCAAGCACGAGGTTATCGAGAAATACTTCGAGCTCCAGGCGAGGCTCGCCGCGTTCAGCCAGGGTGAGCCCAACCCCGCCTACTCGCAGGACGATTCGAAAATACTGCCCGTCGGCGTTTACAGGTTCACGACCGGCATGCAGCACGTGATTCCGTTCGCCGGCATCAAACGGAACGACGCGGTGCTCGACGTCGGGTGCGGCATCGGCGCCGACGCATATTTCGCCGCCGTGGCGTCCGGCCCGCTCGGTCGCGTCCTTGGAATAGACGTCTGCGGTTATCTTATCGACCGGGCCAAGGCATGGGCGGCCGACAAAGGGTTTCGGCACGTCAGGTTCGTGCACGGACCGGCGGAGGAGCTTCCGCTTTCCGACCGCATCATCGACGCCGCGGTACTCAACCATTCTTTTCATCTGATGGACCACGAGCAGGTGATAAAGGAACTCGCCCGCGTGATGAAGCGGATGGGGCGGGTAATAATCGCCGACGTTTTCCGGCAGCCGGATGCGCCTCCCAAAAAAGGCGCTTTCGAGCAGCCGTCGAACTGGATACACTTCGCCGCCGGCGCGAAAAGTTTCGATGAATACCGCGAAATGGCGAAGAAATACGGCTTCCATTCCTCCCGCTTCGTGCGCTCCTCGGGAGCTGATCCCTCCTGCGGTTGCATGATAATCGAGCGGATGCCGACTTTGGCCTGACGAGCGTCGAACGTCATTTAATTGTTAATTGAAAATTGAAAATTGATAATTGATAATTCTTTCAATTCGCAATTCTCAATATTCAATTTTCAATTCGCAATTCTCAATATTCAATTTTCAATTCTAAATCCGCAATCGAAATGACTTGCATTAGCTCAAACACGCTGCTAAAATGTCATGACAATAGGGAATTAAACACGGAAAGTTCCTGCCCCGGAGTAATTTATGGGAAAAGTTAAAAGGCCGATAATCTTTTCGTTTTTCCGAAAGCACATGAAGACCTTCCTCTGGCCGATAGCGCTGATTCTGATTTTCTCGTTCGGCATAACGTTTACGATGGGCCAGGTGATCGAGAACTGGTTCAACGCCGCTTTCGAGATTTTTGGCGATACGTTGACGGGGGAAGCGTATCAGAGCATTCGAAGCGAGCTCATCCTGATGCAAAGGGTGCGGGGATATGTACCGGACGTTTCGGAAGAGGAAGTATGGGCATATTACTGCGAGCGATACGAGATGGACCGGCTCGGAGTCGCCCTTCCCGAATATGAATTCGCGATGTCTATGAGGCGCAACTACGCCGTTTACAGGCTCCGGCAGTGGATTCGCGAACGCGCCAGGGGCAACGAGCAGATGGCCGAGCAGATGTGGAGGCAGTTTCAGAACCTGCCGCCCGATCAGCAGCAGCAGCAACTGGGCAGGTTTCAATACGACGAGGCGGATTACTTCCGGATTCTCAGCCTCAGCGGCATCCGCGTCTCCGACCACCTCACGGGCAGCAGAATGATGATGCGGCTTGAAAAGTTTCAGAACCTTATCGCCGGCAGCGCCAAGGCGACGACGGCCGACCTCTATAAAATGTACCAGGACCAGTTCCACCGCCGCAAGGTCGAAATCGCATGTTTCTCGTCGAACGACTTCAAATCTTCCATTACGCCGGAGGAAAAGGATCTGCAGGCCTTCTACGACGACAACAGGGAAAAATACTTCGCCGAAAAAGAGCGCATAGACGTCCAGTACGTTTTCGGAAGACCCGCCGACTTCGAGGAGCGTCTGTTGCACCTCCAGGGAGAACCGACCGAAGAGGAACTGAAAAAATACTACGAGGATCACAAGAGGACGGACTACATCGATTATGAAGCCCAGGATGAGCGCGATAAACGGCTGAAAGAAGAAAAAAAGCGCAAGAAGGAAAGGGAGGACGCGGAGCGGATAAAGAAAGCCGAAGAAGAGTTGAAGAAACTGGAAGAGGAAGCAAAGAAGAAAGATGCTGAAAAGACGGGCAAGGAACCGGCGAAAACGGAAGAAAAACCCGGGGAAGACGGGACGAAAAAAGACGAAGGAAAAATCCCCGAAGCGCCGCCGGTCGAGAAGAAGCCTGACGCCGCTCCCGAAAAGGAAAAACCTTCCGAAGGGAAGACGCCCGAGCCGGCCAAACCTGAAAAGCCTTCGTCCGAGGGCGGGGGCGCGGCGCCCGGCGCTTTTGAGCAGGACATGAGTTTTTCCATCCTGGAAGAGGCGCCTTCCGGGCCTCCTCAAGGCGACACGCCTGTTGAAAAACCGAAAGACGGCGAACAGGAGAAACCGGAAAAGACGGAGCCGCCGGCGCCCGACCTGAAAAAAGATGAGAAGAAACAGCCGGCTGCGAAGTTGCCCGGTCCGGACAAGGCTGATAAGGAAAAACCTGCTGAAGAAAAAAAAGCGGGCGGGGAAAGTACGATGCCCGCGAAAAAGCTCGCACCGCCGCGCAGACCGAAGCCCCCGGGAAGAATATACAGGAAGTTAGAGGACGTGAAGGCTGACGTCAGGCGCAAGCTGATGCGCGACCGTACCCGCGAGGCCCTCGACAACGCCTTCTCGGACTTCTCGGCCGCGCTTGCCGCCGAGGTGGACCGCGCCGCCCTGGAGGGCCGCGGCGAATCGGGCGTCGAGTTCGTAACGGTGAAACAGCTTGCCGGGCACTGCGGCCTCACCGCGGTTCACACGGGGCTGATCGACGAGTTCAGGGCGGGGTCGCTTGAAGACATCGGGCGGCAGACCGCCGTCACCGACCTGTTTGTCAAGGGGCGTATCGGTGTATTCAGCGGCATTACGGATATCGGCAGAGGACAGAAGATGATTGTCCGGCTCCTCCAGCGCCGCCGGGCCATGACGCCGAAGCTCGACGAAGAAAACGTGCGCAAGAACGCGCGCCGCATTTATATCGTTGAGAAGGCCGCCGAGGCCGCAAAAAAAGCCGCTGAGGATTTTGTCGCGCTGGAGAAGGAAAAGGGCCTCGACGAATCGATTCGCGAAAAAGGAGTCGAGGTGCTGACGACCGATTCCCTTCGGCGCGCGGCGTTCGGCGGAAAGCTCGAGGCGATCAGCGGCATAGATTCCTATTATCTTCTCAACCATGTTTTCTCGGTCCAGAATGCCGGCGAATGGACGGGAGTGCTCGAGATGGAGCAGGAACCCGCGCCCGAGCTCGAAGGCGACCGGCTCGCCGCTTTCCTGTGCGAGAAACGCTACTATATAGTCAAATGCCTCCAGATCGAACCCGCCGGCCCGGAAGGTTTCGCCGGCGAGATCTTGCGGCTGCAGGCGGACCATGTCTCGAGGAATTGCAGAAGGTATTTCTACAGCCTCTGGCGTGACGATGTCAAGAAGCGGTCGAACCTGAAGCGCCTGAACTGGAAGCACGGAGACGTGCGGAATTATAACGAGGGCAGGGCGCGGGAACGGCTGGGTAGAATCGTGGATGCACAGAAGGACTTCTTCACGCAGTACAAACGGTACGCGACGCTCGAGGAACTCGCGGACCCGAACCGTTACGAGGGTGTGTACCTGTATCCGACCGACCTCGGCGAGCGCGACGGATACGGCATCAAGCTGACCGTGAAGTACACGGGTTACAACGCGACGGCCGAGCCGGTTAAGCCCGGGCTCGAAGGCACCGGCAACCGCATCTTCAAGGTTGACGAGTCCGGCGAGATAGAAACGGGCGAACCGCTCGAAAAAGAATCTGAAAGCGAAACTTAAATTCGGAATCTTTCCGCGATAAAACCGGCGGGCGCCGTTGCCGAAATTTTTTTTTCAAGAAACCGAAAAGGCCTTGACAAAAATTCGTAGAAGACTATAATAACAAGAACATTCGGGTGAAGGTAACCCGAAGCGACCAGAAAGGAGTGAGGTATGGTGAAGAAGAAAGCGAAGAAGAAGGCTAAACCGAGGAAGCAGGCAAAGAAGAAAGCGGCTCCGAAGAAGAAACGGAAAAAAGCGACCAAGAAGAAAGCAAAGAAGAAAGCCGCTCCGAAGAAAAAAGCAAAGAGGAAGAAGAGAAAGAAGAAATAGCCTTCGCAAACGAAAGAGAGAGAGCAGGGACGTGTGTCTCTGCTCTCTTTCGTTTTAACGGGAGTTTATTCGGGCCGGGTCGGGGCGCGGCTCTTCACGTCAGTTGAAAAAGTCGGTAACCTCTTTGTCGCCGGAGCCTTCCGCCGGTGGCTCAGGCAGGTCGGGCGGTTCGGGCATGTCCGGCATGTCCGTCGTTTCCGGCGGTTCCGGCGGTTCGGGCATGTCCGGCATTTCCGGCATTTCCGTCGTTTCAGGGGATTTAGCGGCTTTATCTTCGCTATTCTCTGTATCGGCAATCTTTTCGGCCAGCTCTGCCACGCGTGCCCCCCTGGCTGAAAGCTTTTCCGACAATTCTGTTATGCGCTCGTTGCGAACCGCGACAAGCTTGTTCAACTCATCGATCTTGTGCCTGGCTTCGTTCAGATTTTTTTCCATTTCGGAGTGCTGCTTCGCCATTTCGTCATGTTCGGCTTTTGAGGCGGCAAGTTTTTCTTTCAACTCCTCGCTGGCGGGTTTTGTCTTCCCCATCTTCTTGATTTTGTTATTTAATTCTTCCACCAGTTTTTCGGAGTCGGCGAGCTTTCCTGTCAGTTTTTCCAGCTCGTTTTTCTTTTCCTCGAGCTCGCCCCCGGCCAGGTCGCGTTCTTTCGCCGCTTCGTCTGACTTCCGGGCGTTTTCATTCAATCCGGCAATCTGCTTTTCGTATTCGGCAAGTTTTTCTTTCTGTTCCTTGAGCTTGCGGTTATTTTCTTCCGCTTCCTTTTTAATTTTCTTCCGTTCCTCGTCGATTGCCTTGAATTTTTCTTCGGCCTCGGATCTGGTTTTCAGCGATTCGTCCTCGACCTTGCCGAGCGCCTCGAGCGCGTCGCTGATTTCTTTTATCCGCCCGTCACGTTCGGTTAGCTGCTTGCGCAGCTTCTTGATATCGCCTCGCCTCTCTTCGAGTTTGTCCGCCGTCTGCTTGTGGTTGGCACCCAGCGTTTCGAGTTTTGATTTGAGCTCCTCTTCGCGCCGGGCTGCGTCGGGATCATCGCGCATCTTTTCAAGCGACTTTTTGAGCTCGGAAATGGTTTCGTCGCGGTCGGCGATCCTGGCGCTGAGGCGCTCCACTTCGCGTGTGAACTTTTCGACCTCCTTGGCGAGGCCCTTGCGCTCTTCGAACGCCGCCTTGTATTTCTGCTGGGCGTCGGCCTCGCGTTCCATTGCCGCGGCGAGGCGGCCCTTTATGCGCTCGCATTCGCTCTCGAGGCTTTTTTTTGCCGCGCGCGCCTCGTCGAGCCAGCGCGTCGATTGCGAAAGGTCGGCGGAAAGGCTGTGAAGGTCTTTGTGATGTTCAGCTATTTCGGCGGAGAGACGGCGTTTCTCCTCCTGCGCGGACGTCAGCTCGGTCGCCCTTTCCGCGAGCTGCAGGTTTACGGACTTGAGCTCTCTGGTAAGGCTTTCCACTTTTCGCTCGAGCTCCGTTTTTTCGCGCTCCGCTGACTCGCGGTCGAACTCGACCTGCTCCGTCTCGGAGAGCCTTCGCTCGAGGCGCTCGCGTTTACGCAGCTCGGTTTCGTAGCGCGATTCCGCGTCGGACCGGGCATCCTTGAGCTCCCGAAGCTCCTGTTTGAAGCCGGCCGCTTCTTCGTGCAGCCGGGCGTACAGGTCCGCCTTTTCCTTCGACCCGTGCAGCTCGAAGCGGATGTCGTCGATTTCCTGCTCCCGCAGCTTCAGGGCGCGCCGGAGACGCCTGTTTTCCCTCAGCGCGTCTTCAAGCCTTTCAATCGCCTCGATCGAGATTTCCGCCGCGTCCCTGAGCGATTGCGCGTCGCGGATAAACTGCTCGGAGTTCTGGATACTGCGTTTGGGTTCGTCAGGCATCTTCCGTTATCCTGAAAACAGCACGTTGCCCTTCTGCGATATTTTAGCTGACGCGCCCGCCCAACGCAAGCGCGAAAACCGGCTCTTGCAATTCTGACCGCCCGCATGTATGATTTGTACCGGGGAAAGGTTACTTTTCCTGAAGGAAGGTCTCCCGGCGTGCCGATATAAGAAATGGAAAGTCACAGCCGCTAACAGTGGTTAGTGGTTAGTAGTTAGTGGTTTTTCTTCACTAACGACAAACGACTAACCACTAACGACTAATGGAGCCGGGTATTTATGTTTTCCGTTTTAGTCATTGACGCCGACGCCGAATTTCAGCGTGTTCTTGCCCATGAATTCAAGCAGCAGGAATGCGGCGTCCTGCCTGCAGGCGACGCCTCGGCCGCGGTGGGTATGCTGGGAAGGCACAGGGTTGACGCCGTTGTGGCCGGCACCCCGGAGCTTCTCCGCGATTTCCTCGAGGGCGATGCGCGTGCCAGCATGCTGCCGCTCGTTGTTCTGGAGGAGTCGAAAGGAGCGGCGAAGGAGATTGTGGGCGGCAAGTATGAGGCGCTTCCGCGTTCCGCGCAGCCGAAAGAAGTCGCCCGCCGCGTGTTCCAGATGCTTGTGCTCGAGAGCGGCATCTGGGACGGGGCCGACCGGCTCGACCAGATGATAGATGAGACGAAAGGGCTGCTGGGGGACCTTCACGCCCGGCTTCTTGACAGCATAGCGGAATCTGAAAAAGCCGAACAGCTTTCCGCGAAAACCGAGGAGGAGGAGGCCGAGCAGACTGCGACGGAACGGCAACGTGAAGTCGCGCTTGTCCCGGCCGACATTCGGGAGGAGCTTGGCGTTCTTATAGTTACCGAGGTGCCCGAGGGAGCCGAGGCCATGCTCGAAGCTTTCAAGGCGCGGGACTACAAAGCCCGGAGCGCGCCCAACGGCCAGGTCGCGCTGGAGATGATGCGCGAGGAGCAGCCTCACATACTTATCACGGAGCTTCGCCTGCCCGTCCTTTCCGGGAAGGCATTGATTGCGATTACGCAGAAGGAATTCCGCGAGACCGCCGTAACCGTCGTAACGGATCATCCTGATGACCTTCCGCTCAAGCGGGCGTTTACGCTCGGCGTGGACGAGTATCTGACGAAGCCTTTCGAAAATGACGACCTGATATTCACGGCCGAGCGCGCTTATTACCGCCGACGCGCGCTTATCAGCGAAACGCTCCAGTCCGACCGGATACGCAAGCTGGAACGCGAGTTCAGCCGCCTCCGACAGCGAGAGACCTCGCTGAAGGGTGAGCTGTCCGGCTCAAGGGACCGCGAGACCAAGCTCAGGCAGGAACTCATCTCCGCCAGAAAAGCGATTGCTGAAATCAAGGAAACTCTCGACAGCTCGGGCGGACTGAGAAAACTGCTCGGCCTGGAAGACTAGGCATAAGGAAACAAGGAAACAAGGAAACAAGGGAATAAGGGAATAAGGGAAAAAGGGAAAAAGGAAACAAGGCATAAGGTAATTTGTTTGCGGCCGCGCTTGCGCGGCGTTTTTTTTATATATTGTGGGGGCAAGGCATGCCTTGCCCCTACGTTTAATCTTCGAGTTCGTCGAAGTGGAAGAACCTCGAGCTCGGGACGTAGCGCTGAGTTCCGCGGTAGATGAGCTTTCGCTCCAGCCTTCGCCGAAGCAGGCGCGCGAATGCCCCGATTCGCCCGAAGGTGACGTTGAACAGTCTGAACGCGGCGAGGCGCATCGGAGTCATCGGTGTCCGCGGGCGGTTGGCCATTATTTTTTCTCTCCACTTCCCGAAAGCTCGAGCCAGGCGAGCAGGTAATCAAGTGTCAGGCCGATTGCGTAACGGTCGTCCATCCAGCCGGGATGGAGCAGCACGTTATCGGCGAGCCCGCGTTCGATGCGCTCGAGCACGGGATTTTTTTTCAGCGCGAACCCGTTCGGGAAAAGGAAACGCGCTCCCCGCGAGTTCCCGGCCGCGCTCCAGTTCCCCGTCTCGTCGATTCTCGGCTCGATCCACTTGAAGCCGCGGATAACCGCTTCCTTCAAATCGTATCGCGGGTCCAGCTCGAGAAAGCGCATGAGCAGGGAAAGCGTGACGCTCTGGTAGCCGGTGTCGCCGCCGTCGTATTCGAGGAAATAACCGGACTTGTGCTGCTCGGATACGATGCGGTCGATTTTTGCGTTTGCCGCAAGCTTATGGTCGCCCTCGCCGGTAAGGAGCGACAGCTCGTGAAGAGCGAGCGCGGCCGCGGCCATCTGGTTGGAGATGTTACGTTTCTCGTTTTTCTTTTTCGACAGCCATTTGCCGGTTTTTGCGAGCCGGTCCGGCGGTTTTGCGCCGAGCAGCTTCCACGTGCGGACCGCGGAAAGAGTCGAGAACGCGGTGCTGCAGAAGGAATGCTCGTTCGGGTATGCCTCGTCGAAGGAGCCGCCCGGCCGCTGCCACTCTATCCAGAACTCGGCGGCCGCGAGCGCCCATGCGCGCACCTTTTCCTTACCGCAGTAGCGGTTGCCTTCGAAGTCGTTCTTGTAGAGAAGTGCGAGTATTTCGCCGATTTCCTGGAAGCGGCAGTTCGGGAAGTCGTGCAGCTTGTAGTGCCAGTAGTACCGCTCGCAGCAGCCGTATGTTCTGCTGTGCCTGTCGCGGTCCATGAGTCCGAGCAGCCGCGGGGCCTGGCTGAGTACGATTTTCCGAAGCGCGTCCATTTATGTCTTCCCATCAAGGGGATAGCGATTTGGAAATTATAAACTCACAGGCTCATTGATGCAATCTTTAATACTCTATTGTGATGGTGAATCGATGTATATTAAGGCTCTTTCTCTGGATTGTTTTTCAAATGTTCTTCAACGCGTTTGCGTAGTTCGGCGTCTTCGATCTTATCAATATTTCTGCTGAGATAATACCTTGCCCGCGGATGTTTGTTCCCGAGGAGGAAATGCGCGGCTTCGTCCGGATTCGCGCCGTGCTCAAGGTTCAGGCCCTTCATTTCCGCCCATATGAGCTCTCTCCTGGCCGCATCTGATTCCGGCTGGCGAATCGTATTATAATGCGAGTAAGTCATTCCCGCAATGTATAGGAGAGTCACAATCAACACCGTAATCGACACTTTGAGAATTATCCGCGCATGCTTTCGCCATAAGATAAGCAGCGCCCAGAATAACGCGCTTAATGCGATCCCAAGCCATGGTGCGTATGCGTGGGCTTTTACAAAGACCGGCGGCGAAATCTCATACGCGCTTGCGTAGTAGAGCCACAACCCGGCATAGGCATACCAGATCAGGCCGGAGAGCAGCGCCGGCATGGTTGCGAAGACGAAAGCGCCTGCCCATGCGAGTGGAAACGAACGCTCTTTATCCGTCTGGACGCTCATTTAGCTGCTCTACTTTCTTGAGGGTTTCCTTGAGCTTCTCTTTTATTTCCCAATCGGGTTCATCTCGGATCAACTGTTTAATGTCAGGCGCCATCCATGGTTTGAGGTTTTCTTCAAGATAGTCAATTATTTCCTTGCGGTGTTCTTTTTTATAGGAGGAGTTTTGAAGCCAGATCGGGATATACCATTCAGGCCTGCGCTTCATTCCGGTTTTCCGGCAATCTTCTATTGAAAGATCGCTGCATCCATTCCAGAACATATCGTGTTCACGTGCGGGAATGAGCAATGCAAAACAGCTGCCGCAGAAAATCAGGATAAGCAGCATCAACATGATAAATGGCGTTACGGCAAAACGGCGCAATCCGTAGCCGAGGGCGAATACAATTCCAACCAGAAATAAAGCAACGGTGGCGTCAAACCAGAGCGAGCCGACAACGTCCCACTGTTCCAGCCAGTTTATGCCGATTACCCGGTTACATAACCTAAGTGGAAAATACACGGCGGCGGCAAGGAAAATCGTCCCGATGCAAAGCCACATTAATGCTATGGATTGCCGCGCGGTCTCAGGTGAACTCTGCCCGAGCGTAGGGAAAGCGTTCAATAATAATTCATAAACAGGATGGAGCAGGTTACGGCGGTAATGGCCTTGGCGTGATTCTTTGGGTACTGCGAATTTTTCTCTGCAGTGCGGGCAACGACGTTTGAACGCTATGCGACGATTCAATATAAGAATCAAGATCCAGAATAAGATATTTCCAATGAAAAAAGCAAGGAAAAGACCCGGGGTGATTGTTATTCGGAGCACTATCTCGATTATTATCAGTGGCAAATACAGAAATGTCGCAGCAAAAACGAAACCGAGAACTCCCAAGAGTATCCACAAACTCCAGTGCGGCTTCCACGGCGGATGGTCGGGGTATTCGACCTCGCATTTGGGGCACTTTAGAAACGGTTCGGGTTTTTCTTTTTGAGGAGGCATTTTCTGATTTGTCTTTGGTTTCCTAAAACCATGTGTTTGAGCAACAACGATAATCTACCAGATTTGCGGCAACGGAAACAAGGAAATAAGGGAATAAGGAAACAAGGGAACAAGGGAATGCGTGATTATTCGTTCATTCCGGAACGATGTAGACAAGTTTTGTATTGCCATAACCATGTTGTGCTGCTAAATTATATAAGAGCAATGCTGAAACCCGGGACCGGCATGACAGGGAAAGGCGTTGCATCATCTTAATCCGATTATGTTGTGAAATCCTGTCGGAGGTAGACCATGCCCAGGTATTCTATCCTGATTTTTCTGGCACTTTCGCTCGGCATCGTCCTCGTCGCTGTGAACTGCGGCGGTACGAAAACAAAAAAAGTATACATTCCCATCCTCGTTACGGGCACAGGTACCGGCACAAGCACTTCCACCGGCACGGGCACGGGCACCGGTACGGGCACGGGCACCGTATTAACGGACTACTACGCCGAGCGCCTGAACGTAGTTATGAACGCCTCCCCCAGCTGGACAAACGCCTGTGTCCTGGAAGGCGTGTTCGAGGCCGGCACATACCTTGTCGTGGCAACGGTACAGGTCAGGCATTCGGACCCCGCCGAAAAGGCGTGGTGCCGCCTTTATTATAACGAAACGACCGAGGTCAACAGTATATGTTACGGCGACGGTGCCTATTTCCACTCTTTCATGTCCTCGAACATGCTGACCGCGGACGGAACGACTTCGTATTCGTACGCGATACAGATAAGGGACGGCACCCTGGCGTACCCGGTGGAGTCGCAGAACGCGGCCATTGTCGCCGTAAAACTGCCTACGGCGAACTATGACTCGAACGAGGATGTGGGCCAGAAGTCGACCAGCTCGACTTCCCCCATGCTCCATTCGGAGATGACGATTACGGAAACGACGCTCAGCGATTACCTTCTGGTGCATTCGAGTACTCACTGGCTCGGCGCCGACACGAACTCGCAGTCACTCTCTGATCTCATGGTTGCCGGAACAGTTGCGTCTTTCAGCGCGCGGGCGCCGCTGGGCTCGGCCGAGGAGCGGTGCATACACAGCGGTTTCAGGCCGGTTGGTATTCAGTATCTGGCCAACGACGATTTCGAGACCGGTCTCGGAAACTGGGTGAACGGCACCGGTGACGATGCGGATTGGAGCAGGCTCAGCGGCGCAACGACGTCAACCAACACCGGCCCTACCGGCGGCAACGGCAGCAGCACCTGGTACGTGTATACCGAAGCTACTTCGCAGTTTAACTATGATTTCTTCCTGGACCTGAACAGCTCGGGATTTGACTTCACCAACGGCAGCGTGGCATTCGCCTATCACATGTATGGGATTAGCATGGGGACGTTGCGCCTCATGGTCTGGACCGGCGCGGCCTGGGAATGCGCGTGGACCATGTCGGGCGACCAGGGCGACCAGTGGTTCTCGACTGAAGTAGATCTGAACAGTTTCGCCGGCGCGGGCAGGATGCTTCGGTTCTGGGGCACGACCGGGCCTAATTTCGAAAGCGACATGGCGCTCGATGATATAAAAGTCAAGATCCCCACAGACGTGAACGTCGGCCATTACTTCTACTCCGACAGCGCTTCCTACTTCAGTTATAAAGAACAGGTCCACATGGCCGCTTTCCGCCTGAGCGATCCGCAGTGGACCGGTTATGCATATAACTTTGAAACAGGCGAGAAGTCCACAACGACTACTGATAATTCTGCAAGTGTCGCCTTTACCCCCGCCGCCCCCGGCGATTATCTCCTCATGGCCTCGTGCCAGGTGGGAGCGTCCGCCTTCGGCGATAATGCGACCCGTGTTGAAGTATGGTGGGAGCTCGACGGCGCCGAATACGATAGAATGGAATACTATCCGCAAATCCGGAGCGAGGACCGCGCAACCTTCGCCGGCATGCGGCGGGTATCCCTGGACGCGAGTGCGCATACATTCCGGATAAGGTTTTCCCGACCGCAAAGCGGTACCGCATATATCAGGGACGCAAGCGTGGTCGCAATCCCTCTGCCGTAAGCGTCGAGCGTCGAACGTCAAACGTCAAAAGTCAAAAGTCGTATTATTTATGGAAAGCGGGCATTCTTTCCACTCTCCATTAAATATATGGCGTTCGACGTTCGACGTTAGATGTTCGACTAACCCCAGCACTCCAGCACCCCAGCACTCCAGCACTCCAGCACTCCAGCACCCCAGCACTCTTTCCTCCGCACTATTTAGCCTTGACATACATGTCGGTATAATATAAAATTCAGGATTCACTCCGCAAAGGCGGGTATTCGGCGCAGGATTTGGCGGTGAGATAATGCCTAAAAAGAAGAAGATATCGGTCGGGTATATGGGCCCGCCGGGCTCGTTTGCGAACGCGGCCGCCATTCTGCAGTTCGGTAAGAAAGCCGACGTCAGGCCGATGAAAAGCGTGGAAGACGTGTTTCTCAACGTTTTCCGCGGAGACGCAGATCACGGTATCGCGCTCCTTGAAAACAGTTTTTGCGAGACGGCGCGGCGTACGCTCGACCTGTTCGTGGAATTCGGCCTGATGGTGTCCGCTGAAATCGTGCTGAACCCGATTATGCACCTGATGGCCAAAAGCAAACGCACCAAGGTGAAGCGCATTTACGCCACGGAGGACGTCGCAAGCCTTTGCCGCGTCCTGCTGGAGCGGGACATGCCCGGCCCGGAGGTGCAGTTCGTTCTGACGACTTCGGTCGCAGCCGAGCTTGCTTCGAGGAAGCGCTCATGTGCCGCCATCGCGGGGCAGGCCGCCGCCGACTACTATGACCTCGAAATCCTCCGAATGCGCGTTCAGGACGATCCCGACCGGTTTATCAGGTTTCTCGTTATCGGACGCGAGGATGCAAAACCGACCGGGAACGACAAAACACTGATGTTTCTCGCGCTGATCGATCGCCCCGGCACGCTCAGCAGGGTGCTTATGCCGCTGAAGAAATATAAATTAAACGTGAACCGTATCGCGACGCGCCCTGCGCACAGGAGCAGTTGGGACCACTACGCTTTTCTTGAAATAGAAGGCCACAGAAAATCACAGCCGGTGAAAGCCGCGCTTGAAATGATCGGGAAGCGGTCGGAGTATTGTGTTGTGCTCGGGTCTTTCCCAAAGGCCGAGCCGACACAGGTCTGATCGACGGGGTGCGACCTCGATGATAGTATTGCTGAAACCTGACGCCACCGATGCCGACGCGGACGCCCTCGTCGCAAGGATGCGCGAGCTCGGGCTCAAGGCGCAGAGAACGCTCGACAACGGCCGAAGGCTCATAGGCGCGATGGGCGATGCGCCCCCGGGCGCGTCCGATACGCTCAAGGATTTTTCGTGCGTCGAGGCGGTTCACGCGACCTCGACGCCGTACCTGCTCGCCTCGCGAAGCTTCAGGAACGAGGACACGCTCGTGGAAGTCGCCGACGGGCGCCTCGTCGTAGGCGGCGAGACCGTCGTCGTGATGGCGGGCCCGTGCGCGGTCGAGAGCTTCGAGCAGCTCCGCGACATCGCGGGCGCGGTTCATGCGGCGGGCGCGACCGTTTTGCGCGGCGGCGCGTACAAGCACAGGACGTCGCCCTACGCGTTCCAGGGTCTGGGCGAGGAAGCGCTGATTTACCTGAGCGAGGTGGGCCGCGACCTGGGCATGCCGGTCGTTACCGAGGTTACGGACACGCGTCACGTCGAGCTGGTCGCGCGGTACGCCGACATACTCCAGGTGGGCGCCCGCAACATGCAGAATTACAACCTGCTGATCGAGGCCGGAAAGGCCGGAAAGCCGGTCCTGCTCAAGCGCAACATGTACGCCACGCTCGAGAGCCTGCTCCTCTGCGCGGAGTATATTCTCTCTGCCGGGAACGAGCAGATCATACTGTGCGAGCGCGGCATAAAAACGTTCGAGGATTCTCTCCGCAATACTCTTGACGTGGCGGCCGTGCCCAGCCTGAAGCTGAAGACGCACCTGCCCGTTATCGTTGATCCGTCCCACGCGTCCGGCCACTGGGGCATGGTCGAGCCGCTTTCCCGGGCCGCGGTCGCCGCCGGCGCGGACGGATTGCTGATAGAGGTTCACAACAGGCCGGAGCGCGCGCGCTGCGACGGGCACCAGTCCATACTGCCCGAGCGCTTCGCAAAGCTGGTTGATGATTGCCGCCCAATCGCCGCCGCGGTCGGGAGGAGGATGTAATGAGAACGCCCGTCGTTTTCGGTAACTGGAAAATGAATACTCTTCCGGCGCAGGGCGTTGCGCTGGTAAAGGAGCTGGCGGAGAAGCTGGGCGGACTCGAGGGAATCGAGTACGGCGTCTGTCCGCCCGCGACGCATCTTGCCGATGTTGTCGAGGCCGCCGAAGGCTCCGGCGTCCAGGTCGGCGCGCAGAACATGCATCACGAGCCGAAGGGCGCTTTCACCGGTGAAATCTCCGCGCGGATGGTGCTGGCCACGGGCGCAAGGTGGGTTGTCCTGGGCCACTCCGAGCGCCGGCACGTGTTCGGCGAGCAGGACGACCTGATACATTCCAAGCTTTGTACTGCGCTCGAAGCCGGTCTGAGGCCGATTCTCTGTATAGGCGAAAAACTGGACGAGAGGGAGGCCGGCCGCACGACCGACGTTGTCGAACATCAGCTTGTCCACGGTTTCGGGGACCTGGCTGCCGACGAAGTGCAGAAGACCGTCATCGCCTACGAGCCGGTATGGGCGATCGGGACCGGAAAGACGGCGACACCGGAGCAGGCGCAGGATGTGCATGCGTTTATCCGCGGCTGGCTGAAGGAAAAATACGGGGACGAGACCGCCGCGTCGGTGCGCATCCAGTACGGCGGCTCGGTGAAGCCGTCGAATGTCGCGGAGCTGATCGCCCGCCCCGATATCGACGGCGCGCTCGTCGGCGGCGCGAGCCTGAAAGCGGACGTTTTTGCCGCAATAATCACGGGAGCGCTCGAACATGGCGGCGCGGGCCCGGCGTAGTATGTTGGAGGAATAGGACGTGGATACACTTTTCTATCTGCTTCTGGTCGTTTACATCTTTGCCTGCATAGTAATGATTGTTGCCATACTGCTGCACGAGTCAAAAGGCGGCGGGCTGGCGACCGCGTTCGGCGGCTCCGGCTCGGAATCCGCCTTCGGCGCCTCCATCGGGCGGAAGATCAACCGCTTCACCGCGGGCGCTGTGATAGTTTTCTTCGCACTCTCTCTCGGGTTGGGAATGCTGTGGTCGAAGGTCGGCGTCGGTACGGCCAATATTCAGCCGCGCCCCGCGTCGAGCGAGTCGATAGGCGGGGGCGGGGAAAGAGCCACCGAGGAAGAAACCGGCGAGGCCGATCCCAACAAAGGCGCTTCCAGGCCTGAAGAGCCGGGCCAAGGGCCCGGCGGGGCACCCAAATCACCTCCGCCTGAAAAAGCGCCGGGTAAATAGACAGGTAACACAGAGCACAATATGGCATCAGTTCACAGCATGACCGGGTTCGGCGCCGCCTCGAGGGAGACGGAAGAGTACCGCCTCGACATTGAGCTGCGTACCGTCAACAACCGTTTTCTCAAGTTTATCACGAAAACGTCCGACGATCTGACCGCTCACCATAACGAGATCGAAAGGGCGATACGCGGGCATGTCGGCCGGGGCACGGTCTACTGTACGGTCCGCTACACGTCTTCGACCGAGCCGGCGCACCGGATAAACTGGAACGCGGTCAAGAGTTATTACGAGGAATGCACGGGTGCGATTCACGAGGTTCCACAGGCGGATTCCGTTTCCGTCGATACGCTTCTGGGCCTTCCGGGCTCGGTGGAGAGCCGCCAGAAAAGCATGTCGCCCGAGCAGATCGGGGCCGTCCTCGAGGTGCTCAACGAAGCGCTTTTCAACCTCGTGACCATGCGCAGGACCGAGGGCGAACAGCTCAGGAAGGGTTGTATAGCGAAAAAGCGCGAGATCGAGAACCTGCTCGACGAGGTGCGCAAACTGGCGCCGAAAGTCGTCGAGGAGTACCGCGTTAAACTTACGGACCGGATAAACCAGTTGACGGCCGGCTCGGGCGTCACGTACACGAACGCCGACTTTGCGCGCGAGGTCGCCCTTTTTGCCGATCGCTCGAACATTGACGAGGAAATCGACAGGCTCTCGAGCCATCTTGCGCAGTTTGAAAAGATTTTCAACGACGGAGGCGTTATCGGGCGGAACCTCGAGTTCCTGGTCCAGGAAATGTTCCGCGAGGCGAATACGATGTCGTCCAAGACGCAGAACGTCGAGCTTGTCCAGGTAATCCTGGGCGTCAAGTCCGTCGTGGATAAGCTGCGCGAGCAGGTGGTTAATATTGAATAGTGGTTAGTGGTTGGTGGTTAGTGGTTTTTCTTCACTAACGACTAACGACCAACGACAAACCACTGGTGGTTAGTGGTAAGAAAGAGAAGAGTTCCGGAGGAGCGGCGGATGAGTGCCGACGCAACGTTTGACGGGCCCGGTCTTCTCGTAGTGCTTTCGGGACCAAGCGGCGTCGGAAAGAATACGGTCGTGGACAGGCTGGTGGAGCGCTCGTCGTGGACGCGGCTCGTAACGGCGACGACCCGCCGCCCGCGGCCGGGCGAGCGGGACGGGGTGGATTACCTGTTCATTTCGCCCGAAGAGTTTCAAAGCAGGATTGAAGACGGGTTCTTTCTCGAGCATACTGAAACCTACGGCGACCTTTACGGCTCTCCGGTAAAGCCCGTGCGGGAGGCCGTCGCGCGCGGCGAGGTAATCATCCTCGTCATTGACGTAAAAGGGGGAGAGCGCCTGAGAGAGCTCGGGATTGAGGCGTGCTACATTTTTATCGCGCCGCCGGATACTGATTCGCTGATTTCGCGCCTCGAGCGCCGCGCGACCGAGGATGAGGCCAGGCGCGACGCGCGCGTCGAGCGCGCAAAGGCGGAGCTGGACGCGGCAAAGACGTACGACCATGTCGTCGTCAACCGTGAAAACGATATCGATTCGGCCGTGGCCGGGATAGAGAAAATTATCGAGCGGGAACTGGCAGGGCGAAGAAGGTTTTAGGTTTCAGGTTTTAGGTTTCAGGTTTAATATTATTAATTTTTTCTGACACCTGACACCTGAAACCTAACACCTGAAACCTGATACCTGACACCTGATTTGAGGAGGAGACCACACCGTGAATCCTTCGTTGATCGAAGAACTAATTGAAAAGATAGGCGGACGTTACAAGCTTACCGTGCTTATCCAGAAACGCGTTCGCGAGCTCATGAGGAACGCACCCAGGCTGGTCGAGATCGATACCGAGAACCCGATGGATATCGCCATCGAGGAGATCCGCCAGGGCAAGATATCCCTCGTCGAGGAGGAAGAATACCTCGAGCACCTGCGCAAGACAGGCGGGGACGAGGCAGCGGAGGAGGAAAAGGGCCTGAAGATCAAGGGAAAGAAATAGCAGGTTAGAAGGTTAGAAGGTTAAGATTATATTCTTATTATTTCCTTCGAACCTTTGAACTTTTGAACCTTCGAACCTTCGAACCCATAGAGATGTCGCCATGAGTCAACCATGCGTGCTGCTCGGCGTTACCGGCTCCATCGCCGCGTACAAGAGCGCGATTATCGCGTCCGCGCTTATGAAAAAGGGCGTGGACGTCGTCGCGGTGATGACCGCCTCGGCGACTGAATTCCTCGGCCCGGTGACGCTCGCCTCCATGACGCATAACCCGGTCTATACCGGGATGTTCGCGCCCGCGGAGAACCTGACGCCGACGCATATTTCGCTTCGCGATCGCGCCGACCTCGTCTGCGTCGCCCCGGCGACGGCCAACTGCATGGCGAAGTATGCAGGCGGAATCGCCGACGACCTCCTTACCAGCACGCTTATTTCCGTCACCGTCCCCGTTATTTTCGCACCCGCGATGAACTCGGTCATGTGGCGCCACCCCGCCACCCAGGCCAACCTGAAAACGCTCGAGGAACGCGGCGTAACTTTTATCGGGCCGGAGTCGGGCCGCCTCGTCTGCGAAGACGACGATATCGGCCGGCTCGCCGACCCGGAAAAAATTGTCGCCGCCTGCCTCGAGAAACTCGGCATCTCATGAAAATCCTCGTTACAGCCGGCCCCACAAGAGAACACGTCGACGACGTCCGCTTCATATCGAACCTGTCGAGCGGGCGGATGGGGTTCGTTATAGCGGAGGCGGCCCGCCGCGCCGGCCACGAGGCCGTTCTGGTCGCGGGCCCGACGAACCTTTCGCCGCCGGCGGGGGTCGAGTTCGTGCCCGTTACGTCCGCAGCCGAAATGGCCGAGGCCGTGAAATCGCGCTTCGAGGATGTGGATGCCGTCGTGATGGCGGCGGCGGTCGCCGATTACCGGCCGAAGAAAAAGATTGCGGGAAAGATTCAGAAAGGTGAGAAACCTCTCAATCTCGAGCTCGAGCGGACCGAAGATATTCTCGCGCATCTCGGCGGCATGAAAAAAGACCAGGTGCTCGTCGGTTTCGCGCTCGAGGCGTCCGAGGCCGATATCGAACGCGGGCTCGAAAAGTGCCGCGCAAAGCACTGCGACCTCGTGGTCGTCAACACGGTGAGCGCGATGGGGAAGGCCGCTTCCACCGCCGTCATCGCGGACCGGGATAACGTTCTCACGACCCTTACCGATACGGACAAGACCGAGATTGCCCGGACGATTTTAAATCAGGTTTCACGTATTCTTGAATCCCGCCGATGAGTATATTGGAGTCTATTACAAGGTGCTAATCTTGTCATTGCGGGAAGGAACCGTGGAAGAAGTACAGAGTATTGAGTACCAAGTACCAAGTACCAAGTACCAAGTATCAAGTAACGAGTAACGAGTAACGAGTAACGAGTAATTGTATTTGTTAACTAAGTTCTTTCTCGAAACTCGAAACTCGAAACTCGAAACTTGAAACTCGAAACTTCTAAAAGACTGCTCCCCGCAATACACTTTAGTCGGAACACCTGAATGTCTTATCTCCAGGCCATAATACTGGGAATCCTGCAGGGCATAACCGAGTTCCTGCCGGTAAGCTCCTCCGGCCACCTGGCGGTCGTCGAGCGTTTCATGGACCTGGGCATTTCGCCCGCGGCGCTCGAGGCGTTCGACGTAATGGTCCACGTGGCGACCCTTATCGCGGTCGTGATAGTTTTCCGCAAAGCCATCGTAGAAGTTTTTACGACCCGCAGGCGTTTGATTCCGCTTTACATTGTCGGCTGCATCCCCGCGGGCGTTGCCGGCGCTTTCCTGAAACTGTACGGGCAGGACGCGTTCGCAGGTTTCAAATCCAGCATGATCTGCGTCGGCATGGCCTTTATCGCAACGGGCTTTATTCTTTTTTTGACCCGCTTTATCGGCAAACCCAGCCGCGACGACGAGACCGTGACGTTGAACGATGCGGTCCGCATAGGGGTCTACCAGGCGGCGGCGCTTCTGCCGGGGATATCGCGCAGCGGCGTGACGATAGGCGCGGGAGTCATGGGCGGTTTGACGCGCTCGTTTGCGGCACAGTTTTCGTTCGTAATGGCGATACCGCTGATACTTGGCGCGGCGGCAGTCGATGCGAAGCACCTCATCGTGGACTGCCCGATATCGCCCGGCGTTCTCGTCACGGGTTTTCTGGCCGCGTTTGCGACCGGCCTTCTCGCCCTTTTCGGCCTGGTCGCGGTCGTGAAGCACGGCAAGCTCTGGCTTTTCGCGCTCTACCTCATTCCGCTCGGTCTCGGGCTTATCATATACACCATGTTAAAATAATAATACCTGCCGCGTTATGGCAAACATTTAGCGGGCGGGCTTGCCCGCCGTTAATGTAGGGGCAAGGCATGCCTTGCCCCTACATATTCAACGCGCAGCATGCTGCGCCCCTACATATTAACGCGCCGCAAGCGGCGCCGCTAAATAATATGTTTTTTCCCGTAGTATCAAATATCGTAAATCAATATGTGTAATTGCCCGTTCATCACATTTCCCCTTCAAGTTCATCTTATTGTCACAAAGGCGTTGCATATTATATAAGGAGAGGCGGGGACTGTACGCGTCTGCCTGATAACCTACCTGAATTCGGGCCGTTACGCCAGACTGGGAGAATTCGTGGTCAAGAAAGAGATTATCCGCGAGATACTGGTTATCTTCATTGTCCTGGTGACGCTGTTCGCCCTTCTTTCGCTTATCACGTTCCACGCCGCGGACTGGCCCAGCACCGCCCAGGCTCCGGTGAACCTGACTATCAGCAACCTCTGCGGCGTCGTGGGCTCCGCGTTCGCGTATACCATGTTTGCCCATATCGGTGTGCTGGCCTCCTACTGTTTCGTGCTTCTGGCCGGCTGCTGGGCGGTAATGATATTCATGAAGAAGAAGTTCGAGACGCCGTGGGTGAAAGTGCTGGGCGGGCTGATGCTTCTTGTCGCGCTTGCGACGATTGAGCGCCTGCTCATCCCCGAGAATTTTTTCTACGGCAGGCTTACCGGCGGCTTTACCGGCACGTACCTCGCCGAGGGCCTGCTGCTTGCGCGTTTCAATTTCACGGGGGCGATGCTTATCGCGCTTGCGTTCTTTCTCGTCGCGCTCCCGCTTGCGACCGACCTCCTTTTCTACGACGTTATCAAGAGCGGTATCGTCCGGTACAGGAACTGGCGCGAGCGGAGGGCCGAGGCGCGTGAAGAGGCCGAAGCCGCCGCGGGTACCGCGACTCCGGCTGAGAAATCTTCACCATTCGTCGGGCCGGACGAGTCGGTTTTCGGAGCGTCGAAAATAAGTAAGTGGAAAAGGAAAGCAAAGGCCGGGAAGGAAGAAGAGGGTTCAGAGCCGGCCGGAGAAATAACCGAAGAAAAGCCGAAACCGGAAAAGAAACCGCCGAAGCCGAAAAAACCGCGCAGGCCGAAACGCTCGGGCAAGTATGCGCCGCCGCCGACCGAGCTGCTTCAGCCGCCTGCGGCAAGGGATGTGACCGCGGACGCCGAGTTTATCCGCAATTGCACCGAGATTATCGAGGGGACGCTTGCGAACTTCAAGATTCGTGCTGAAGTGAAGGATTACCTCAAAGGACCGGTGATAACCCAGTTCGAGATAAAGCTCGCGCCCGGCGTGTACGCGGCGCATGTCCGCCGCCGCGAGGACGACCTCGCAATCGCGCTCGGCGTGCCCAGCGTGCGCGTGGATTTCCCGCTTCCGGGCCGCACGACGGTCGGCATCCAGGTCCCGAACCCCGAGCGCGACATGGTCGTGCTCCGCGACGTAATGGATTACGGGGACCCGGAAGTCAGAAAGATGACGCTGCCCGTCTTCCTGGGCAAGGACATCTACGGCAACAAGATAATCGCCGACCTCGCGAGCCTCCCGCACCTGCTTATCGCGGGCACGACCGGCTCGGGCAAGTCCATCTGCCTGAACTCGATAATGATGTCGCTCCTGATGCGCTTCAGCCCGGACGAGGTCAAATTGATCATCATCGACCCGAAGCGGGTCGAGCTTACCGTCTACGCGGACCTGCCGCACCTGATGCACCCGATCGTGGACGACTGCGGCAAAGCGTTTTCCATGCTCGAGTGGGCGATAAAGAAGGTGGAAGAGCGCTACGCGCACATGAAACGCGTGGGCGTGAAAAACATCCAGCAGTTCAACAAGCTCGGAAAACAGAAGATATACGGCATGCTGGGGGAAAACGAGAAGCACGGCTTCCCGTACTTCATGCCCTACATAGTGATTGTCGTGGACGAGCTGGCCGAAATGGTCATGTACGACCGGGAGGCGGAGACGCCGCTCATCCGCGTCGCGCAGATTGCACGCGCGGTCGGCATACACCTCGTCCTTGCGACGCAGAAGCCGCACTCGAACGTCATCTCGACGACGCTGAAGTCGAACATGCCCGCGCGCATCGCCTTCAACGTCACCTGCGGGGTCGACAGTCGGACGATACTCGACGATTCGGGCGCTGAAAAACTTCTCGGCCGCGGCGATATGCTCTTCCGTCACCCGGAGCAGCCTCACATAGTCCGCGGCCAGGGCTGCTGGGTCAGCCCGCAGGATTGCGAGGCGATCATAGGGCACCTCAAGGAAGCGTACAACGAGCCCGAATTCGACGAGGAGCTCGTTAATTTCGAGGGTTCCAATTCCGTCGGCGCGACAGGCGGCATCGGCGGCGCAACGGGTGGAGGCGGTTCCTCATCCTACATAATCAAGGCCGGGGATGTGGTCGTCAACTCGGGCCGCGGCTCCGTCACGAACCTGCAGCGCAAAATGGGCGTCGGCTTCAACAAGGCAAGCGACCTCATGGACGAGCTTACCGAGCTGGGCGTCGTCGGCCCGCCCCGCGACGGGAAGCCGCGTGAAGTGATGATGGACCCGGAAGCGTGGGCGAAGTTCAAGCAGGGGCTCACGTAAGGACACTTTCCCGGTACCCGGTACTCGATACCCGGTACTTCTTAAGTTTCGAGTTACGAGTTTCGAGTTTCGAGTAAAAATAAGACAATTCTTAACTCGGTACTCGGTACTCGATACTCGGTACTTCTTCGAAGATTGGAGATGTAACATGCATCCGAACCGTTCGACAGATCCGAAAAAAATTCTTTTCATCCCGGCCGCGGACGACGACCCCGTCATCGCCGAGGCACGCAGGCTGGTGCTTGCGACCGGCAACGCGCGCGTCAGCATGCTGCGCCGCGTCCTGAACCTCACGCCCGGCCGCGCAAAGGTGATACGCGACAGACTCGAGGCCGAAGGCACGCTCTCGGTCGCCCGCGCCGTGTTCCCGGACATGAAAGACGCCGGTTAGTACGACGGCTATCAGCATTCAGCTATCAGCTTTCAGCCTTTTATTTTATTAATAATCTGTTATTTGCTGAATGCTGACAGCTGATCGCTGACAGCTAATTAGGAGACGGATATGCGCTATCACCGCGGCTCGCTTTTCGACCGCGCCGCGACGTTCGCCGTACAGACAGGCGGCGTCACGGCCGAGATGCTTGTGAGCAGGTTCGCCATCGCGAAGCTCAGGGCCTACGACCTGCTGCATCTGCTGATGCGTGAGCGCGTGATCGCCCGCCCCACCGTGCCGGGCGCTCTTTACCGCGCACGGCTGTCGCGGGGTGAGTGGCGCCGCACCACGAAGACAAGGACCTACGATCCAATATACAACGACGCCCTGCACGCCGTTTTCCGCAAACGGCAGCTTACCGCCCAGGCGCTCGCCAGGACTCTGCGCATAGACCAGCGCCGCGCGAACCGGCTGCTTATCGAGATGCGCCGCCGCGGCGTCCTCAACGATGAAATCCTCTCACAGCTCGCCCGCAAGGCCGAACCGGCGTAGTACTACATGACAATTGAAATTTGGGGTAAAAATAGTTAGCGGCGCCGCTTGCGGTGGGTGTGCAGGAGCGACGCGGTGCGTCGCTCGATTAGAGGGCGAGCTGCGTCTCGCCCCTACGATTTTTACCCTAAAGCACGAACCATGGGTATACTACTACCCCTTTACGGCGGAAGGCGCTATCTCCCCCATAGATGAGTGCGGCCCGGCCTTGCGCCGAACCGGACAGGTCCCGCCAGTAATCAATGCCTTTAAAAAAGTCGGATGCGACGGTCTGGGCCGATTTTACCTCAACCGGGATAAGGTTTATTCCGAGGTCGACCAGGCAGTCTATCTCATGACCGGCCGAGTCGCGCCAGAAGTTCAACCGCGGCCGTTCCCCCCTGTGCATGAAATTCTTGCACAGCTCGGATATCACAAAGGTCTCAAAGACGGCTCCCCGCTCTGCGCGATGATAAATCTCCCGCGGAGATTGAATCCTGAGCAGAAAACATAGAAGGCCCGTATCCAGAAAATAAAGCTTCGGGCTTTTGATCAGGCGCTTCCCGAAGTTCTTATGGTGGGGGCGCAGCAGTATGACAATAAAGCTGGCTTCCAGAACGGAAATCCACCGCCTGGCCGTTGTGTGCGTAACGCCGCAGTCGTTTGCCAGCCCCGAGAGATTCAATAACTGGCCGTTTCGACCCGCGCAAAGACGGATAAACCTGCTGAAGGTATCCAGGTCGCCGACATTCAACACGTTGCGGACATCCCGCTCAAGATAGGTCTCGTAATAGCTGCCCAGCCAGTCGCTTGGCGGGATTTTTTTGTCATGGATTCGGGGATAAAAACCGGTGAACAATACTTCCATCAGATTCTGCTTTGGGGGCCTGGCTTTCTTCGGAGCTGTTTTACCGAGGCCTTCAACGGATATCGCTTGCCTGCCCGCAAGCTCCGCCTGCGAGAACGGCAAAAGATGGAGCACGGCACACCGCCCCGCCAGCGATTGGGAAATGCTTTGAAGCAGCAGGAAATTCTGCGACCCCGAAAGAATATACTGACCTGTCCGGTCTCTATTTTCATCCACAAAACCCTGGATATATGAGAATAAATCGGGAGTCCGCTGGACTTCATCCAATATGACGGGGCCGTCAAACTGACGTAAAAAACCCCGCGGGTCTTCGAGTGCAAAATCTCTCTGGTCCGGAAGCTCAAGGGAAACATATTCGTAATTCTTGAAGGCCGCCTGAACCAGCGTGGTTTTGCCTGACTGACGCGGTCCGGTTACGGACACTACGGGGAACCGCGAAGCAGCCGATTTGAGCTTCTTTTCCAGAGTTCGGCGGATCATACCGGCCTCCTCCGTCTATATGAATATCCAATATTCAATATACATGAAGCGCGGTGATTTGTCAAGTACCTTTTCGGGTAATATGACACACGACCCGGGACACGGGACACGGGCGGTTCCGTTTTCACTTGCAACCGGTTGTAGGGTGGAATATAATGCTGCGCGCGATAATAATTTTAAGATTTTTACTGTTCAGTCAGAAGAGGAAATGGCGAGGAAACCGGCCTCAAAACGTGAAAAACCGGCTTCTCCGGCCGGTGTGCCTGACGACGCGTGGAGTGAAATCGAGTCGCTTCGCGAAGAAATCTGGCGCTACCGCCGCTTTTACTACCTCGAAGATTCGCCCGAAATCCCCGACGCCGAGTACGACAAACTCGAGCGAAGTCTGCTGGAGCTTTTAGAGAAATACCCCGCCGCCAAGCGCCCCGACTGCCCGACCGAGGTGCCGGGCGTTTCAATCGATCTCGAGACTTTTGCGCCGGTAAAACACTCGGCTCCCATGCTTTCGCTCGACAATGCCATGGACGCGGACGAGATGGCGGACTGGGTGAAGCGGGTCGAGAAAGACCTCGGCCGTGAGATAAAGGCGCTGACGGTCGAGCCGAAGATGGACGGGCTTTCGATTTCGCTTACGTACCGCAAGGGCGCTCTCGTCCAGGCGGCGACGCGCGGCGACGGCAGAACCGGGGAGAACGTCACAGATAACGTGAGAACGATAAAGGCGATACCGAAGAAGCTGGGGAAACCGCTCGACCTCGATGTGCGCGGCGAAATCTACATGGAGATAAGAGCTTTCGAGGATTTCAACGCGAAGCAGGTCATGCGCGGTGAAAAAGTCTATGTAAATCCGCGCAACCTGGCATCCGGCTCGCTCCGGCAGAAAGACCCGGAGGTTACCCGCTCCCGGCCGCTCGCGTTCGTCGCATATGACGCCGCTGAGGCGAAAAAAAACCTTGGCGTTTCCGGGCAGGCGGAGATGCTGGACGCACTGGCCGGGCTCGGGCTTCCCGTTTCCGACCAGTGGAAAAAGACGGGAGCAAATGAAATTGAGAAATCCTACGCAGCCATGCTGGAAAAAAGGGAAAAGCTGCTTTATGAAATCGACGGCATGGTCGTGAAAGTCGATGATTTTTCCGAGCGTGAAAAACTCGGCGCGACCGGGCACCATCCCCGCTGGGCGATTGCGTACAAGTTCCCGCCTGAGGAAGCCGAGACGGTTGTGAACGAGATAGCGGTACAGGTCGGCAGGACCGGCGCGCTTACTCCCGTTGCGAACCTCGAGCCGGTTCGCGTCGGAGGCGTTACGGTAAGCCGGGCCACGCTGCACAACCAGGACGAAATCGACCGGCTCGACGTGCGTGAAGGCGATGCCGTTATTATCCGCCGCGCCGGTGACGTTATCCCTGAAATCGTGCAGGTGATTAAGGAAAAACGTCCGAAAGGCGCGCGGAAATATTCGCTGCCGGCGAAATGCCCTGTATGCAACTCGGCTGTAGACCGCCTTGAGGGCGAGGTCAATCACTACTGTACCAGCATCGCGTGCCCGGCGCAGGCGATGGAGGCGATAAGCCACTTCGCGTCCAAAAACACGATGGACATCGAAGGCCTGGGCCCGAAGATGGTCGAGCAGCTTTACGAGGCGAAGCTGGTCGGGAATATCGCGGACCTGTATGACTTGAAGGACAGGCGCGATGATGTTCTCGGCCTCGAGCGCATGGCTGAGAAATCTGCCGATAACCTGCTTGCCGCGATAGAGGAATCGAAGAAACGCCCGCTGGGCAGGATTATTTTCGCACTCGGTATCCGGCTCGTCGGCCGGCAGACGGGCGACCTTCTTGCCGAAAGTTTCGGCTCGATAGGTAAACTCGCAAAGGCGAAGGCGGACGAGCTTGAATCGCTTTACGACGTCGGCCCGAAGGTCGCGCAGTCGATTGTCGATTTCTTCTCGGCGAAGAGCAACCTCGATATAATCAAACGTCTTAAGAAGGCCGGCCTTGCTTTCAAAGCAGAGAAGCGCGAGGGCGGCGTTCTTACGGGCTTCAGCTTCTGCATCACGGGCAAGCTGTCGCGGCCTCGCACGTATTTCCAGGACATGGTCCGAAATAACGGCGGAACGGTCGTAAGTTCCGTGACAAAGGGCCTCGATTATCTTATAATCGGCGAGGAGGCGGGCTCGAAGCGCAAAAAGGCCGAGAAGCTTGGAGTCACTTTGCTGACTGAGGACGAATTTCTGGCGGTGGTGGAGGGCGGCGGCGTGCTGCCCGAACGGGGGTCCGGCAGATGAATCCTGCCAGGGAAAAGAAAACCGGGAAGAAATCCGCCTGGGGCACGATATTGCGATTGTTCCTGAAGGGGCTCGCGACGCTGCTCCCGACCATCCTCACGGTCTATATCATTGTTTTCGCGTACGGGTTCCTCAGGGGTTACGTCGCCGGCCCCGTGAACCAGCTTATCGGGTATTCGTTGGCGAGGTTCGAGTGGGGCCAGAGGATTCTAACGGACCAGTACGAAATCGACAGAGTATTCTTCACGCGTGTCAGGAGCGAGACCACCAAGGGCGTCAGGGAGGAATACTACTTCGAGGCCATACCGCAGGCGGGGGAAGAGTTCAAGGAGGCGATCCGGAAGAATATCGTTCTGCCGGGTTTCCTTATCGCGATTCTGGGCATATTCTTCATCGGCATTTTCGCGGCGAGCTTTATCGGGCGAAGGCTGTGGCGAATGATAGAGAGGCTTATCGTCACCATCCCGTTCGTCAGGACGATTTACCCGTACGCGAAGCAGGTGACCGAGTTCGTCTTCGGCGAGTCGCAAGTCGAGTACTCGCACGTCGTCGCGGTCGAATACCCGCGAAAGGGCGTATGGCAGCTCGGCTTCGTTACCGGACACGGACTCCTCGAGCTCAAGGACCACACCGGGAGGAAGATGCTCAACGTGTTCGTGCCATCCGCGCCGACGCCGGTTACCGGTTACGTCGTCTTTGTGTGCGTGGAAGACGTCGTCTTTCTCGACATGACCGTCGAGGAAGTTCTCCCGCTGATCATCTCCGGCGGCGTCGTCGTGCCGGAGCGGCAGATGACGCCCGAGGGGCTGGAAAAGTTCAGGGAGCGCACGTCCGCGCTTCAGATCGAGAAGCTGAAAGAGATGGTCGAGAGACGGCTCCCCGGAGCCGTGTCCGACAAGCCCGCCGACGCCGAGCCGGGAAAGCTGCCGCCTCCGCAGGCTCCCGGTGATTCAGAGCAGTCCGGCCGGGCGCCGAAGAATCCGTTTGATCAGATTGACCCGAAAGATAAGGAAAAAGATTAATCACTTCCGATTGTCCCCCGGATTTTATGCCATAAAATTATTTTTATAACGTCCTGTATAGGGAATTTTCTTGAGTTTTATCGCGCACTTCGTAAAATATACAAGGCGTTGGCCTGGGAGGGTATAGCTCAGTTAGGTAGAGCAACTGACTTTTAATCAGTAGGTCGCAGGTTCGATCCCTGCTACCCTCACCCGGAAATTACCTGGCCCCGTCGTCTAGCCAGGTCCAGGACACGGGGTTTTCATCCCCGCAACGCGGGTTCAAATCCCGCCGGGGTCACACGGGCGGTCGAAAAGTTTTGCTTTCGACCGCTTTTTTTTATATAAGGTAGGGGCGGATCTCAGACCCGCCCGAAAATGTAGGGGCAGGCCCCTGCGCCTGCCCGAATTGTTCACGGGCAACCGCGGGGGGTTGCCCCTACGGGCAGATAAAAGGAAACAGGAGTGGATAAAACTCAACGCGACCGCCTGGCCGGAAGCCTCTGCGGACTCGCCGCGGGCGATTGCCTCGGCGCGCAGTGCGAGGGGATGCGGCGCAGGGAAATCCTCCGCTTTTTCAACGGCGAGCTGACCGAAATCATGACGCACGAGGAACAGAAGTGGATGGGCCACTCGCGCCCCGCCGGCTTCTGGACCGACGATACCCAGCTTGCGCTCGCGCTTCTCGAGCCGATTCTCAAGACCGGCGGCTTCAACCCGGTACTTGCGGCGACTACTTTTGCAATGCTCGCGGGAACGGGCACGGCAGACTACAGCTTCGGCCTTATGCGCGGCGCCGGCGGCGGTTTCAGGGAAGCCGCGCGCAACCTTCTCGAAGGCGTGGACTGGAAAAAAAGCGGGACCGTCACGGCGGGCAACGGCGCCGCCATGCGCATCGCGCCGTTCGGCGTCATCTTCCGCGACGAGCCCGAGAAGATGCGCAAGCACGTCTGCGAGAGCGGGATTATCACCCACCACGACCCGCGCGGGATCGCGGCGGCGGCGGCCGTTGCGGCGGCTGCCTCGTTCGCCGCGAAGACGAAGCCGGAAATGTTTGACCCGGGGAAAATGCTTTCAGCCGTCTTCAGCTACACGCGTGCGACCGAAGAATTCCTCGTGGATAAGTACGCCGACGTCCTGGAGCCGCCGCGGATCGGCGTCGAGCATCACGTAAGCGAGTGCATCGAGCCGCTTGCCGGTTACTTTGATTTCGACGAGGACGACGCCATCAAGCTCATCGGCCAGAACGCCGACCGCCGCACCGAAATGGGTAGCCCGCACCCGGCCGGCGTTTTCTGCCTCGCCTCGGTCATCTGCGCCATCTACTTTTTCGCGCGCCATTATTCCGATTTCGAGAAAGCGGTGACGAGCGTCGTAAACATCGGCGGCGCTACCGACTCGACGGGCGCGATGGTCGGCGGCATGGCGGGCGCGCTCCACGGCGTTTCTGCGATACCGGAGCGCTGGTCCGGGCGCATCCAGGGCTACAAGCAGCTTCTCGCCCGCGCCGCGGCGATCGGAGGCGACAAGGGCGCGCGTGTTGATATCGTGCCTCTTATCGAGCTCGAGCGCGGCCTCACTGCCGAGGACCGCGTCCGCACCCTCGACCTTGCAGGGCGGTAAGAAGGGATAAGGGGTAAGGGATAAGGGATACGGAAGAAAAGAAGAAGAAATCCCGGGATTTCATGAAGGACTAAGGAATGTCAGCCGCGCCGAGGGGAACGGTTCCGATTGAGCTCCCGAAACCGAAGCTGAAAGGCAAAGTCTCGGTCGAGGAAGCGATTGCGAACCGCCGCAGCCGCAGGAAATACGGCAACCGCGCGATGACTCTTGCGGAGGTGGGGCAGGTCCTCTGGTCAGGCCTCGGGATTACGGGTACGTCGGACAATTTCAAGGCTTCGCCGTCGGCCGGTGCGATGCACCCGCTCGACCTTTTCGCGGCCGTCGCGCCCGGCGCCGTGGAAGGTCTGACGCCGGGCTTTTACCGTTACCGCGAAAAGAAACACCACCTGATAAAACTCTCCGACGACAATTTCATTCCGGGAGTCGCGGACAAGGCCTACGGGCAGGGATGCGTGGCGGGCGCGCCCGTCCTGCTCGTCGTCACCGTCGAGTACGGGCGCACGACTTCGCGCTACCGCGAGCGCGGCCGCCGCTACGCACACATGGACGTCGGCCACATGGGGGAGAACATCTATCTCCAGGCCGAAGCGCTCGGCCTCGCCACCGTCGCCATCGGCGCCTTCGACGACGATGCGATAACGAACCTGCTTCCGCTTCCGAAGAACTACGAAGTGAAATACCTTTTCCCCATCGGGCCGATGAAATAGCCGCAGGTCACAAGTCGCAAGTCGTAAGGAATAAACGTTATCATGGATTTCGATAACGACACTAAACCTCCCCCCGACCCCCGGTGGCGTGTGCCGCTTTTCTGGAAGCTGTACCTGCTTATCGGCGTTTTCATGCTGGTGGCCGGTCTTGCGAACGGGCTTTATTTCAGATGGTTTGATTCCCTGAGGTCGCGGGATTCCGCTTACGCTTCTTTTCTTCAGTCATACTCGGTCGGGCGTTCCAGGCAGATATTCCCCTATCAGGGATTTGGAAATGAAGGAGAGCAACTCAAAATATATAATACATGTTATTCGGATTTCACGTTTTTCAGAACAGCACCGGGGAAGAAATTCAGAGACCGATATAATGTTCATATTTTCAGGAACGGCAAAAAGGTCAAGGATATTGAGCTTGTTGACGGTTCAAACCGTTCCTGTTCGATTTTCACGAGGTATGACGATGATATTCTCATAAAGGTGTATAAAAACGGGGAGCCCAGCGGGACTGTCTGCATGTCATGGCAATATAATCTCGACCTCCCGTGGTCGCTGGCTATTCTGAAAATCACCTCATTTGTATTTACCGTCCTGGGTCTGCTCTCGGTAGGTCCGCTGCTGTTGTATTTTTTCTTTCGCGATGTGAAATACACGCTTGAGAAGCTTGGAAAGAAAAGGGAAAAGAACAAGGACGGAATTTCCTCCCGGTAACGTGCAAGACAATTCCATTAACGATTATGCCAGGCTGCTAACCACCTCACCTTCCAGCAGTTATAACCACACCGCGCAATTGAGATATTGGGGATATATGGATTGCGTTTGACAAATAAGCATTGCGGTATAAGATTATATATGTCAATATAGCAATTCTATTATTTAAAGGAGGTGCTGAATGAAGAAACATTTACTGGAATTGACAATTACGCTGCTCTGCCTGGCTATTGCCGTAAGCGTTGTTGTGGCCTTCTGGCCGAAGAAAAGCGCTTCGAAAGATCCTGTCGAGGAGAAGGTGGCTGTTGCGGAAGAGGGTAAGACCGGCGATGAGCCGGTTCCCGCGCCGCAACCCGCCGCGGAGAATCCTGCTTCTGAAAAACCGGCCGCGGCGGCAAAGCAGGAGGCGGCGGAAAAGCCAAAACCTGAAAAAACTTCACTGGAAACTGTAAACGGCAAGATAAAGGTCGATGAAAACCTGCTTGCCGGCGACCCGGTAACGTCGGGCAACGTTACCGTGTTTCCGCTGTACTATGCGAAGAAACCCGAGTCCATCGAAACGCTCTGCCTTGCGGAGGCTATTGCGGACAATACTTTTCTTATCAAGGAAACCAGCAACAGCGGCAGGGTAAACTCGGTCAAGGTTGTCAACAACTCGGGCAAGCCTGTTTTCCTTCTCAGCGGCGAGGTAATCTTCGGCGGCAAGCAGGACAGAATCATCGCGACCGACACAATTGTACCGCCGAAAAAGGATGAAGAGTTTTCGGTCTCCGTTTACTGCGTCGAACACGGCCGCTGGAACCCGCGCAAGCCGCCGCAGAAAGTCGTCAGCCAGTTTTCGTGCGGCAACAAGAAGCAGCTCGGCCCGCTGGCGCACGCGTCCCGCCGGCAACCGGGCCGCAATGCAGGCATTGATGAGGAAGCGGTAGTGATAGATAACGCCCGGGGAACCAGTTTCGACAACCTGAGCAACAAGAACCTCAACTCGACGTCGGTTGTTGACGCGTACGGTGTCGGCGGCGGCGCGTCCGGCGCCTACGGCCAGAGATGGGGTAAAGGCTCGCTTGCGAGCGAAGGCGGTTCCCCCGCGACGGAGTCAAGCCAGGTATCCAGTCTTCGGTGGCTGCATATCCACCAGGACAAGCCCTCGGGCAGGCTGGATGCCGACGGTTACCAGAAGAACTGCAAAGGCCCGGGCTCGCCGTGCGAGGGAAGCGCGGTCCGGTTTGGAGACGTGGAGGCGACATCGCTTGCGCTGCTCGCGTTTCTCGGCCACGGCCAGACGCACAGGGTAGGCTACTTTAAAAAGACCGTGGCGCGTTCCCTGAAATTCCTTCTTAAACAGCAGGGAACAGACGGCTCGTTCAAGGGCAGGGACGGGAAAGAGGATTTCCTCACGCACGCGATAGCGACCTCGGCGCTTGCGGAAGTATACGCGGTTACCCGCGACAATGCAATCAAGGGCCCCGCGGGCAAGGCGCTGGATTACCTTACGGCCAACCAGCGGAAAGGTTCGGGCTGGGGCAGGACGAAAAGCGCGAAGCCTGACACGCTGACAACCGGCTGGGCGGTGATTGCGCTCAAGTCGGCGAGGATGGGAAAGCTCAACGTCCCGAGAGCCGCCTTCGAAAACGCGGTAAAGTACTTCGATTCCGTTACTGATAAAAGAGACGGCTTCACGGCAATGTCTCCCGACGACAAAAGTAGAACCGGCTTGCCGCGGGGCACCGCTATCGCCATTATTTCCCGCGTCTTCTGCGGCCAGAAGCGCACGTCCAAGGCAATACAACAGGGGGTGAGTATCCTCATGTCGAGCCTGCCCGACTATAACAAGCCGAAGTGCGACAAGGTCGATTACGAATACTGGTTCTGGGGCACCTATTCGCTGTTCCAGATCGGCGGCCCGAAGTGGAAGACCTGGAACGAAGCCAACAAGAAAGCGCTCCTGAAGAGTCAGCGCGCTGGCAAAATCTGTCAGGACGGCTCGTGGGACCCGGTCGGCCAGTCCGAAGGCCTCGGGCGCACCGGTGTCACGGCGCTCGCTTCGCTGACGCTGCAGATTTATTACCGTTATGCGCGCGCCAACGTGCGCCAGGTCTACCGCAAGCCGAACACCCAGAGCGACGTCTGGAAAGGCGTGGCCAAACTCAACAAAAAGATGGGCACGCTGAACTCGACCGGCACTTTCCGCGACAACCTTACATCCATAAAGGCCGAGAAGAAGGTTGAAGACCCCATGTCCGCGTTCGTGAAGGCGTTCCTTTCCGACAAGGAAATCGTCGGTTTCGCGTGCGCGATAAACGGCGAGATTCTTTTCCTCGACATCTTTCCGCACGCCCGCCTTGCCGAGCAGTTCAGGTTCAGGCTGCTCAAGTCGTACGTGCTCGAGGGCGTGAACCGGAAGAAAAAGGATGAGAAGGCCGGGAAACCGCTGGAGGAAATAACCGCGCAGGACCTTGCCGATTTCATCATGCAGGGGAACGAGCCCGAAATGGCGAAGTCGGAAACCATGCACGGCGTCGGCTATCATATCCAGACCGCGGGCGGCGTGCTGAGGACCGACGTGAAGCTGAAAGGCAAGCTCGTCCGCCGCGCATATTTCAAGATTGAAAGGTAAATATATTTGGAATATGTAGGGGCGCAGCATGCTGCGCCCCTACAATTGGCGCTATTGCGAGTATCAATAATTTTACACATACGTCGTGCGGGCGAGGACGAGGCATTCGATGTCGGCGGCGCCGGCGGCTTTCAGGACGCGTGAGCACTCGGCAAGCGTCGCGCCCGTCGTCATCACGTCGTCGACGAGAAGAATTCTTTTTCCCACGATTTTCGCATCCCTTTTCAATGCAAACGCGCCTTTGACGTTTTTCAGCCGCCGGGTCGGGGGGAGTGAAGTCTGCGGCTCGGTGTCGCGGATGCGCTCGAGCATATTTTCCAGCCATACGCCCGCTTTTCCCGATACATGCCGTGCAAGGAATTCCGCCTGGTCGAAGCCGCGCTCTTTTTTCCGTAAACGGTGAAGCGGGACAGGCACGATTGCATCGGGGAGTGTTCCGCCGGCCTCGCCGCCCTGGCGCTCGATAAGCCACCGGCCGAGGTCGATGCCGGCAAGCTGGTTACCGCGGAACTTGAAGCATATTATCAGCTCGCGGAGCGGGCCGTCGTACATCCCGACGGCGCGGCAGCGGCGGAAGATAAGGGTTGAATCCCGGCAGGCAAGGCAGCGGGTATTGTCTTCGGCGCCGGGGCCGACTTTCGCGCCGCATTTCCGGCAGCCGGAGTCGCCGATAAAGATGATTTTTTCCAGGCAGGCGGGGCAGACGAACTGCGCGTCGTCGGATTTCACTCTCGACCCGCAGGCAAGACATATCCGCGGATAGAGCGTGTCGAGAATCTTCCTGCCGAGTCGCCCGGCCCAGGTTTTTATTCCAGTGTGCTGCATCGCCCTGAAGGAAGGGCGGAAGCCAGCGGCAGTCTACACATCCCACCAAGGACGCATAACCACGCATCTGGCCCCGCCCATAGAGGCAAAGTCTTTGCGTGATTATGCTTTCCTTGGTGGGTAATATAAAATATATCAGGATAAATCGGCTATGGCAAGAAATAATGTTAGCGGCGCCGCCTGCCGCGTGTTGTAGGGGCGAGGCCGCGCCTCGCCCAATAATATGGGCGAGCTACGAGCTCGCCCCTACAATATTCGGGAAACAGTTTATTCCTTGACCGGGGAGTGCGTTCTTCATATACTCTTGTGTCGTGAGGCTGGAAATGTTCTGAAGCGGAGGCGGTCGGATGGCTGACTCGGGTGAAATCAAGGTAATAAGCGTCGCGGATTCGAACTTCGGCTCGGGCGCGGTCGATGTTGCGTCCTATCTTCTCCAGCACTTCGCCGGCTGGGGCGGCGCGAAAGTGGAGTTCGACACCGAGGCGGGGCCCTCCGTATGGATTGAGCGCGAAGGCTCGAAACTTTTCGCCGAAGGCACCGACACGGCTGCGCTGGCGGCCGTCGGGGCGTCCGAGGTGCTCAGAATCGCCGTGCATCCAGAATCCGCGGAAGAAGTGGTAAGGTCGATTCGGGAAGAATTCACCCAGAGCACGGGCGTCGTGGCGCTGGGCGTGGTTCTTCCGAACGCGGACGTGAACGTGCTTGCGCTCAACCCGGGCGCAAAGCCTGATAAAGCGGTTATTGACGTCTGGGAAAACGTGGGGATCGCGGTTTTCCCCCGCGGGCGGGTCCCGGACGGGCTGGCCGAGAGCTATTTCGGGCAGCTTGGCCTTTCGCCGGTTCCCATCCTTCCGCTCGGCGGCGACCTCGTCAACATAGTGCGCGCCAAGGTCGGGCTTCTTTAGGTGGGAAGGTTAGAAGGTTCGAAAGTTAGAAGGTTAGAAGGTTAAGATTATGTTCTTATTATTTCCTTCGAACCTTCGAACCTTTGAACTTTCGAACCTACGAACCTTATTTAATCCCAGTCAAGCAATCTTCTTTTGCCCTCAAGCTTCCGGATGCCGGTAACGTCCTGCGAGACTTCGAGGGTCCCCTTGTAATTCCCGTCTGAGTCGCGGACGGCGAAATAACGTATGTAAATAAATTTCCCGCCTAAGGTCAGCCAGAACTCGGCAACGTCTTTCTCGCCCGAGCGGAACGACTCCACGATTCTGTTTACGACGTCAACGCTGTCCGGCGGGTGGCAGTTCTGCACTTCTCTCCCGATTATTCCGGGGCTGCGCGGGAATATCCTGTCCTCGCAGTCGCTGTAATAGCGCACTTCGTTGTTCTCATCGACGAACGTGATGTCGACCGGAAGGTTTTTCAGCACGAGGTCAATCTGTTCGAGATTGAGCCTGCCGGTGCTAAGGTCGAATAATTCGTCCACTGCGGCCTCCTTAAAAAGGTTCGTAGGTTTGTAGGTTCGTAGGTCCGTAGGTTAGCAGGTTCGAAAGTTCAAAGGTTCGAAGGTTCGAAGGAAATAATAAGAATATAATCTTAACCTTCTAACCTTCTAACCTACCCACCTGCAAACCTACAAACCTGTTTCAATTTATTGCGGTCTCGATTTCATCGTCGGTGAGGAGGCGCCTGGCGTTCTTGGCCGCAGCCATTATTTTGTCTATGAGATCCTGGCTTTCCTCGTAGCCGTGTTTTTTCAGCCAGTAGCGCGCGTTCCACTTGCCGCTCATCGGGCCGATGGCGATGTTCTGCTCGAGGCCGAAGTCGTGCGCGGGCACGGCGGAATAAACGCGGTCGGCGAGCCAGATATCGTCTTTCATAAGGCTTTTGACGACGGCGGCCGCGTGTACGCCGGTGCCGGTGAGGAACGCGTCTTCCCCGAAGGCGGGGTATCCGGCCGGTATCTCGACGCCGGTGATTTTTGAGACGTGTTTCACGTAATCGCCGAGGACGGTGAGGTCGCGGTCGATAATGTTTTCCAGGGCGCAGTTGACGAGGATCTGGTCCAGCGGCGCGTTTCCGGCGCGCTCGCCGATGCCGAGGATTGTGCCGTGGATGCATGACGCGCCGCACTCGGCCGCAAACAGCGAGTTGATTACGGAGAGGCCCCGGTCGCGGTGCCCGTGCCAGTCGATCTGGACTTCGACGCCCGTCGGTTTTACGACTTCGTCGACTATGAAGCCCATCAGGGTGATGATGCCGTCCGGGGTCGAGTAGCCGACCGTGTCGCAGACCGTTATCCAGCGCACGCCGTGATCGATAGCGTTCGTGTAGAGGGCCTTTATCGTCTCCGGCGTCGCGCGGGAGGTATCCTCGGTAACGTACATAATCGGCAGCCCGTGCTTGTTGCAGAACTCGATGGCCTCGGTCGAGGTCTTGAGCATGCCCTCGAGGTCCCATTCCTCGGCGACCTTGCGGATCTCGCTCGAGCCGATGAACATCGCGATCGCGCACGAGATGCCGGTCTTCTGCTGGATCTCCACGACGGGCTCGATGTCGCTGACCATGGTGCGGCACGCGAGGTTGGGGATGAGCTTCATCTTGTTGTCGGCGATTTCCTGGACCATCTGCGTGATGTGCTCCCGCGCGACCGGCCCCGCGCCGGGCAGGCCCAGGTCGGCGGTGAACATTCCGAGCTGCTCCATGTAGTGGACGCACCTGATTTTTTCGTCAAGCTCCGGGTCTTTCACGGACGGCGACTGGAGCCCGTCGCGCAGCGTCTCGTCGTCGAACTTGATGTCGGATGATATCTTGGCCGGGCCCTGTATGCGGTTCCAGCCGTAGATGAGTTCTTCGCGTTCCATCGAAAGCCTCCCCGATGCGCGTAATACGTTACTGGAGGATACGGATCGGCGTATTGTATCAGCAGGCGCGGTTTTCCGCAATAGGTTTTGGATAAGTAAGTGCTGGAGTGCTGGAGTGCTGGAGTGTTGAAGTGCTGGAGTGCGTGAGTGCTGGTGTGCTGAAGTGCTGGTGTGTTGAAGTTAAGAAGTGTTGAAGTTAAGAAGTGAGGAGAAGAAAAAAAGAAAGGAGGAAAAGAGGAAGAGGGGAAGAGGGGAAAAGGGGAAGAGGGGAATAAGAATATATAATTAGCCGCGCAGCTTGCTGCGCGCGTGATAAAAACAAGGGAATACGGGGTAAGGGATAGGGGATAAGGGATAAGGGAAATGCGTCGGGGGTCATTTTTATTGCGAATTGAGAATTGTTAATTGTAAATTCTCAATACTCAATACTCAATTTGCAATACTCAATATTCAATTTCCAATTTCAAAATCCTGACCGTTACTCGTTACTCGGGACTCGGGAACCGACCCCTATTCCGCCGGCACGGCCTTGAAGCACTGGAGCGCCTGCCTGTTGAAGAGTATTACCCGCCCCGGCGCGGCGAGCAGGTGGGTCCTGGACTTGCTGAATCTGTCGAGGTCGGGGTACGCGTTCTTGTCCACGGCGTCGGGCTTTTGGCTGGCGCTCTCCGGGTGCAGCCGGTAGAGCACTTCCCCGCCGGGTATGTACCATGAGTCTCCCACCGACAGGCCGTACCCGCACGCCGATGCCGCCGGGCATTTCACGTACCACCGCCGCACGAATTCAAACGCGTCGTAACCGACCACAAGGCGCCGCGTCGGCTCGGCCGGGGTTTTCCTGGCGAGGTGGATGGCAGTCTTTCGGGCGACTTTGGGCGGGAGCTCGTCGCCGAGCCCGCCCGCGTACATGGCTATTCGATTGGATTTATCGGTAAGCGCGAAGTTCTTCTTCGCCCGCGGCTCGACAAGAACCAGGGCGCCGGATTCAGGCCTTGTGCCGATTACCTCGTTGCTGTCCGCCGGTGCGAACAGGGCCAGCCGCTCGGTTTGTCCGCCGAAGGTTCGCTCGAATGAAAGGGGGGGTATGAGCGCCAGGTCCACGCCGGACCGTTTGCCGAACCATCTTCTGTGGCG
>SOJX01000037.1 GCA_004376375.1 Planctomycetota bacterium
GACCGGATGACCGGATGACCAGTGATTGAAATCCCGCGAAAATAAGATACAATAGTTGCATGAAACTCAGCCTGCCTCTGAAACTGGGTATTGCAGTAATAGTAATTTTCGGCCTCCTCATCACGGGGATGCTGTTCTGGACGCCGCTTCGAATCCAGATTCTCCTCTCCGAGTTTCGGGCCGCGGACGCGAAGGAGAAAATCCTGGTTATTAAAAAGTTTATGACCATCGGGAAAAAGGGGAAAGAGGCATTTATCAGAAACTTCCCCGAGGGCGAGGACGCGGCCGACCTGCTCCTGGAAAACCTGAAAAATCCGGAATCGGCAACGCTGTCGCTCAAGAATGCCCGGCCCACGCGCAACCACCCCCGGCTGCAGGAACTCTACCAGATATGTCTGGACCATTACGTCCGCGACGATATGAGCAAGCATGTAAAGGAAACCCATCAGTGGACGCCGCTGCACGAGGCCGCCGCAAACAGCTACAGGGAAGTGGCCCGGCTTTTCGTTGCCAAAGGCGCGGTCGTCGAGGCGGAAGATTCGATCAAGAAAACACCGCTCCACTGGGCCGCGTGGTTCGGCAGTTACGACGTGGCGAAGTTCCTCATCGCGCGGGGCGCGGACGTCAACGCCACGGACGACAACGAGATAACGCCGCTTCACGACGCCGTGAGAAAGGGGCGTTTGAATCTCGTGACCCTGCTCGCGGAAAAGGGCGCGGACCTGAAAGCGACAAACGGCGAAGGCCACGCCCCGATACACATAGCGGCCAGTAACGGAAAAAAAGACATGGTGGAGACTCTGCTTTCCGCCGGCGCAGACGTTGACCAGAAAGGCCTTGACTGCAATTCGGCCCTGTTCATCGCCGTATATTACGGGAAGAAAGACCTTGTCGAGTTTCTGCTGTCGAAGGGCGCCGACATAAACGCCGGCGGGCGGGACAACGAGCCGCCGCTGAACATCGTGGTGAGGAAAGATAATATTGAACTGGCCAAATACCTGATTACAAAAGGTGCGGATGTAAACCTCAAGGACGATCAGGGTAGAACTGCCTTTATCTGGGCCGTTGCAGGCGATCATTACGAGCTTGTGAAAATTCTAATGAAAAAAGGCGCAGATATTAATGCAAAAGAAAAAGCTTATGGCCGTACCGCTCTTCACTGGGCGGCTGACACAGGATTGATAACAATGGTGGAAGTCCTTCTGGAAGCCGGGGCCGATGTCAATATTAAAGACAACCTGGGTGAGACGCCGCTCGACCTCGCCGAATGCCAGGGATTTGAAAAAATTCCTGAACTTCTCCGCGCCCGCGGCGGTAAAAAAGGTAAGGAATAGTCCGTTCCGAAGTGCCGAAAGAATTTTAGGGAACCCTCCGCTCACTTCCTGCGTCTATATTAAAGGAAAAAGAGTGTAACAGCCTGTCTGCAGATGTATCTTAATGTAAAGCCGAATTCTGAAAGGAATAAGTTATGCGCGTGAAAATCATCATCTTTCTTGCGGTTTCATTTGCGGTTTCCGGTTGCGCCATGTTCCATACCAGTTCGGGCAAGATCGGGCCGCTGGACCCCGAGGGCAAGCTTTCGCTCGGGCCGCCGGTGACTCACAGCAACCTTACTCTTTTTCCCATAATCGCCCGCGAATCTGAAGATTCCGTCGACTACATGACCCTCGACGAGGGGATGGATAAGAAACTGGTTGAAATAACCGAGAAGAAAAGCGCCCAGGTCAGCGAGCTCTCCATCCACAACAAGTCCGACCGGCCGATATACCTTCTCGGCGGTGAAATAATCGTGGGCGGGAAACAGGACCGCATCGTGGCGCAGAATACCATTATTCCTCCGAAGGCAAAGATGCCTCTCAAGTCTTTCTGCGTCGAGCGGGGGAGGTGGTCTGCTATCGCTCGGCGGACTGCGGGTGCACATGAGATTCCTCCGGATTCAAGCCAGCTGGCACAACCGAAATTTAAATCCCTGAAGGCGCTTTCAAAAACCAAGCAGCGCTACAGCGCGCAGATAAAGAAAGACCAGTCCGCCAACTGGGCTGAAGTTTCGAGAACAAACGCCTCTTTCGCAACCTTTACAGCCAGCGAAACGTTGAGCGCTGTATACGACAGTAAGGATGTGGACAAGAAATCAAAACCGTATATGGATGCGTTGAAGGCGGAGCTCGGGAAGTCGAGAAACCTGGTCGGTTTCGTCGTCGTGATAAACGGCGAGGTCCAGTCGTGCGACATTTTCAGGAGCCCGAAGCTTTTTGGCAAGCTGCGGGACAAGCTCCTCAACTCCTACGTAATAGAGGCCCTTACCAGCGGCAAGCCTGTCGAGAAGGAAGTCACCGAGGCCGAGGTGCTGGACTGGCTCGCCGAGATCAAGGAGAAATCAGAGTCGAAGGTCCTCACGGAGGCGAGCGACAGCTACGGAAAGCGGAAGATCGTTGAAACCGCGTCCCCGAGCGCGGTCGGAATAGAATCATACTACAAGTGCCTGAAAGTCCATGAAAACTATTTCAAGAAGAAAAAGAAGTAATGCGGATTAATAACGAGAGCGCGGCAGAGGCGGGCTTCCGGCCCGCCTCTGCATTTAACTATTCGCGCATGCATGCCGGGGCGAGCCAGTGTTTCTCCCTTTTCGGTACGACAGGCATTCCTGCCTGTCGATTTTTTATTGAACCCTCCGCCCGCTTTCTGCGTCTATATTAAAGGAAGAAAACTGTAACAGCCTGTCTGCAGGTGTGTCTTAATGTAAAGCCGGATTTCGAAAGGAGTTAAGTTATGCGCAAATCAATAATTATCTGCCTGGTGGCTGCGGGACTGATATGTGGTTGCGCAGCCGTTTATTTACTTACAGCAAAAAAAGCGCCTTCACCGGAGAAAAATCTCTCAGCGGAAGAAGACCCTTCGGCAAAGCAGGCGCCTTCAGAAAAGGACACACTTTCAGAAAAGGATGCGACTTCGGCAAAGGATGCGCCTTCGGCCAAAATAGAACCCCTTGACGAGAAAGGCAACCTGTCCTTTGCCCCTCCCGTCACTTATAAGAACCTGACCATCTTTCCCATCCTCGCCCGCGAGGTGGAAGAGGGTATCGAATATTTGACCCTCGACGAGGGGATGGAGGAAAAGCTTGTCGAAATAAGCGAGAAGCAGAACGCCCAGGTCAGCGAGCTTTCGATTCACAACAAGTCGGATAAGCCGCTCTACCTTCTCGGCGGCGAGATAGTCGTCGGCGGCAAGCAGGACCGCATCGTGGCGCAGAGCACTATCGTGCCTCCGAAGACGAAGATGGGTCTCAGCTCGTTCTGCGTCGAGCGCGGCAGGTGGTCCGGAAGGAGGGGGCAAGTCGCGGCTAACGACCATACAATGTTGTTCGCCGCATCGATGAAGTTGGCAAAGTCGACCCAGCGTTATGCCGCTCAGATAAAAAAAGACCAGGGCGCAAACTGGGCGGTAGTCGATCAAACCAACAAATCTCTGAAGACAGTCACTCCCACGAGCACGCTGAAGGCTGCATACGACAGCAAAGAGGTCAAGAAAAAAACCAAGGCATACATGGACGCCTTGAAATCGGGCCTTGAAAAGTCAAAGAACCTGGTCGGCTTCATCGTCGTGATAAACGGCGAGGTGGAGTCGTGCGACATGTTCAGGAGCCCGAAGCTGTTTTCGAAGCTGCGGGACAAGCTCCTCAACTCGTACGTAATGGAAGCACTCACAAGCGGCAAATGCATCGAGAAAAAAGTCACCGAGGCCGAAGCGCTCAGGTGGCTCACCGATGTCAGGGAGAAGTCGGATAAAAAAGTCCTGAGCGACATAAGCGACAGGCACGGCAAAAGGAAGATTATTGAGCTCGAATCCTCCAAGGCCGCCGCGATAAGAACCATTGACGGGGATAAGGAAGTCCATTCAAGCTACTTCCAGAAAAGGTAGGGGATAAGGGATACGGGATACGGAAAATAAAATATATTTAGCGGTCGCGCGTGGCCGGTGTGGTCTGCGCGACGTTAATATATTTAGCCGCGCCGCTTGCTGCGCGCTTCTTGGAAAAAACGCGGAGGGCGGATATTCATGTCCGCCCTTCCTGATTTTAAATGATAACCCCAGCACCCCAGCACCCCGGCACCCCAGCACTCCTCGCCTTTTCGCTTGACTTTTTTGCCGCGGACGGCTACCGTGAAATTTCGCCGTGAGTTTTTATAGAACGAAAATACCGGAGGAACAGGTGAAAATCGCATACCTTGACATGCCGTCGGGAATCGCGGGCGACATGTTTCTCGGTGCGCTCGTCGACGCGGGCATGCCGGTCGGGGAGCTCAGAAAAGGCCTTTCCGGCCTGAAGATCGAGCCGTTTGAGCTGGAGGCCGGGAAGACCAAGCGGAAAGGTTTTGCCGCCACCCGGCTGAAGGTGGTAATCGACGGAAGCGTCAAACCGCCGCACCGCTCGCTCCAGGACGTTGTCGCAATAATAAGCTCGGCCGGGCTTCCCGCCGAAATTACGGAAAAATCTGTCGAGGTTTTCAGAAACCTCGCAACCGCGGAAGCTGCCGCGCACGGCGAGGACGTGGAGAAAGTCCATCTTCACGAAACCGGCGCCGTCGATGCGATGGTCGATATCGTCGGCACCTGCTTCGCGCTCGACTATATGGGGATTGAAGAACTCTACGCTTCATCTTTTTCGCTCGGGACAGGCACGGTCGACTGTGCGCACGGCGAGATCCCCGTCCCCGCGCCCGCCACGCTCGAACTGGTAAAAGGCTTTCCGGTGCGCATGACCGGTTTTCCGTTCGAGCTTACGACGCCGACCGGCGCCGCCCTCGTTACGACGCTTGCAGAAAAGGCCGGCGATGCGCCTCCGTTCAGGACGCTTGCGGTCGGCATCGGCGCGGGCGACGACCGCGACATGCCGCTGCCGAATTCCTGCCGCCTGATTATCGGCGAAACAGACGAAGCCGCGGGCGAGATGTTCGAGATACGGGTAAACGTCGACGATATGACGCCGGAGATGATGGAGCTCGCGTTTGAAAAATGTTTCGAGGCCGGCGCGCTCGACGTCTGGGTTGCGCCGATTGTGATGAAGAAATCGCGCCCCGGCCACATCATCGGCCTGATTGTCCCCGCGGAGGAGTTGGACGCGGTCGAGGACGCGATTTTCGAGACGACGACCACCTTCGGTCTCAGGCGCGTCCCGATCGCCCGAAGCGAGCTCGAGCGCGAGATAATCGAGGTCGATACGGCTGCGGGAACGGTCGAGGTGAAAGTGGGGATGCGCGGCGGCGAGATAGTCGTGGCGTCGCCCGAGTATGAATCAGTAAAAAAGGTTTCGATGGAAAGCGGGGTGCTGTTCAAGAAACTGTATTCCGAGGCCCAGGCCGCCGCGTGGGACTATTACGCGGGCGAAGAAGAATAAATTTGTAGGGGCACAGCATGCGCGTGTTCCTTGCCCCTACATCTCCGCTGTTGTATTCTCCCGAAAAATCGCTACAATATCCGGACCAACCCATTCTATTTTCGTATTATTAAAGGTTGGAAAGTCGTGCCGTCCGGTATGTATTTAAGTCATAAAATGGAAGCGGGAGCCGCAGGTGCTGAAAGGGGCCCGGGACTATATCCGACATGAGCGCATGTTTTCGAGGAACGTGCAGCTCTTCATGCTGGCCGCTTTCTTTCTCGGCATAACGCAGTCCATCTACCAGCCTTTCCGCAACCTCTATTTCGAAGAGCTCGGTTTCCAGCGGGACATAATAGGTCATTTCCAGTCCATCCAGCTTATCGGCCCGTTTTTCTTTGCCATTCCCGCCGCGATTATACTCACACGGCTCAGGCCGAAGTTTGCGCTCGCCATCGCCGCGTTCTGCGCTTTCATCGGTTTTGCCGGGCAGGTTTTCGTCGGGAACAGTTACTTCCTGATCCTCGCCGCGAGCGGGCTCCTGGGTATCTCGACCGGATTCATCCAGCTTTCGTGGCCGCCGATGTTCATGCGCGCGTCCACGCCGAAGGAGAGGGTTTACGTCTTCGGCCTCCACCGCGTCGTGCAGATGACGATCGGTATCGGAATAATGCTCCTGGCCGGCGAGTTTGTCGGGCTGGTGGCGATGCATTTCGGGAAGATACTCGGCTTCCGCTACGTCCTGCTTGGCGGAAGCCTTGCCGCGCTGCTTGCCGTCGTTCCTTTCCTGCTTATCAGGGAGCACGAGCTTTCGAATGCGAAACAGGTCAAAAGCTTCCGTCTGCGGAATATAAAAAACAAGATGACCATCTTCAAGGTCTGTCTGCCGCATTTCCTCATAGGCGCGGGCTCGGGTCTCTTCGTACCGTACCTCAACCTGTACTTCAAGACCCGCCTCGGCGCCGCGCCCGAGGATGTCAGCATGTATTACGCGATGGGGCGCGCGACGACCGTGGTCGGCTTCATCTTCGCGCCCGTGCTGGCGAAGAAACTCGGCCTGCTCCGCTCGGTCGTGACGACCGAGCTTATGTCGCTCCCGTTTCTTATCGTGCTTGGGATCGTATACGATCCGCTTATCGTGATTATCGCCTACGTCGTCCGGCAGGCGCTTATGAACATGACGCACTCGAGCGCGTCAAACTTCGCGATGGAGGTCGTGCCGCCCGAGCAGCAGGCGATAACGAACTCGTTCAAGCAGATGGCGTGGTTCGCGGCGCGCTCGTCGTTCGCGTTCGTCGGCGGCCAGATAATGCACCACTTCCGGGAAACCGGCTACGAGTTCACAATCATATTTGCCGTTTCCCCGTTTTTTTATTTTTCCGCCATCGTCTGTTACTTTGTTTTCTTCCGCAAACACAAGCTCTACCGCACCCACGCCGCAGACGACGTCGACGATGGGGATATAACCGCCCGAACCGCGTTCACGCCAAGGCAGGACGTTTGAAGAAGTATAAAGGCTGAAGGATGAAGGATGAAATAAGAAATATATTTAGCGGTCGCGCTTGCGCGACGTTAATATATTTAGCGGCGCAGCTTGCTGCGCGTTATGTAAGTAGGGGCAAGGCATGCCTTGCCCCTACAATACGGCGAGCTTGCTCGCCGCGTTTTGCGACGGAAACGAGGAAATAAGATGGGAAAAAAGAAAACCGGAGCAAAAAAGAAACCAAAACCGGCGCTGAAGACGTTTATCAAACGGGCAATCGCGCTCGGCGCGAAGTCGGCGAAGGTGATAAACGCGTCGACGGTCAGGACTGCGCCGTGGGTCAGGCTGAAATGCCGGTTCGGCTGCCACGACTACGGCAAGTCGCTTGTCTGTCCGCCGCACACGCCGACCGATGAGGAAATGAAGAAAACAATCAAATGTTATAAGAAGGCGATACTCTTCGAACATCCCGGCCAGCAAAAAAAAGACATCGCCGCAAAACTCGAGCGCGAGATTTTTCTCTCAGGCTATTACAAGGCGCTGGGGCTTGCGGCAAGGTCGTGCCTGTTCTGCAAGAAGTGCGCGGTCGACAGCATGGACTGCCGCCACGCCGAGCGCGCCCGGCCGAGCATGGAGGCCTGCGGCATCGACGTCTACGAGACATTGCGCGCGAATGGCATCGATATCGAGGTCGTGAAAAATAAAAAACACCCCGCCCATTTCTACGGCATTGTGTTTGTGGAATGAGCCGGTTCTTCGGTTGTTCGGTTGTTCGGTTCTTCAGTTATCCGGAGCTTCGCGAGGATAAGTGATAAGTTAATAAGTGATAAGTTAATAAGGGCGAGGGAGCTTCGCGCAAATAAGTGATAAGTTGATAAGTGATAAGTTAATAAGGACTAAATAGCTTCGCGCATTATATATTATAATAAATCTTTATCACTTATCTCTTATCACCTATCACCTATCACCTATCACCTATCACTTATCACTTACCACCGGGAGTCACGCGAGGGAGGAAAGGGGGATTTCCGTCACCTATGCGCTTTCTTCTTTTTTCTTTTTCTCGCCGGGCATCATCTGTTTGCGGACGCGGTTGAGCTGCTCCAGTTTCTTCTTCACTCTCCGGAGCTCGATTTCTGCAACCGCAATATCGTGCGTGATGCCGATTTCCTTCTTCGTCCTTTCCACTTCCTCCTTCACCGCTTCCAGCTCGGCGCATCTTTCCACGAGCTCTTTTTCGCGGGTGAGGAGTTTCACTCTCCTCTTCTGCAGATTGCCGAAAAGCTTTCTTGAGGATTTCGGCCTCTCAATTTCATCAGGGCCCTTATTGTCCTTGAAGTCTGCCCATAGAAAGTAGGCAGCCAGTATGAGGGTGAAAAAGATAAGACCGAGTATTGTAGCAATTATTCCTGCCATCATTTGCTCCAGGCATACGCCTCCTTTTACCTTTTATAACTCAAGCCGCGTGCCAGTTAGTCGGAATGCCGCAACCTATTGAGTTATGAAGAGTTGCGAGAAAACATGGCAGTCTGTGAAGTGGTGGAAACTGTTATTATGTGGTGAAAATTGTCATATACGGCAGGTGATTGGATAACATCGGTCGGACTGATTAATACGGCGGAAACAGGCGGCGGAAACCGTGGAGCAGGACGATAACAAGGAAGAAAATATTACGCGGCAGGAGAAACGGCCAGAAATAACCGACCTGTCCGAGCGGACGGCCCGCGCTTTTCTGCTCCGCGAGTTTTTCTGCAGCTTTTCTCAAAACGCCTTTTGAGCGCGGCCATTCCCATATCCGGCTCAGCCATTCGTCGGGGATTCCGTCCGCGCCCGTCACCGCTCCGGCAAGTGCGCCGGTTATCGCGCCGACGGTGTCGGTGTCACCCCCGCAGTCGAGAACGGATTCGAGCGTCTTTCTGAAATCGCCGTAATGCCGGAACCACGCGTAGACCGCGACCGGAACCGTCCGGTAGATATAACCGGAGACGCCTCTTTCCGCGCCGATGGATAAGGCGAACTCGACGACGGATAAACCGCTTTCGTCTGCTTCGCGGAATTTCTCGACTATACCCATCCACTCGTCGTCCTGGACGACGGAGAGCTCCATTATCTTTATCACTTCGTCAAGGTCCGGTTTTTCGGTCTCGCCCCTGCGTACGGAATAAGATGCGAGCAGTGTGACAACCAGTGCGCCGGTAAATGCTTTCGGGTCTTCGTGTGTAAGCTCGGTCGATGCACGGACGTATTTTTTTATTTCGTCCACGTCATCGAGGAAGTACGCGCCGATAATCGCCGTGCGCATCGCGGGCCCGTTGCCGGCGGAGAAGACGCCGCTTTTTCCGGGTGGAAACCCGAGCCAGAGCTTGATGCACGCCCTCAGCGTCGCGAACCCGACCCCGGCCGGAAGCCCGAGCAGCCAGAGCCGCAGTTTCCACGCAAGCGATTCCTGGAACAGTTTCGGGTCGCCGGGATAATTGAGAAGCGCCTGCGCGACGAAGAAGGCGTGCTCTGTGTCGTCGCTCGTCATTCCGCGGCCGAGGATGAAGCGCTGCCGCCATTCGCCTTTGAAAATCTTTTTCATCCGCCGTCGGCTCATGCCTTCCGCGGGCAGGCCGAGCGAATCCCCGACAGCCGTCCCGAGCAGTATCCCCGCAAAGCGGTCTTTTAGAAAGTCAGTATCGTTCATAAGATAAAAGGGCGGGTTTGAAACCCACCCTTATATATTAACGCGCAGCAAGCTGCGCCGCTATATGTTTTATTATTCCTTTGTTACTTATTTCTCGATAACTTTTGCCAGCTCGTCCTTGAGGACGGGCACGACCTCGAACAGGTCGCCGACGATGCCGTAGTCCGCGACCTGGAAAATCGGCGCGTCCGGATCCTTGTTTATCGCGACTATCACCTTCGACGAGCTCATGCCCGCGAGGTGCTGGATAGCGCCCGAGATGCCGACCGCGATGTAAAGCTGGGGCGAAACGGTTTTTCCCGTCTGTCCGACCTGGTCGGTCTGCGGCCGCCAGCCCGCGTCGACCGCGGCGCGCGACGCGCCCACGACGCCGCCGAGCTGGTCCGCGACTTCCTCGAGCAGTTTGTAGTTTTCCGGGCCCTTCATTCCGCGGCCGCCCGCGATGATGAAATCGGCCTCGGTCAGGTCCATCTTCGCGCCCGCGGCTGCGACAATGTCCTTAACCATCGCCTTGATATCGCCGCCGCTGACGGTCGTGGCGAGGTCTTCGACCGGCGCGGATTTCGACGTGTCTGGCTCGCCCGCGCTGAAGACTTTCGGGCGGAGCGACGCGACGGCCGGCTTGCCTTCGAAGCCGACCTTTATAATCGCCTTCCCCGCGTAGACCGGGCGGGTGGCGACGAGGTTCCCGCCGTCGACCTCGAGCGCCGTGCAGTCGCCCGCGATGCTTGTCTCCAGAAGCGCGGCAACGGCCGGTCCGAGCGTGCGGCCCATCGCGCTCGCCGTGAAGAGGACGACGTCGGCGTCGGCCGACTTGGCCGCGTTTGCGACGGTGTGCGCGTAGCCGACGTTGGAATAGTATGCGAGGAAATCCGCGTCAGCGACGAGGATTTTATCTGCGCCGTAGTGGGCGAGCGTACCGGCGATTTCCTTTACGCCGCTGCCGATTACGACGGCCGTGACTTCGCCGCCTCCGAGCGCTTCTTTCAGGCGCGCGGCCTCACTGACGGCCTCGAACGCCACGCCCCTGAACTTCCCCCCGCGCTGTTCCGCGAAAACAAGTATATTGGCCATGAGGTTCCTCCGCAGAAGTTACGAGTTACGAGTTACGAGTCATTCAATTGAAAATTGTAAATTGCCAATTGTAAATTGATAATTTTTTCAATTCTCAATTTTTAATATTCAATTTACAATTTACAATTCTCAATATTCAATTTAAAGAACGCCGGCCTCGTCCTTGAGCTTCTTGACCAGCGCCGGCGCGGCTTCGGCGCCTTCACCGACGATTTCACCGCCCGCGCGCGGCGGCGGGAGCTCCATCGAAAGGACTTTTATCTTCGGCGCGATCTCGGCCGCGGGTTTTTCGGTCATGGGTTTTTTCTTCGCCTTCATTATGTCGGGCAGTTTGGGCAGCCGCGGCTCGACGAGGCCCTTCTGCACGGTGACGAGCGCGGGCAGTTTCGCCTCGACGACTTCCTTGCCGCCTTCGAACGCGCGCTCGCAGGTCAGAGTTTCGCCTTCCAGGTTGAGCGAGGAAACTTCCGTGATAAGCGGCATCTCGAGCATCTGCGCGACCATCGGCGCGACCGCTCCGACCTGCGAATCGATCGAGATGCGGCCGGAAATTATGAGGTCGGGCGAGAGTTCCTTCAGCTCGTCGGCCAGCACCTTCGCCGTGCCGTACGAGTCGCGGTACGGCATCTCGTCGGCGAGGAGGACGGCGGAGTCGGCCGTCATGGCGAGCGCCTTTCGGACTTCCTTTGCCGCGTCCTTCGGCCCGAGGCATACGATGATGACTTCGCCGCCCGCGCTTGCGCCTGCTTTGAGTTGCAGCGCCTGCTCGACCGCGATTTCATCGTATGGATTTATCACGTACTGCACGCCTGCGGGGTCGACGGCGGTACCGTCGCCGCCGACTTTCACGCGCGTCTCCGAATCGGCGACGCGCTTCACCAGTACGGCGATTTTCATGTTTGCTGCCTCCTTCCGTCCGTTGCGTTATGGCAAAAGAGGTCTATCCGAATCAAGGGGAAACGATAATACAGAAGTAACGGAATGAAATCAAGAAAAAATGTGCAATGTGCGTAATGCCCGGGTAATTGTTGCTTTTTTCAGTAAATCTTAATATACTGATTAATATACTGAAAGAACAGGAGAATAAATAATGAAGAAATCCATAATAATTGTTCTTATCATTCTGCTGCTTGCGGCCGCGGGATACTTCTTCTACAGGTTTTCTGCAGATGATAAAGAGCAGGCGGATAAATCTCAGGCCGGCAAACCTCCGTCCCGGGTTGCACGCAGACCGGTAAACCCGCCGGAGCGGCAGGCGACGGACGAGGAACTGAGAAAGTACGAAGCCATCCTCTACGAACTCGGGTCCGTGCCATATGTCAAGCTTTCAGATCCCGGAGGGATACCGGGCTCACAGAAATCATCTCCTGCACGCTGTTATCGATTTCACCCTCGACGGCCTGTATTGGGAAAAGATTCCGATAAAAGATCCGGAAGATATCATAAAGGTCTATGAAGCAGACCTCGGAATCAACAAAGGGTATTTCCCGAGACTGCTCAAAGGCAGGGTCTCTACTTCACGTCTTATTGAATTGCACGATAGATACAGAGACTCGATTCTCGTCGACCTGTTCCCCGTTCCCGAGCATGACGATAAAAAGTACATTACATTTCTCAATACCTGCGCGGCTGACAGCAGCCTTGAAATTTTCGACAAGTTCAAGATGCTGAAACTTCTGTTTCAATTCGACAGGAAGACCTACACTGGAAAATACAGGGACTTTATCATTGAAAACGTCGACACTGGTGTGGAATGGGTAAACAGAAGGACAATATATGGCGTGCTTTTCAAAATCGGCGACGAAAAATCCATAAAGAAACTGAATCAGGCCCTGCTGAGTGACCCGATCAGCCAGTGCCGCGGATGGATCATGGAAGGTATCGAAGACCACAAACTGCTCAACAAATTTATCGACAGCATCCTTGATATTGAAGGCAAAAGCAAACCCCACGACTTAGCTCCTGTTATGAGCATGTGCCTTACAGGTATGATGTCCCTGAACTCCGAAACCATAAGAATGAGTGATCTGGAAGATTATCTTCGGCTGGACTATATAAACGATTCGACACGCGGGAAGATTCAGGCGGAACTTGACAAGCTTCGGAAGATTCGGGCCGCCCGGCTGCGTAAAAGCGGTCTGGAATTCTACACTCCTGAAATGGTCGCCCGTAATCTGGCCGCAAGTTTGGTAGAAATATCCCGCGAATACCCGGAGCTCACAGGCTTCGATGCTGAAAAAGCTGTCCAGGGAAGAAACCTGTACTACAGTTACAACTTTTCAAGACCAACCACCAAAAGAGGTATCCGCCCGGAGGATTTCGGGAAAAACGGCTGCTTCATAACTTTCCGCGTGTGGGTGTACGCCTTCTCCGACCCGGAAAAATGCCTAGCGGCTGCCATGGAAGTGCCCAGCTTCAGGCTTCATAACCTCTGCTATAACGTCACGGTACGCGTAAAGACTGGCCCGGACGCGTCGGACGGATTTGTTAAAGAGGTCAGGGCACTGCTTCAGAAACACGGCGACATGCTGAAGGCTATTGACAAGTTCGAAGGAAAAAAATAGCAGCGCATGTCAAGCTGCGTATCCTGCCTCATGATGTTATTTCTGCGGCGGGTCGGTGGTTTTGGCGGGTTTTTCGGCCGCGGACGGCGTTCTCGCGGACGGTTTTGCGCTTTTGATGATGAGGGTGGATTCGTGCCTTTCGGCTTCCATTCTCGATCTTTCCTCTTTTGAGAGTCTGCGCCGCCGCCGCCCGCCTGCCCGGAACCTGAGCCGTGTCGGGTCGAGCCTGCGGAGGCGGTAGAGGTTTATCGTGGCGAGCGTGAATCCGAGCGAGGAATACACGATCATCGACCAGACGAATACGCCCGCGCCTGAGGTGACCAGGTGGATATCCTCCTGCATGGACGGCAGCTTCCAGATGGAAAATATCATGAATATCGGCGACATGGCGTAGCCGGTCCACCAGTGCGCTTTCACGCGCGCGGCCCATGGAAGTATCGGCGCAAGCGTGAGTATCAGCACCAGGAAGAAGGTGAAGAGCTTTCCGTACAGCGGTCCCGCGCGGGTCGTCGAGAGGAAAAGCGTGAGTTGCGCGACAAACAGCAGGAAAATCCAGAACACTATCGGGAAGTACATGCAGGAATACCATCCGCGGTACTCGCGGCCCGTGTTCTCGTAATCGAGCGAATGGAGGTCGGCGGCGAAATAGAAATAAAGGGATATGGAGGTGAAAATTACTGCCGAGAAAACGAGCGAAAATACGACGCCGTTGGCGGAGCCCGGCGCAAAGGGCTTGAGTATCCGCTTCCATCCCCTCAGTCGGAATACGCGTGTGCGTATGCGAAGCGAGGGCACAAGCGGCTCCCCCGAGAAAAACAGCACGGTGATAAAACAGAAAAGAAAGGCCACCCCCGCAACGAGACGCGATTTCTCGAGCCCCCAGATGTTGATTGCCGGCAGAAAGTTTTCCGTGTAATTCTTTTCAACCCTTTTCCAGCTGTACTCGGGGTCGGGGCATTTGTTTTCCCCGCGGGGCAGGCGGTACTTTTTCCAGTTCTTGGGGTTGTAAGGCTTGTCGTGGCCGTCGGGCCAGTTCCAGCGCCTCTCCTGCCAGGTGACCTTGTACCAGGTTTTTTCCGTCCACCTCTTGATCGCGGAATTGGAAAGGTCTCTTACGGGACCCTCGTCTTCGATTTCTTCTTTCGTCGGGAGCGCGGGCAGGGTGCTCCCCGTTTCGATGCGGCATTTCTCGAGCTTCTGGTTGCATTCCGATTTATACGCGGCGAAGAAATGCCCGAAAACAATCAGGATGATAAGAAGCGACGAGAAAACCACGAACAGCTTCATGCTCGTCGAGCGGTTGTATGACGGCGGCTTCAGCCGGTTGGACGCGAGCATGAAGAAGAAGGCGCAGAAGGTCAGGAAAAAATACATCGGGTAGAGGAACATGTAGGTTCGCTGGTAACCGGTCGTGCCTGTGGTTGAAAACTTGTCCGTTACTTTCGAAAGCATGTCGACCACACCGGCGAACATTCCGGTCCTGGCCCCGGCGCCTTCGGCCGCTTCGGCCGCGGACGCGTCGCCGGGCATGTTGCCCGCGAAGTAGAAGATCAGGGCCGCGAACAGCATGGCCCCGTAGGTCGTGATAACCGCTTTCGAGGGGCTCTCGAAGAGGCTGGACACGAATACCGAAAGAAGCGTCACCACGATGGAGAAGAGTATCAGGAAAAAATACGTGAGCGCGATCTTTCCCGGCGTGATGGCGCCGAACAGCATCGAAAGCCATACGAACGGTATCGTCGTGAGAATGAAAACGGACGAGTAAACGAAGGTTGCGATGAACTTGCCGTAGACGATTTCCCACGGCTGGAGGTTGGACGTGACCAGCAGGTCGAACGACTTGTTCGCGCGCTCGTCCGTTATCGACGTGCACCCGAAGGCGGGGTAGACGAGGCATGTGAGCAGGATCTGTACGAGGATGAAGTATTCGAACAGTTTCTCGCCGACCTGTGCGCTCGAGAGCCGCGTGCCCCCGCCCGACTGTTCGGCGAAGTAGAACGCCGAGACGAGGATGACGACGCCGATGACCGAGACGGTGATGGTGTGGGCGACGAAGAACCGCCTGCGCCTAAACGCGGCCCGCATCTCCTTCATGAATATGGGGGAGCGCAGCCTGCCGAGAAGCCGAAGCGTGGGGAGATGCCGGTCGATGAACCTGGAGAGTAATCCCCGCTTTTTTACGGCCGGGGCCTTCGGATTCTTTTCCTGCTCCTGGTTTTTGCTCTCGTCCATTCGGATATCTCTAAGTATATTTTCGATTTTCGATTTTCGATTTTCGATTTTTTCAATCGTAAATCAACAATCGTAAATTGAAGAACGCGGCGAGCAAGCTCGCCCGCTAAACAAAGAAGTGGATAAGGAAATAAGTTGATAAGGTAATAAATAAAAACATTCTCTTATATTCTTATTTCCTTGTTCCCTTATCCCTTATCCCTTATCCCGTATTCCTTCTTCCTTCATACTTCACACTTCATACTTTCTACGCGACTCCACCGTTGGTGACGCGCATGAAGAGCGTTTCAAGGTTCTCGTCCGACTGTTTCAGGGCCGTTATCGGAATCTCCGCGTCGACGAGCTCCTTTATGACCCTGTAAAGCTCCTCGATCTTTCCCGAATACTGGAAGTTGATTTCACCGTCGAAGGCCTCGACCGCACTCACCTTCTCCATCCTGCCGAGCGCCTCGGCCGCCTCCGGGCCGCGCGAGGCAACGCTCAGGCAGTAACATACGGCCGTCGAAAGGTCCTTGACGATGTCTTTCCAGTTCCCGGCGGCAAGGAGCTTGCCCTGCTCTATTATGCCGACCGTGTTGCAGAGGTCGGAAAGCTCGGTGAGGATATGGCTCGAGAGGAAGATCGTCTTGCCCATGTCGGCGAGCTCCTTCAGAAGCTCGCGGATTTCGATGCGCGCCCTCGGGTCGAGCCCGCTTGCGGGCTCGTCGAGTATCAGCACCTTGGGCTCGTGCAGGAGCGTTTTCGCGAGGCAGAGCCGCTGCCTCATGCCCTTGGACATGTCGGAGACCATGCGGTGGCGGAGGTCCTCGAGGTCGGTAAGCTCCATCACGGCCTCGATGCGCGACTTCCTCTGCGCGCGGGGAATGGCGTATGCGGCGGCGAAGAAGTCCAGGTATTCCCACACGCGCACGTCCTCGTAAACGCCGAAGTAGTCGGGCATGTAGCCGATGATCTGCCGGACCTTTTCCGGCTCGTTCACGCAGTCGAGCCCGTCGACGAAGACCTCGCCGCTCGTCGGCTCGGAGAGGGTGGAGAGAATCCTTATCGTCGTCGTCTTCCCCGCGCCGTTGGGGCCGATGAAGCCGAAGATATCCCCCTGGTTGACGTGGAAGGTGATACCGTTGACCGCCTTCACGCCGGGGAAATATTTCCTGAGTTTGACGACGTCTATCACTGCTCCTCCCATTCGCCTGAGACGTCCGGGAGGTTCGTGACCAGGATGCGGAAATCCTTCTCGCTTATTACGCCTTCGGAGCTTATCGAGAGCGGGTCGTGCTCGAGGAAGCCGAAGAACTCCCTCGAGTCGGAATCCTCCGCGATTTTCAGCCTGCTCAGGGCGTCGGATTCGTACTTGTCGTTCCTGTTGTCGAAGTATTCCTTTATAGCGTCGATGGGCTTGCTCTTGGCGTTCGCCCTGGCTATTTTCAGGTTGATATTGATTTCGGAGTAGGCCGGGAGCAGCCTGCGGAGGAGGATAAACTCACTGCCGGAGAGGCGTATTATCGCGCCCGAGAAGGAGAACCTGGTGCCGTTTCTTATAATCATCGTCCTTGCTATGCCCCTGTCGTCATCTTCCGTGCTCCGGGTTATGCGGCCGGTCTTCTTTTTATCGCCCCTGACTTCGCCCACGTCGAGCATGGCACCCGCGGTGAAATACGCGCTCGACCAGTTGATAAGCCTCACGTTCTGGTAGCGCCATCCCGTGGCGTCCTGCTCCATCACGACCGGCGTGTCCTGTACGGCCTTGTCGGTCTTGAAGATGCGGAAGCCGACCCCTTTGGGCGATATCCCCGGCGCGAACGAGGTCTCGCCCGAGGAGAAGATGGAGAAGTACGTTTTCACCGTCGCGAACTTCGGCGAGCGCATGTTGGGAAGCCTGACGACGGTGACTTTCCTTCGAAGCGACGTAAAGCCCTTGGTGAAGTAACCCGCCGCCGTGATGACGATGCAGTACCCGACGACGATGAGCGGGATGGTGACGGGGATGAAAATTCGCTTGTCCATGCGGCGCAGCAGCGCGTAATTGATGGGGCCGACGATGACGATGTAGAAGATGACGAGCCCGCCGATGAGCGCGAGGTGCGGCAGCCTGGCCGCGGGCGAGTCGAGCATGGTGCAGTAGCTTTCTTTGCTGCGCATCCCGTCGCCTTCGTCCCTGTACTCGCTGTGCCGGGGCTTGGGTATTATCGTCTCCGCGAGGAGCGTGCGCACGACCTGGAGCAGTTGCCCGGTTCTCCCGTCGTTGGGGCGGCGCGATATGTCCCACCGGAGAAAAAGCACCTTCCCGTTGCCGTAGTGGACCATGCGGACAAGGTCTTTGTCCAGCCACGAGCCCGCGGGGGACGCGTCCCTGATGGGCGGCGTGTAAACCGTGAAATTTTTCTTCTTCGGGTCCTTCTTGAACTCCTTCTCCTCGTCTCTGTCGCGGGAGACCTTCTGAAGTTTGCCGGGGTCGCTTATGTTTTCCCGCCCGTAGTATCTGCCGCGCCTCTCCTTCATGAAAATCGGAAGTTCCTTGACCTGTTTTGCATGTTTCTTCTTATCGAGTGCCGTCTCGAACTTGATAAGGTTCCTTATGAAGTTGCTCGTCCTGAGCTTGCCGAGCCCGTCGGGTGAGATGAAAAACGTGCCGCCCTTGCGCACCCACATCTCGAGCGCGCGCAGCTGCTTCTGGCTGAGGGAATCGATGTCGTACCCGTTCCAGAAAATCATGTCGATGTCGGAGTAGCCCTCGACCCTGTCCGGGAGGCATGCGGGGTTGTAGTTGAAATGCGACTCCCGCCACGGATTGATAACCTGGAACTCGTATTCGTTGTATCCCTGCCTGGTGCTCTGCCTGAAAAAGCTTCCTAAAAGCGTACGCTTCCTGTCTTTCTCGTCCGCCAGGAGAAGTATGCGGTATGCGCCGCCGCTGTAGCGCGAGCCGATGCCCGCGTCGTCGGCCGACCTGATATAAAAACGCGCGGGGCGCGGGCGGATAATATTTTCGCCCGCGGTGATGGTGCATCGGAGCTGCTTGTCCTTCGGGTCTGCGTAGACGTAGAACCATGTGCGTATTGTCTGGCCGGCGGTGAACCGCACCTTTCTGGTCGCGGTGAAGAGGCCGCGCTTCTCGCCGCGGTCGCCGCGGTAGAGCTCGAGCCTTATCGTGCCGTCGATGCTCTCGCCGGTGACCGTGTAGGAAATACATACCGGCATCCAGCCCGGGCGGTGGACGTTCAGGGGATTGAGGCCGACGATGAATTCCGTAAGGGTAACGCCCTTTGCATGCCGGACCCTTCCCTGGGCCGCATGAGCGGGAGCGGGCAGGGAAACGCAGATAACCGCGGCGAGCAGCAGACGATGTAAGAGGTTTAATCTCATAAGGCCCTTATGTTATACAGACCGGGACGCCTTCCCGGTTGAATTATTTTGCATTAGAAATAAGGTGCGGCGCTCAGACGAAAATCGGTCGGCTTTTGGAAAATAATCTCTTATGGACCTAATATAATCTACCATTGTTTCTGCGATATGCAAATGACTTTTCCAAATTGCGTCGAGCGTCAAACGTATAAGCGTCGAACGTCGAACGTCTAAACGTCAAACGTCATAAAGAATAAACGTTTTTTCATTGTGACGTTCGACGTTGGACGTTTGACGTTGGACTCTAGTATTCCTTCCGCTGGCGGCTCGAAGCGATGCCCATGGTCTTGCGGTACTTGGTGACGGTCCGGCGGGCGATTTTCAGGCCGAATTTCTCTGCAAGCTGGTTCATTATGTCTTCGTCGGAAAGGGGTTTTTTCTTGTCTTCCACGTCGACGAGCTCCTTTATGCGCTCCTTTACCGAGCGGGTCGATTTTACCTCTCCGGCTGCGTTCGTTGTTCCGCCGGTAAAAAATTCGCGCAGCTTTGTAACGCCGCGCGGGGTCTGGATATACTTCCCCGAAATCGCGCGCGAGACCGTCGCGACGTGGATGCCCACCGTGTCGGCTATTTCCTGCATCTTGAGCGGCCTGAGGTGCTGGATGCCCTTTTCGATGTAATCGAGCTGGACCCTCACCAGTTCTTCCGTGATGCGCCTCAGCGTATCCTGCCGCTGGGCGATCGAGTTGCGAAGCCACTCGGCGGAGTTTATCTTGTTTTTGACGAACTCCCTGACCTTGGGGTCGTCGCCGTATTTTTCCAGGAGCTCCCTCGCCCGCGGCGACACCCGCACCTCCGGCAGGTAGCCGCTGGTCTGGACGATGTACTCGCCCTCGACCGGCGTCACCGTTACGTCGGGGGTGACGTAATGGACCGGCTCGCTGGCGTAAAGCGAGCCCGGCTTGGGGTCGAGGGTGGAGATGACGGCGATGGCGGCCTTGATACGCTCGAGCGTTTCGCCGGTCTCTTTGACGATTTTCGGGAGCTTGTTTCGCTGGATGTCTTCGAGGTAGTTCTGTATGAGGCGGCGCTCGAAGGCATATGGCTCGTCCATCGCGTCGAGCTGGAGCAGGAGGCATTCGCGCAGGTCGCGCGCACCGATTCCGGCCGGGTCCAGCGCCTGGATAACCAGCAGCGCCTGCTCGGCCTGCTCCAGCGAATAGGTATTGCCTTCGTTTTCATGGATCGAGTCCAGCACTTCCTCGAGCGAGTAACGCAGGTATCCCCGGTTGTTGATGTTATAGATTATGTTTTCGCCGATAACGCGGATGGACTCGTTGGACTCGTCTTCGATATCGAGCATGTTGAACTGCGCGAAAAGGAAATCCTGGAGGCTAATCGCGGGCGCGGCCGTATTCTGCATCGCCTCCAGCTTGCCGTCCTTGTCGGTGGCGGTCCTGCGGCGGAAGCCGGACTCGCCGAAGGAATCGCGCCATGCCGCGTCCATTCGGTCGAGGCGGTCGAGCAGCGCCTCGCGGTTACGCTGCTCTTCGGGGATGTCGCGCGTTATCTCGGGCGTGGGCTCCGTTACTTCGAGGAACGGGTTTTCTTCGAGCTCCTTGGCGAGAAGGGCGTGGAGGTCCTGCGTCTGCATCTGCAGGATTTCGATAGACTGTATTATCTGCGGCGCCAGCTTCTGCTGGAGTACGAGTTTCGTCTGTAGCGTTATTTCCATTCGCATGGAGCTGGTCTCTCGGTCCTTTGGTCCCTTGGTCTTTCGGTCCTAAATACTCGGCGAGCAAGCTCGCCGGCTAATTATATTTTTATTCTTCCCCTCTTCCTTTCTTCTCTTCTTCCCCTCTTCCCTTATCCCGTATCCCGTATCCCTTATCCCTTATTCCCTTCCGCGAGGCGAGCGCGTTTTCGAGCTGGAGCGTTGATGCGAAGCGTAAATCGCCGCCGCGCAGAACTCCGCTTCCGATACGCGTTATCCTTACGTCATAATTCTTCAAAGCGTCCTGCACCATGAGCGCGGTTCCGTCTCCGGCAAAGGTCGGGTCGGTCGCGATAATGACTTCGTCAATACCGCCCTCTTTCAGCCTGCGCTCGAGACCCTTCGTGTCGATATCGCCGGCCCCGACTCCCTCGAGCGGCGAAAAGAGCCCGCCCAGCACGTGGTAGCGGCCTTTGAAAACGCCCGTGCTTTCGATGCGGAGCGAGTCCTGGGGCGTCGCCACCACGCAAAGAAGCGAGGCGTCGCGCGTCCCGTCGGAGCAGATCTCGCACGGGTCGGTATCGCCCACGCCCCCGCAGCGGCTGCACTTCCCGAGTTTCGTTTTCACCGCGCGGAGCGCCGATGCAAGCTCGGCCGCCCGGGCTTTGTCATCGCCGTCGTCCACCGACGACGCGGCGAGATGAAACGCGATACGGCCCGCCGCATTTGCGCCGATGCCGGGCAGTCGCTTCAGCGCCTCCGCCGCCGCGTCGATGACTGCGGGGATTCCCGGCCTGACGCTCCGCCGTATTGCCGCGCCCGGACTTCCTTTTTGAGCGGGCGCCTCAACGGGTTTTTCCTCAACGCGCGTCCGGATCGACTCGGCGACGGCCTTCGACGTTGCAGCCCCGAACGAGCCGCCCTGGACAACGCCCTGGCCGATGCGGGTGACGGCGACGTCCGTTGCCGAGAGCCGGTCCGCTATCTCGGCTGCAGCGGCGTCCCCGGCCGGCCTGGTGTTCAGGGCAAGCACGACCTCGCGGAAAGAGCCTTTTTCAATGCGTTCGACCAGCCGGTCGATGCCCGGGATTTCGGCCTTCTTTTTTTTCGGTACCGGGCCGAGCACGTGGTACAGGCCCCTGTAGCTGTGAGTTTTCTCAAAGAGCGCGAGAACGTCTATCGTTTCGACAACGAGCAGCAGTGAGCGGTCGCGGGCGTCGTCCCGGCAGACGGCGCACCTTTCGGCCGGTCCGATATTGCCGCATACGCTGCAGGACTCCAGTCCTTTCGAAATCGCCTCGAGCGCGGCTGCGACGGCAAATGCCTCGGCCCTGTCCGCGCCGAGAATGTGGAACGTAAGCCGCTCGGCCGCGCGCGGACCTATCGACGGCAGGCCTGTAAATGCCGCGTGCAAGGCCTCGAGGCTTTGAGGCAAAGACGGCTCATTTCTGCCATTTGCGCGCGAGCGTTTCGAACCCACGGCCGTGTCCCGGTTAGCCGAAGAGGCCCGGCAGGTTGAGCCCGCCGGTAATCTTCGACATCTCGTCCTTGTAGAGCTTATCAGCCTTTTTCAGGCCGTCGTTTACGGCGCCGCGTATCATGTCTTCGAGCAGCTCGAGGTCTTCCGGGTCTACGGCGTCCGAATCGATCTTGATGGCGACAACCCGTCTTGCGCCGCTGACGGTCGCGACGACGGCGCCGCCGCCCGCGGTTCCCTGGACAAGCCGTTCTTCCAGCTCGGCCTGGATCTTCTGCATCTCGCCCATGGCTTTCTGGGCGTGTTTCACCATGTCGCCCATGTTGCCGCCCATACCGCCGGGAAACTGTGCCATGTCAACATCCTTTCAAAGAATTATCCGCGTTTATCCCGCCTTACGACGGTGGCGTCAAACGCGTCAAGCAGTTTCCGTACTTCCTCGTCTTCTTCTTTATCAACACTTTTCGTGCCGCTTAGCGCCCTGCCCGTATCTTTCGGGCGCTCGACTTCGGCCGGCCCCGCCACCGGCGGCGGGGCTTTAGCGAAAGGGAGGTTGGAAGTTCCCCCGGAAGGCTGCTCCGGCGGTTTCTGGGCGGGCCCCATGGCGGCCAGCCGTTTCAGACTTTTTTCAATATCGCCCATCCGCCTGAGAATTTCCTCGCTCGGAACAAGGTCCTCGATTCGGCATAGTTTTACCAGCACCATTTCGATAAGGACCCTGCGCCTGCTCTCCCAGCGGACTTTCTGTCTCGTCTCGACGAGCATTTCCGTCATAAGCATTACGGTCTCGGGCGAGAAGTGCTCTGAAACGGCGGCGACGCTTTCCCTGTCGCTCCAGGGCGCGATAAAGAGGTCCGATTTTCCGGTTACGCGGTAAACCAGAATATCGCGCAGCGTGTCGATGACCTGGTCGAGCAGGGTTTCGGGCGCCGCGCCTCCCGCGAAGATTTCGTCGAGAATATCGAGCGAGCCGGCCGGATCGTTCGCGGCGACGCATCCGAGCAGCCTGAAGATTTCGCCTGCGGCGACGGCCCCCAGGATTTCGGTCACGTCTTTAAGCGTTATGACGCCGTCGCTCCCCGCCGCAAGCTGGTCGAGGAGGGAAATGGCGTCGCGCAGTCCGCCGGCGGTGCTTCGGGCGATAAGCTTGAGGACGCCTTTTTCAACTTTTATTTTTTCTTTTTCTGCAATGTATTCGAGGCGTTTCCCGGTTGCGTCCGCGCCGACGGGTTTGAAGTCGAAGCGCTGGACGCGTGAATGGATGGTTTCGAGCAGTTTTTCCGGCTCCGTGGTCGCGAGTATGAACTTGACGTGCGCAGGCGGTTCTTCGAGAGTTTTGAGGAGCGCGTTGAAAGCCTCGCGGGTGAGCATGTGTACTTCGTCGATGATGTAGATCTTGAGTTTTCCGCGCGTCGCGGTATAGCGGACGCCGTCGCGCAGGTTGCGCGCGTCGTCGACGCCGCGGTTGGATGCGCCGTCGATTTCGACGACGTCGACGTCGCTGCCGGTCGCGACGGATGTGCAGACCTCGCACTTGCAGCAGGGTTCCGCGTCCTTCGCGTCGGGGCAGTTGAGCGCCTTTGCGAAGATGCGGGCCATCGACGTCTTGCCGGTTCCCCTCGGCCCTGAAAAGAGGTATGCGTGCGCGACGCGGTCGCGCTGGATGGCGGTTTTGAGTGCGTTTGCGGTCCGCTCCTGGCCGACCATGTCGGCGAAGGTTTCAGGGCGGTATTTGCGTGCAAGGACGAGATAAGTCATGGTGATGCCTGATTCTCACGTGGAAAAAAAGGCCGCGCGCCTTTCTCCGACGCCTGCCACAATAGTCTCGACGAATAGCCAGCTCCGAGTTACGTGACCCACAACAGCTGCGCACGAATGCTTAGGGCTGCTGGTTTCACCCTCTGACCCGGTTCACAACGACGCAGTTTGCGGGGCGCAACCATCAACACCGCTTGTCCGCCGACAACTAGAGGACGAGAACGCCTCGGAAAGGCGTCAACCCCGCATGTTGACGATTTCGGGCAGCAACGTAAAGCTGCAGAAGGGACGCCAAATCCCCCATCTAGCGCGGCCGGTTATGCCAAACAACAAAATTAGCTGTCAGCAATCAGCATTCAGCTATCAGCTTATTATTAGAATTTAATTCCTGGCTGACCGCTGATTGCTGAAAGCTGAAAGCTTTCTACGAGATTGCATCGTCGTCAGCCCGGCCTCATCCCGGCAATGACGGATTCCTCATTCTTTTGGGCCTTCTGAGCCCGTTTCCGGGCATGAAATGCGGCTTTCCATCAAATTCCGCGCCAAACCTGAAAGTCTTGAGCAAAGCTACTATAACACGAACGCGCTTTTTTTTCAAAATAAAAATCCTGCTTTCCTGCAAACTCCATGCCTTCACGAGCGGTAAAATTTGCTTGAATTCCGGTAAGACGTGTGTTATTAAACATTGGCGATGCAAGTGTTTTCGTTGTCCACCATCTGTGTCGTTTCCTCAGATATTTCCAGGGGCGAGCATCAGGCTTCGGGTTTCGTAACTTTCCGGTATACGGCGGTTTATGTCCTCCCCACGGCCCGCAGTTCATTCGACGGAGTTGACGGCCTGTGAAAAGAAGAATTAAACTAATTATGCTCTGGAGCATGCTTGGTGTAATTGTTTTGATTGTTGGCAGTGTTACCCTCTTTCTTTACCCCTCAATCAGGTTCGATAACCTCCGCCAGAAGCTGATAGAGTCGTCAAAAGAGGAAAGACCCGAAATCATTGCCGAGCTGAGAAGTTACGGACCGTCTTATCTTTCGGAACTGCAAAGCCTGTTCGAGCGCCGCGACCCGGACCTCACGCGCGCTCTTTGCAATCTTTACATCTCCGGGGGCCATGTTTCTTTCCAGCTCGAGACGGACGCGGGCGGTACAACCAGAGGCTCGCTCAGGATCGATCCCGCGCTCGGCACGCTGACGGATGCGGCGCGCTTTTACCTTCAACTCTGTTTTCTCGACAGGCTGAAGGATATGGACGGAATCGAGTCGGTGATAGCGCCGCTGATGCAGGTTCATGCTGTGCCGTTTCCGCAAATCGAGGTCGAGCTTCTGCGCCGCCTTGAAGAACATCCCAACGTGAAGGTGCAGGAGGAAATCGCAAAGAGACTTGCCCGGATGAAGCACGTCTCCGATCTGGTCTTCCCGGTCTTCATGAAAATCGCCGGTGATGAATCGCGGTCGATGCGCCTGCGTTTCATCGTTGCGCATCGCATTATCAGGCTGCCCGAGTCCGATGCAAGGCGCGAAAAAGCCGCCGAGCCCATTATCGCGCTCACCGCTCTGGCGCTTGAAAAAAAACAGTACGACCTGCTTGAAAACATAATCACGTATCTGGCTTCCACGATGCGCGCCGATATCCTGCCTCTCCTGGAAAAGATCGTCGCCCCTGAAAGCATCAACGAGTTTCCCGGCCGGCTGGTCGAAGAGTCCGCAAAAGGGCTTGCGGGTTATCGAATCCGCAGGCACGGCAAGCTCATGATGGACGCGCTCGGGAAGGCGGAGGGTAGTGTCGTCCGCCGCGCGCTTATGGAAGGCGTGCTTGTCGTCTTCGGCGGCGATTACCTCGCAGAGATCAGGAAATACATCCTCGCCCTCGCCCTCAAAGACCTGGAGCTGCATTACGACGGGCTTGTGTTTCTCGTCGAGAAGGGCGACAAGGACATGATGGACCTGCTTATCTCAAACCTGAGCCAGTCTTCGAAACCTGTGAAAGAAAGATTCATCGCGGCCGACGCCATTTCCCTCTGCGCGGGCAATGAACAGGTCGAGATTCTCGAGCTTATCCAGAAAGCGGAAACGAATATAGAGATAAAAGTACATATTGGAAAAACTATCGAGGCGATAAAGAGAAGAATGAAATAGTCGTTCGGTCACCTGGTCATTCGGTCCTCCGGTCATTCGGTCATTCGGTCATTCCATCATTCGGTTTTCCGGTTTGTTTTATAACCTCAAGCCTCGAGTCAAGGTACGCGGATAACTTTTATGCCTGCGCGCTTCAGCAGTTCGCCGGTTACTCCTTCCCTGTCGCACGAAGGGCTTCCGCCTTTCAGGTATGCGCGGCATGCTCCGACGATTTTACCGATTTCTACGGCGTAGTTGCCGCCGTCAATATGGTGCTTTGTTACGTCTTCACCCGTTTCAGGCGCATATATCGCCAGCCCTTCGTCCAGGACCCGGGCGCCGGTGCCGGAGAGGTATTCGCCTGTCCTTGGCGTCGGCATTCCTCCCAGTTGCTCCGGACATACGGGCACCAGTACGTATTTCTTCCCGAGCTTTTCGATTAATCCCGTGCGTTTCCTGGCGCGTCTGCCGTGCCAGCGGCAGGGAACTCCGAGAAAACACAGGCTGATAAGAACAGGCTCTTTCGGCTTACAGCGGTTATTTTCAGATTGAAACAGGCTCATCTGCTTCAGGTTACCGTTTTTCATTCAATTCTTCTCCACAATTTCCCGCGGCAGGAAGCAATGCCGCAGTTGAAACAACGGATTTGATTTTGTGTAATACTAGCATGCGGAACCGGTGAAGTCAAACTAAACCTAAATTCACCCTAACATAAGTACTTGCTGTTATCTTTCACAGTAATATTATTATGTGTTGGGTTTTTCAACGTGGCTGAAAAATTCAACACCTGATTTTATATGATTTAATTACGGCCTTAATTGCCTTTCTGTGTAACCTTCCACTTGCAAAGAGGTTACGAAGCGGCAGGTGAGCATCTTCAGGGGTGGCACACGTTTTGCGATTATTATATTGAAAAGACCAGACTTGTGACAATTGCCGGGAGATAATTCGATGAAAAATGTTTCGCACAACTCGCTGATGAAACTGGCGGCAGTTTTTTTCGTCGTTCTTGGACTGGCCGTTTTTGCCGACGGGTGTGGGAGCAGCGGCGGCGGCAGCGATAATATTGTCAACCTGCCGCCGACGGGCACGGGCACAGGTCCGAATATCAACACGGGTACGGGAACCGATCCGGGAACCGGCACAGGCACCGGCACAGGAACCGGCACGGGCACCGGCACCGGCACAGGTACCGGGACAGGTACCGGAACAGGTACCGGCACCGGCACAGGCACGGGAACAGGAACCGGTACCGGCACAGACCCACTGCCTTCGACGGACGAGTGGGAGCAGGTCGCATCCGGCACCACTCAAGACCTTTACGGCATAAGTTTCGGCAGCACATCGGTGGGCTGGGCGGTCGGCCTGTACGAAACGATGATCTGCACGAAAAACGGCGGCGACTCGTGGGCCGACCAGTTCGGAAACATCGAGTCGAGCATCAGGCCGACGCACGAGACCAGCGGCCACTTCCTCGGCAGCAGGTCTCCAAATCCCGGCCAGGCGCATTTCCTGGACGTGTGCGCCGTCGACGCGAACACCGCATGGATAAGCAGCTACGGGCCGTGCCGCAACCTCGACATGACGCCGTGCTTCGTCACGACCAGCGGCGGAACCACCTGGACCTGTGTTCTTACCGCGACCAACTTCCAGGAATGGGGCATCTATGAGTGCGCCGGCCAGACCGCGCGCATCAGTACGCTGGGCATCCCGAGCCATACCGCCGGCGACATCATAGGCATCGACGGCGGGTTTGACGAAGGCATGTTCTCAATCGGCTGGGCCTCGCTCTACGACATCAGCTTCGGAACGTCGAACGACGGCTGGGCGGTCGGCCTCGAGATATGGCACTCGACGGACGGCGGTTCGGGATGGAGCAGCCAGAAACGTCCGTCCGGGACCGGCCTGCTCGTCTGCGTGGAAGCGGTCGACGCCAACAACGCGTGGGCCTGCGGAGATAACGGCGTAATCATCCACACGACCGACGGCGGCGCGACCTGGACAAAGCAGGAGAGCGGCGTCGGCGTGATGCTCTGGGGAATCGATTTCATAAACGCGAACACCGGCTGGTGCGTGGGCGCGGACGGCACAATCCTCGGTACGACGGACGGCGGCGCGACCTGGACGCCGCAGGATTCCGGCGTTTCGCACGACCTGACTTCGGTAAGCGCGGTCGACGCGGGCCACGTCTGGGCCTGCGGCGCAGGCGGCATGATTTTGAGGGGCAAGTAGCACACTATAACATTTGAAATTCCGGGTAATATATTCAGCGGCGCAGCTTGCTGCGCGTTATTCGATTTTCGAATTTCGATTGTCGATTTACGATTGAAAAGAAAAATCGAAAATCGTAAATCGCAAATCGAAAATCCATTTGGCCCGCCCGCTATATGTAGTCAATTGATCCTCACATACTTCATCCGGTGTTTCTATTTATCCTGCCGGGGTTTCTTGCGTTTGGCGGGCTTCTTTTTCGACGGGCGTTGTTTTGGCGCTGCGGGGACTCCCCTGGGCGCCTTTGCTCTCTTTGCGTAAAACTCTTTTATCTCGTCCAGTTCGTCCTCGAATGAGGCGGCCGCATCGGGCGCCGGTTCAGTCTCCTGCGGCGGGGGAGTTTTCGCAGCCCGCTCGGGAGTTTTTTCGGCCGGCTTGCGGGTTACATCGGTTTTTTTACGGGTTGCATCGGTTTTTTTTCGGGTTTCCGCGGCTTCCTTGCGGATCACATCGGTTTTCTTGCGGATTTTCAAGGCCCGGCTGGAGATCTCTCTTATTTCCTCCACGTCCTCGATGTAGGAGTCGACATCTTTGCTGAGTATTTCTGCATCAACGGGGCTTTCCATTTTGCCCATGCTTTCCGATTTTATGTATACTTTCCGTAACCCTATCTCGGCGCCTTTTCCGGGGAGCAGGAACTTGTAAATGAATAACAGGATGCTGATGGCGATAACGGCTATCAGGAACTTGGCGTATGTCCCGTAGCCTTCCGACTCGGTCCCGCCGGAAGCGGCGACGGCCGCGTCCCTGAGCGGCGAAGGCTTCTTCGATCTGAACATGCCGGGCCTGTAGATGCCTTTGCTCTTCGCGTCTTCTATTCTGCTCCACGTTTCCCAGACAGACGGGTTTGCGCCCAGGTTCTTTCCGGTGATTTTTCTAAGCGACCTGCTGCTGACTCTGCGCAGCTCCCTGTTGTCGCTCTTGAGCGCCTTGATGAGCGGCGACAGCGCTTCCTGCGCGCCTGACCGGCCGAGGCTGATGGCGGCCAGTAACCGGATTTCGTCCGGCTCTTCCGCGTCCGTTTCGAGTAAAGCCGAAAGTTTTTCAACTGCCCTCGGGTCTTTCGAATAACCCAGGACGCGTATAACGGCAAAGCGCAGTTTCCCGCCGGTCTGCGAAACCAGTTCCAGAAGATAGTCCACGACCACCCGGTCGTTTATCATGACGCCCAGGAGTTCTACGGCCTGTATCTTTTCCTCATCAAGTTCCTTATGCTTCCTGGTTTTAGCGATAATCAGGTTTGCCGTATCCGGGATTCGCGTCAGGTAGGCCCTGATAATCTTTTTCGACAGAATCCTTACCTGCCTGTCGGAGTCGAACAGCAGCGGCAGAACGTGCTTAACGCACTGGGCGGCGGTTAACCCGTACTTCGCCGATTGCGATTTCAGTTTTTCCAGAGCGAACAATTGCTGCCCGGGCGAGGCGCTCGTGAGCAGCGCGAACAGGGCCTTTCTGGTATCGTAATGGTTGAAATGCCCCAGCACGTCTAAGGCGGCTTCCCTTAAATCGTGGTTTTCATCGTGAAGTGCAATATACTCGAGCGCGGGTATGGCGTCTCTTCCCAGCGAATCCAGGATACTGATCGCCGCGTTGCGGGCCGCTTTCCTGTTTTCTCTGGCGCTTCCTTCGGATGATTCCTTTGCGAGCTCGTTCGACCGGCCGAGCAGTTTCTTCAGGGTTTCCCGCGCCTTCTTGAGGCTTGAAGGCCTGATATCGGTTTTTTCCGCGGAATAAACGGACTGGCAAAGCGGGGAGAGGAGGGCTGCTGCAATTAATAACAACCTGATCCGTGGAATCAGCAAAGGGACGAATCCTATAATAGTAGCTTTCAGCTTTCAGCCATCAGCCGTCAGCTTTTATTAATTAATAAATTATAATCTGATTGCTGATTGCTGAAAGCTGACCGCTAAAAGCTGACCGCTGAAAGCTGACTGCTAAAAGCTGACCGCTTTTCCGTGTTCCTGTCAAAACGCAGTCAACTTCAGTTGATTAGTGTGGGTACCAGGCGCCAGGAGTAAATCTTGTAAGCCGTGCCTGCATCGTGCCACTTCGGGATACCGGGCAGGAAATCCGCGTTCTGGGCGAGCCTGTCGTCGTAATGGACGGTCAGCCTGGCGTGTCTCCAGCCGTAATCCCGCTCAACCCTGAAGAGGTTGCCCGCGGTCATGTTTCCGTGCACGAGGACGTCGTGAATGTAGCCATGTGAAAGAAGCGCGTGGGCTCCGTAGTTGTTTTCGGCATACATGTATGCCCGGCAATCGGCCAGCGGGCTGCCGCCCTTGAGCTGGTCGCCGTAGTAGATGTTTCCGCTCCCCTCCCGGGGGCCGTTGATCATGTAGCCCGAGTCTATGACGCTTGTGCCGTCTTCCTTGTGGGCGACGTCCACTCCCGGTGTATACCAGTTGTCGTCGTCAACGTCGGTAAAAGTCTCGCCGTCGACCATCGCGATTATCGCAAGCCCGTCCAGCTCGTTGTTCTCGGTCATGATGCCGTCGCCGATGTATACGTTTCCCTTTACGACGATTGTAAGCCGCGTTCCGCCGGGGAGGCTTTTGAACCGCAGGTCGGAGTAACCGTCGCTCCGGTTGCTCCGGCTGGGGTCGATCCAGAGGTTTCCGTCGACGAAGTAAACCTTGTTGTTCCCCGATTCGGCGATGGAAATGGGATGGACCCAGGAGCCGTACGCAAGGTTCTCGCCCCAGTCCTGGAGCCAGTAATTGGGGTTCTGGGGAACGTGGTCGGCCGGCCCGCCGGTATGGTCGGCGTACTCCTCGGCGAGCTGCTCGGGGGAATACAGGTCTTTCTGGAAGATGTGGGCGGGGTCGGTCGTATCCATTATCCTGTATCCATGAGTGGAACTCCACCACGACCAGTTGCTTTCCTCATTCACGACGACGGCGTCGGGCCAGTTCTCGTAATCCATTTCACTAAGGTCAGGCGGAGGTATTTCATCATGGCCGGGTCCGAGCTCGGCATCGTCTCCCGTGTAGCCGGTGATGTCGCCGGTGGCCCACACGGAGCCGAAAACGTTGGCGGCGCCTTCGAACTCAATGTCGGTGTTGGAATAGACGTCTCCGTAAACTTCGTCCCTTCTCGAGCCGCTTCCGCCGAAGAGCAGCGGGTCGACCGCGATGCCGGTCTTGTTGCCCGCGAAGATGCCTTTGGTGAAAAGCGGGTGGGCGGGCAGTCCGCCGACCACCGCTTCGATCCTGCTATCCTGCCCGCCGTGAGTCCCGGTGGAGGTGATCCGCCGATACATTCCGGAATCGTCGAAATCCTCTATGGTTACGCTCACGTTATCGAAGTCCAGCGTGGTTGTCGCGTGCGGGCCGTCCCATTTTTCAATTGCGATAAGCTTATAGGCTTCTTCAATTCCCATTTCGGCGTAATAGAGCGCCTGTTTGGCATCCGAGTGGACCCGCGCTTCTATTACCGTAACCCTGGAAACGGAGACGTATCCCATCGCGAGCCCGAATACGACCATAAGGATGATTATGGCGACCAGTAGGGCGCTTCCCTCCCTGGGTTTTGCATAAGCCGTTTTCAGCGTCATGGTTTTTTCCCGTCCTTAGAGTTATTCTATGGGATTTCTCGGCGCCGCGGTAGTCCTCACCGCGCGGTGATACACGTTATTTCGCCTGTCTTCGAACACAACGATGAAAAAGATCCTGATGTTTTTTCCAGCGGCATCCGCCGTGCCGGTGTCGTCGATGCGGGCGAAGATGGGGCTGCCGGCTTCAAACAGGACCTTGTCGGTCGAAATGGGGCTTGAGCCCGCCATTGTGCCCGAGACGTCGAGCCACTGCTTGTGGATCGCGCCCAGCGCGAAGGTGTCGCTCTTGTCGCCGTCCTCGTTGAAATCGATGTCCAGGGCGGATTCGGAATAGGTTTTCCCGCTGGCCGCGGGGACGAATGCGTAGCTCACGGAGTAGCCTCGTTGCACGACGCCGTCCTTGTCGACGGCGCCCCATTCTATCATGTAATTGTCGTCAAGCACGTCGTCGTCGTCGTCATGGTCCACCGGCACCTGCAGCGTCAGGCTCGATTCGTTTGCGAAAGTCATCCGTCCCTGTATGAATGCCGAGGATATCTGGTTGAGCAGCCTGGAGGAGATACGCTGCATGTCCTGCTGCCCGGTGCCTACATCGTATGTATTTTTTGCGCTTCGGTCGATGGCGTAGATTGCCATGATGATGAAAGAAAAGAGCACAACGGCGATTACTGTCTCGATAAGCGTGACACCGTCAGAGCGCCTGCAAGCGGAGGTGTTATAAAAACCTTTTGCCTCGCACCCCATTATTTCCCCGCACTATTCGGTATATGCTGACCGGTCATAGACTCTTTTGGCCACGCTGACCTGCTCGGCAACGCCGTTTTCGGTCCAGTCCACGATGACGTTAAGATCGAGGTAGCCTTCAACCGTGTTTTCGGTCGATTCCACCCTTCCGGAATAGCCGTCCACGTCGTCGAGGAAAGTCCTCGTCGCGTCATGGTACTCCGTTTTCACGGCGTCGAAGCTGCGATTTGCCTTTGCGGTGATAAGCTCGATTTCTTCCGCCGCGTAGTTGTTTGCCCTGGTTCTTGCGGCTGTGAAACGGTCGCTCCTCATGGTCTGGGCCATCACGGCCGCCAGGCTGACGAGCCCGATCGCGACTATCACTCCGGCGATAACCACTTCAAGGAGAGTTATTCCGGATTTTTTCGATTTTAGATGCGAATTCATTAATAAAATTTCCCCTTCAATCTGTCCCGTACCGATACATTTCGGCAGAATATTTTACCATTGGAACTGTCGAATATAAAGGATACTTTTTAAAGAAAATTCCGACTGCAAGGCTCCCCTTTCTAAATACGACGGCTGTAATAGTCATGTGTTTCATATTTCGCATTATTTTCGCCGTATCCCGTTATTCTCGCCTGACTTGTCGATGGAGCGAATATTTATAAAAAGGTTTGCATAATGGTAAATAAATCGCTAAAATCGTGTTCAGTAAAGTCCTGAAGCATTCCCGCCATAATGTCGCAGTATCCTCGCTCCGGAGGTAAAATGAAACGACGCCTGCGGTATGTTCTCGTTTTCGTTATTCCGGTTCTTCTCATCCTGGCCGCCGTAATCATACTCAGCTTCGAAAGCCTGGACAAATCCGGCAAAACGGACGACTCGCCGGATAAATCGGCTCGAAAATCCGGGCCCGGCGCCGGCAGGACGATTGAGTTTGAACCTGATGACGCTACAAAACCGGTCCCGAAGCAGGCCGGAAAAATCAGGCGCATCGGCAATGAAAAAACGCTTGCACGCCTGTTCTCCGGGAATGGGATTGTCTGCGGCCGCGTGCTGGGCGCTGATACAAAGAAACCTGTCGCCGGGGCGAAGGTCCTGTTCCATTGGAGATATGACACCTGGGACCCGGACTACGCCGCGCTCGAAACCGGCACGGGGCCTGACGGTAAATTCAGCGTAAGCGGTTTTACGGTTCCTCAGGGCCTTTACGTCGTTATTGAGGCGGAAGGTTTTGCCGTATATGGAAACTATGGGTGGCTCAGAGAAAATAAGACCTCCTTTGATCTGGGCGACATTCTCCTCGAAAAAGGTGAGCCGGTCGTTTTGAAAATCAAGGATGCTGCCACCGGTAAAGGTGTTCCCAACGCCTACGCCGACTTTTCAAAAATGAAAGAGGATAAGGCAGTCACGTCGTTCAGGTTGTTTTGCGAAAAAGACGGCTCCCGGAAGTTCCGTCTTGAAGGAGGGGAATACCGGTTATACATTGAGGCCTTTTCATACTGCCCGGCAAGGAAGGCCGGCGTCAAAATACCGGTGGAGGGCGGTCAGATAGAAATCGAGCTGAAGCGGGGTGGAAGGATAGCCGGCAAGGTAATAGACAAGGGCGACAACCCGGTTTTCGGGGCCAGGGTCAGCGGGGGGAGTTACGGTCAGGTTGGCAGGCATGGAATATCAACGCGGACCCTGGAAGACGGCTCGTTTGAGCTTGTCGGCTGCATACCGGATCAGACTTATGACGTTTCCGCCAGTCTCGAAGGATATTTCCGGGGGAGCGGGGGAAACATCAAACCGGGCAAAGATGACCTCGTTATCATACTGGAGCGTTCGTTTTTTCTGAACGGCTCGGTGACGGATGCGGAAACCGGCAAGCCGATTGGAGGCGCCACTGTTCAGAACGTCATGCCCGACCCGTACGGGGCAAGGGGCGGGTTCGGCCATTATTATGCTTCCACGAACGCAAAAGGGGCTTATAAACTGGAAATTCCGATAGACAAGAAAAAGCTCAAACTCAACGTATCGCATGAGGGTTACTTAGACATATCGGGCCGGGAGGTGGTGATTCCCGAGGACGCCGGGGAATTTCATACCGTGAATTTCAAGCTGGAGCGCGGCATCACGCTCACGGGCACGGTCACGGCGGCGGACACCGGCAAACCACTCAAGCATGCAAGCGTCACTCTGATAGTTGCGAACAATCACCGGGGCTATAATACCAAATCGGACGGGACCTATACGATAGGCGGCCTGGAAACGGGCGAGGTAAAAGTGGTAATTGCGCATGACCAGTACCTGGCATATCTCGAGGAAGACCTTGAAATCACCGAAGAGGGGGCGGTGCTGGACGTTGCCCTGGAAAGGGGCGGCCAGCTCACGGGCACGGTGGCGGACGAAAACGGGAAACCCCTGAAGCACATTTCGATCAATGCCAATGTTCAGGATTTCAACAGAATGTACCGGCGCTATTATCACAACGTCAACCGGGCCGCCAACACACTTGAAAACGGAAGCTATGCGATGTCGGGACTGGAGCCGGGCAAGGAATACACGGTTACGGCTCATTCAGAGACGCACTTTTCCGATCCGAAGAAGATCGAAATCGAGGAAGGGGTGTCCGCCGTTTGTGATTTCACCCTGACCGAAGGCGGCACGATAAGCGGACGGGTGCTTTCGGATGATGGTGAACCGGTCGAGAAGCATGTATCGGTTTCGGCAACGCTCATATCGCCCGGCGATGAACCGACTGATACGTATCCGGAAAGCGGCCCGGTCGGAGCCCGGCCCGGATACGGCGGGACGCCGGGGACGAGCGGGGTTACCGGCAAGGAAGCCAAGTTCAAAATCCGCGGGCTCAGGGGCGGAGACTATAACCTTACCGCACACTGCGAGGGTTATAAAACGGGAACGCACGGACCCGTTACGGTCAGGCCGGGCAAGACGGTCGAAGGAATCGAGATAACGCTTGAAAAAGGTCTGTGCGTAACCGGTACCGTGACCGACGCGTCCGGCAAACCGGTAAAGGACGTGAATATCTCCGGATACCAGCCGATGACCGGACGCTCGGCCCACACGAGCGCGGTGACCGACGCCGAGGGCCGTTATACTCTCTCGGGCTTCGATGAAGGAGCGGTTCATCTGAACGTTAACAAGGAAGGCTACTGGTGCGAAGATTCCAATTTCAGGCAGGTCCAGGCCGGGGCCGAGAACGTGGACTATGTACTGAAAAAGTGCGGAGCGGTCAAGGGTAAGCTGGTCGGTCTGGAAAAATTTGAAAGCTTCCAGATAACTGCAAAACTGGAGGGAGCCGATATAAGCGTCGAGCCTCCAACCGACCCCTCCGACGAGGAAGCAATGATGCGCTATCGCCGTGCCATGATGAGAAGGTCGGGCAACACCGAGGGCTTCCACGACGAGGAAGGGAAGTTCGAAATCCATCTTCCGCCCGGAACATATACGCTCACCGCCGGCGGCCGGGGCTTTGCCAGCGGCAAGGTGACGAACATAAACGTGGAGGAGGGCAAGACCGTTGAAGGTGTTGAGATAAAGGTCGGGCTCGGCTGCCGCGTTATCGTTACCGTGCTTACTAAAAAGGACCGCAAGCCGGTTTCCGCGGCAATGGTAAATCTCCAGCCGACCGTGCATGACCCGGCGGAATATGAAGAATACGGGCCGGGCGCATGGTCCAACAATTACGGCCATACGGATGAGGACGGGAAAGCGACCATAACCGGTATCAAGGCCGGGACCTGCAGTCTCAGCGTAAACCATGAAAAATACGCCGAAACACGGCCCCGCAGCGTGGTCGTAAGCGAAGGCGAAGCCACCGAAGTCGAAGTTCTGCTTTCGCTCGGCGCGAGTATCACGGGAACTGTAATAGACGCGGACGGCGAGCCGGTAAAGAACGCGCGCCTCACCGCGTATCCTTCAAATCCGGAAGAGGGGATGATGGGGGGATTCGGCTCTATGAAAGAGGCGCAGACGGACAAGTCCGGCGAATACACCATCACCGGCCTCGCGGCCGGCACTCACGTCGTGAGCGTCCGTATCGGCCAAGAGGCCGGTTTCGGCCCCTTCGGCGGCGTGAATACAAAGAGCGTCGAAGTCCCCGAGGAGGGATCGGTCACCTGCGATTTCAACCTTAAATCGCTGGTCAAGGTGTACGGCATGATAACGCGGGCGGGCAAGCCGGTTAAGGAATGCCACTTGATCTTCTTCCCGGGCAACCTCGGCGAAAGCGAAGAAAACGAAGAAGAGACGCCCGGAATGTTCATGCCCAGCGCGCAGGCCTCGACGAAGCCCGACGGAACATACGTCGCAATGCTCGCGCCCGGAACATATAGTATTACCTTTTACTCCATGATGAGCGGCGGGCAGAGCTCGATCAAGATAACCGTTCCCGACGGGAAGGAATATAATTTCGACTATGAAATCCCCGCTACCAGCGTTTCGGGTGTCGTACTTATGCCCGACGGCTCTCCGGCCACCGGGACTTTCGTGCTGCTGAAAAAACCGGACTCGGATATCGACCCCGACAGCACCAACCCAATGGAGATAATGTCGTCCATGGGCGGGCAGGCGGCCGTCGGGCCTGACGGGAAGTTTACGATCGCCAGCGCCAAACCCGGGACATGGAATCTCGTCGCCATCAAGGACGGCTATTCCCCGGCCGTTATAGAGAACGTCCAGATCACCGATGGTGTGGATTTAAGCAACCTTGAACTGAAACTCTCGGCCGGCGGCAATATCTGCGGAACGATTACGGACGAAGACGGGCTGCCGGTAAGCCGCGTGAGCGTCATTGCAATGCCCGCCGAGGAGGGGAGCGTGCCGACCGTTATGTTCGGCATGGCAGGACACGCCGAGACCGACGAGAGCGGCAAATTCACGCTGGGCGGACTCGTGGACGGTCAGTACCTGATATATGCGGTTAAATCCGGAAAAGGGCAGGTGGTCAGAAAAGTCTCGTCCGGTTCCTCCGGCGATGTTGTATGCGATATTACCCTGCCGTCCTCCTGTGAAGTTCGAATCGAAGTGACTTCCGGCGGCGCTGCGCTCGCAGGCGCGAAGGCGGCCGTCCGCACCTCGGACGGCAATAAACTCCTGATAGGCGGCATCTTCATTACAATGCCCGGCGGAACCGGCTCGAACGTTTCCGATTCGACCGGAACCATACGCCTCAAAGGCCTTGCGCCGGGACGCTATATCGCCACCGTGTCGAAGGGCGGCTACAACGATGCCGAGGTGGATATCACCGTCGAGTCCCAAGCGACAAATACGGCCGAGGTGGAACTCTCGCAGAAGTAAGCAGGGGCGAGCCCTTTCGATTGCGGATTTGGGATTTCGGATTGCAGATTTCTTCAAATCCGAAATCCACAATCTGAAATCTGCAATCGGAGACCCGCCCTTTTCAACAACTTCAACAACGCCGGCGTCTCGCCGGCTTTTTTATTGCAGCCGGGAAAGCGGCGCCGGAGTCAGATACGGCGAGGTAGGGGGTGCACTCCAGGAATGTGGGTAAAAATATCGATGGGTTGTAAAAAATGTTACCGTCCTCGTAAGGGTCCACACTTGGACCCATAAGGTCCCACGGAATCGGAATAGCGTTTTTTCCCGCGCGTCAATCCATTTATGCAGTATCCAACAATTGTCTTATTCTGGTAAGACAATACCACAATTATTGGAATCTGTATTGCCGAATGCGAGGGAAAGCAATAAAAGGCCTAAAAATAATGACGGTCCGCAGCGAGGCCCTGCAAAAGGTTCGATGGGAAATTCTACCCATAAAACTGGAGTGCGCGGCGAGGCAGGCAAACGGAGTAAAGTTGCTTGCGTATTAATGAATAAGAGGATATGATTAACACTCGGTACTGTTTTCCTGGCCCCGCCTGCCGCCGGCGGGGGAATTTGCGAGGTAAACATGCAGAAAGGCAAGGCGCTATTAATTGCAATTGCTCTTCTCTGCACTATTGCGTGTCTGGTCTGGCTGGCGCTGCTCAAAGAACACTCTCCCGAGAATGCTAAAAACGTCCACGCGGTCCCCAAGTTCAGCTTGCCGCCGCCCACGCCCTCGGAAAGTGAAGTCCAGCTCGGCGAAAGCATTAACGCTTCGAACTCGGAATCGCCGGACGGTTCCGACGACAGGATTGCAGCGCTGCTGGAACGTATCAGAGAACTGGAAAACCGCATCGCGGCCGTTGAGCGGACATACGGGCCTCTGCCCGAAGATGAAGATTACCCGGGCGGCGGTTCGGGCGGTGCTTCCCGCAGGCCCGGGAAAGTCGAGACTATCAGAGGCGCGAAGTCCGCGCGCGGCAGGGGAAGAAACACGACCCCGAGAATATCCGCTACAAACGCGAAAGACGGCCGCGGCAAACCGCGAAAGCTGCGCGCCGGCAAACCGCTGCCGAAGAGTTTCAAAATAACGAGCAGGCCGCGCAAGAGGACCGACAAGGTGCGGATTCACGGCGTAGACGCGCCCGGCAGCGGCGGCGATAACGCGAGCGAGGATGAGAGCGCCGGCCTTTACCCCGGCCTGGTCGGGCTGTATTTTACGGGAACGAGTCTGCAGAATAACAATCACACGAGGATTGACGATACGGTTAATTTCGATTTCAAGAACGGCCCGCCCGATCCGAGTTTGCCCAAGGACAGGTTTTCCATTTCGTGGATCGGCTATATTTATATCCAGCAGGAGGGGAACTATACTTTCTATACATCGTCCGACGACGGCGTGCGGCTGTACATCGACGGGCGCGCCGTTATCTGGAACTGGACCGACCACGGCAATACCCTGAACAACGTCTACCTCCACCTCAAGGAAGGCTACCACGCCGTCCGCCTCGATTATTACGAGAACGGCGGCTACTCCATAATCAAGCTGTGGTGGGCGAGCACGACGTTCGGCCGCCAGATTATCCCCTCGCACGTCCTCTACCACCACGACGAGCAGGAATACCACCCGCCGGGGTAGGGAATAAGGTAACAAGTTAATAAGGTAACAAGGGAATAAGGGAACAAGGGAACAAGGGAACAAGGGAACAAGGGAACAAGGGAAGAAGGGAAGAAAGGAAGAAGGGAAGAAGGGAAGAAGGGAAGAAGGGAAGAAGTTAGCCGCCGCGCCTGCGCGGCGCGTTCTTTTAATTACTTTGTCAACTTGTTATCTTATTCTTTGCTCTGATTTTTCCGGTTTTTCCGGTTCCGGTTTCAGGTAGTAGCGCCGCTTTTCTGCGTCCCATGCGAGGCGGTTCAGGTTCTGATAAAGCGAAACCGGAAAGCCTTTCTCAGGCGTGCCGGTATCCACACCCGGCCCCGACAGCCACGACTTCAGTTCGATTTCAAACGGGTCTATCGCGTAGTATCCCGAGGTAAAGCTTCCCAGAAAATGTATGAGGGCGGCCGTGTTTCCCCAGCGCACGTCGGCAAGGAACGTAAGGTCCCGCGTCGCGTCGTAGAGGTCGTGGAGGGCGTGGTCGGCGGCGTTATCCACCTTGTCCGCCATCGCGGGCAGGTTGTTCAGGGCCTTGGGTAAATCGTCTCCGTCGCGGAGCCATGCAAGCGCCGCGGCCGCCGCGTCGGGCGCCTTGTCCCGGTTTTTCTCGATGCAGGCGATAACGTCGCCGCCTTCGAACCGCGCAAGCATGAGCGCGGACCAGCCTGTGACGAGCTCGTCGCCGTCGGTTTCGAGCGCGCGCATGAGCGGTCTTTTCGCGCGCGAGTCGCGCATCATTCCGAGCGCCTCGCCCGCCCACGCCCGGACCTGGTTGTGTCTGTCATTGGCGAGTTTTTCAATCAGCAGCTCGACCGACTCTTTGTCCCCCATGGCGCCCAGCGCGATTTCCGCCCACGCCCTGACGTCGTGGTCTTCCGCGTTCCGCACGGCGGCGACAAGGGCGTCGCGTGCGGCAGGATCAGGATAGCTGCTGAGATTCCGGATCCTCGAAATCTGCGCTTCCGCGGGGAACGGGCCTCCGAGCAAGTATCTGTGCATATTCGAAAGCCGCCCGGACATACTTTCATATTCTGATTCCCATGCAAACCCACGCGCCAGAAGTGTGGCGGCTGCGGCGTCGGTCTTATTCGAATGCCTCCTGTCGAGGATTTTTTCGAGATCGCCGAGCAGTTTTTTCCATGTTTCGTCCGACGTTTTCTTAATAATCATGCATGCGCCTTCGACAAGCCTGTCGTCATCGGAGGCAAGCCATTTTCTTACAAACGGCAGCGCGGTGTCGCCCATTTCGGCGAACCGCTTTGCCGTCGACTCCCTCACGCCGGGGATGCCGGAGGAAATCCTGCCAGTCCAGTACCGGTACCTGAGCGGCTTGTATACGAGCATAATAGCAATCACAGCCGCAAAAAGCGCGACAACGCCGACGCCGAGTTTCAGGGGTAAGGATATTTTCATTTTTTTCTGTCTGTTTCCTTTTCCAACTCTTTGCCCGTCTTTCCTCCATGCGCGCGAAGGAGGGCGGCGATTTTCTTACCATTTTTATAAATGGCATAATCGAGTGGCGTTTTATGGTTATTGTTTTTCAGATTCGGGTCTGCGCCGTTATCAAGAAGGAACTTTATTATATTTTCAGGCCCTTTTATTGCAGACAAGCCAGAAAATTTCGAGCCGGCTTTTTCTTTTGAGCCTGATTTTCTCCAATCGACCGTAACAATTGCAGCGTTTTCCCTGTAGCTGTTCTGTACAGCCCAGTGAAGATGTGTGTTTCCGTATTCATCTCTGGCGTTGGGGTTCATACCTTTTACATGGATAAAAGCGGAGATGTTATCTCCCTTGACATTTAATAATCGTCCGAGTATTTTCCACAATGCTTCCTTTGCAGCGTCGCGCAGAACTCTTTCTCTGGCGGCAGTTGCTTTGAGAAGTGTTCTTATTGTCCGCATGTCGTTGAATTCACCGAGTATTCGAATGTAATCCTCTTGAACCCGGAGCTCGGTTGCATTGTCGTATGCGCCAATAATATCTTCAGCAGCACTGGCCTCCCCCAGTTTTCCCAATGCAAATGCAGCCGAAACTCTGAGGTCATTATCTGTTTCATTCTTGAGGATATTCAACAGCGGTTTAGTGGCATTTGATTCTTTCAGCATGGCAAGCGCGCGCGCTGCTTGACCGCGAACATAAGTGTGATTATTTGGGTCTTTCAACGCTTTTAATAACGCGGGGATGGCTTTCCTGTTGCCAATGTATCTTAGATCTGATGCCGCGTTACCGCGCATGTAAATGTCAGGGTCTTTTTCCAGAACTGAAATCAGGGCATCAACTGATCGCGAATCGCCAATCAGCCTTAACAGAAATATCGCGTTTCTGCGCATTTCCAATTCGGGATCCTCGGTTGCTGTTTTGCAGAGTGCCTTCACCGCGCTGGGGGGCAACTTCCGATATTTTTTATGATATAAATGTGCGATCGCCATATTTCGAACCGGAAAAGGCTGGTAAAAGCTCAGGCCGGGATACCATCCCAGAATATTCGCCCGGTACCAGAACGGGCGCAGGAAAGTCCCGAGAAAATAAAGCCCGATAACTGCTGCAAGAAAAACGAGACCCCGCCAGCTCAGGAGGATTTTTCCCCACCGAGCCGGTTTTGAAAGCGGAACCTCGGTTGAATCATATGCGGAGTTCTTGACGATAATGAACCTGTCAAACGCAAGGCCGATAAAAAAACCTAATACGATTCCAACCGGAAGAAACCACAGAAGGCTCCAGTGAGTAAATACCGAATTCATTCCAAAAAAATGAGCGCTTGAACGGCGGTACGCGAAACAATGCGGAAACAGGCATGCGGCAAAAAGACTGAGCGCGAACCATACGGCAATTGAGAAACATATTATATATTCGCGATGCTCTTTGCGCTTAATCAGCGTGGCTTCCATATCATATATTCTAAACCGGATATTCAGAAATTCAAAAGGATATGGAATTGTAGTGCCGGATTTCCGGAGAGTGCCTCCCGTGCTACATCGAGTTGACGGCGCCGTCGAGCCAGAGGAGGCGGGTAGTAAGCCAGCTCTTGAGGTAGCCGATTTCGTCCTGGTAGGTGTGGCGGCCCGCATGGCCGGGGTCGTTCGGCCCCTATTCCTCCGGTTTTTCCGGCGGGGCCTCGCAGGAGGCGGGGGGGGATTCCTCCAGCTCGTCCGCGGTAAGCTGCGTGCCTTTTACCCGCGGTCGCTCGGGGAAGTCGATCTTGTGGAGCGGCAGAATAACCGTCGATGAGATGTTCCCCAGGTGCGATGCGATGCGCTTCATGTAGCGCATGAACAGGGTCATCGCAACGGCCTGCCTCGTCGGAAGGTCGCTTTCGAAGAGGTCCTCAATCGTGCTGTCGCAGCGGATTGAGACTTCAAGCGCTTCCTGAACGGCGTCGTCCGCGATGGAGGAGTCCGAGTTCTCGAACGCGGTGCGGGTGAGCCTGAAGATGTCGCTCAGGTCGTTGGTCATCGCGTCGAGGAAGTTGAAGTAATCCGGCGGCAGGTCGTCCGCGATCGGCCTGTCGTAGTAGTGGATGGCTTCCCACATGTTCTTGCAGAAGTCGCCGATGCGCTCCGCGTCTTTCACGACCGACATGAGAATCAGGCAGGCGGGGAGGTCTTCTTCCGGGTTGACGGCGAGGTGCTCCATAATCTGCTTGCGGATCTTCCGCTCGGTGCGGTTTACCTCCTTGTCGTCCTGGAATATTTTCGTTTTGCACAGGAGCGGTTTTTTCATACCCGTGAAGAAGTCGTGCATGAGTTCGAACATGCCGGCGCAGAGGTCGAGCATGTGGAGGAATTCCTTGAGCATCTGGTTATAGAGGCTCTGCCCGGTCCAGTATTCGTATAGTTTCTTGAAGAACATCTGTCAGGTCCTTCCCATAATGCGCGTTCTTATAAACAAGTATATCCGAAATCCCCTGCTACGACAAGCTGAAACCTACTTGCCGGTACACAGGTGGCAGATGAATATGCATATGCCGGGGATTATAAAAAACACTCCGATTATATAGACGAAGGCCCAGATGCGTTTTCCCGAGACCTTTTTCGCTATCCATTCCGCGATCCGCACGGGAATCATGCGCGTCTTTTTCAGCGGGAAGAAAAGTATCGTCCCCGATATGTTGAAAAACAGGTGCGAGAACGCGACCGTAAGCCCGAGGACGGTTTCCGGGCTGCCCGGCTCCAGGATTGCTAGCGCCGCCAGCATGGCCGTTATCGTCGTGCCGATATTTGCGCCAATCGTCATCGGCAGGATCTGAATGAGCGGGAAAACGCCGGCTGCGGCAAGAGGCACAAGCAGCGAGGTCGTTACACTGGAGGATTGGACGATTGCCGTAATCAGGGCGCCGAAGAAGAGCGCAAGTATTGCGTTCCTTGCCAGCACGCGGTCGATTACCCGCTCGATGGTGGGCAGAAGCGCGCCCCTCAGTACTTTCACCAGGAAGTACAGCGAGGTGAGAAGCACGGCCAATCCCACGATTGCCGCGATTGCCCCCGTCCAGCCTCTGGTCAGCCCGATGGTTTCATGGAGCAGGTTGAGAATGGTATTGACTATCGGTTTAACTGCAATGCTCAGCGGGTTCGGCAGCTTGCTGCCGAGGCCGATGGCGCTTTCAAGGCAACCTGTTACATATTCTGCCGAGTGCTGAAGAAAATGTGTAAAGATTTCCAGTGGCAAGAGGATCACCACGGTCAGTATGTTAAAAATGTCATGAACGATGGCGGCGGAAAATGCACGTCGGAAGTCCATGCGCTGAGAGATATGGCCGAGTGATACGAGCGTGTTCGTTACCGACGTTCCTATGTTCGCGCCCATTACTATCGGGATCGCGTTGGGTATGTCGAGTTTCCCCGCGGCGACAAGCGCCACCACAAGCGAGGTCGTCGTGGAAGAGGACTGGATAAGTGAAGTGGCGAGAATACCGATAACCAGGCCCACGAACGGGTTCGTGGTTGTTTCCAGAAGATAATTGGCGAATCCCTTGCCGAAGAATTTGAAACCGCCGCCGATGAGGTTTATTCCGAGAATGAAAAAATAAAGCAGGATTAAACCGAAAAGAGCGGCAATCCACGGGTTCTGCGTGGACGGTATCCTCAATGCTCCGCTCGCCCCCGGTTGGGGTAGAGGAGAGTCATCCGATGGTGTTTGCGTTGTCAAGTGTGTCTCGCCAGCAATCGAACGATGTAATCCGCTTCCAGTTATATGCCGATCGAACGGATGTCGCCGTCGGGGGAGGCTGTACCAGTATTCGCGGCTATTGTAATAAAGAGAATTGCCCGGTCAAGGACTAAAAAAGTTTTTACGTAATTGAGAGGATTTTCTCAATATATTGTCCAAAAATCGGGTTTTTTTGACTTCGCTTTTTGCTTGACTTGGAGCGCCTATCTGCTAACATAGCCCTTTCACTTGTCCAGGCAACGGGTTAGCGATTATCTGACTAGGCTATGAACAGGAGGCGAGGATGAAAAAGGCCGCCATTGCACTTGCGCTTCTCTCGGCACTCTGTCTGTCCGCCTGCAGGATGATGAAGGCACCCCTGACATACGACGAGCTTGGTATGACGGTGGTGGACGTTGATAGAATCAATATTAACGGCATCATATGCGAGCCTGAAGACGGGGAGGAGCTTTTCATGGGCCTGCTGGCTGACCTGGAGGCGATGTACGAGGGCAAACTCTGCGGCGGCGAGATGAAATTCGTCGTTCTCTGGTGGTACCGCAATGGTAATGGCGGCTATATCTGCGTACCGCCCGGACTTACGTACCACAGCGACATGTTCACCCTGGGGTTCGGCGGCATCGCCGAGCTGGGCATAGTCACCCTGAAGGAAGACGACGAGACCGAGAAGTTGATCGGGTTTTCGCGTTATAACGGCCACGGGTTCGGGGGTGCCATCGCGACGCTCGAGAATTACGAGTTTGTGCACGATCCGGAGGACCTGGACAAGAAGATCGGAATCCTGAAAGAATATTCATACATGATTTGCGGATTTAAGGTGCATACGGTTAGCGAATACCTCGACTTTGGAGTGTACGAGGAGGAATAGCCGCCTCTTCATACGAACCTGATTAAAACAGCGCGGGACCGGGTTATCCGGTCCCGTGTTTTCTTTGTCATTGCGAGTAGGAATCATTTTAGGTTTCAGGTTTTAGGTATTAGGTTTTAGGATATCTTTCATTAAATTTTTTCCTGAAACCTGAAACCTAAAACCTGAAACCTGAAACCTGAAACCTGAAACCTGAAACCTAAAACCTAACACCTAACACCTAACACCTTTACTGAGATCGCCACGTCGCCATCAGTATTTATTAAATGTTGGCTCCTCGCGACGACATGATTATAGACTTATCTGTTTCTCGGCCTGTTCCAGCCGCCGTCTTTGTTGCGGCCGCCCGTTTTGTTGCGTTTTTCGGGACGCATTCCGCCCGCTCTCCCGGGTCTCTGGTTCCTTTTCTTCAGGTCGGGGCTGATGAGCTTCTGCATTGCCTTGAACGCCTCCTCGCCGACGAGCGCGCTCAACTGGTCGCCCGCGTCCTTGAGGATGCCGTTCACCTGCTGTTTGACCTGCTTGCGCTCCTGGGGGCTGGCGGTCTCGGGGTCGAGGCTGGAGAGGAGTTCGCGGATGCGGTCCTGGCGGTCCATGACGATGCCTTCGACCTGCGCCTTCATTCCCGCGTCCCATCCGTACCTGTTGGCGAACTTGTTTATCATCTTGCCCAGTTGCAGGCGCATGCGTTCATCGTTCTTCGCGCGGCGGTTGACCATGCCCTCTCTCTTTATTTCCTGTAGTATTTCCTTGATGTCTTCCCTCGCGCCGGGAAACGCACCAAGCAGCGTGTTGCCGCCGGGGATCGGGTCGTACTTCCCGTCGCCGTCGAGGGCCGGGGGCGCGGCCTCGGGATTGACTCTCAAGCCGAGCCCTTTTTTCATCTGCGCCAGTTCCTTTTTCAGCGCGCTGTTTTCATCTCTCAGGCGCGAGATTTCGGTATCGTGGGCCAGCAGGCGCTTATTGATATCGGCGAGGTTTTTCACGGGCTCGCCCGTGAACTTGATTTCTTCGCCTTTCTTGCCCGAGTTGTCCGCCGCGCGCGCCGGCGTCGCCGACGGCCCGAGCGTGTCCTGGCCCTCGGCAAAGTAGAGTACCAGGAAGACGCCCGAAAGTACGATCCCCATGATTACGACGCTGACTATTGTTTTACCCATGATATAATCTCCCTGTAAAATTTCCCTTCATATATTATGTACAACCCGGCCCCCAAATGCAAGTTTCGGGAAAAATTATTTCGTAATGTCAATGTGTAGGGGCAAGGCATGCGCGTGTTCTTTGCCCCTACGAAACACACTCCTCGTACAGGCGGGCATATGTGTCAAGAAACTCGTCAAGGCCGAAAAAGCGGGACGCGATTTCGCGCGCACTTTCGGCGACGGCGTCGCGGTCTTCGTATTCGGCGCGCAGTTGTTCGACGCCGCTGAAAATTCCCTCGCCCGTCGGCGGCACGGTCACGCCGCCGCCCTCTTCGGCGATTACTTTTCCAAGCGCGATCCTGTCGGAAACTATAACGGGCCGCCCCGCCGACAAACCTTCCAGGCACGAGCGGGGGTAGGGCATGTTGTGTTCCGGCGTCGTGAACGGCGCCGTGACCGCGTGGCAGCGCATCAGGATGTCGTATATATCCACGATGCTGTCAATCACCTCGACCCGGTCTTCGATTCCGCGTTTCCTGATTTCTTCCAGAAGCTTGCGCTTCACACGCTTTCGCCAGACGAGGACGAGTTCGAGGTTTTCGTCGGTCGCGCACGCGTTCAGGAGCGCGATGATGCCGCGCGTCTCCATCTGGAAGAGCGCAAACGGGCTCGACGCGAAACACAGCCTGAACGGCCCGTCCAGAGGCGGTACCGGCAGCGGCGCGGGGGCAATCCCGATCCCCGGCCGGATGGCCGAGATTCTTTCAAGCCCCATCCGGCGCAGCCGGCTTGCCAACTCCGGCTCGGCGACGACGAGATGTTTTGCCCGGTTTCCAAGCTGGAGGTACGGCTCGATAAAAGTCTTCGACGATTTGCCCGGCTGCTCGGGCGGGGCGCCGCCGGTGATGGTTACCAGCCGCGGCTTTTCGAGCTTTCCGAAATATTTCGGCGCCTGCGTATCGGGCAGGAAAAAGTGGTGCAGGTCGTACATCTCCTCGTCCTGCTCCGGTTCTTGTGAGTGCCGCCGCCGAAGCGCCCACGCCACCGGCGCTATCGCACGGTATTTCTTTTCCGCGAGGTGGTCTATCTCGTGTATGCCGCCGTCGGTGCGCGCGGCAAGGAGCGCGATCTCCTTCGCCGCCGCCTCCCAGTGCGGCTCGTAGCTGAAGATGTGGTAAAGAACTTTCATGTTTCAGTTCATCGGTTGTTCAGTTCATCGGTTCATCGGTTGTTCGGTTTTTCGGTTATTCAAGCTGCCACAGGGGATTTCTTCTGAAATGTATATTATTGATCTGCAGCCAATGGACAGGATTTTCTTTTGGAAAGGCCCTGGTCAAGCCCAGGCTGAGAATTACCTTTTCGCCCGCTTCGAGGTGTTTTGCAACCCTTTCGGTCAATTTTGTATTCGGTGTGAAATGATCCTTTTCGTATAAGCGTAAATCCGTAACTCCAAGGTCAAGGTGGAACGTACTATCGTCGACAATCATTCGAATTTGCTGTTTTTCTCCTTTTTTTCTGATAAACAGGACGGGTTGTTTCTCCGGCATTAGACAGCCGAGGGATGCTTTTCCCCGCCCTTTTTCGGTGCAGCATGAGGTTGGGTGTTTTTTTATCAGTTCGTTTCCGAAAATATCCTCGAGCTGCCTTTCGCCGGCGGTTGTCAGCAGCTTCCAGAATTCCTCCCGCGAGGTTTTACGGATGAGCTGGGCATTATGGGGCAGAAACCTGTGATCTTCTACGTGCGGCCTGTCCGGGCAGGGAGTCGGCTCGTCGATTTGTACAACGTTGCCGATATCAAAAGGCCCGCCGTTTCGCGCCAGGAGGCGGGTCATGTTTGCGCCTTCCGGCAGCACCGGACGCGCGTGCCTTTGCGTTTTCGCACAGATTCCGGCGACACATATCTGTCCTCTGGACATTCTCGTCAGGTGATTGATTACAATTTCCATCCGGCATCATTCATAAGTGCGTAATCGTTCCCTCGCCCCACTCGCCTGTCAGGTGTTCGGCAACGAGCCTCCTGTGGCAATGATCGGCTTCCGGCTCGCTGCAAAGCAAAACGCATGGTTTCATGAAAAGATTTTTGTCCACGTTTCTTGCCGCTTCACGTTCTTTCAGAAGGGCGATAAAGCGCTCCTTGTATTCTTCCCACGAAATCTCCTTCTTTTTGTATCCGTCGAGGAGATCCCTGGTCGGGGAAAGTTCCGGGAGATGGAAGTATTCTGCGCCGCAGATTTCTTTGAGGAGATACGGCAGGTCGCCTTGCTTGGTGAACCCCGCGAATTGCGACTGGTTGTTCAGGCGTACGTCGATCAGGTTTTTGATTCCCGCTTTTCTGAGGGTTTCGAAAAATTCCCGTGCGGTTTTTTTTGCGAAACCGATTGTGCAGATTTCCACGCCTTTTTCTCCTGATCGTCGAAAAGACTCAGTTGTCCCCCGGTTCTTCGGAATTCTTCTTCTTCGGCGAGCTCGCTTTCGGGCTGCACCCGCCCGTCGGCGTGGATATGAAATACGCTCACGCCTTCGCCTTCCAATACGCGGCCGATAAGAAGCCGTCTGTGGCAGTTCGTCGGGTCCGCTTCGCCGCATAGAATTGCAGCGTGCGTCTCCCTCAGATTATCCAGAATTTCTTTCATTCCCCGTTGAAACCTTGCCGATTGCGCCAGGACTTCGTATAGAACGAAACCTTCCTCGTCGTAGAATTCCTCTTCGTCCGGCGTGCCTCCGACCAGGTGACCGAGAAAAAGATATGCTACGCCGCTCGTTTTCAGGAACTGCTCCAGCGGCTTCCGGTTGAAATGCGGGACATGACCTGAATAAGGCTTCGACCGGACGTCAATGACGGTCTGGATTTGGTATTTTTTTATTAATTGAAGGAATTCTGCCGGCGGATGATTTGAATGCCCGAGGGTCCATATTGTTTTATTGTCTTCGGCGTATTGCTCAGTCATATTCCGGCACTTTCCCCTGCGCCTTCATGTTAAAAAAACCGGAGATTCGAATATATTATATTATGACAGCGGAGGCATAAACAAGCAAAAACTCACAGTGTGACCGCCTTTGCCGCAGTTACCACCCAGCTGAAAGGGAACCGCGACGGCAAACGCTCGCCGAGTTCGACGAGCCGCCGGCGGAGGCCGGGGAAAAACCTGTGCCGCGCGGCGATGTTCGCAATGTGATACGCGCGAAGGTGCTGCATCACGGGCGTGAGCGATTCGATTTCAAAGCCGCATGCGGTCATTTCCTGCTTCAACGTTTCGGGCGTGTATTTTTCGTCGTGGATTTTCGATTCGTTCAGGGCGGCATACCTTGCCGCGAATTTGCTCATTTTCGCGTTCAGTGCGTCGAAGGCGAGCCGGCCGGCCGGAACGAGCACGCGCCTGATTTCTCCCAGTATCTTCTCGCGCTCCGTTTTATAGTGGTGGCGAAGAAAACGGAAACAGCAGACGAGATCGAACGTGGAATCGTGAAACGGCAATGAGAACGCGTCCGCGCAAACGGGTCGCCAGCCCCCGTTTCCCCGCCCGGCTGATTCTCCAAGCATTGCAGTGTTTGCGTCCGCCAGGATGCCGAGCGGAACGGAAACTCCCTCGGTTATCCGCCCCGGCCCGCAGGCGAGGTCGAGGACTTTCCGGGGCCTGCACTTTTCGATAAGCGCGGCGACCGCCGCCCGTTCGTATTTGTCGGCGACTGACCAGGGGAGCCGCCCGAACCGCTCCGACAGGTAGCGCGCCGCCGTTTGCGGGTCTTTGTAAAGGCGCCGCAGGCTTTCGCTCACGACTCGTCCTTCTTCTTTATGCCGAGTTTTTTGACTTTGTATCGGATGGAGCGGAACGTCATGCCGAGCAGTTCGGCGGCGCGCGTGAGGTTGCCGCCGGTCATGTTGAGGGCTTCCGTTATATATGCGCTCTCGATATCTTCGAGAGTCTCGACGAGGTCGACGCCCGTGGGTGGAAGCGAAATCCTGACCGGGCTTTTTCGGACGGCCGCGCCGTGAAGGTCGACTTCCTCGATCAGGCCGGACGTGGCGAACGCGACGGCGCGCTGGATAATGTTGTCGAGCTCCCTTACGTTCCCGGGCCAGTCGTACGAAAGCAGCGTTTTCATGGCGGACTCGGAGATGTTCACGACGTCTTTTCGCATCGCGCTGGAGTGACGGCGAAGGAAATGGCCTGCGAGGAGCGGGATATCGTCCTTGCGTTCGCGCAGCGACGGCACCTCTATCGGAATGACGTTCAGGCGGTAATAAAGGTCTTCGCGGAAATCGCCCGACGCGACCAGGTCGGGGAGATTGCGGTTGGTTGCCGTAATGAACCTTACGTCGACCGCCTGCTCTTCCGTAGAACCCAGAGGCATGAACCTTCTTTCCTCGAGCACGCGCAGGAGTTTCACCTGCGTCGCATGACTCAAGTCTCCGACCTCGTCGAGGAAGAGGGTGCCGCCGTCGGCGACGGCGAAAAGGCCTTTCTTGTCGGACACCGCGCCCGTGAACGACCCCTTCACGTGGCCGAAGAGCTCGCTTTCGAGCAGGTTCTCGGTGAAGGCGCCGCAGTTGACGGAGATGAACGGGCCGGAGTTTCGAAGCGAGTTCTGATGCAGCGCCCGCGCGACAAGCTCCTTGCCGACGCCGGAGTCGCCCCTGACCAGCACGGTCGCGTCGGTCGCGGCGATGCGCTTGACCATCTCCTGCAATGCGATAACCCGTGGAGAGCTTCCGACGATGTCGCGGATTTCCGCCTTCTCTGCGCCCGGCAGCTCGGCAATCCGTTTCTGTTCGAGCGCCCTTGCCACGACCGCGCGAATGGCGTCGTTGTCGAACGGCTTCTTGATGTAGTCGTAAGCGCCGAGCCGCATGGCCTCGACGGCCGTGTCCCATGATGAAAAAGCCGTGATGATTATTACCGGGACGCGGGGGTGAAGTTTTTTCAGTTCCGAGAGCAGGGTGATCCCGTCCATGCCGGGCATCTTGAGGTCCTGGATGACGCAGTCGACGGGATTGGATTTTACAATCTCGAGGGCCTCGGAACCGCGCTCGCTTGTGACGACCTCGTAACCCTCTTTTGAAAGCACTATTTTGAGGACTTCGCCGATGGAGGGTTCGTCGTCGACGACCAGTACCCGTTCGGGATCGGTCATGATGCGCTCTCCTCGTTTGGGGTTTCGCCCGCAACCATTGGGAGCCGGATGCGGACGCATGCGCCGGTCGTTGTGTTTTCGATTTCGCTCGTGCCGCCGTGCATTTCGACTATCTTGTGGACGATTGAAAGGCCCAGTCCGGTTCCATCGGTCCTGGTTGTGTAAAACGGTGCAAAGATTTTCGCCTGGTCTTTCTCTTTTATCCCGGGGCCGGTATCTTCGAAACGGATTTCAACCATCTGTCTTTTCGTTACCACGAGTTCAGCGTCGGATTTGGTGACGCGTCCGGCGGAGTGCTGCGCGCCCGCCGATATCGTGAAGCTGGCGGGATTGTCCGAGTTCTTCATCGCCTCGAAGGCGTTGACCCCGAGGTTCAGAAACGCCTGTTTCAGTTGTTCGGCATCCCCGCTTACGCGCAGGTCCGGCGGCACATCGGCGGTGATCGTGATGTCGCGGGAGTCGGAGCGCTGTTTCAGGAGGATAACAACCTCGTCGATCAGCTCCGAGATGTCGAGTTTTTTGAGATGCGGCGGACCCATCCGCGCAAAGCGGAGGAAGTTGCCGATAATATGCTCCAGCCGGTCCGACTCGCGGACCGCGATGTCGGCCAGTTGGACGGGTCCGTTTTCAATCAGACCTGCGGACGTTTCTTCATTAACGACGTTTGCGAGCTCCTGAATAGCGCCCCGGATGGAGGCGAGCGGGTTGCGAATCTCGTGAGCAATGGAGGTGGCAAGCAGCTCGGCGTCCTGCAGGCGCGAGGCTCTGCGCTCGGCTTCCTCGAGGCGTTTGCGGGGGGTGAGGTCGGTGAATATCCCAATAAGCCCGCGCGAGTGCCCGCGGGAATCCTTCAGAACGCTGGTTTTGATGTTTATGTCCTTTGTTTCGCCCTCGCGCATTGAGATTTTCAGTTCGCTGTCGGTTTCTTCCTTGTTGATAAGTATCTCGACGACGCGCTGCTCTTCCCGTCTGCGGAAGACTTCGCCGATATTGCGGAAGACGAGGGAGTCGCGCCCGTGGTGGCTGAGAAGGCGCCTGGCTTCGTCGTTGATATAGATGATTCTGCCGGATGCGTCGATGGCGATAAGGCCCTCGGCCATGTTGTCGAGGATTTCCTCATACAGGACGCGGTACTTGAGCAGGTGGCTTGCGAGATAGCCGCCCAGCGCCGCGATGATGTGAAATGCAAGCGCGTGGGTGATGAGCTGCACCAGGATGTATCGGAAGCCCAGTGATCTTTTTATTCGCTCGATGAATGAGCTGTCCTGCGAGATAAGCGGCAGCGGCAACGGCCCGTAGATATGGAAGGCGTATATCAGCGTAATGACGCCGAGCATTACGGTGATTCCTGAGGCGAAGAGGTAGCCCGCGGTGGAAGTGAGGCACATGGTTGCGGAGAAAATAGTCGCGAGAAACAGGAAGGTGAAGACCGAGTTGGCCCCCCCCGTGAGATAGACGAGTATCGATTCGAGTATTGCGTCGGCGATTATCTGAACCATGACGAATTTGACGTGGTCCCGGGCCCAGCGGAAAATGCCGAGGTAAAACAGGTTGAGGGCAAGCGCGATTCCCAGGATGGTGAGCGCGAAAAGGAACCTGGAGGCGAGCTTTTCGCCGGCGGTCAGGAGAACGACGAGAATGATGCAGAAGATTATCAGGATCAGGCGGAAAAAGAGCAGCCACTTGATCTTTCGGACAAGGTCCGTATCGGGGAGGGCGTGTGGAGAAGCCATAGAGTTGAGCTTTAAAGGTTAAGCTCCGATTGCCGACCCAACTTTGATCGGCAATCGGAAAGCATGTGTCAAGTTAGTATGCCCGGATGGGCTGCACGGTTTAGTGACTCCCCATTTGCGAGGACATCTTGAAGATGGGGAGGAAGACCGCCATCACGATTCCGCCGACCATGAAGCCCATTAAACCTATCATTAAAGGCTCGATAAGGGAAGTCAGCGCGTCCACGGTCGCGGAAACCTCGCTTTCGTAGAACTCGGATATTTTTTCCAGGAGCGCTTCCAGCGAGCCGGAGCGTTCGCCGATGGAGATCATTCTGGTGACCATCGGCGGGAATACTTTCGACTTCGCCAGCGGCGCGCCCAGCGGTTCGCCCTGGCGGACGGATTCGGACGCCGACAGGACGGCGTCGCGCACGATGCGATTGCCGGCGGTGTGAGCGACGATTTCGAGTGCGCCCAGGATCGGCACTCCGGAGCGGATGAGGGTCGCAAAAGTGCGCGCGAACCGGGATATCGCAATCTTGCGGAACAGTGGGCCGAAGACTGGAATATTGAGTTTCAGCCAGTCGACGACGTAGCCGCCTTTTTCCGTTTTGGAATAAGCAACCGCCACCACGATGAGTCCGATAAAGGCCGGGACCCAGATGTACCAGTTGTGTTGCATGAATTCGGATATGGCAATGAGTATCTTGGTCGGCATGGGCATTTTGTCCCTGCCGCCAATCTGGTCGAAGATCTCGGCGAATTTCGGCACGATGAAAACCAGGAGGAATATGGTGATGCCGAAGACCATGATCAGCGATACGACCGGATAGGTCATTGCGCTCTTGATTTCACGCTTGAGCTTTTCGGCCGCTTCCATGTATTCCGACAGGCGGTCGAGGATTACGTCGAGCTGACCGGAAGCCTCGCCCGCGCGGATCATGTTGACGTAGATGTCTTCAAATATCTTGGGGTGCATCCCCAACGACTCGGAAAAGTCGGAACCCGAGCGGACCGACTCGACGATGGCCGTTAGAACGAGCTTGAAACCGGGGTCTTCGGCCTGCTCGGAAAGAATCTCCAGGCCTTCCAGGAGCGGGATACCTGCGGAAATCATGGTCGCAAGCTGCCTCGTGAATACCACGAGGTCTTTGGGCTTGACGCGCGCCTTGGGTGATTTCTTGCCGCCGAACTGAAGCGAAAAGAACCCGCCGCCTCCGCTTTTCTCCTTCTTCGCTTTCGCTCCCCTCTCGGACAGAGAGATGACTATAAGGTTCTGGCGGCGAAGCTCGCCGACGGCTTCACCTTCGTTCATCGCGGTAAGCGTACCGGCGACTTTTTTACCGTCGGCAGTTTTGGCTTGGTATTTGTAATCAGGCATTAATTCCTCCTTGCATGCGTGCCGCGAGATGAACCCGTTTTACCGGCGGCGTCCGGTCTGCACGGCCCTGAGAAGTACCGAGTATCCAGTACCGAGTGTAGAGTCCCGCGATTATATTTTACTCGAAACTCGAAACTCAAAACTCGTAACTCGAAGCTAAAAACTCAAAACTCGAAACTCGAAACTTATATGTTTACACGCGTGGTCTCCAGCAGGTTATCGATTGAAGTTACACCCCTGAGCACGTTGAGGATGCCGACCCTGTGCAGGGAAAGCATCCCTCCCTTTACGGCCGTATCGTTGATGTCGAGGGTGTTGGCGCCGTCCACAATCATGCGCCTGAGTTTTTCCGTAAGCTCCATGGTTTCGAGGATGGCGAACCGTCCGCGGTAGCCTACTCCCTTGCAGAGGTTACATCCGGCGGCGCGGTATAACGTGAAATCCTCTTTGAAATCATCGGGCGTGAAGCCGATCTCCAGCAGTTTGTCCATGGGCACTTCGGCCATCGGCTCCCTGCACTGGAGGCATAGTTTTCTGCCGAGGCGTTGGGCCGTAATGAGTATCAAAGTTGACGCGACAAGGTAGGCCGGAATTCCCATGTCGGCAATACGTATTATCGATTCCGCCGAGTTGTTCGTGTGCAGTGTCGAGAAGACGAGGTGACCGGTGAGCGCGGCCTTGATGGCGATCTCGATGGTTTCCGAATCGCGGATTTCACCGATCATCACCGTATCGGGGTCCTGACGCAGAATTGCACGCAGCGCGTTGGCGAAGGTTATGTCGCGCTTGCGGTCCACCTGGACCTGGTTGACCCCCTCTACCTGGTACTCGACCGGGTCCTCAACGGTGGTTATGTTGTCTTCGTCAGATAGGATTTCCCGGATGGCGGAGTAGAGGGTCGTCGTTTTACCGCTGCCGGTCGGGCCTGTAACCACCATCATTCCGTAAGGCGTGTTGATAGCCTTGCGGAGGTCGCTTAGGCATTTGGGCTCGAAGCCGAGCGTGTCGAGCGCCAGGGAGAGACTGGAGGTATCGAGAATACGCATGACGATCTTTTCGCCGTGCACGGTCGGCAGGAGCGAGACGCGGAAGTCGACGTTGCGGCCTTCCAGGCGGATTCGGATGCGCCCGTCCTGGCACTTTTTCCGTTCCGCGATATCGAGGTTCGCCATGATCTTGACGCGGGATATGAGCTTTGGGAACGTCACCTTTGGGATTTCCAGCAGCTCGTGAAGTATGCCGTCGATGCGGATTCTGACCCGCACGCGCCGGTCGTACGGCTCGATGTGTATATCGGATGCGCGCTCCTTGATGGCCTGGAGGATGATCATGTACGCGAGCTTGACGATTGCGGCGTCTTCGGAGCCTGCTATTTCGCCCTGGATGTCGAGGTCTTCTTCCTTATCCTGCTGGTACTCGACGTCGTCGGCGCCGCGCATGTCGTCCATGAAGTCGGAGACTATCTGGTCGCTCTTGGAGAAGACTTTTTTCACGGCTTCACGGATCGCGTTTTCGCTGGAGATGACCGGGCGGATTTCACAGCCGGAAAGCATCCGGAGGTCGTCGAGCTTTACGACGTTGAACGGGTCCGCAACCGCGACCGTAAGGAAATTGCCGAGCTTGGCCACCGGGAGGACGCAGTACTGCTCGGCGGATTCCTGCGAGATGGTCTCGAGTACGTCCTCGGCCACCGTCACCTTTTCAATGTCGATGGGCGGGTGGTTCGTCTCGAGCGATATGGCGGCGATCACCTCTTTTTCGGTGAGCATGCTCTTGTCGGCCAGCACGCTCGTGAGGTTTTTCTTTTCGTGCTCGGCGGCGTCGTAGGCTATCTCCATCTCCTCGTTGGAGAGGATGCCTCGCTTGATGAGAATGCGGCCGAGTTTTTTGTCGAAATTAGCTAGCATTGACTACCTCGCAAAACATACTTCCTTCTTTATCGCTGCATGAGCCTCTTCAGGTCATCCTGGTCGGTGGTGCGTGAAAGCGCATCGTCGTAAGTAATCTGGTGAATCTTGTAAAGGTCGTAAAGCGCCTGGTTCATGGTCATCATTCCCGCGCGACCGCTGGTCTGGATTACGGAGTATATCTGGTGAATCTTGTCGTCGCGAATGAGCGAGCGTATGGCCGAGTTCGCCGTCATGATCTCCGCGGCGAGCACCCGGCCGCGCCCGTCCGCCTTCGGCAAAAGCTGCTGGCAGAACACGGCCTGCATGACGAACGAGAGCTGGGTCCGTATCTGCGACTGCTGGTACGACGGAAATACGTCAATGATACGGTTGACGGTCTGCACGCAGTCGGAGGTGTGCAGCGTAGCAAACGTAAGGTGGCCGGTCTCGGACAGGGTAAGGGCGGCCTCGATGGTTTCCATGTCGCGCATCTCGCCGATAAGCACGATGTCGGGGTCCTGCCGGAGCACGGTGCGAAGCGCGTTGTTGAAACCCTTCGTATCGGAGCCGACTTCGCGCTGGTTCACAAGGCAGCCCTTATTGCGGTGCACGAACTCGATCGGGTCCTCGATGGTGACGATATGTTCGTTTCGAGTCCCGTTGATGTAATCGATCATCGCGGCGAGGGTGGTGGATTTGCCCGAGCCGGTCGCGCCGGTGATGAGCACCAGGCCCCTGGGCAGGGCGCAAAGGTCTATGCACAGCTTTTCGGGCAGGCCCAGGTCGCCGAAGTTCTTGATCTCCCAGGGGATGATTCGCAGCACGGCGCCGATCGCGCCACGCTGCTGGAAGACGTTGGTCCTGAACCGCCCCAGGCCCGATATGCCGAACGACATGTCCAGCTCGAGGTTTTTTTCAAATGAAGCGATCTGGTCGTTGTCGAGGATCGAGTAGACCAGTTTCTGGCTCGCGTCGGCGTCGAGCATATCGTGCTCGGTGGGCATGAGGCGGCCGTCGACGCGAATCCTGGGCGGGCTCCCCGCGGTTATGTGAAGGTCTGACCCGCCGCGCTCCACGAGCTGCTGAAGCAGTTCTTCCAGCGTTACCATCTATCCTCCTTGGTCTGCGTTAGCCCGGAAACAGTCCTGCAGGGAGACAAAGACCTTCCCATTATCTTATTCGGCATTTTTCCCCTGCGTGTTTCCTTTTTCTCGGTCTTTTGGTCGTTCGGTCCTTCGGTCTTTTGGTCTTTTGGTCATATTTTATTCAGACCAGGTGACCAGACGACCAAGGGACCAATTGACCTCCTTATTCAGCTTCCTTTGACCTGCTTGCCTCGTACCTGGCGATTACATCCTGCTGTATGTTGCCGGGTACGCTGTCGTAATGCGAGAACTCCATGGTGAACGAGCCCTCATCGCCGGTAATCGATGTAAGCTCGGTCGCGTACTCCTGTACCTCGGCCAACGGCACTTTCGCCTGGACTATCTGGAACGGGCCTTTCGAGTCCTGCGCCGTGATGCGGCCGCGGCGGCGCGAAAGGTCGCCCATTATGTCGCCGACCATGCTTGTCGGAACCGTAATCGCGATATCGACTATCGGCTCAAGCAGTACCGGTTTGCCTTCCTTGAACGCTATGCGGAAGGCATTGCGCGTCGCCACGAGGAATGCGGCCTCGGACGAGTCAACCTCGTGGTGCTTGCCGTCGTAGACGGCCGTGGCGACCTTGACCACCTGGCAGCCGGCGACGACGCCTTCCTTCATGATGTTTATGACGCCCTTTTCCACGGCCGGGATGTACTGGGTTGGAATGGCGGCGGAGCGGATTTCGTTGATAAACTGGAAATTTTCCTCTCCGTCGAGGGGCATCGGCTCCAGCCTGAGGTGCACCTCGGCGAACTGGCCGCGGCCGCCGGTCTGTTTCTTGTGGCGGTATTTGGCGAAGGCCTTCCTGGTAATAGTTTCCTGGTACGGTATCTTGGGGGCCGACTGGCTCACCTCGACCTTGTAGCGGTTCTTGAGGCGTTCCAGCATAATGCGGAGGTGCAGCTCGGAGTTGCCGGAAACGACCAGCTCGTTTGTCTGCTGGTCGCGTCGGATTTTGAACGTCTGGTCTTCGGATGCGAGTTTTTCCAGCGACTCGGATATGCGCGCCTCGTCTTTTCTCTCTTTGGGCCTGACTGCGCGCGAATACATCGGCTGCGGGAAGTCGATCCTGTCGAACGAGAGGCGCCTGTCATTGGCGAGCGTGTCGCTCACGTCGAGGTCCTCGACCTTCGAGACGACGACGATCTGGCCTGCAACCGCCTCGTCAAGCGGCTTCGACATTTCCTTGCCCTGGATGTTGTAGATGGGGCCGTATTTTACGGGTTTGTTGAGCCGGTCGACCTGGAAGTTGCTGGCGGGTTTCAGCGTGCCGGAGAGTACGCGGATAAAGGAAATCTTTCCCGTGAAGTCGTCCATCTTGATTTTGAAGACCTGTCCGCGGAACGGCCCGTCCGCGGCCGGGGCGAAGGGGATTTCCTCTTCTTTTCCGTGTTCGTGGAGTACGCGCGCAAACTCCGTCGCGGGCGAGGGCGCATAGGACGCCAGAAAGTCGAGAAGCTCTTTTACGCCGATATCCTTTGCCGCGCACACGGGGAACATCGGGATAAGGCTTCCGCCGAGAAGGGCCTTGGATATGGCGCCGCCCATCTTTTCGGGGCTGATTTCCTCGCTCTCGAGATATTTGTTCATCAGGTCGTCGTCGGCCTCGACTATGGCCTCGATGAGCGCGCTTTTAATTTCCTCGTCCGCGTCGGCGGAGTCGAGCAGCGTGGAGATTTTTGAGAAACCGGGTCCGGCCGCATCGGGCAATGCGAAGGGGGTGCATTTACCGCCGAACAGCTCTTTGATAGTGACGACGTTCTCTTCCCAGTTCGCGTTGTCCATGTCCAGCCGGTTGATGGCGATGACTAGCGGCAGGCCGCGCTCGGCCGCGAGTTCCCAGGCGCGGCGGGTGTTCACCTTTACGCCGGCGGTGGCGTCGATGCATATGACAACGCATTCAACGGCCGCGAGCGCGCCGATGGTATCGCCGATGAAATCGGGCGCGCCCGGGGTGTCGATAAAGTTGAACCAGTTTCCTTCCCACTCGAGGTGGCAGACGGCGGAGTTGACGGTCCTCTCTTTTTCGTCAGGCTCGTAGTCGCACACCGTGGAATCGCCGGCAGCCTTCCCGGCACGTGAAGTCACGCCTGCCTTGAAAAGGAAAGCCTCTATCAGGCTTGTCTTGCCGCTTGTCCCATGACCGCATACAGCGATGTTACGAATATCCTCGGTGCGCACCTGACCCATCCAGATTTCTCCCCGGTTTATGGAGTCGTAAGCAGAACGGCGTAAACGGCGGCTTGCATTCTGGCATCGACTCGAAGGTAGATAGACAGTCCCAAAAGATAACGACTTATCCCCTGGAACATTTAAGTATACCATCTGAAAAGCCGCTTTCGCAAGTCTTATTTAACTTTAGCTGACAAAAAAAGGCAGGTGTTTTTTGCATTACAAATAGCCTTGCGGCAAGGGATTGAGAAAGACGTTCACTCCGGGCAGGCGCAGAAAATGCGTCGGGGTATTTTACTGCTTTTCCTCTGGAGGTCCCAATTGAGGCATTTCAGGCTCATCTTTGGTCCTGTTGTAACGGCGGTATCTTTTATGCCAGTCGTTGTCCTTTATCCCCCACGACGTATACGTGTCTATATTCCTGATAATTGCCGGATTATCTTTGTATTTCTCCTGCCAGTTTTCATCATGCCTGGCAATGGCTTGTGCGGCGTGGTCGGTGAGTTCGGAATCCTCGCCGCTCAGGATTTTTTCAAGCTCGGGCAGGCACTGTTTCCAGGCCTTATCATTCATTTCCGCGAGTGCGCGGCAGGAGCCTTTGACAAGAAGTTCGTTGTCCGATTTGAGCCATTTTTTGAGGTAGGGGATCGCCTTTTCCCCGTCCGCTCCGACCTGGTTTGCCGCGTAATCCCGTATTACTTTCTCCGGCGATTTCAGGCGGGATTCATGCAGGTTGTATCTTACCGGCTGGTACAGGAAGGCAGTTATAACGGCGCCGGCCAGTAGAATTACAGCAGCGACGACGATAATACAGACAGTTCTTATTCTCATATATTCCATTATACGCCGGAACCGGTTTTCGACAACCGTAATCGTGAATACTCAAGACATTTAGCGGGCGGGCTTGCCCGCCGTTATGTAGGGGCAAGGCATGCCCTGCCCCTACAAACTAATTTTCGAACTTTCCGTGACATTTGCGCGGCTGTGGTGTCAACTTTCACATGTTTCTCAACCCGGCAACCTTTTTTACCGATAAAGTCAAGGGGGGAGGAAGGGACAGCTTCCGCTTGAGCAACGCAGCAAGAGCCGGCCTCATCATCCTGATGTTTCTGCTCATCGCCGTTTTCATACTGATAGAAAAAACGGTTATCCCGAAGCATGAAGAGAGCGAGACCCGGGCCGCCTACGCGCGGTTCCTCGACCCGTTCGACGTACCCGCCCCGCCCGAGAGAGTGCTTCGCCCGCGTGCAAATCCCGATGGTTCAGGGCCGGTTTATGAGGTGAAGAAATACAAGGTCAAGCGCGGCGATTCACTTTCCGTTATCGCGGCGAAGATGCTCGGCAGCTCACGGCACTGGAAAAAGATTGCGAAGGCCAACGGTATCGACGACCCCCGCACCCTCCGCGTCGGCCAGGTCCTCAACATCCCCGCCCACGCGGAATAGATACTTTCACCAATTATTAATTCTTCCTGCCTGAATTACTCACTGTTTTTCATACGCGCCCATGTCGACGGTTGCGGTGCCGTCCGGCGGTTCATCGCCGTCGACGATCCGCGGATTGCCGTCGAGGTCTTCCGTTGTGCCGGTGTCGGTTATATATGTATTGAATCCCGCGTCTATGCAGGGCGATGAGCCGGACAACCTGAGAGTCCCGGGCAGGAACTGCGGGTTAACGAAAATGCAGTTGTCGGAGGTGTCGGGCGGGCCCCAGCCTCCCCAGTCGCCCGCACTGGCGTCGTAACAGCAGTAATGCAGCAAGAAGTTTGAGCCGATGCCAAAGCGGAATACCTGTCTGCCGTCGGGTGCATCGTTATTCCAGATAATGCTATTGAACACTCCGAGGTAGGCGTCGGAACAAATCCCTCCGCCTCTCCATGCTGAAAAGTTATTCTCAAACGTACAGTTTGTTATGGTCGGGCTGGACTGGTCGAAGCAGCAAATCCCGCCCCCGTATTCTGCTGACGTATTGTTCGCGAATGTGCAGTTGATTATTGCCGGGTTGGTGGATTGCAGGCAATACATTCCACCGCCTCTGGGCGATGTGTTATTTCCAAACCTGCAGTTGATAAATGCCGGGGTGTCGGCGTTCAGGCAGTTGACCCCGCCGCCGAAGTTTGTTGACGTATTGTTTACGAACTCGCAGTTTGTTATGGATGCGTTGCCGGTAACGCAGGAAATCCCGCCTCCTTTATATGCATAATTATTTCCGAACGTGCAGTCTGTTATGGATGGGTTGGAACCGTAGCAGCGCATCGCGCCCCCGTCGGAGCCGGTATTGTTTCTAAACGTGCAGTTTGATATGGACATGTCGGAACCGTAACAACAGATCGCGCCGCCGTAGTTTGTACATGTGTTGTTTTCGAACATGCATCCTGTTATGGATGAATTGGAATTATTATTGCCGGAAATCCCGCCGCCCCTGTCGGATGAATGGTTGTTCCTGAATGTGCAGTTTGTAATGGATGGACTGGAATCGTTGCAGAAAATCCCGCCGCCGTAATATGTTGAAATGTTGTTTTCGAAAGTGCAGTTTAATATTGATGGGCTGGTGCCTCCGCAATAGATCCCGCCCCCGGAGTTAAAAGACGTGACGTAACCGTTTCGTACCGTAAAGCCCTCCAGGATCGAATACTCGGTTTCACCTGATGAAAAGTATAACGCTCGACCTGAGCCTTCACAGTCGATGATGCATACGGCAGCGCCGCCGTTTGATTTAAGGTGGATTTCCTTCCCGCCGAAATCGAGGTCTTTATTGCCGCTGCCTTTGTAAGTGCCGGCTGAAACCAGAACCCTCCAGCCGCTGGGACCGGCAAGGTCAAGTCCGCGCTGGATTGTTTTCACCGCGGTCGGCAGTGAAAGGCCGTCGTTCGAATTGTCGCCGATTGTTCCGTCGACGTATATCGTGTCCTGGACGGCCCCGGTTGAGACCGTGAAAGTCAGCGATGCCACACTGGAGTTCGCTCCTTCATTGTCCTGGGCCATAACATAGAACGTGTGAGTTCCGTCAGTGATTTCGGAGGTGGTTACGGTCGTTATCGTTACCCAGATGAAGGGCGGGTTCATGTCGATCGCGACATAGTATCCCGCGATGGAGCCGTCGGGGTCGCTGCCCACGTAATCACAGACCGGCCTATTCTCGCATGTCGGTCCGGACGGGCCGTGGGTGATGATTACCGTCGGCGGCAGGTTGGCGGCGGCGTTGTCGGCTGTGAAAGGCGCTTCCAGAATAGCGGAATTCAGGCCGATTGTCGACTGGGCGAAAACGCGGAAGGTGTGAGCGCCAAACGACGGTGCAGGTATCGTCACTGACGTGTTTGAAGTCGCGGTCGTCGGAGGGTTTTCGTCGAGGCCGTAATAATAATTCGCAATCGGCACGGCAGGGGTATCGAGCAGCCACACGAACGTCAGCGGTAACTGCCGGACCGTGCCTTCGGGTTTCGACACCCATGAGATTACGGGGAAATCAGGATTCTGCAGCTGGAAATCATTTGTTTCGCCGGGCGTTCCCTTGATGCCGGTGCCTGATTTCGTGGCCGTTATTCTTATGCGGCATGTCTGGGCGCCGGTCAACCCGTCCGCGAATGAATCCCAGACAATGGTGCGCGTAATACCTGGAAACATAAAGCCTTTTACGTTTGAAGTTCCGTCGCCGCCTTTAGCGGCGGCGGCCTGCCAGGTAGAGCCGCCATCGGTTGAATACTCGAGCGAGATGTCCGAGGTGCTGCCGTCGACCTCGATGAGCTGGTAGGTCAGCGTAACGTCGCTCTGCTGCGTCCCGCCCGGCGTAGTCACTATCACCCGCGGAGTGGGGTAGGGGCTGTCCTTGAATCCTTTGACCTGGCATGAAAGAGCGGACAGGGCCGTCAGGGTCAGGATTGGAATAATACAAAAGGAAACCGGGAGTTTTGGAAGGCGCATAATAATCCCTTTTTGCACTGAATTTGCCATATTTAATAAGTATACAACCCGATTGCTTTTTAATCAAGTCAGGCGCCCGATTGAATTTTCGATTTACGATTTTCGATTGTCGAATTACTCTTCCCTTGTTTCCTTATTCCCTTGTTCCCTTATTTCCTTTCCTGTCTTTGCTCCGTTCTCGCGGAGGCAGGATATGAGCTCACTGTCCTCTGCCTCTATCGCTATGTCGAGTGGGGTCTTGTCCGATTTGTCTATTGCATTTATATCCGCACCCTTTTCAACCAGAAGCCTTAAGACTTTCTTATGTCCTCCCCTGACCGCGTAAAAAAGCGGCGTTTCGCTTGCAGTATCTCTGGCATACACGTCCGCGCCCTTTTCGATCAGGAACGCGACCGCATCAGCGTGCCCGTTCCGTGCGGCATAGTGAAGCGGTGTACGCGCCAGCTTGTCCCTCGCATTGATATATGCATTCTTGCCGAGCAGCTCCCTTATCTTATCCACGTCCCCGCCTGCCGCTTCCTTTATCAGGTCGCAATGCGGATAACCTGGAAGAAACCCCCTCGTTTTACCCGTGCACGCCGTCTGCGTCAAAAGCAGCAGGGACATTAGAATAACCGTGGCCGGGAACCTGATTATCGGTTTCATTGCTTTCGCTCTCTTTTCATATTGAGCTTCGCGCATTATTAATTCGGGCACAGCATGCGTGCGAGGGCTGCCCCTACATTCTGGATTCCCGCCTGCGCGGGAATGACGGCGTTATTTCTTCTTTTCTTCCTCGGTACCCGGTACTCGGTACCCGGTACTTTTTCTCAACTCCTCCCCCGTCTTGCCGCCGTGGGAGCGGAGGAGATTTCTAATTCTTTTCCAATTCCGGCTTCAGGTAGTACCGATGTTTTTCGGAATCCCAGGCAAGGCGGTGCTTGTGCTTTTCGTACCAATTTATCTGAGCATCAATCTGTTTCTTCCTCTTTTCAAAACTACGCTCCTTGAAATCTATTTTGGGGAATTCAGAGGGCATGAGTTCGAATACTTTCTTGATGAAATCCTGGATTGTGTGGTTGATATGATGGTGCCCATACAATATGAAACGGATATTATCTGTGTTTCCCCACCGGAGCTTTGCGCATGCAAGGAAGATCGCCCAGGTTTCCATCGGCCGCATCTTCTCCGCGATTTCGATGTCAATTCCACCTCTTCGCCATGAAAGTGCAACAGCGGCAACTATGTTGTTTTTTCGGCGCGCTTCTTCCAGTGCTTTGTCGATTTCCTTACTTTCGAGGCAAGTAAGCCCGAATGCGGAAAAATGCTGCATGATCCAGCTTGAATTGTCGCCAAGCAGCTTAATCAGCGGCGGAACCGCACGGACATCGCCCATTTTGCCAAGGGCGCACGCGGCTGTCATTCGTGTGCCCGTCTTAGGATGATTTTCAACGGTCCGGATAAGCGCTGGAACCGCTTTGGCGTCTCCGAATACGACAAGCCATCTGATAATTTCCTGGGAAGCGTATGAGTTATTCTCCAAAGCGGATATGAACGGTTCAATGACTCTTTTATCTCCCAGCTTGCCCAGAAGTTCTGCAGTTTTTCCTGCAATATTACTGTCAGTCTGAAACGCTGTGAGAAGCTGATCGTAAAGCCCGGGCGGACGAATTAGATACAGGGCTTCCGCTGCTTCTTCACGTACAGTATGAACGGGATCATTCGTAAGAATGCGTTGAAGGGGTTTGACTGCTCTTTTGTCTCTAATTATCCCGAGCGCTCTTGCCGCAATGACGCGCATCCCGTAATGTTGTTCTCTTTCAAGACATTTGACAATAGGTTCAACTGCCGCTGGATCACGTATTTTGCCAAGAGTTACTATGCTCCATTTCTTGAATATGTAGTCGACCTCCATTATTGAAGTACTATTAAGGTTCTCTGCGAGAAGAGGTACTGCCCATCTGTCACCGCTGTCTGCAAATTTACGGAGCGCATTTGCAGCGCCGGTCCGCAATGCCATTTCAGGAGACTTTAGAAGGTAGAATATAATGTTACGCTTTATTCGTATTTCGTCCTCGAAGTTTTTCCATGTCAGCCTGTAACCTAACGATAATTCGCATGCATGTTTTTTCTCAAAAACAACCCTTGCAGCGGCAAGGGTTTTATTTGAAGGCCGGCCTTGAAGAATCTCCTCGAGCTCCGGCAGCGCCAACTGCCAGACGTCGCCTTTCATATTGCCTGAGATTTTGCACGCATTAATAACCAGCCGTTCATTTCCGGACTTGAGCCAGCGGCGTATGTGGGGAATAGCAGCAACACCATTGGCGGTAACGTCATGAACCGCCTTCTCTTGCACAGCCGCATCGGATGACTTCAATCGCGACTCCAGCAACTTATAGTGTAGCGGCGTCCACAGCAGGCAGATGGTGATTACTACCGCGAAGAGCAGTACGACGCCGATGCCGAGTTTGAGGGGGAGCCGGGAGATTTTCGATTGTCGATTTTCGATTGTCGAATTCATTTCTTTTCTTCTTTGACGCCGGACCCTTGACGCTCGACGCTAGACGCTTTCAGCGGATTTTAGTGTTTCTTGGGGCCGGGATCGGGTTTTGGGGCGTCGGGGCAGAACCGCGGCGTGTAACCGATGATCTTTATGGACCACATCTTCTTGAGTTCCTCGGCAGCAAGCGCCCACGGCGTGCCTTTGTGGGTGTCGACGATGTTGTTCAGCTCCTTCAGGGCCGCCATGTACTCGTCGAGCCCGGACTTGCCGCCCATTATCGAGCGTGCAAGAGCCTGCAGGTCTGCATCTGAAATGGTTGTTCCGGGCACTTTCAGCATGATCTTGAAAATTTTGCCGCCGGGCCGCCTGGATTCGGGATTGTTTTTATCGGTCCAGTAGTCGGCTGCGAGCGCGTACTGGCCCAGGTGGAATGATGCAACGCGGAGCTGCGCGATTGCGAGATCGAGGTCGGCAAGCCAGCGAAGCGGCTCGGTCTTGACAAGCTTCTTGTTTGATTTTATCCGTTTCCTCAGGATTGAGAGCTCGGAAATCTTCTGGTTGCAGAATTCCCGGTGTTTCCTGGCTTCGTTCCTCGCCCTGAACACGACCCCTTTGCTGAGGACGCTGTAGAGAGGAAATTTGTACTCCTGGTCCCAGTCCTCGACAAGTTTTTTCAACGCCTGGGCCGCGACGGAGCGGGAAGCCTTTGACCTTGCGGCCGAGAGAGAGGCGTAATCCGGAAGATAGGGCACCATCCTGTTCTCAACTGCGTCCGTGGAATTCCCGAAGTAGACGTATTTCCCGCCGCTTGCCCGGATGAGGTGTTCGAAAGCGAACCAGCCGGCCGCTGCGGGAATTTCCAGGTAGGGGACGATGAGGTTTGCGAGGGCTTTGCGCCCCGGGAAATAGTTCTTGAAGGGAGTGTCGGGTGAAACGGCCCACGAGGTTATCCGGTTCCGGAAGACGTCTTCGAGCCCTACGTCCTCGCTGCCGACGGATCTTTCGCCGCGGTTCGAGACCGTTTGGACGTACCTGCTCTCAACGAGGAAGCGCGACCGTGGAGTGACGGCAAAGAGCGTGATGTCCCTGCTTTTGAGGAGCCTGCCGACGGCTTCGCATCTGTCCGAGTCCTGCCCTTTCTCGTCGGTCATAAGCACGATAAGCCTGTCGCATTTCGATTTTGACGTTGCCTTGACGGCCTGGATGACGGCGTTCATCGGCATTTCGTCGCCGGAGCCGGCCGGGACGGAGTCGAAGGCTCTCTTTATTTTCCCGACGTCGGAGGTCGGCTTGAGGAAGAGCGACGCACGGTCGCTGAAAACTATTACGGCCATTTTCATGTCGTCGACGGATTTGAGCCCCTCTACGTTGTAGAAGTAGTCGATTTTTTTCTTCATCTTCTGGTAATCGTCGTGCATGCTTATCGAGCCGTCGAGGAGCCATACGACGAGGAGCCTGCCGGTCTTCAGCCGCGTATGAAAGCCGTCGCGAAGCTGGGTATGGACCCAGTCGGCCGAACGGGTCTTCTTTTCCGCTTCCCGCTTGGGCGGCGTTGTCGGCGGCGGCGGGAGGCGCTTCGGGGGAGCGGCCGGCTTCGTTTCTTTCCCGGGTTTTTCCACTTCAGGTTTATCCGGCCGGCCGGTGCCGTCTTTTTTCGGCGGAGGAATCTTTTTCGCTTCTGTTTCAGTTTTTTCAGATGCAACGGGCCTGGGAATCGTCTCCGAGGGCTCCTGTTCCGCAGAAGATTCCGTTTCTTCTTCTTCCGGAGGCAAAGACCGAACTCCGCGTTTTGTCCTCGGCCGGAAGACACTCCTGCGGCCTGCATCCGCACTACGGCGCAACCTGCGCCTTGGGGCGGGTCGCCTGGCGCGCTTTTTCCGGGCGGTTCCTGTTTTACCAGCGGTCCCGGTCTCTTCAGCGGTTCCGGTCTTTTCAGCGGTTCCGGTCTCTTCAGCGGCTCCGGCTTTTTCGGAGGTTGGTTTTGCGGGAGGCTTTTCTTTCCTGTCGCAGGCGGGCAGCATTACCGTGAATGCGGCCATGCAGAAGATGGCGACAACGGCGCGCGCCCTTTTTATGATTTTGTGCAGGAATCTTATATTTCCAACATCCATCTGTTTGTCCCGGGCTTCAATCAAAATTCTGCGTATATTGTACACTTTTCGGCAGGTACGGCAATGTTGATGAATCAATACTAATACATTTTTTCCAGGTAGTCAAACGAAACCTGTTACCCGGTTATTCAGTGATTCAGTAATTCAGTTTTATTCTTAACTGAATAACCGAATAACTGAATAATCGAAACTGCTTGCACGTATGCGGTTCAGGGGTTAGAATAACCGCATGCCGCTTATGGATATAAACGGACATACATGCCACTACGAGACCGCGGGCGAAGAATCCGCGCCGGCCGTGGTTTTTCTGCACGGCACTTTCCTGAACTCGGCCATGTGGGAGAAGCAGGCCGAAGCGCTCGGCGGCGACTGCCGCGTCATCACATACGATATGCGGGGTTACGGGCAGTCATCCTGCCCGCCCAGGTTCGACCGGTACGAATGGGTGGAAGACCTGCGCATGCTGCTGGATTATCTCGAGGTCGGGCGCGCGGTAATCTGCGGGACGACGATGGGCGGACCGATAGCGCTCCAGTTCGCGCTCGACAACCCCGAGCGCGTGCGCGGGCTCGTGCTGGCCGCGTGCGGGCCCGGGCCGAAGGACGCCGTGCCGCCGCTGCCGGAGGATTTCTACGAGATACGCAAGGAGCTTATAAAAATACTCGAGACCGACGGCGTCGAGGCCGCGGTCGAGGCGCAGGATTATTTCAAAACCCTTTCCCATCCCGCGATGTGCGGCAGCGACCCCACAATGCCCGACCGTGTAAGAAAAATCGTCGCGGCAAACGACGCCGCGAGCTACGCGAACCTGATGCGGGCCGGGATGTACTTCAACCTTCTCGACCCCAGGATGTCGACGCGCCAGCGCATCAACCGCCTGCGCGAGCTCGCCTGCCCGGTGCTCATCGTCGTCGGCGAGCACGATATCCAGTTCAGGGAGCATTCGCATTTCATGGCCGAGGCGATACCGGGCGCGGTTTTTCACGTGCTCCCGGGCGAGGGCGCATTTCTGACGCTCAGCGCGCCCGAGCCCTTCAACAGGATGCTTTCCGCTTTCTGCAAAGCAGTTATCGACGCCGAACGCGGCAACGGCGACAAACCGTCCGAGGCCGCGCAGCTTGAACTAGAGGTGGATTAATGTTTTCACGGCATATTCTTATGACTATTGCGGTCCTGGCCCTCGCCCTGTATGCGTTTCCGGACAAGGCGGCGGGGGGCGAGCCGGACGCTGTCCCGAAACCCCTTCCCGACGACATTATTTACCTCGTCGGCGGCGACGTGATAAAAGGGAGCTTTGTCAGGGTGGAGGACGGCAAAATTTTCTACAAGATCCGGCTCGGCGGCAAATACGTCGAGGAGTCGCTTCCCGAAAGCAAGGTCAGGCGCATACGACGGCTCAAGCCCGACGGCACCAACGAGGTGATATATCCTCCAACCGCCGCGAAGCGCCTGCTGGAAAATGATCCCCGGAGAAAAAAAAACACGATAAAAAAACCTGCAAAGCCGAAACCGAAACCCGTAACGAAGGAAACCCGCGATGAATACGCGAAGCGAATGAAAGAGCTCAAGGCCAGACAGGCAAAGAGCGAGTACGAGCTCGGCCTGTGGTGCGAAAAGAACGGGATGGAAAACGAATCGAAAACCCATTACGCCCGCGCGCTCGAGCTCGATGAAGACAACGAAGAATACAAGCTGAAGTGCGGATACAAAAAAGTCGGCGGGAAACTGGTACCCCCGGCCGAGGCGGATAAGGCCGTAAAAGAGGAAACCGAACAGGAAAAGATTGACCGGGAATACAAGGATTCCGTCGTATATGAGAAATTCGCCGGGCTCTGGGTCACGCGGGGGTTGCAGAAGTTTATCGAGGGCCGGCCCGACGACGCGACCCGGCTCACATACGTGACCGCGCTTTCGAGGCTGGCCCAGCGGCGGAACGCTTATTATGACGACCTCTCCACGAAGGAGAAGCGCCTTATCCGCTTTCTTGCACCGCTGGAGCAGAAGCGGATATGCCCCAGGTTCAATCCCGAGTGGACGCCGGCGCCGCCCGAGCGGGGGCCGGCCGAGTTCGGTCCCGACGACCTGAAACGCGAAAAGAGCGGGCAGAAGAAATAAAAGCCATTAAAATCGCGCCTGTGCGTGACGAAACCGCGGCAGAAACGTCATTAATGCAGGATATTTATTAAGTCAATTTGACTGCGTTTTGACAAGAATGCGAAAAAGAGTTCAAAGGTTCAAAGGTTAGAAGGTTCGAAGGTTCAAGAGTTAGAAAGTTCGAACATTGAAACTCTTGAACCTTAGAACTTTTGAACCTTTGAACTTGTGAACTTGATAGATGTCCGAGGATTATGCAAAAGTCAGTCAACTTGAGTTATCAGGTAATGGAGGAAGCCATGAATTCCCCTCGTTTCCTTGTCTTACTTGTAGTGTTTGCGGTTCTGTTTCCCGCCACTGCGGCTTCTGCGGCCACGATTGTCGTCTGTCCGATTGACGTCAAGGGCGAGCCTCCCGAGCCCTATTCGGAGAAGTTCGGCCTTGCGGTGTGGGAAGCGCTCTGGATGCGCCTGAGGGAGCACATGTACCTGAACGTGCGCAACTATAACGATTCGCAGAAGGCGCTCAAGGACGCGTCCATGGACCCGGAAGACCTGACCGACAAGTCCGCGCTCGTCAAGGTGCGCAAGGAAATCAGTGAGGACGGTATCGTCGCAATCCACATCACCGTTACCGCTTCCAAGAAGAAAAAGAACAAGCCGAGGCAGTACGGTTATGTAATCAATGTGATTATGTACAACCCCGCCTCCGGCTACCTTATAAAAGTGCTGAAAAAAACAATCAAGGCGAAGAAAAGGGCGAGCGTTACCGGCCTCGCGATACTGCTGGAAAATGCAATCATAGTCAAGGGGAACCTGGAAAAGAAAACCAAGAAACGGAACAAGCAGCTCGACACCGATGCGGGCTTCGCCCAGCTTTACCAGGAATACGCCGATAAAAACGACGACAGAAACTACAAGACCAAACAGCTTACGAAGGCCCTGCACGTATCGCCGGAAGACCTCAAGCTCTGGACGAAGTTTATCGAGATGCACCGCAAGGCGAAGGACTGGAAAAAGATTTCCGAAGCCTTCGAAGAAGCGGTGCTGGTTTTCGATAACGACGCCAACATGTACGGTTACAAGGCCGAGATCGCGATCGAGCTCAGAAAGCTGGATGAGGCGAAAACGGCGATAAAGAAGGCGCTCGAAATTGACCCCGATAACATCCGGGTGCTTCATCTGAAAGCCGAAATTCTGTTCGGGAGCCGGGAGTTCGAGGAGGCAAAAGCGGTTTACGAGAAGCTCGAAAAGCTGTACACGGACGATACGGTCAAAAAAGCGATGATGGATATGATTGCCGAATGCGATAAGAAGATTCAGGAAGCCAAAAAGAAAGAAGAGAAAAAGTGAAGAAAGTATGAAGTATAAAGTATGAAGGATGAAAGTTAAGAAGTGTTGAAGTTAAGAAGTGTTGAAGTTAAGAAGGAAAGAACTAATAATATAATTAGCCGGCGAGTTTACTCGCCGCGTTCTTCGATTTACGATTGAAAAACCAACTGCTGAACCGAACAACCGAATAACCGAATAACCGAATAACCGAATAACTGAATAACCGAATAACCGAATAACCGAACAACTGAACAATCGAACAACCGGTGAGTAATGTGCGCATAATCGCGGGAAAGTGGCGTCGCCGGAAACTGGCAAGCCCGGAGGGCCGCTCGACCCGCCCACCCACCGATTTTATCAGGGAAAACATCTTCAACATCCTCCGCGACGATATCGAAGGCGCATCCGTGCTCGACCTTTTCGCCGGCAGCGGCTCGTTCGGCATCGAAGCGCTCTCGCGCGGCGCCGGTTCGTGCATTTTCGTCGAGAACGGCCGCGCCGCGCTGCGGGCGCTGAAGGAGAATCTTAGATCCCTCGAAGTCGGCGAAGCTGCGTCTGTCCTTATGCGCGATGTCTTCCGGGCCAGGAACCGAATCGCAGAGGAAGGCAGACGCTTCGACCTGATTTTCTGTGACCCGCCGTTCGACTTCGGCCGCGACGCCGCGATGAGGCAGAAGGCGGTGGAGATGGTTGATGATCTTCTTATAAAGGAACTGCTTTCTGAAGATGGTGTGCTTGTCTTCCGCTCCCACACGGAAGACGCGTACGAGAAAGAGTTCTCCACCAGACCCGGCGACACCCGCGTCTACGGAAAAAGCGCAGTGTTTTTCTTTTATCGCTGAAGGAACAAGAAAACAAGAGAACAAGGGAACAAGGAAATAAGGAAATAAATTTAGCGGCGCCGCGTGGCCGGCGTGGTCTGCGGCGCGTTAAATGTGTAGGGGCAACCCCCCGCGGTTGCCCGCAAAATAATATCGGGCAGGCGCAGGGGCCTGCCCCTACAGAAGAATGAAATGAAAATATCGTTGCCGCTGAACTGAAAGCAGGCAAATGAAACTCCCGCTCAAACTGGCAATACTGGTTATCGTAATCTTCAGCCTGCTCATACTCGGCATGACGCTCTGGAGGCCGGTAAGGGTGTGGCATTACGCGGCGCGGCTCGATGACGACAAGACCCGCGCCGAGGCCGTGAAGAAACTGCTTGCCCTGAACGCGACTGAGCCCGTTTTCAAATACTACACTGAGCGCTATTCTTCAAAAGACGTGAAAGAGCGCGTGAAAGTTGTTGATGAATTACTTGAATGCGGCGACAAAGGCAAAAGAATCATGTACGATATATTCAGAAACCGCTGTATGAAAGAGCAGGTCCGCATACCGGCGGGTAAACTGGGAAATATCGGGATAAAGAAGCTGTATATGGATAAGTATGAAGTAACAGTCGAAAAATATTATGTATTTAGTACATCCATAGAGCCTTCTCCTTCGGATGTCGAGGTCGTGAGTCCGGCAGGGATTCCAATAATGGACAACATTTCTCTTACGGACGTTTACAGTTTTCCGGTTAGAAGGATTTCCTGGCACGACGCAAAGGCGTATGCCGACTGGCTCGGCATGCGGCTGCCGACCGAAGACGAGTGGGAATATGCCGCCCGTGCGCGCTCGACGGGAAAATTCTGCTTCGGCGACAACGGAAGCCTGCTCGGCGAATATGCGTGGAATAAAAACAACTCCGGCGGCAAACCGCACCCCGTCGGGCTGAAAAAGCCGAACAGGTGGGGCCTCTACGACATGCACGGCAACGTGGAGGAATGGTGCGCGCGGGGCGATAACGCCTTATTCCCTTACCGCGGCGGTTGCTACAGCAGCACAAAACTAATCCACTGCAGCTTTGACATCGCGCGCAGAATCGCAATTGACAGCACGTCATACCGCATCGGCTTCCGCCTCGCGCGGGACTGAAGAAAGGATGAAGGATGAAGGATAAAGGATGAAGGATGAATTAAGAAAATTAGTATTTCTTTATTTCATACTTCAGCCTTCATACTTCATACTTTCTTTCCGGTTAGAATCCCAGAAAAGTTTCTTCGCGGTCGGCCGGTTTGGACGGAAAGCCTTCTACGATACCGAGCTCGGGCGCTACGGACAGGTTGATATATTCGACGACGGAGGGGCCGCCCGGCGAGTCGCCGAGCACCGCGATTACCGGGCGGGTGTAATCGATCTCCCCGGGAGCGACGACCTTTGCAGTCCTGTCATCAGACAGTTTCACCATCGAGCCGACCGGGAAATAGCAGACCGAGAAAAGAAAAGCCCGCACCGTATTGACGTCGAACTTGCGCTCCACGCCTATGCGCACGACCTCGCGGACGGCTTCGACGGGGGAAAACGCCCGGCGATAGGGGCGTTCCTTTATCATCGCGGCGTAGACGTCGGCAACGGCGACTATCTTTGAGTACGTGTGTATCAGCTCCAAAGGCTGGTGGAGCGGGTAGCCGGAGCGGTCGATCCTTTCATGGATCTGGTACGCCAGGATGGGCGCGGTCTTGGGAACGGACTTAATCTGCCTGATAATCCCGAGATTGTATACCGGGTGCTCGCGGATTTCCCCCCATTCGTCGGGCTGGAGCTTTCCCTGCTTGGAGCGGATCGCTTCGTCCACCTTATGCATGCCGATATCGTGAAGGAGCGCGCCGAACGTTATCTCGAGTACCTGGTCGGCCGAAAACCCGAGATGCGCGCCCATGGCGATCGAGATTATCGCCGAGTCGACTGAATGACGGAGCAACGGGTCGCTGCCGACGGGAAGGTTCACGAGGTTCAAAACCAGGCAGCGGTCCTCGACATAGCTCGAAATCAGGCTGCGGGCAAGCGACCCGAGCAGGTCGCCCTCGATCTGGTCGCCGGCCAGAAGCAGGTCGAACACCTTCTCGAGGTCAAAAATTGCGGAGTCGAACATCCTTAGAATACTGTCCCGGACCTCCGGCCCGCGGGGCACGCGCGGATCGACCTCGACCAGATCGCTGGCGAGCGGATCTCCAACGGGGTTCACGACGGCGCCGCCCAGCGCAAGAACCTTCTTAATAGACATCTCGCTGGACCAGCGCGGGTCCGAAGTCAGCTTGTTGCGCGGAAACGTGAGTTTCTGCTCCACCTCCTCCCGGCTGATCCGCCGTCGCGGCCTGAGCTTCGGCGTTGCCGGCTTTTCTGTTTTCTTCTCAGGCTCGGCCGGTGCGGGCGGAGCCGGCTCGAAATCAAGGGTAACGCCGCCCGTGCCCGGTATGGACGCAGTACCGTCAAGCAGGCCGGCAATGTCGATTCCATCAGTATCCTGCCCTCCCGGACCGGCATAGCCCGCCAGGCGCGTCATCACCTGCTGATACTGGTCGATCTCCAGTTCGGCGGCAGGCCGCTTGACAAAAATGGAATTTACGCCGCTTTCCTTGAGGTCCTCAATGATCTTGTCGGTAATGGGGGCGCCCGCGGGCGCGATCTGCCGCCCGCCTACAACCAGGTCGCCGGGCATCGGAGTGCCCCGCGGCAGCTCGTCAACCGGTACGCTCCTGAACTCCCGCGAGCGGCGGAACTCATACGAGGAATCTTTCTGGGAAAGCGCGTAGATCTTTTCAATGCCGACCGACCTGAAAGCTTCGATATCCTCGTTTTTGAGTGGGGTGCCCCGCCTGAGCAGGATATTGCCGCTTGCATGATATAAATCAAACGGCAGCGTATCGTATGGCTGCAGTAGGGAAAGCTGAAGGACTTCCATGGGTTCCCCGCCGGCGACCAGGTGTGAGTCTCGAACGCTCTTAAATGAAAAACGGCTCTAATTCAGTATACTCTCTCGGGTGGTGTTTTGTCAACCATCGGCAGGGATTTGCCGGGGAATTTTGGCGCTGCATGTGCGGGCCCCCGGACGGCTACTGGAAGAGGCCCTCTGAGAAGTTATCCTCAGTGGTGCCGGGAGTATTCTCTTTCGGTTGGATATCCCCTTCATCCTCAATGGAGATTTCGCTTCTGTCGTAAATTTCCCGCGGCCTGTAGCCGGGGCTCTTCATGTTCTCCACTTCCTCCTGGTAAGCCTGAAGGACGCAGGACTGGATATTCTCCCTGCAAATGGAGTTGATCGGATGGGCGATATCCGCATGGAGCTTCGTGCGCCCGCTTGAGTTACGCCGCGGGGGCAGGCTGCTGATCTTATTGCCGCACCCGTTGCAGTAACTCGCCCTGAGGTGGTTCTTTTCTCCGCACCTGGGGCATCTTGCCGTAAGCTTCCTGGAGGGCATTGCGACGAACATTCCCTTTGAACCTTCAATCACTTTAAGATCGCGGATTACAAATTCGTTGTCAACCGTGATACTGCAGAAAGCGCGAAGCTTGTCATCCTTGTCATCGGTCATTTTCACCCGTACTTCGGTGATGTTCACAATCTACTCCTTTCCGTGGTACATACACAACCCGGATGCACCAAAAGCCAGGAAAGGTCCCCTGTATTCCTGAACCACTGTTACACGCCCGATACCGGCGTCACTTGCGGCATCGGCGCCTACGATCGCTTCTTTACGTGATGTGCAAACACCATAAAGGCAGGATCCGCTGCCCGACATTCCCCGGGCAATGAAAGGCAACTTCTCGAAAACTTTCCATGTTGCGGCTAATTGTGGGTAAATCTGAAAAGCTGCCCCTTGCAGGTCATTGACGCCGAATACTTCCGCAATATCCGCTGCCGGCGTCTGACTTCTTCCCCGCGCTTCAACGCCGGACAGCCTTTTCAGTTTAGAATATTGATTTGAGAATGTCAAGTAAGTTTTCAATTTATTGTAAACCGCGGCTGTTGATACATGTAACGGTGGAGTAATTAACACAAAATAAAGGCTTGATGAGACTTGAGGGAGTTTTGTTATCTTTTCACCCCGGCCTTCCGCAAGGGCAAGCCCGCCCGAAAGAAAAAAAGGCACGTCGGAGCCAATCCCGGAGGCGATTTCCACAAGCTCCGAATGCGGCAGGCCTGTTTCCCATAGGCGGTTAAGTATTGCCAGGGCCGCCGCCGCATTCGATGATCCGCCGCCGAGGCCCGAGCCATGCGGTATGGATTTTTCGAGCAGGATTTTCGCACCTTTTTTCACACCTGTTTTTTCTCTGAGCAGGTCCGCGGCTTTCAGTACAAGATTGGAATCGTCGTCCGGCACCCCCGCGCAGGCCGGCCCGCAGACGCTCAGCATATCCGGGCCGTCGACGGCTTCCACCGTCATGCGGTCGAACCAGGTCACGGTCTGCATGACTGTGGCGATCTCGTGGTACCCGTCGTCGCGCTTGCCGAGCACTTCGAGGCACAGGTTTATCTTCGCGGGAGTATAAAGGACGGCAGGCATGTGAACGCTCAAAAGAAGTACCAGGTACCAAGTACCGAGAACCAAGGAAGAATCTTTTACTTATAACAAATAACTACTCGGTACTCGGTACTTGGTACTTGGTACTTTGTACTCGGTACTCGTTACTCGACGCAAGGCAAACGTGTCGGCCCGGGTTACTTTCCGGAGATACAGTTATCACCTTCGAGAGCCAGGATAACCGGCTTGTGATCGCGGGCTTCCTCGTCGCTCATTTCGATAAAAGAGAGGATGATTATCTCGTCGCCGGGCTCTGCGAGCCTGGCTGCCGCGCCGTTGAGGCAGACTTCTCCGCTTCCCGTTGTTTCGCCCTCGATAACGTAGGTCACGAGCCGCGCGCCGTTTGCGATGTTGAACACGTGGACCTGTTCGAAAGGCAACAGGTCGGCGGCCTCAATCATCGCGGGGTCGAGTGTAATACTACCGCAATAGAGCAGGTCCGTCCCGGTTATTTTTGCGCGGTGGATTTTGCTCTTGAGCATCGTGCGAGTCATTGCAGTCTCCGCTACTCCGGTATGTCCACGAGAATGTTGTCGATCAATCGCGTTTTCCCGAGGAAAACGGCCCCGGCCAGAACCACGCGGCCCGGTATCAGCCGCTCCCTGATTTCCAGCGTCTCGGCGTCGGCCGCCTCGAGGTAGTCTGTTTGGACGCCTTTCGCGCTTTCGATCACTTCCTGCATCGCCGCGCGAATCCTTGACGCTTCCCGTTCGCCTCTCTCAATCACCGCGCCGCCTGCCGTAAGCGCCCGGAAAAGAGCTGTTGCTTCCCGGCGCTCATCCCCGCTCAGGTAAGCGTTGCGGCTCGACATCGCCAGGCCGTCGTCCTCCCGCACGGTCGGCAGCACGCGCACTTCGAGGTCGAAATCGAGGTCGCGGGCAAGATGCCTGATAACGACCGACTGCTGGTAGTCCTTCTGGCCGAAGTAGGCGGCGTCGGGCTCGACCAGGTTGAACAGCTTGGCGACGATTGTCGCGACGCCCTCGAAGTGGCCGGGCCTCGTGAGCCCGCACATCCTGTTTATCAGCCCGGGAGCCGGAACGACTTTCGTGCCCGCTCCCGGCGGGTACATGGCTTCCACGCCGGGGGCGAAGACCAGGTCGACGCCGAGCTCTTCGAGCTTTCGGCTGTCTCCCTCGAGGTCGCGCGGGTACTTCCCGATGTCCTCGTCCGGGCCGAACTGCGCCGGGTTCACAAAGATCGAAACGACGACGAAACCGTTTTCCCCGCGCGCCTCCCGGACCAGTGAAAGGTGGCCCTCATGAAACGCGCCCATGGTCGGCACCAGGCCGACCTTCATGCCGGCGGCGCGGGCCTTTGCCACTGCCGCCCTGAGTTCTTCTGTCTGGCAAACGGTTTTCATCAGCCGAAAGTAAATTAAACCAAATTAGCGGCTTTCTGGCAAGAGTTTTTCCAGCCGGCGCGGCGCCTGCGCTCCCCGCTTATGCTTCTTCCCGGTCGCCGCCGTTCGCCGCGGATGACGCCGCCACTTTTTCCTGCTGCGTCTCCAGCTCTTCGAAAAGCTCCTGGATGGTCTTTCTACGCTCGGGGTGGATAACGTCAGGGGCGATTTCGTTCATCGGCCTGAGCACGAACTCGCGCTCGTGCATCCGCGGGTGCGGAATCACGAGCTTGTCGTCCTCGACAATCCTGCCGCCGTAAAGAACGATATCCAGGTCGATCTTCCGCGGTCCCCAGCGCGTGGAGCGCACCCGCCCCACGTCTATCTCGACCTGCTGCAGGTATTCCAGAAGCTCTATCGGCGAAAGGTCGGTCGTTATCTCGAGAACGCCGTTGAGGTAATCCCGCTGCCCCGGTGATCCCCCGACCGGCTTCGTCTTGTAGAAGCTGGAGCGCCGAAGCAGGTTGATGTCCTCGTGCCGCTTGATCCTCTTTATGGCCGAGCGCAGGTTCATCACGCGGTTGCCGATGTTTGAGCCGAGGCCGACGTAGGTCTTCTCCGAGAAGTCGCCTTCCTCGTCTTTCTTGTAAACGCGCAGCCCGCCCGTGCCGGTAATCCAGCCGTAGAGGGTCATTACCGGCCCCGCAAAGAAGTAAACGACGAAGAGGAGGGGAATCGAGATATTGTACACGAGTGCAAGCGCGATTCCACCGAAGATGAGGTACGCGAAGTAATCGAAAGTCCTGCGGCCCTTGATAACCCAGTTCACCAGGTGCGGATACCTTATCCTGCTCGAGACCATCATGTATGCGATAACGACGGTCCAGATCGGCAGGATTTTCCAGATGCTGCTGCCGATTGCCGCAAGGCTTTCCGCACCGAAATACGAGGCAAGGAACTCGTAAATTTCGCCCGGGCCGCGCTTGAGCCACGACTGCAGCATGACGAGGGAGACGACCGCGCCGGCGGCCGCGGGCGATGGAAGCCCCTTGAACTCCATGTGGTGGGCTTCATCGCTGATGTTTTCGACGTTGAAGCGCGCAAGGCGCAGGATGGCGGCGCTTGCGTAGCAGATGGCGAAGAACCAGGTTATCTTCGCCCAGAGCGGATGCGTGTTCATGTGCCGGGAGTGCATGACCGCGACCATGAACGCGGGCGCGATGCCGAACGAAACGGCGTCCGAAAGGCTGTCGAGTTCTCCCCCGAACTCGGATGTGTATCCGGTCATTCTCGCGATCTTGCCGTCGAAGGCGTCGAAGACCATGGCGAGCAGGACGAACCAGCAGGCCATGACAAGGAAGCCCTCGTCGCTGCTCGTGGCGTAGTGGCCGACATGGACGATGGCGGCGAACCCGCATATCGCGTTGCCGAGGGTAAAAAGACTCGGGACAATCGCCATTTTTCTCACGGCGTCACCTCTTTGCCTATTACGCCGATAATCGAGCTCCCCGCGCGCACGCGCTCGCCGAGTTTCACTTTAGGCGTGAAATTCACCGATACCGGGATGTAGAGCTCGGTCCGGGAACCGAATTTTATCATGCCTATCCGCTCGCCGCGGCTGAGAGTCGCACCAACGCAGGGCGTACAGACTATCCGCCGGGCGATAATGCCTGCAATCTGCTTCACCAGAAGCGGGAAGCTGCCGTTGTCGATACCGATGGAGTTCGCCTCGTTTTCCCGCCCGCAAATCCGTGAATGAAGCGCGTTATGGAACTGCCCGGGATGATATTTAATATACCTGACCGTGCCGTCCACCGGCGAGCGGTTGATGTGCGGCGTAAACAGAGACAGAAAAATCCCGATGCGAAGCGCTTTGCCGCCGAGGAATTCCGGCTCCTCGACCGTTTCGATATCGGTAATATAGCCGTCCGCGGGAGCGACGACGTTTTCCTCGCCGGGCGGGACCTTGCGCCCGGGGTCGCGAAAAAAGAAAAGCACGAAACCGTAAAACAATACCGGAAAAATAATCAGCCAGTTGAGCCACGCGGCGCCCGTAACATAAGCCAGACAGGCAATCACTCCGATGGCCGCCATCGTGAGAACAAAAAAGTAGATAATCTCTTTTGTCGCGTGCCGCGTTATCATAATCCACCGCAGGTCTTATTAAAGCATTCAGCGAGGCCCAAATTTCATAACATTCGATAGCCTCGCTGGTTATGTCATTGATGGATTCTATCAGAGTTTACTTAAAATGTCAAGATGATTTAGTGCTTGTAACAAAATGAATGTCGTTGCAGCGATGTGTCATTGAAAAATAACCGACGCCCACGTGGTAATCCCGATAAGCTCTCAGCTTTCAGCAGTCAGCAATCAGCTTAATATTTTTATTATTAATAAATATAGCTGAAAGCTGACAGCTGAATGCTGACAGCTCTAAATGACCGCTCCTCGCGATGACTTTTTTAATCTTGTTACAGGTTCTTAACGGCGCTTAAGCCGTATCCGCCGAACGAGTGCGCGCTGGAGAAGGAAACGGGTCTGCTGCTCGAATTTCCTGTAATCGTTCTGGACGGGAAACCGCCATTCGGCGCCGAACGAGCTCGCCATCACGTCGGGGCCGTAAATCCCCGCGCCGCGGCAGGCGATCAGCCGGAGCAGGAATTCCTCGAAGGTGGGGTCTCCCTGCCTGAAACCGAGGCCGGGCGTGAACTCGTGCTCGACAAACCTGAAACAGCGGAGCGGGTTGGCGGTGACGACGTCGACAATCCTGCCGTGTGACGGCTTGCCCCTGGCCCTCAGCTCATCCGCTATCGAATGGTGCCTTTCCATCCGCACGGCGTTTACAACAAGCACGCTTTTCCATCCGATTGTTCCGACGTCCTCCCGGCCGCGCCGCAGGCGCAGCCCTCTCGGTATCGCCTCGGCGTAAGGCCACGTCCCCGGCTTCGGGAAGCGGACCAGCGCTTCCGTCGGGACCCCAACCACGGGGTCGCCCGTCTTCTTCATTTCCCTGATCAACGATTCCGCATCCTTCCTGGAAACACCGTCAGCCAGTAAGCCGTTGCCCCGGGACGGTCTTCTTTTTCCGCCTTTCCGTTTTTCGTTTACCCATTTTGATACGAGTTGCCTCGCGCCCGGCGACGGCTCCACTCCACCGAGGACGATGAGCGAGTACCTGTCGTCGCTGGATTTTGCGATAATCGGCTTTGCGAAGAAATCATCCAGTTTCTTCAGATAGTTTTCCGCTTTTTCCTTTCTTACCGCGTTTGTTTCAATATCCCGGGACTTGTTCAGGTGATAGTATGCGGCCGCGAAATTGTCGAGGTGGTCGGCGTGGATTATTCCGAGCATGCTGTGGTAATAGGCAAGGTCGGTGCTGTCGCCGAAATAGCCTACGATTTCGTCGAACATGAGCGCGGCGACCGGGAACCGCGCCTCGGCCAGCGCGCGCTGCGCGATCCCCTTCTCGAGTATCTCGGGCAGCTTCCCCATTGAAAGCCACTGCCGCGCTTCGCGGTATTCTTCAAAAAGTTTTATCGTATCATCGCTTTTGAGCATTCGGGAAAGTTCCCGCGCCGTCCGTTTGGGCGAAGGCAGTTTCGCCCGCGGCCTCGCCGCCTGCCGCGCTCTGCGCGCGGCTTCCCAGCCCGAAGCGCCGGTGTGCACATCCGGGTTTATCAGGTCGCCGAGGTTCGAACCTTCATCCCAATCCAGGTCGACGTCGGGCTTTTCACCTTCCGGATATTCCCCCGGCTTCACAACCCTGCAGGCCCACAGCAGTACCGCGATCACGAAACCGGTGAGGAAACCTCCGATATGCGCCCAGTGCGCGACCCTCATTTCCCCCTCGCGGTAGAGGAAAACCGTAAGGAAGTCCCACGCCGCGAAATATCCGATCGTGACCCAGGCCGGCGCCTTGAATGTACCGATCCTGCGAAAAAGCATGTAGAAAAGCCGCGTCTTGTTTTTATGGAAAAAGAAGATATAGGCGCCGAGGACGCCGAATATCGCGCCGGACGCGCCGATGCTGGGCTTGCCTTCGGCCCCCGCCGTCATGATGTAGAGCCCGTCGGCCGCGAGGCCGGTAAACAGGTAAAAGAACAGGTATCCGATATGCCCGATTTTCCGCTCGACGTTGTCGCCGAAGATGAACAGGAAAAGCATGTTTATTATCAGGTGCCACAGGCCGGCGTGCAGGAACATCGAGGAAATGCTCGTTACCAGGCTCGGGTCGGCCGGGTTGCACGCGTACTTGAGGACGATGTCCATCGGCCTGCCGATTTCAAAGAGGAAAAACACGGCAAGGTTGAGGCCGATGAGCGTGTAATTGACGAACGGGACCTTGTTACTGTAGTTTTCGTCTCCTATTGGTATGAGCAGCATAGTATATCACCACCTGAAAACAGGATTCCGGAAATTTTGGGAAATACATACGTGAAACTACTTCTGGCTGGCTGATTATATTATATCTTAAATGCCCGGATTTTCAAGAAATAAATCGCGCGGCGGTAATACAGGGTGCCGGTAATTTCTATTGTTATAAATGCGCGGCGAAGCCGCTCATTTTAGAACCGCGAAGCGGTGAAATAAAATAGCCCAGGGCGTGAGCCCTGGGGAAAAGGCGCACCACCTTTTCCCTTGCCCTGAAGGGGCAAAACAATCTATGCCGCCCTTTCAGGGCTTACCTGTTTGACGGGCATTATTACCCAGGGCTCACGCCCTGGGCTACTACATTTCGCGCCTTTGGCGCTTACATTTGAGCTTCGCGCATTATGTAGGGGCGACCCGGTGGGTCGCCCGATTATTGGGCGAGGCTCCGCCTCGCCCCTACATAAAAATAAGGCAAAACAGATACACCTTGACTTGCAACGGGGGTGGAGTAAAATAATCATATCCGAAGCCAATCAAACAGCACCGTATGTCCTGCCTTGAGTATTGCCAAAGTATTTACAGGGAAAGGCTCGGTAGTTTGCTTATGTTTCTTAGATTTTTCGGCAAACTCAAACACATCTGGAATATCGAAAAAACTCTCCGTAAAGAGGACGAAGAATTATCAAATCGAATAAAAGTGGCTAAAGCACGTGAAAAGACGCTACATGCAGCGGCAGAACGGGATGAGCAGGTTGCGGATGAACATACGAAATCTCTTCTGGAATTACGGGAGCTTCAAAACCGAATGCCTCGCGGAGATTCGTTTGCCTATGTAAAACTCGTACTATTATGCACCGTGTTCTACATCATTCTTTTCCTTGTCCATCCCAAATTTGTTGAGCTAATTGAAGATATTTGTAATGCAGAATTTCTATATTATATATTCCACAAGAGCGTTTCCTTTTGGCCGTTGGCTTTTAGAACCGGATGGCTACTAACCACATGGACCTGGCTATCACTGGTTGCCCTTGAATTCTGGCCGATATTATGGGTCGCTCAACGTATGCTTTCGCGTCCCAATGCACATGAGTTATTGGTAGCATTCATAATTCTTGCCTGCATCACTTTTGCTGTCCTAATCTTTGCGCCTATTTGGCTTGTATCGGGAATACATATAACCAAGATTGAGTAATATTTAGAAACCAACCTCCTCCGCGCCCACGGCGGCAGAACGTGGGAGGAAATAAGGAAACAGGAAAACAAGAAAACAGGGGGAGAATAAATCGTAAATCGAAATGACCCAGGACTCGGGACTCGGAACCCGGGACTTTAATTATTCCCTCGGTCCGATATAGCTTCTCGCGATAACGGCGTTGTCGAAATACGCGTCCATGTCCTGCGGCGCGGTCCACGTACCGCCGACGTAGATGTTGAACCATATCTGCTCTATCTTGAGCGCATCCATGTCGCGGAACCTGATGTCTGTTTTTTCGTACGCGAGGCCGCCGTCAACCCATCCGCGCAGCACGCCGTCGTTGTTGCCGCTGCCGCCGGTAATCGTGTTCATCTTCGCGTAGCACTCGATGCAGTACCATTTCCCGCGGTCGAGGTGGCCCGCGTTGTCGATCTCCCACCCCCAGCTGCTCCCGTAGGTCCCCGTCATGTCGGCGTGGTAGCAGTAATAACCGACGAGGACCGTGTCGCCCTCGTCGTCGTTCTGCATCCGCGCCGACCAGCCATCGTCCCCGTGCGACGGTCTGCCGCCCCAGCCCGCGACCCCGTACGTGCCGCTGATGCCGGGGAACTTGCCGACCTGGCCGCCGTCGCGCTTCCAGTTGCTTGCGAGGTAGACGTAATAGCGGAAATAAATCTCCTCCGGCTCGGCGAGTCCCTGGTCCGTGAACTTGAAGGCGAAGCTCACGCCGTAGTGCTCGCCCGTTGCCACGTGCACGCGGAGCGCGGACGAGCCGCCGAAGGCCGGGCTTGACTCACGCGTGCAGTTCGCGGGTGCGGAAGACTGGTTCCATTTCGAGTACCAGTCCGCGGCTTCGAAATCGTCGAACAGAAGCACGTCCGGGTCGCCCGCGATTCCGTTGTCGCCCGGGTACTTTGCCGCAATCCCGGTCCCGCCAGTGCCCGTGTTGCCGGGCGGCGCGAAAAACAGGCCTTTATCTTTCTTTTTGCTGCACGTCAGGGCAAGCGCGGCAGCGGCGAATGCCAGAAGCAGAACGCCCGAAAGACGGTAACGTAACTTCATGGCGGTTTCCTTCCGTACCAGCGCGGCCGAATCGCGCATCTTTTACCCGGCGTTTCAGGGATCGGGATGGCCGCTCCCATTATCCTTAGAAACCGACGGGCCCGATGTATTCGGTTGCCACGACGATCTGATCGTCCCATAACTTCTGGTCCCGCTCGCTGACCCATGTGCCGCCGACGTATGCACTGTAGGTGAACTCGTTAATCTTCAGGTCATTGGTGTCCCGGAAACGCATGTTATCGTAATGGCCGACCAGTTTGCCGTCAATCCACATCTTCAACTCGCCGTCGCGGTTCGGATGATTGTTGGCCTTAATCATCATCTCGAAGCAGTACCAGCGCCCGGACTCCACCTGTATCTTGGGGTCAACAAGGTTCATGTGCAGCCCGTCCCCGTAGGCGCCTTCCTGCTCGGGATGGTAAGTATAGAAGCGGGGGTAACGGCTGAAATCCACATAGAGCTTGCAGGAGTATTTATCGTACCCGTTGGGGGGAATGCCGGCGCCTCCGCCTCCCACGCCGTCGGCTTTTGCGTAAACGCCTGACATCTTGTGCTGCGTAAAATCGTAATCCGCTTCCCACTTCCTGTACCAACGCACGTACGCGACGTCTGTCTCGGCAATTTCCGGATGTATCTCGCTCGGGACGTGAGTGCCTTCCTTTTGCTGAATTTCAAGCGCGCCGCCGCCGCAATAGACATTCTCCGGAGTGTTCGTCCAGGCGTACCCATCCTTCGAGCCGTACCAGTTCTCGGTTTCCTGCTGGTTGTCGAAATCCAGGAAATACAGCACGGACGGGTCATCGGCCAGACCCTGATCGCCGGGATACTTTGCGGCAATCCCGGTCCCGCCCGTACTCGTGCCCGTGCCCGTACCGCCGGGCGGCACGAAAAACAGGCCTTTATCTTTCTTTTTGCTGCACGTCAAAGCAAGCGCGGCAGCGGCGAAAACCAGAAGCAGAACGCCCGACAGGCGGAAGCGGAATTCCATGGCAGCTTCCTTTCACAACAATTTACTTACCGCATGTAATAAAATGAGAATAAAATGTCATTGCGAGAAGCGGTCATTTAGAGCTGTCAGCATTCAGCTATCAGCTTTCAGCTATATTTATTAATAATAAAAATAATAAGCTGATTGCTGACTGCTGATAGCTGAAAGCTCTTTGAGATTGCTTCGTCGTCGGCTACGCCTCCTCCTCGCAATGACTATTTTTCCTTTTACTACAAGCTGCTAGATTATAACATTTTTTCTCGCCAGAATCGAGTATTCCGTTCCCATCCAGAAAGTTTCTTCAGGCGATATGCAGGCGTCGAGTTCTCTCAGTAATCCTGCAAGCGCTTTCCCGATTTTTTCTTCTTTTATTTTCCCCGCTTCCTCGATCTGCCCTTTGATGTTCATCTTCAGCCACTCGCCGGTGTCGGTACATCCCTCCTCGTGCAGAATAGAATCCTCGATTACGAAACCAGCCTCTTCAACCCGGCCTGCCATCCAGTCCATCTGGTAATCGCGCCAGGTTTCCTCGCCCAGAAAAATGCATATCGCATCGGCCGCGTTCAAGTATTTGATAAACCTTTCATCGTATCGCGCGAAATCGTCGGGCGACTCGTCGAGGATCGTCAGAACGCCGCCCGGCTTCAGTACGCGGTGGATTTCCTTCAGGTAATCGACGGCGTACGGCGGTTTCTGGCGCACCCGCCCGATCCAGTAGTTTATTACCGCTATATCGATCGAATCCGCATCCAGGAAATCCATACTGGAAATATTGCACTCGACAAAAGATACGGTATCCCGCGCCGCCTCCGGAATTTTCTCTTTCGCTTCCGAAAGCTGGGAAGCTTCTTTATCGACTGCAAAGATTTCCGCAGGCTTCCTTTCCAGAATCAGCGGCAGCGCCGCCCCGTCCCCCGTCCCCGCGTCGAGGACGGTCTTGCCTTCGAAATCAATCCTGTCGAAATAATAATCGCGGCGTTCCATTATCCCGCTCCCTCTTGTTATCAAGCCTTCCCATTTGGCAACCGGGCCGGACAGGCCCACGATAATATATGTATACACAATGCTGGAAGTTTCATTAAATTCAAGCAAAAAAGGGTTGACAACCCGCATCAAAAGGATACTTATCAGTAATAATAATCCTTATTAATAAGGGTTTAAACAGGAACCTCACAAGCTTAACAAGAAATCCAATATAAACCTTTCAAGATCGATAAAAGGTTGACAATCGGCATGATGAAAGCTTATAACAATAATAATAATCATTACTGATAAGGGCCAAATATGAACCCCAGAGGCTTTTGCCGATAGGTTTTTGCCGATAGGCTTTTACCGGATTAATATAAGGAGCCCGATATGTATCACATTGGCTTTCAACGGATGACGCGGCAGAGAAAAATCATCCTGGAAAAGCTCAGAGAACTTGACACGCATCCCACTGCCGAGGAATTGCACGCGCTCGTCAGGCGGCAGCTTCCCCGCATCGGCCTGGGAACCGTCTACCGCAACCTGGAACTCCTCTCCTGTGCGGGGATGATACAAAAGCTCGCGACAGGCGGCGAGGTGATGCATTTCGACGGCGAGACAAAGGAACATTATCACGCAAGGTGCGTTAAATGTGGCTGCGTGCGAGATGTGCATATGCCGCAACTATCACTTTCCGAAAAGGCCTTGCGTGCGGCAGGCGACTTTGACATAATCGGCCACCGTTTGGAATTTCTGGGATTGTGCCCGAAATGCAAGCGGGGAAAGCGGCGGGCACGCGGGAAAAAGAAAAGCGTCCGTACCGGCAGAAAAAAGAGAAAAAGGAAAAGCAAGCGGTGATCGCCCGCGCATGCACAAAAGAAACCGCGAAAGCGCTCGAAGAGCTGTACGAAAAATACAACCGGCGGGAATTCGTGCACCCCGACCCGCTGGAGTTTCTTTTCGATTACGACGAGGCGGCCGACCGTGAAATCGTGGCCCTTGTCGCGTCTTCGCTGGCCTACGGGCGGGTCGCGCAGATACTGAAAAGCATCTCCCGCGTCCTCGAGAGAATGCCTTCGCCGCGTGAATTCCTGGAGAAAGCTTCGCACGCTGCGCTGAAAAAAACCTTCAAAGGCTTCAAACACCGCTTCACGACGGGCGGGGAAATTGCCGCGCTTCTCTACGGCGCCGGGAAAGCCATCGGCGCATACGGCTCCTTGCATGAGTGTTTTACCGCGGCAGTGGGCTCTGACAGTAAGAACATCTTTTCAGCCTTGTCCGTATTCACAAAAGAGTTGATATCTCCCGCCGGCTGCGGTTATAACAGCCTTCTGCCCCGCCCCGATGCGGGGAGCGCGTGCAAAAGGCTGAACCTCTTTCTGCGCTGGATGGTGAGACGCGACGGCGTCGACCCCGGCGGGTGGGACAGAGTGTCGCCGTCGATGCTGGTCGTGCCGCTCGACACTCACATGCACAGAATCGGGCGCGCGCTCGGGCTCACGAAACGGAAGCAGGCCGGAATGAAAACCGCAATCGAAATCACGGAAGCGCTGGGAAAAATCAACCCGGACGACCCGGTAAAATACGACTTCGCGCTGACGCGCCTCGGAATCAGGGACGACACGGATATGAACAGGTTTCTCGCGCAGTGCGGCATAGCGGAGGCCCGGTAGGTGTTCGATATACTCCTTACTATCGTCAAAGACTTCTGGTACGTGCTGAGCGAGATGGCGCCGTACCTGCTGCTCGGTTTTTTCGTGGCCGGGCTGCTCGCGATACTGATCCGGCCGGAAACCGTGGAAAAACACCTCGGCGGAAAAGGAGTCTGGAAATCCTTCACGAGTTCGTTCAAGGCCACGCTTTTCGGCGTACCGCTGCCGCTGTGCTCGTGCGGAGTCATTCCCGTCGCCGCCTCGCTCCGAAGGCACGGCGCCAACCGCGGCGCAACGACCGCGTTCCTCATCTCGACGCCCCAGACCGGCGTCGACTCGATCGCCGTGACGTATTCCCTGATGGGCCCGGTCTTCGCCGTCTACCGCCCGCTTATCGCCCTCATCAGCGGAATCGTCGGCGGCGCCGTCGTAAGCGTGATCGCGCCCGACGTCGAAGACGACAGAGCCGCCACACCCGCCTGCACGGCCGAATGCTGCGCACCGACAGCGGAGCGAAACAGGTTTTACAGAATATTCCGCTACGGTTTCGTCGAATTGCCGCAGGACATCGGCAAGGCGCTTCTCATCGGGCTTGTTATCGCCGCGCTCATCACCGCGCTCCTGCCGAAGGATTTCTTCGCGAGCCATCTCGGCACCGGGATATTCCCCATGCTCGTGGTAATGGCAGGGGCGATTCCCTTTTACGTCTGCGCGACCGGCTCGGTGCCGATGGCTATCGCGCTCATCTGGACGGGGCTGACGCCGGGCGCCGCGCTCGTCTTCCTCATGACCGGGCCGGCGACCAACATGGCGACCATCGCGACCATCTGGAAAGTCATGGGGAAAAAGACGGCGATTATCTACCTGCTCGTCATCGCTATCGCGGCGCTCGGGTTCGGCCTCGCGCTGGACATGATCTTCGACAAGTGGTTCCCGGAATACAAGCCTGCGCAAAAGCCGCATCACATGGAGCACGGCTTCGGTTTCATGGATATCCTGAAATCCGCCTCCGCGGTCCTGCTGCTGGGCCTGCTCGGGTACGGGCTCTTCCGCAGGGGAGGGCACACCCACGACCATGGGCGTGAAGCTCATCCTCACGAAGCTGCGGAGACGGTGACGCTGAAGGTAAAGGGCATGACGTGCACGCAGTGTGCGCAGGCGGTCCGGCGCGAGCTCAGCGAGATGGCGTGCGTACAGTCCGTAAGCATTAATCCGGCCAGGGGCGACGTGGTCGTTACCGGCGCACACCTGGACAAGGCGGCGATGCGGAAGGCGGTCGAGTCTCTCGGCTACACCGTCGTCGGCCAGGACGAGGAAATCGACGACGGCGAGCCGTGCGAAAACTGCACGCACATCGCGGCAATGGAGGAAAAGGCGATGACCGTTACGCTCCAGGTCAAGGGTATGACGTGCAACCACTGCGTAAGCGCGGTCACCCGCGCGATGAACGAAATTCCGGGCGTCGCGTCCGCAAGCGTGGATCTGAAGAGCGGCCAGGCGACGGCCGAAGGCTCCGGCATCGACGCGGAACAGATGAAAAAAGCTATCGAGGATTTGGGATATACTGTCACGGAAACAAACCAAGCATAACACCAGTTAAATATAATAATCACTGAAAGGAGAAAAAACATGGGACTGAAAGGAACGCAGACGGAGAAGAATATTCTCACCGCCTTCGTCGGCGAATCGCAGGCAAGGAACCGCTACACGTATTTCGCCAGCCAGGCGAAAAAGGACGGTTACATCCAGATGCAGGACATATTCCTCGAGACCGCGGACCAGGAAAAAGAGCACGCCAAGCGCCTTTTCAAACTGCTCGAAGGCGGCGAGGTCGAGATAACCGGCGCCTTCCCGGCCGGCGTCGTCGGCTCGACCGCGGAAAACCTTACGGAAGCCGCCGGCGGCGAAAACCACGAGTGGACGGAAATGTATCCATCCTTCGCCAGGGTCGCGCGCGAGGAAGGCCTGAACGAAATCGCAGACATCTTCGAAGCCATTGCCGTCGCCGAAAAGCAGCACGAGAAGCGCTACCTCGGCCTGCTCGCAAACATAAAGGAAGGCCGCGTCTTCAAGCGCGGCGATTCCGTCGCGTGGCGCTGCCGCAACTGCGGCTACCTGCACGACGGCACCGAGGCGCCCGACCGCTGCCCCGCGTGCGACCACCCGCAGGCGCATTTTGAAATACTCGGTGAAAACTGGTAGGGTTACATAAACCGATAACGCAAACGGGAGGATAAAATGAAACAGTTCGGCTCAGCGAACGATGTTCTGGACTTCGCGATAAGTGAAGAGGACGCCTCGGCGAGCTTCTACAAAAACCTGGCCGCGAAAATGGACAAGCCGCACATGCGCGAAATCTTCAACGAATTCGCCAAAGAGGAAGAAGGCCACAAGGCCAAGCTGCAAAACATCAAGGAAGGCGGAACGCTGGAAGCGTCCGCGGAGAAAGTCGTCGACCTCAAGATCGGGGATTACCTGGTCGACGTCATGCCGTCTTCCGACATGAACTACCAGGACGCACTGCTGCTTGCGATGAAAAAAGAGAAGTCGGCTTTCAGGCTGTATTCCGACCTGGCCGGGGTCTGCACGGACGAAAACCTGTGCAACGTCTTCGGCATGCTCGCACAGGAGGAAGCGAAGCACAAGCTGCGCTTCGAGGTGGAATACGACGAATACATCCTTACCGAAAATTAACGGAAGGATAAATCGAAAGGAGAAGTAAAATGGCTGACAAACTCTCAATCTTCAAGTGCAACGTATGCGGCAACATCGTCGAGCTCATCCACGTCGGCGGCGGCACACTCGTCTGCTGCGAGGAGGATATGCAGCTCCTTGTCGAGAACACGACCGACGCGGCAAAGGAAAAACACGTACCCGTCATCGAGAAAAGCGACGCCGGCGTCACCATCAGGGTCGGCAGCGTGCCGCACCCGATGGCCGACGACCACTACATCGAGTGGATACAGCTCCTCGCCGGCGGGAAGGCCTGCCGCCAGTTCCTGAACCCCGGCGACGAGCCGGTCGCGACGTTCCCAATCCAGGCCGACGACGTTTCCGCGCGGGAGTTCTGCAACCTCCACGGCCTCTGGAAAGCATAGGAGGGATTATTAATGTCGAAAGCGAGGAAAGAGATTCTCGAAGCCGCGATCCAGCTCGAAAAAGACGGCCGAAAATTTTACCTCGAATACGCTGAAAAGGCTTCGAACGAGCTTGTGAAAAAAATATACGCGTCGCTTGCCGAGGACGAAGACAGGCATATCGAGTGGCTCAAAGAGCTTGCCCCGGAAAAACCCGGGCTCGGCGACGCCAACAGAAACATCTACCGAAACCTCAAGGACATTTTCGCCGACGCGCCGCAGGAACTGCGCGCCCGGGCCGCCGATGCAAAAAACGATATAGACGGGCTGCGCCTCGGAATCGAAATGGAACAGCGCTCCGAGGACGCGTACCGGAAATGGGCCGGAGAAACGGACGACTCGGAGGCGATAGCCCTCTGCAACCTTATCGCCGAGGCCGAACGGTTCCACCGCCAGCTAATTGAGAACGCGATTGAGTTCCTCGAGGAAACCATCGACTGGTTCATGCAGGAAGAACAGTGGTCGTTCGACGGCGGATAAGGAAAAGACTTGAGGCTTGAGACTTGAGTTCAGCTGCGCAGCATGGCCGGCGTGGTCTGCTGCTCGCGTTTGTGAAAGAGGGAAAAATGCCGGAGCCTTTCAAAGCGGTTAAAATCACCGACAGGGTTTACTGGGTCGGCGCGATAGACTGGGCCATCCGTGACTTCCACGGCTATAACACGAGCCGCGGAACGACTTATAACGCCTACCTGGTGCTTGCCGACAAAGTTATTCTTGTCGACACCGTAAAGGCTCCTTTTAGAAACGAAATGATGGCGCGGATCAGGTCCGTCGTCGAGCCGGGGAAAATCGACTGCATTATCTCCAACCATTCCGAAATGGACCACTCCGGCTCCCTGCCCGAGGTTATCGCGGAAGTCAAACCGGAAAAGGTATTCGCGTCGAAGATGGGGCTGAAGGCGCTTTCGCGGCATTTCCATAACGGCCTTGAAATCACGCCCGTCGAGAACGCCTCGAGCCTCGAGATCGGCGGCGCGAACTTCACCTTCTTCGAGACCCGCATGCTCCACTGGCCCGACAGCATGGTCTCATACCTCGCGGAAGACGGAATACTTTTCTCGCAGGACGCGTTCGGGATGCACCTCGCGTCGAGCGAACATTTCGCCGACAGGCTCCCCATGGACGTCATGCAGCGCGAAGCCGCGAAGTATTACGCCAACATAATCCTGCTCTACTCGCAGCAGGTCGCGAAAACGCTGGAAAAACTCGGGGAGCTGAACCTCGACCTGAAATTCATCGCGCCCGACCACGGCCCGATATGGCGCGAAGACCTCGGCCGCATGCCCGATCTCTACAAGAAATGGGCGGCGCAGAAACCGAACATGAAGGCCGTCGTCCTCTTCGACACGATGTGGGGGAGCACCGGAAAAATGGCGAACGCGATAAGCGAAGGCCTGATAGAGGGAGGCGCGGCCGTAAAGGTCATGCCCCTCTCCTCGACGCACAGGAGCGACGTCGCCACCGAGCTGCTCGAATGCGGCGCGCTCGTCGTCGGCTCGCCGACTTTGAACAACGGCATATTCCCGACGCTTGCCGACTGCCTTACATATATAAAAGGACTCAAGCCGAAAAACCTCGTGGGCGCGGCGTTCGGCTCCTACGGCTGGAGCGGCGAATCGGTAAAGCAGCTTGCCGCGATGCTCGAAGAAATAAAAGTCGAGCCCGTCGGCGAAAACGTGAAGGTGCAGTACGTGCCGACCTCGGACGACCTCGAGCGCTGCAAAGCGCTCGGCCTCCAGGTCGCGGCCGCGATGAAAGAAAAACGGGAAGACAAGTGATAGGTGACAAGAGGTAGGTGATAGGTTATAAGGAGCTTCGCGCGTTATTTAATAAAATCCTTATCACCTATCACTTATCACTTATCACCTATCTCTTATCACTTCTTTTGTGAAACTGAACAACCGCCGGAGGAAATATGCAACGCTGGATATGCCTGATTTGCGGATACGTTTACGACCCCGAGGTCGGCGACCCCGAGCGCGGCGTCGAGCCGGGCACGAAGTTCGACGACCTGCCCGCCGACTGGGTCTGCCCGATCTGCGGCGCGTCGAAAATGGATTTCATCGAAGAACCGTAGGAATTATAAATTATGAATTGTGAATTATGAATGGTGAAACGCGGCAGGCGTGTCTGGCCCGCCCTACTTGGGCGGCGTGCTTTTCTCAATTGGCTTTCCTATATATTTCTTCCACTTCTCAATCGCGGCCTTGCGTTTTTCCGGCGGGTCGGCGGCCTTGAAGCCGAGCGTCGTGCCGGTGAGGATTTTCAGAAGCTCGATAGCCTTCTCCCGGTCCTCGCCCGCCTTCGCGCCCAGCTTCGCGACGAGAAGGGGAAAGAACTCCCCGTAATTCCGGCCGAGGATTGAATCACGCGCCAGCTCGATAACGGCATGCTCTTCGCCGCGCAGGCTCAGAAGCACTTCCTCGAGCACCTCGTAGGTGCCGATATCGACGAGGCAGAGCCGCGCGACGAACCTGACCTGCATCGCCTGGTCGTCCAGCGCACGGAAAAGAGTATCCTCGAGCGCGCGTCCGCGGAAAACGTAAAGGGTAAAAAGCGCGCGCCTGCGCTGGTCGTCGTTGCCCGTTCTGTACACCGCCTCGACTTCCTGCGCGAAGCTCTCGCGCTCATCCTCGAGCACGAGCGAAAGAAAATACTTCTTCCCCAGCCCGAGCTCGTATTTCGGCAGGCCGCGGCTGAGGTCGGACTCGACGTTTTTCGCAACCGTCCGGCTCGGCGTCGTCGACCAGATGCGGTAAAACACCTTGATGTGCTCGTAGGCCGGGTACTCCCGCATCTCGTCTATCGCGGCGAGGACCGTGCTCTCATCTTTCGATTCGAGCCGCGAAAGCAGGATGCGCCACTTGACGGGGTGCCAGACAAGCGCGAGGATGGGCAGCACGCCCAGCAGGATCAGGGTTATTATGCACCCGACGCCGGGCGGGACGATAAACCGCTTCGGCGCTTTCGGTATTGAATCTATCTCACTTTTCAGCAGAGCCACAGGCTTACCCGCAGTAGCTATTTGAAACCCATAAAAAAACGACAGATATATCATTGGGCGCGGCAGCGAAACCGCTGACCCGGCAATCTCGATAAGCTCTCAGCTTTCAGCAGTCAGCAATCAGCTAATTATCTTTATTATTAATAAATATTGCTGATAGCTGATAGCTGAGTGCTGATAGCTTTAAATTACCACTCCTCGCGATGACAAGTCGTTTTATTTTGTTACAGGCTCCTATTCTTTTTTTCGTCGCCGAGGAAGACGAACCGGATGCGGTAACAGCGTTTCCCGCCCAGGGATTTTACGTTGTATATTTTTCTGACTTCATCAAGCAGATCTTCGAGGGAATCGAAGCCGTCCAGTTCCGCGTCGCGCTCGGTCAGGGCGGAGATGCGCACCCTGTCTATCCGCGTGACGCGCACGACCCCGAGGTTGAAGACGCGGTACTCGCGGCCTTCCTTTATCCAGCACTCGTCCCACAGGCGGATGGTCTGCGTCTTCTTCCCGCTCCTTATCGCGTCGTGGAATTTCTTTTTGAAAAGGAGCGTCGCCAACTTCGTAAACCTCCCGCATCGCAGTATAGCATTACGGGTTTAAACAGACAATGAAAAATGTCTCATATTCCAAATAACCGCTTTCGCTTGCAGTCGGGCGGTTTGCGCGTAGAATATATTCCATGAGACTCGGCCTCCCTGCAAAACTCGGAATGGCCGTCGTTATCGCGTTCGGCCTTCTGCTCTGCGCGCTGCTGTTGTACAAACCGCTCCAGGTCAGGTATCACATCACGAAATTCAATTCGCCTGACATCAAGGTGCGCGTGAAGGGCGTGGACGCGCTCCTTCAGCTCGGCGCAAAGGGAAGGGAAGCGCTCGGCCGCATACTGCCGGGCGGGAGCGAAGCCGCGGAATTACTGATAAAAGCATGGAATAATCCCGACCCCGCGCTCGATACCGAAGCCGATATCAACAGTCGCGACCTCGCCTCAAAACCTGTCAGTGAATCCGCGCTCCTGCAGGCCGCGAGGAACGAGTTCGCCGAAACAGTAAGGCTCATTCTGGCAAAACACGGGCACCTGACGTGGGACCGCTCAAGAGACTTTAATCAGCGCGGGATTGAATATCGCAAGAGAGGCGACAACCAGACCGCGTGGGCCTATTACAACCTCGCGATGATAATGGACCCTAAATTCCACTGGCCGTTTAACGGCCTGGGAAATGTAAAAACCGACCTGGAAGACTATGAAGGCGCCCTTCAGGATTACAGTAAGGCAATCCGCCTGAATCCGCAGTACTCAATCGCATATGCAAACCGCGGAAAACTGAAAAGACTGATGGGCAACCTTAAGGAAGCGCTCGAAGACTGCAACAAGGCAGTCGAGCTGGACAACAGCTCCGACTGGGCGCGCAGGAAGAGAATAGAAGTCTACGCCGACATGCTGGATATTGAAGGCGCGCTGCCCGACTTCGATAAAAGGGCAAAGGACAGCCCCAACAGCTATCTTCGCCGCCTTGAGCTGGCTTACGCTCTCTACGATTCCACCAGATTCAAAGAGGCCGCAGCAGAGTTCAAAAAAGGCATTGGACTTCTTGGAAGGCACAATAACCAGTCGCTGTATGTGTTCTTCCGGCTCTGCTTTATAAACATCCGGCTTGGAAACGCTTCGACTGTACGGGAAGAGGCAAAGGAATACCTCGAGGATTTCAAGAGCGCAGGGCCGTGGGCCAGGACCATAACGCGCTTTTTCGCCGGCGAGATTTCGGAAGCAGACCTGCTCGAGGCCGCGACTCGCCTAAAGGAACTTTCAACCCCCGAGCAGTTGTGCGAGGCCTACTACTACGTCGCCGAGACGCGCCTTGCGGCCGGGGACCTGGAAGCTGCAAAAAAGATGTTTGAAAAATGCATTGCCACGAAAGAATCGAGATATACAGAATACAAAAGCGCACGGTACGCGCTCAAACGCCTCGCCGCCCGTGCGAAGAAAAGTGATAAGTGATAGGTGATAGGTGGTATGTTAGCCGCCGCGCTCGTGCGGCTGAAAACTCAGGACTCAGGTCTCATGCCTTTTTCACCAAGAACCTTTACGTACAAATTACTTAATGATAGAATAGAAAACCTGTATTTACAGAGTATACGTAATCCGGAAAATCCGTCACATGCCGGAGCCTGAAAAAAAATCCATCTTCAAATCGTGCGGGTTCCGCATTTGCGCCGGAATTGCATTCCTCGCGATTGTCGGCGGTTATATTCTGTACCTCTCGTATGATCCCGAATTCTTTCTGCAGATGGCGGAAAGAGACCTCAATAAAGGCGATTATTTCGGCGCCTTGTATTACTGCGACAAGGCAATCAAACTCGACCCGGAAAACGCCGGCGTCTACAGCTACCGCGCTTACGTCTACGAACAGGCGGGTAATTACGCCCGCGCGGTTGAAGACTACACAAAAACCATCGAACTGGAACCGGGTAACGCCGAGCATTATATCAACCGCGGATCAACCAGGCATCGTGCCGGTGATCTGGAAGGGGCCGTGCGCGACGCCACCAAGGCAATCGAGCTCGACCCGTCGGACGACCTCGCCTACGCGAACCGCGGGCTGGCCGAAATCAATTTAAAGAATTACGCATCCGCGGCGGCGGATTTAACGAAAGCGCTCGAAATCAACCCCAGGAACATTGACGCACTCCTGGGACGCGGAAGAGCCAGACAATACGACGGCGACCTGCGCGGCGCGAGAAAGGATTTCTCAAAAGCCATAGAAGTCGACCCCGGATGCGCGGATGCCTACTTCTACAGGGGGTACGCAAGAGACAAGGCCGGAGATGTAAACAGGGCGATTGAAGACTACACGAAAACGGTTGAACTGGACCCGGAAATGCACACCGCATATTACAACCGCGGGCTCCTGAAAAACAAAAAGGAAAATTATGAAGCCGCGATAAAGGATTTTTCAGCCGTAATCAGAATAGATCCCGATCATGTGGACGCCTACTACATGAGAGCATTCGCCCACTGGAACAACAAATCCCCCCGCGCCGCCATCCTGGACTTCACAAGAACCGTGCACCGGATGGAAGAAAAAAGGCGGAAATCTCCCGGGGGATTAATTTTCCGCTGGGACGGGATAGGCTTCAGAAAACGCCTCGAAGAACCCGACGAACAGCCGGTTTCTCCCGAAGATCTGGCCGACGCGTACTACCAGAGAGGCCTTGTCCACCACGAAGAAAAGGAGCTGGATAAGGCGGAAAAAGATTATACAAGCGCGATTAAACACGACCCCAAAAATGCGGACGCGCATTTTTCCAGGGGATACCTGAATTACGAAAACCAAAACTACGAACAGGCGCTCAAGGATTACGCCGCAGCGATCCTGCACGATCCGAAAATGACCCTCGCCTACACGAACCGCGGACACATCTTCCTGGACCAGAACAAGCTCAAGGCCGCGGAAAACAATTTCAGAAAAGCCCTCCGAATCGACTCGAAAACCACCCACGCTTTATTCGGACTCGGCGAGCTGCGGGAACGGGAAGGCAGATTCGACCTGGCAATAAAAGAGTACGACAAAATCATCATAATCGACCCCGAAAACGACAGCGCGTTCAGCGACCGCGGCCAGGCGTATTTCAAAAGCGGCGACTGGGAAAACGCGCTGAAGGATTTCGAAAAAGCAATCGAAAAAGCAGGCCGGGAAGACGAATCTTCCGTCTATAATTTCCTGAGGATATGCATAATAAAATCCCGCTCCGGCAAAAAGACCGGATGGCGGAAAGAGGCGGAAAAGTATGCGAACCTTGACAGCGTCGAAAAATGGCCGAAGCTGCTCCTGAAATTCTTCGCGGGAAAAATATCGGAAACGGAGCTTCTGCAGCTCGCCACCGATAAAGACCCCCAGTTAGACAAGGAACAGAAATGCGAAGCGTATTACTACGCCGCCGAGATACGCATGGCAGCAGGCGATAAAAAGGGCGCAAAAGAACTGTTCGAGAAATGCATCGTCACCGAAGTGAAAAGCTTCATCGAGTACAACGGCGCAGAATACGAACTCAAGTGGCTCGAGAAACTGGAAAACATAATAAAATAATCATGCGCGTATACATCGAAACCTACGGCTGCCAGATGAACAAGCTCGACAGCGAGCTTGTACTCGGCGACTTCGCCGCCGCGGGGTTCGATATCGCCGGGACCGACGAAGACGCGGACGTCATACTCGTGAACACCTGCTCCGTCCGCGCGCACGCCGAGAACAGGGCCTACTCCCGCCTCGGCCGCCTCAAGCACAGGAAGAAGCGAAGCCCCTCCCTCGTCATCGGCGTCATCGGCTGCATGGCTGAAAAAGACGGCGAAGAAATTTTCAGAAGATTGCCGCACGTCGACCTCGTCGCAGGCACGCGCCACCTGGACGAACTCGCAGGACTCGTACGCGAAATCGCGGACGGGAAAGAGCGCGTCCTCGCCGTCGGTGAAAAACCGCTGCGCTTCGCGAAACGAAACATTATCCCCGGCAGGCCGAACTACAAGGCCTTCGTCTCGATCATGCGTGGCTGCGACAACTACTGCGCCTACTGCGTCGTCCCGTACGTGCGCGGCCGGGAAATCTCGCGACCGCCCGCGGAAATCGTCGAGGAGTGCCGCCGCCTCGCCGATGCGGGTACTGTCGAGATTACGCTGCTCGGCCAGAACGTGAACTCATACGGAAAAGGGCTGGAGGAAAAAATCACCTTTCCCGAGCTCCTTTATAAGGTTGACGCCACCCCCGGCCTGAAACGCCTTCGCTTCGTAACCAGCCATCCCAAAGACTGCTCGGACGAGTTGCTCCACGCGATGCGCGACCTCCCGACCGTATGCGAGCACCTCCACCTCCCCGCCCAGTCCGGCTCGACGAAGATTCTCGAGGCGATGAACCGCGGCTACGCGGCCGAGGATTACCGGGAGCGGATTGCGAAGGCGCGCGGGACTGTGCCCGGCATCAGGCTTATGAGCGATTTCATTATCGGCTTCCCCGGCGAGACCGAGGAAGACGCCGCGGCCACCGAGTCGCTCGTGCGCGACGCGGAATACCAGAACTGTTTCATATTCAGCTACTCGCCGCGCCCGGGAACAAAGGCCGCGAAAATGCCCGACGACGTCCCGCCCGAAGTCAAGTCCGAGCGCCACCAGCGCCTGCTCGCACTCCAGAAGGAAATCTCGACGGAGACCCACGCCGCGATTCACGGGGAAACGGTCGAGGTCCTGGTCGAAGGGCGCTCGAAGCGCGACGAAAGGCGGCTTTCCGGCAGGACGCGGGGAAACGAGATAGTCGTCTTTGAGTCGGAAAAGGATTTGACCGGCCGCACGGTTAAGGTTAAGATTGTAGATTCCACGGCATTGACGCTCGTGGGAATGCTTGAGCCTTGAAAAAACCGAATAACCGAATAACCGAATAACCGAATAACCGAATAACCGAATAACCGAAGAACCGAATAACCGAAGAACCGAAGAACCGAATAACCGAAGAACCGAATAACCGAATAACCGAAGAACCGAACAACTGAATAACTGAATAACCGAATAATGGCGACCCGGGTAAAAGACCAGATAACCTCCCAGTTCATGGTAAGGGCGCTCGAGCTTGCCATCCGCGGCCGCGGCCGCGTTGAGCCCAACCCGATGGTCGGATGCGTCATCGAGCGCGACGGCAGAATCATCGCCGAAGGATACCACGAGAAGTACGGCGGTCCGCACGCCGAAGAAGTCGCCCTCTCGCGCTGCCAGGACCCCGGGGGTGCGCGGATGTTCATCACGCTCGAGCCGTGCAGCCATACCGGCAAGCGCCCGCCCTGCACCAAGGCCGTCATCGATGCCGGCATCACCGAAGTCCACATCGCCACGCTCGACCCGTTCCTCATGGTTTCCGGCCGCGGCGTCAAGGAGCTCGAGCAGGCGGGCATCCAGTGCCTCGTCGGCGTCAACGCCGAGGACGCCAAGCGCCTGAACGCGCCGTATTTCAAGCGCGTCATACGCGGAATGCCCTACGTGACGCTGAAGTGGGCGATGACGCTTGACGGGAAAATCGCGACCCGCACCGGCGAATCGAAATGGATTTCGGGCGAAAAGGCGCGTGAGCGCGTCCATGTAATGCGCAACCGGGTGGACGCCGTGGTGGTCGGCATCGGGACCGTTCTGGCCGACGACCCGCTTCTGACCTGCCGCGTCGAAGGCGGGCGCAACCCCCGCAGGTGCATCATAGACCCGCTCGCACAGTTGTCACTCGACTCGCATATTGTAAAAACGGCAAAGGAGGTCCCGACCTTTCTGGTCGTCGGCAAGACCGCCGCGGCTGCAAGGCTGGATAAGCTGCAGGAAACGGGCATCACCCTGCTGAAGATGCAGCTCAAAGACGGCCACGTCGACCTCGAGGGCCTGCTCAGATACCTGGCGCAGAAGGAGTTCACCAACGTGCTCGTGGAAGGCGGCGGCAATATCGCCGCTTCAATGCTCACGGAGAAGCTGGTGGACAAGGTCGTGGTCTTTATCGCCCCGAAGGTCGTCGGCGGGCGCGACGCGATAACCCCGGTCGAGGGCGAGGGCATCGAAAAGATCGCCGACGCGCTCGAGATCGATGACCTCAAGATAGGCATCGTCGGGCAAGACATCATGATCGAAGGTTTTCCGCGGTAAATCGGGAGCCGGTATGAAAAACGACACGAACGAGCCGCTGGAAAAAAACCCGATGCTGCGGGCCATCGGGAAACCGCCTTCGGACTGGCGGCGAAAAGACCTTATCGCATACGTGCGCGAATCCGGCATCGAGCGCATCAATTTCCGCTACGCCTCCATTGACGGCCGGCTCAAGGAGTTGAAGATTCCGGTCGCAAGCCGCCGGCAGCTTGACCGCGTCCTCGCTTCCGGCGAGAGGCTCGACGGCTCCAACCCCTTCCGCGGCGTCGTCGACCCCGGCGAGAGCGACCTGTATCTCGTGCCGGTCTACCGCAAGGCGTTTCAGAACCCGTTCGACCCGAAAGCGCTCGACATCATCTGCCAGCTCTTCACCGCGGACGGGGAGCTGTTTTACGACGCGCCCTCATGCATCGTCCAACGCGCGCAGGAAGCGCTCAGGAAAAAGACCGGCATCGAGCTCCACGCGCTCGGCGAGCTCGAGTATTATATCATCCACGACATGCGCAACGCGTTTTTCCGCGGCCGCGCGCAGGGCGGCTACCACGAGACCTATCCCTTCATCGCGGGCGCGCGGATAAACAGCGAAATCCTCGCGGTTCTCGCCAGGATTTTCGGCAACATCAAGTACGGGCACTCGGAGGTCGGATATATCAGCAACCTCGTTTCCGACATCGACGAGCTGAAAGGAAAAGACCTCGAGCAGCACGAGATCGAGTTCCTGCCCGCGCCCATCGAGGACATGGCCGACCAGCTCCTCGTCGCCAAGTGGGTGATAAGGAACATCGCGGCGAAACACGGCGTCGGCGCCACCTTCGCGCCGAAGCTCGACGAAGGCGACGCCGGAAGCGGGCTCCACTTTCACGTCTCCGCGATACGCGACGGGAAAAATATTATAATGAAGGACCGGGAGCTGACCGACATGGCGATCCGCATTACGGGCGGCATGCTCAAGCTCGCACCGTCGCTTACCGCGTTCGGCAACACCGTCTCGAGCGCGTACCTCCGGCTCGTGCCGCACCAGGAGGCGCCCACCAGAATCGCCTGGGGGAGCCGCAACCGCTCCGTGCTCGTGCGCGTGCCGCTCTCGTGGGAGGACGAAGAGCTGCAGAACCTTGCGAGCAAGGTCAATCCGGGCGAGACGGACAGGGCGGAAGCTTCCGACGACCGCGCGACCGTCGAGTTCCGCGCGCCCGACGGCTCGGCCGATATCCATCTCCTGCTTGCCGGCCTCGGCGTCGCGGCCCGTTACGGCCTGACTTCGGACGGCTCGAAAAAATACGCCGAAGAGCGCCGCGTCGTCGGGAACATCTTCGACAACCCGGAATTCGCCGGTAAACTGGTATCGCTGCCCGATTCATGCTGGCAGAGCGCGCAGGAACTGGAAAACCAGCGGGCCGAGTACGAATCCGAAGGCGTATTCACAAAAAAGATAATCGACTTCGTGATAAAGACCCTCCGGGACGAAAACGACCGCGACCTCAACAAGCGCCTCGCCCAGCTCTCGAACAAGGACCGCCTCTCCGAGGCCAGAAAAATAATGCACCGCGTCATCCACAGGCATTAGAGATTTCGGATTGCGGATTGCAGATTGCGGATTGATATTCATTTTAAAAGATGCATCGAGCACCAACTAAAAGATGATATCCGCAATCCGAAATCCGAAATCCGCAATGGTAGAATCTCCTTGACATACCCAACGCGGTTGCTAGAATCCGGGCATATACGGCTTCATACAGGGGAAAAATCCAGCTTCATATTCCAACCCAAATCTTCGGGGAGCATATTATGATAGAGGTGAAATGCTCAGGATGCGGCACGAGCCTCCGGGCAAAGGACGACCTTGTCGGGCAGAAGATCCAGTGCCCGAAATGCAAGGCCGATATCCAGATACCGGGGGGAGCGAAGAAAGGCGAACTGCCGCCCGTTGAAGCGCATTCGGAGCCCGCCATGCAGGTGAAGCAGCAGCAGCAGCAGGCGCAGAACATGAACCTGATGATCGCCGTGGTCGGGAGCGGCATCGGCGTCATCGTGGTGCTCCTGATCGTGCTCATCCTCATCTTCAGTTTCCGCGGAAACGGAAACGGGCCGACCGCCGGCCAAAACACCGGGGCGTCAACGGCGGACGCGGAAGATGAAGATACGACCGGGACCAAAGCCTGCGCGGGAAAACTCAAGGCCATATTCAAGGCGATCGAGGATTACAGGGCGAACCAGAACAAGGTGCCCGATTCATTCGCCACGCTCGTGGACAACAAGTACCTTCCCGACCGCGAAGCGTTCCTCTGCAACGGCATTCCCTTCGACTACCGGCCCGACGGCTTCCGCTTCGGCAACCTCGGGATCGACGACTCGGAGCTGATTATCGTCGTCGACGACGGCCCCACGCACGACGGAAAGCGCAATGCCCTGTTCAGGAACGGAAGCACCGCGCTCATCACTGAAAAGGAATACCGCGAGGCCGTCCGCGAGCTCACGACCGCGGTCGCGGTCGCCCGCAAGCGCGAAGACGCCGAAAAGGAAAAGGCGGTACTCGAAAAGGAAGCCGCAAAGGTTTACGAGAGCTACCGCTCGGCGGGCCCGACGCAGATCGAGGCCGCGCTCGAGCACCTGAAGACGCTCAGGACCGCCTACGCTGAAACAAGCGTGTACAAGGACCACCGCGAGGAGATTGAAGCCGATCTCCTGAAGCTGAAATTCAGCGTCCGGTTGTCCGCGGTCCATCGTCTTATCGAGGATGCGAAGTACGGCGAGGCGAAGGCGAAATACAACGAGCTCAAGCAGGAGTTTTCGGCCCGCGCGGAAGAGATAAAAGATGAAGCGGCCACGCTGCAGGTTTACGAAAACGCCCTCAAGCTCCGGCGCGAAGGAAAACTCAATGATGCGAAAACCAGGCTCCTCGAGATAATGAAGAAACGCAGCCCGTCCTGGAAGCGGCATGCAAACATCGCGATCCAGGAGATCGACAGTTACGTAAGACGCGCGGCAAAGCTTTTCAGCACCGCCAGCGCGGCCGAGAAGGGGGGCCGCGAAGCGTTTGCCCTTATGACTTACTACAAACTGTGCAGAGAATATCCGGCGGCGTTGCAGTGCAGGGCCGCAGCGGATGCCCGCGACAAACTTATCGCAACAATCGCCTACGGGCCGAGGTTCCTGGACAAAACGAACTTCTACGATGAAAACGAGCGGAAGAAGAACTTCCACGCCGGCGTTGACAAGGGCCTCGAGTGGCTCAAAGGCTGCCAGAGCGAAAACGGGTCCTGGGACGCGGACGCCTTCGGCGGCAACGAGACGCCGGACCCGGGCGACGCCGGGCTTGACATCGCGGTGACGGGCGCCGCGCTCCTGACGTTTCTGGGGGAAGGCTCGACTCTAACCGTCGGCAACTACGAGAATGTCGTCGCAAAGGGAGTCAAGTTTCTGAAAGGCTCCATGAACAAGGACGGAGTATTCGGAGACCCGAAGTCTCCAAACGCGTCCCTTAACCAGGTCATGGCGATTTTCGCGCTCGCCGAAGCCGCCAACATGACCGGCGACGAGGAAATAATCGCCGCGGTAAAGAAGGCCGTGCGCTACATCATGAAAATCCAGAAGAAAGGCCTGGGATGGGCGGACGGACCGCTGGATGAAAACCTTGCGAAAGCGCCCTCTTCAACCCTCCTCACCGGCTGGATGACGCTCGCGCTCGCATCCGCGCGCAACCTGGGCATCGACGTCCACGGCGGCGTTTTCGGCGGCGCGCGAAACTGGTTCTACGGCTGCACCGACCACGAGACCGGCCTCGTCGGCGCGTTTCCCACCGACAAGGCGAAACCGGAAGAGCCCAGCCCGGAGCGGGTGCCCATCGAAACCGCCGCGGCAACGCTCGGACGCTATTATATCGCCGGGACCGGAGCCGAGATCGAAAGCAGCCTGGTCGACAAGAGCCTGGAAATCCTCTTCAAGAATCCGCCGATGTGGGACCATCCCGCGGCGCGCAAGGTCAACTTCACCTACTGGTATTTCGGGCTGCACGCGCTCGCGCAGGAAAGGGTCCCGCAATACGGCCAGTGGCGCTGGAACCTCGGCCTCGAGCTTTCGAAAAACCAGATCAAGGAAGGGCCTCACGCAGGCTCGTGGCCCGACCCGGTCAGGCAGCGCAACTTCATAGGCGGAAGGATCTGGAGCACCGCGCTCGCCGTGCTCATACTCCAGAATCCCTACAACCGCCCGGGCGGAAAACTCCACCCGCGGGTAAAGAAAGCGGAAGGGAAAACGGTAACTCTCGTCCTTGACGACGGAACCTACATAAGCGGGGAAATGATCGAGAGAACCGAAAAGTCGGTTACGATAAAAATCACCCGCGGCCGGAGCCACGCCACGCAGAGTTATCCGATTGAAAGGATTAAAAAGATCCTCGACGGCGACGTAAAACGGCCGGAGAAATAGAACCGGCCGGGCTGGAAATAAAACTGCAAAAAAAGGCTGGTATCCAACCAGCCTTTTTTATAAAATCCGTATGTAAAATAACGGTTACAGAACGCGTCCGGATATAAGAAACAGTGAAACGGGCGCTCTAACTTGACTTCAAAACATTCAGGTTGTATACTGTTAAATACAGCAATTTATTAGCAAAAGGAATTAATTATGCGCTATTTGAATCTTCCAGCCTTCTCTTTCCTGACTCTAATCCTGGTTCTTATTCTCCTCTTTTCCTGCTCATGCCAGATCAGAGGTTTCGATGAGGACCCGTATGTAACGCCGCGGGTGCTCGTGATTACACCGGTCGGCACACAGAAGGGAAACGTCGCGCTGACTTATTGCCTGGTCGAATTCGACGGCTCCCCGGCCGATATTGCCGTAAATTTCTCGACCGACGGCGGTCAAACCTATCAGACCGCCACAATAACGGGCGGCGACGGCCTTACGAACCTTGCGGGCGGTTTATTCCCCGGCATAGAATACAGCATCGTCTGGGATACGGTAAGCGACGGTATCGCCAACGATTCCTGCCGGCTGAAAATCGTTGCGACAAAGACATCGACCGGTAAGGAAGGTACGCCCGGCGAAACGCTGGATTTCGCCGTCGATAACTCGCCCACGACGCCACCGCCGCCGCAGGCGGGCAGCCCAACGGTCTGGATTACAGACGGGCCCGCGGGAATTACCGACGACAACGCTCCCTCCTTCTCGTACATGGGCGCCGATTCCGACGGAACCATTAGCGGGTACTGGGTGGGAATCGACGCCAACCCGCCGACGACATGGACCGCGTCCACCACGTGGGTAAGCTCTCCGCTTGCCGACGGGCCGCACACGTTCTACGTTATGTCGCAGGACAACGAGGGGAAAAAATCCATTGCCGCGTCGCGCGAGTTTACCGTAGACACGTCCGGCGGAGTTCCATACGAGTCTTTCAACATTCCGTGTAACATCACCCGGATGGTTTTCGACAAAACACGCTTCTGCTTCTACGCGACCGACAGTGGCGGTATGCGCACACTGCGTATAGACGCGCTGACCGGGAATATAACGGGACAGGTCAACCATGCCTATGCACCCGAATCGCTTGTCATATCGCCGGACGCCTCCAAACTCTACGTCTGCCTGCTCATAAGCGGTCACAGCTCATATCACGGCGACGGCGACGGAAGAGTCTCCGTTATAAGCCTTGGTTCTTTTTCTCAGACCTTTATTTTCGACACCCTGGTGGACCCGTTCGACGTCGTGGCGACCGACGAGGGAGTCGTCGTCGTTTCCTCCGGCTCCGGCCAGTGGACTTCTATCCACTCGTATAACGGAATAACGGGCGAGCAGATCGGTTCGGCCGGCATAAGGCAGGCCTGCTATATTGACATGCACCCCGACCAGAAGCAGGTATATGCAGCCAACACGGACACTTCTCCCTCGGATATCGAGAAATTCTTAATCCAGGGCGACGGAACGCTCGCATCAATGGGCGACTCGCCGTACCACGGCGACCACAGAATGTCGGGCAACGTATGGGTTTCGGCCACCGGAGACTACGTCGTAACGAGGGGCGGAGACGTCTATACTTCCTCCCCGGTCCGCTCGAACGACATGCACTACCTGATGAGCCTGCCGAACACGACCGCGCTCTCGGACACCGACTTCCACAAACAGCAGAACGTGATGATGAGCATCGAGGGAACGGCGGTCTACTACTATAACATTAAGACAATGATCCGAATCACATCGGATGCGCTTTCCGGTTCCGGAATGGCCGTCGGCTCGATAGGGGGCCAGGTCTTCGTCGCCCTGGTCCCGGGCGGCGGCATCACCGTAATCGAGCGTTTCCCCTTCCCCGTATTCGGAGGCGACACGAACACGCCCCCGGTCGCCGGTTTCAGCTACTCGCCCGACACCAACCTGACCATCAGCGACCTGATTACGTTCGACGCAACCCAGAGCAGCGACGCGCAGGAAGACGGCAGCGTTCTTCTCTACCGCTGGGACTTCAACAACGACGGGACGTACGATACTATCTGGACAAACAACCGGATCGCGAGCCACCAGTATTCGACGAACGGCCTCCAGCTTGCCAGGCTCGAGGTGCGCGACTCTCTCGGCCTGATCGGCACGAAAGTATTACCCATCGAGATAGGGACTTCGCTGTTCGAGCAGCCGTTTCACGGCTCCTTTTCGCTGGACGTCCACATCGACGAGGTCGAGCCCGACCCCACGCGCAGCTACTGCTACGTTACGATTCCATCGCAGCAGAAAGTGGCGGAAGTCAACCTCGACACGGGCCTTATCGAAAGAAGTATCGGAATCAGCGGGATGATGGAATCGATGTGCCTTTCGCCCGACGGGACGACCTTATATGTCTGCCTTCTTGTAAGTGGTCACAACTATTATGGCGGGGATGATGGAACCGGCCAGGTCGCGGTCATCGACGTCGCGGGTTTCGAGCACACTGACACATTCGACACGCAGGTGGACCCGTTCGATATAGTCGCAACCGATGCCGGCGTCGTGGTGGTTTCGTCCGGATCCGGGCAGTGGACAGTGATACATTCCTACAACGCAACAACCGGCGAACAACTGGGGTCTGCCGGCATCAGGCACTTGTGCAACATCTCGCTCCACCCGGACCAGAACCAGGTCTATTCAGCCAACACGGACACCTCGCCCTCGGATATCGAGAAGTTCATCATCAACGGCGACGGCAGCCTGACGTCGGCGGGCGACTCCCCGTACCACGGCGACCACAGGATGAACGGCAACGTCTGGTGCGCGCCCACCGGCGACTTCGTCGTCACCCGCGGCGGCGACGTCTTCAACTCCTCCATGGTCGGCGGTGCAGACATGATCTATCTCGCCTCGATGGGCCAGGCGGCGGTCACGCACATCGGCTGGGCGCCCGCCAAAGGATACATCCTCACGCTGGAAAGCACTTACCTCCGCATGTACGATTACAATCTCTACACCCCGCTGCATGAATACAGCATAGGCCCGAATTTTGGAAAGATTTTCGTACTGAACAATATCATCTACATGACAAGGAGCACCGCGCTCAACACCGACTTCGTCGCCGTCAAAATGAAATAAAGTCGAACCGTTCGCTCGCCGCCGGGATTACATGGCGGGATTATGACATCTGCAACCAACCCGAAAACATCGGCGGTATCCTTATATCGTGATTTACTGCGTAGAACTATCCTTCTCGGTAGTAACGAATTAGAGGGAAATGGATATGAAGTACAGCAGCAAATTAGCGATAACATTACTGGTATGTGCGCTCATAACTGGTGGAATACTTTTCGCAAGTGGGTGCGGTAATAAGAAGAAAGACCACCACGACGAGCGGGAAGCAGCAGCGGCAATGGCATTGCTATACTCCGGCAACGGTAGCTGGACTGAAATTGATTCAGGAATTAATTGTCCCCAAGGCAGGTCTCACCATACTGCGATATGGACGGGAAGTGAGATGATTATATGGGGCGGAGTGCAATATGATCAATATGGATACTGTAGGATAATTGATAATGGAGCAGTATATAATGCGGGGGTAGATCAATGGGAACAGGTAGTTTATATGCCGGGATTTGCGCTTGGCGCATACGAGCATACATCTGTCTGGACAGGCTCAGAGATGATTATATGGGGAGGACAGTTTTTCAATGCTTCTGCAATGAATGTAAGCGAAATTATTACGATTACAGACAGCGGTGGCATTTATAATCCTGATAACAATACATGGCGTCAAACTTCAACTGCAGGCTTGTGTCCAAGCTCAAGGGAGAGCCACTCGGCAGTCTATACAGGGAACAGTATGATTCTCTGGGGTGGCAGTGACTTTTATGATTTATTTAATTCGGGAGGGATATACTTTCCTGAAAATGACAGCTGGATTCCAACTTCTACATCGGGAGCCTGCCCGACAGCCAGAAAATACCACTCTGCCGTTTGGACAGGTAGTAAAATGATTATCTGGGGTGGGTCCATTAACATAAGCGGCGGGCTTTTGGCCGAACTCAACGGTAAGGGCACAGGTGCAGTTTACGACCCTCAAACGGATATGTGGATTCCTACTTCAACTGATGGAGATTGCCCGAGTGCAAGAACGCGTCATCGCGTAGAGTGGACGGGAACCCATATGATTGTATGGGGTGGAGCAGCTGATTATGCAGGTACAAATGAAGGTGCGATGTACAATCCGGTAACTGACGAATGGACTGCCATATCAACCAACTTTCCCAGCCCTACTGCCGCGGTTTGGATTACATCTGTTTGGACTGGAACATATATGATAGTCTGGGGTGATTATTCTTCGAATAACTTTCCATATAACGGCGGTATTTTTGATCCGGCAGCTGATAGATGGACGGCGGTCTACAGTGGCCCCGGGAGCCCGGGCTATGGGATCTATCGCTCTGCCGTGTGGACCGGTTCTGAAATGATAATCTGGGGTGGAAGAGGCAGAACCCTTAGCGGAAGCGAAAGCAACAAGGGTTATAAATTCACACCATAAAATGACTTTGTAGTATTATCCTTCTCAATAGGAGTTTCAGATGAATAAAGTTCGAATACTCGTTCTTGCCATACTATTCTTCTTATTAGTTACTCCAGTAACGGCGAAAAGAACACCAAGAATGTATTACACCTTCCATTTTGGGGACAATATATGCAGCACGTTCGATATTGCCACCCAGACCCGCACACAGATCCCTGATTGCCCAAGAAAAGTTGATTATAGAGGCTGGGATGGCTGGAATGGACCACCGGGGCCGTATGATGGCGGTGTGGTTGAATACAATGCCAGGATCTATCTGGCGAACGGAACATATTATGACACAGGAAACTCTATGTGGAGCATATTTGCCGATAAAGCAACTGACATATACAAGTTCGACAATAAGATGTACCTTTTTGGTGGGAAAGATGGACATCTCAAACGATTCCGAGTATACGACCCGGAAACAGAAACCACAACGGAACTGGGTAAGCTATTTTCGTTACATGTGGCAAGTAGCATCAAACTTAACGATAACAGTGGGATATTTTCGGTAATCACCAACCAGTATTTCATCTATATTTATCACTTTGATACTGTGTCAGAAACGTGGTCTGAGCTTGTAGCTTATGATTCAAATTACGGCGAAAAAACCTATTCTGCCGTCTATCATAATGGAATTATCTATATGATGATGAATAGTGGATACACATTTCACTCTTATGATGTTATTTCTAAATCATGGGTAACGCAGAAGCCATCTGACATGTCCGCGGGGAAATTGACTGTGTATAATGGAGATATTTACAGTATTACCCCGGAATCAAGTGTTTACCGTTATGATACAGGAGTTAGCGCATGGATTAAGCTGAATTCATGGGCTGAAACCAAGTCTTCCTCTAGGAGAATCTTCTGCGAGGGTCCTGATGTAATTATTGATTCCTCCCCAGCATCCTTGATTAGCCTTCAGGATATGACAAATACGGATTTGGGTGACGTTTCCAGTCCACTCGGTAAGAACCGCCTTTTCTCTGGTGCAGCGAGAATCCTATATAATAATATGGTTTACATGTTTGGTGAGACCTATTTGATATCAGTCCCGGAAAAGAAAAGGAGAAGAGGGCCTTCTCTTGGCTGTTCCAAATAAAATACCGGAAACTCTGCTTCAAAGGCTACTACTACGTAGAATGGCACTTCTCAATAGCAAATAATCCGTGAAACTTCCACCCCTTTATTCTGAAATCAGTTTTTCATATGCGGCAAGAAATCCGGCGAGGTAGCCGTCTTCACCGTGGTATGCCTCAACGTCCGCCGGTCCCGGCGCAACCGGTTTGCCTCTTTCGACAAAGCCGGCGGCAAAGTCCTGCATGTCCGGCTCATTATCCCCCCATGCAAGCAGGGAATACGCTCCCGATACGGCGGCCCCGAGCGCGGCGCCCGTGTTCCCTATCGGGACGACTTCCCGGTTCCATATCGCCGCGATGCGGCGCAGGATTTCGCCGCTCCCGGCCGGTCCGCCGGTGACAAAGAGTTTTTCACCTTCCGAAGTAAAGCCCCTCGAATACAGGTAAACGGACGCGAGCGTGGATTCGATTATTCCCGCATAGTCGGCCGTAAAATCAGGTCCGTCATAGCCGATCCTTACCGGCTCGAAGGGCGCGGACTTTGGGAAAGATTCCTCCTCTTCCTGCCAGAGGAAAATTCTGTCATTGTTGCCGGGCGGAGTGTTTTTCAGCGCGTCTTCTCCCGCGGAATAATCGTCTTTTCCAAAGCCGTGCCCGGCCCTGACGTTGTCCCACCGAAGCGCGCCGTTCGTCCTGCATCCGAACATGAACGGCCGCTCAAACGCGTCGTACATGGCGTTCGCGTTGCCGGGGAAGTCGAAGGTTTCGCCGTCGGTTTGGGCCATGATTACGAAGCTGGTGCCGAGGCTCAGCAGCGAGCCTTCGACAAGCACTTTGGACTGCGGGTTGTCGCCGGAGCCGATTCCGGTTCTGCATTCCGGGCCGAAACCGTATTTCTCGACGAAATATTTCGCGACCGGTCCCGCCGCCGTCTTCCCCGAAGCTAAAGCAGGCAGTTTTGCGCGAAGAACTTCACTCCCGCCCGGAAGCCCGTCCGCGGCCGCTTCCAGTAATTCGTCGGACCATTCCTTTTCCCGGTAGTCCATGAGCGACGTACCGCACGCGTTGCCGTAATCCAGCGGGACGGCAACGTTGCCCAGGAAAACCGCCGCCGCAAAGGTATTAAGCTGATGGATGATACCCGTATCCGAATACGCCTCCGGAAAATCTTCCGCAGTCTTCCGAATGCCGAAACCGCTGAACCGAAGCGGCGCATCCGAGCCGGAAAGCCTGATAATATTCTCCCCGCCGCCGACCCTGTTTCTTACAAAATCGGCCTGCGCTTTCGTGTTCGCAGTCCGCCAGATACGCGCGAACGGAACGGAAAGCGAACCCTCCAGGATATCAGCCAATCCGCCTGTCAGCGACGCGCCGGGTTTCTTCAGTTTATTGAAATGGACATTGGCCTTATAGTTCAGGAGGACGTGGCCGTGCTGCTGCGCGGAGAAATTAATGACGGCAATATCTTCGGGTTTTAAGTCGTGGTCGGGAAACTCCCGCTTGATATCGCTCAGAATCGCGTCGATGGCTCCAAGAAACATCGAAGCGGGCTGAAGCGCTTCGCCGGGCTCCGACGGCTCGAGAATGTAATCCGAATTGATGCCGAAACCGCTGAGCCTCGGGTCGGAGAGGTAGTTCAGGGATTTCTCGTAGACGATTTTCTTTTCGCCGATGTCAATTACGACCGCGCTTATGCTCTGCGTGCTCAGGTCGAGGCCCAGTGCGAGCTTATTGTGCATAACAAGGACCTTATCCGCTTAATTTTGCAGGAATTAATTTAATCCATTTAGCGGGCGGGCTTGCCCGCCGTTTTGTAGGGGCACGAAACCCGCGCGCGCTGTGCCCCTACATATTAACGCGCCGCAAGCGGCGCCGCTAAATTTATTGCTAATTACCGATAGAGTAAAGTTCTTTCGAAAGTATGTGGGCATCGGCAACGGCGTCCCTGACCAGGTCCTCGAACTCAACCATGTTTCTCGAAGAAGCAAGGCTCTCAAGCTTTACGCGTGAAAGCCCGCCTGACTCCACAACTCTCGCAATCGCTTCCCAGTTGCATATCGACCTTACCACGCGGTCGATATTCTGCGCGGCGCTGTCGTACGGCCGCGGCTGCATGTCGTGCTCTATCCAGCCGGCGTAACCGGTTTCATTCAGAATCTGCGCGATTGCGAGCGTCGTCGCGCCCGGCGCGACGCCGAAATCGATATCGAACTTACCGCCGCCGCCGAGCCGGACTCCGTCGCCGCCCTGGCTGTTGGCGTGCACGTGTACTATCGCGTCTTCGAGGCTCGCGGCCGCGTATTCCTGCACGAGGTCCAGCCCCGCCATCTCGGTGTGGCCGAATTCGTTTATCAGTCCGAAATTCGAGACATCGTGCCCGGCGCTTTTCAGCCTGCCGCGAAGCGCAAGGACTTCGCCCGAGGTCTGGTAAAGCATCGCCGCATGCCCCTCGTTCGGCTTCGGCTCGACCCCCATCTTCACGTTCGGGTCTTTCGACCGCGCATAATCGAGCAATTCCCCGATTGCCTCGTCGGCGTATTTCAGCATGTCTGTCAGGAGAACGGTCGGGATTTCATAACCGAACGAGCCGTTCCATATATCGAACGCCGCCGGGCAGGCGGGGTCCTGAACGTCTTTCAGCGGCCCCATCATCAGGTCTACCGTTCTTTTGCCGAACTCTCCTGCTTTCTTCCGTTCGTCCGGGTCGGGGGAGCCGATGCCGCCGTAGGCGAAATAATAATGCGCGCCCGGAGTAATCATCGACAGGACAAGCCCGTTATCCCTGAGCGCTTTCGCGAAAGACTCCGCCGTCTTTTCGTCGATTTCCCTGTCATAATGCACCGCGACGCCGAGGCGCGTGTTTTCCGGCACCCGCGGCCTGATTTTCTCGGCGACAAGCTCGACGAAACCGGAAGACGTTATATCTTTAAACTCCGGCCTGATATCGCCGGGGACAAAACCGCCCTTGCCGGGATGGAACGACCACCTGCATACCGACTGGTATCTTGTCGGGTTTTCGGTTTTATCTGCCGTCATTTTTTCTCCAATGCGTTACGCGTGTGCGGCGAGGATCTCTGCCATTTTTTTACGCTGCACGCAGTTCCTGAAAAGGAAGGACTGCATCAGTTCGTCGATTTCTTTTTCGGTAATACCTCTGAAGCATTCGCCGAACTCGGCGAGCAGCGGCTCGGAAAGCAGTATATTGCGGACCAGTCTTTTTATCTGGTACGGGACGCCGAAGGGAAACGGGTTGTAATCCGGAAACTCCTTTGCGAAAGTTTCCTCCAGCGGACCGATAATATGGCGGATATTTGTATCCTTCCCGGTCCAGCTGTCGACGGCAAGGCGCGCTTTTTTTTCGAGTGCGGGCCGGATGCGGTCCATCCATTTCGAATCGGGCGCGGCATAGACCAGCCCCTGGTAGCCGATATCCTTGCAGGTCCAGGCCGACCAGCTGAAGCCGTGCTTATTGAAAATATCAAGCTGGTCGCTGAGGAGTTGAAACCGCATCTCATCGGCTTCGGGAATTCCGAGATAACCCGGGTTGAACTCGCCGACCCATACCGGCGTCCCGCGCTCCAGCATGTAGCTGCAGGTCGCGAGCAGGTTCTTCTCGATAACGTCTTTATCGTAATATATTCCCTGTGTCGTGCCGGGGTAGGCTTCTCCGTCGATACGGCCGGGCGCGGGGTAATCGTGCGCGGCATACACCACGTTCGGCCACGGCTCGCCGAACATGCCGAAGTCGAGCGAGTAGCGGTTCCCCTCGAGAAAAATAATATGGTCCGGGTCGATATCACGGATTGCTTTGAAGAGCCGCTCGTAAAACGGCATGATGACTCTGCCGGTCGGGTCGGCTGGCTCGTTTATCGGGTTGTAGCCCGCCACCCGCGGATTATCTTTATACCGCTTTGCAAACGCTTCCCACAGGTTCACGACCCGGTCCTGAAAATGTCTGTGTTTCCAGAAGAGGGCCTTGTGCGTCGGGTTGTCGGAGTGCCAGTCCTGGTTCTGATAGCCGGGCAGGGCGTGGAGGTCGAGAATAGTGTAGATATTCCGCTCGGCGCAGAGGTCGATAACCCTGTCCAGGTGTTTGAACCCGGACTCCTTTATCACCATCGGGTTCATGTCGTCTTCGAAATGCCTGTAATTAAGCGGCAGGCGGAGCGCATTCATCCCGAGCGATGCGAAATGGTCCGCGTCGTCCGCGGTGAAGAAATATTCGAGGAACTTATCGAAAAAGAACTCGTACTTTTCTTCCCCGAGGACTTCGCGAATAATATCGCGCTGGGCCTCCTCGTTGCACGGGTAGCCGGTAATGAAATTCTCCATGTTCATCCAGCCGCCCAGGCCGATGCCGCGGAGGACGACGGTTTCCCCGTCCCCGTTAACAATATTTTTACCGTCAACCTTCAGGAAATGTCTGTCAGGAGCCATGCCGATCCCCCCGTATGATTTCTTACTAATCTCGGACTGACGGCCGATAAGTATATACAAACCGGCCCGGGTTTTCTATTGTTTTCAGCCTCGCCGCGGCTAGCATATCCCATATCCCCTATCCCGTATCCCTTATTCCTCCGCTTGCACTCTCCGCGTTTGCCTGTACAATATAGAAGAAGTACCGGGTACCAAGTACCGAGAGATGAAATAATCCGCCGCGCAAGCGCGGCGGCTTCACGAAAAAGCAAGACCGGGAATCATTCGTGAAGCCGTGCCGCTTGCGGCACGGGTATTCCATTTCGCACGGCATTGACAAGGAAAACCAATATTAAATGAAACTATCTCTGCCAATAAAACTCGCAATTTTCGTTCTCGTCCTTTTCGCGCTGGTCATTACCACCTGCCTGCTGTGGACGCCGGTGAAGATAAGGTATTACCGTTCCATGCTTGATTCGCCAAATATTACAAATCGGGTGAAAGCAGTTGGAGGCTTGGTGCACATCGGCGAGAAAGGAAGACAGACGATTATTGAATCTTTTCCTGATGGAGAAGACGCGGCTTTGCTTCTTATCAGGTTCTGGGATAATTGCAATGGCATATACTCTGATAACGCTTGGTCAGTTCCGATTCAGCATTATGCGGCCTACAGAGGTTATCAGGAACTTTTCCAAATTTTAATTGCTAGAAGTGCGGATAGTGGCAAAAGTCATGTAGACGTAGAACGGACTCCTCTACACTATGCGGCCATGTCGGGGAAGTGCGGAATAATAAAAATCCTAATTGACCGGGGCGTTTCTCTTGAAGAAAAGGATCACTTGGGTTACACCGCACTGCACCAGGCTATACGGGAAGACCAAGAAGATGCGGTAAGAATGCTCGTAAAGGTTGGTGCGAATATTCATGCTCGTACCGTTTGGTTGCGGACTCCGATATGCCTTGCCTCAATAGGGGGGCGCAGGTCGATTGCCGCTTTTCTAATATCTAAAGGTGCAAATGTAGATGATTCAGATATCCATAAAAGGACAGCTTTACATCTTGCCGCATTCAACGGGGAAAAAGAAACAGTCCGCCTTCTGATTGAAAAAGGTGCAAATATAAACGTGCAAGATTTTGAGGGCAATACGCCACTTGATTCCACTTATAAAAAAGGTCAAATGGAAACCGCTTCCCTCCTCCGCTCCCACGGCGGCAAGACGGGAGAGGAATTGAAGGCCGAACAGGATAAGAAATAACTACGTAGAATAGGGCTTCTGCAAAGTAGTCTGATTGCCTGACGGCTGCTATACAACCGCGAGGTAAGCGGGGGCCGGAATGTCCGGAAAGGGCGCGTGCGGCTCCACCTGGTACCAGAATCCTGTCGATGCAATATCGTCCTGCAGCGGCAGATACTTCGGCGTGCCGTCGAGAGTAATCTGCCAGCCGAGAGCCTGTACCGTAACGCGCAGGTCCTCTCTGAAGCGGATTGGGTCGGGCACGTGCCAGCGGTACAGGCCGAAGCGCTGCTGGCTCTTGAAAAAACCGTCGGGCCTGATGACCTGGTGCATTCCGAGAAAGGGCGTTGAAAACTCGCTGTATTCCCCTTCCGGCTGCTGGAAGCACCAGGCTCCGCCGAAATAGTCTTCAGTGCCGGTACCACAGATCGTGGGCCATTCGTCGTCGCCGTCCATATAGAACTTAACTTCGCCTTCGCCCCACCATCCGTTGTTGTTCGAGCCCCAGGCGATATACGTACCGACGTAGTGGCCGCGGCCGCGGACACCGTCGAGGATCGTATGGACATCCTTGAACGGCAGCGGGTTGCTGCGCCGCCACTGGGCGTGGAGATATGCGCGGTCGACGGGCACTTCCGTCAGGGTGTAGTCTATCTGGTAGTAAAACCCCCCGGTTTTATAAGGGCTGAGGTTTTCAATCGTGACCCGGGCATGTTTGCCAAACGGCATTTCCCAGTAGCAGTTGAAGCCGCCGGCCGGGTTCACCGCGACGGGCAGCGAGTTGACGTTCGAGCGCACGCACCATCCGTTACAGAAGAAATCGCCGACCGGAACTTCTACTGAAGGCTCCTTTTCTTCGTCCCAGTAGAAACGCAGCACCAGCCTGCGCCAGAAATCCGGGTGAACTGTCAGCCATATGTGCTGGATGGCGCCCGGGCCTTCGATGTTCGCGAGCTCGACAACTTCGTTGCCTTCGATGCAGATGCTCGGCGATACTTTCCAGCCCTGCCCCAGCTCGCGGGCGGGCACTGCGCCGGTGCCTTCGGTCGCCATGCCGCCGCTGCCCTTTGCGCCTGTGAGATTTTCCGCGCTTATCGAGCGGGTTTCTGCATCCGAAAGCTGCGAGAGGTTGCCGAGGTGCAGGCCAAGTCCACTGAACTTTTCCATATCATGCTCCGTTTTTCTTTCAGCGTTTGGGAAATGGGATTCTACCGCCGCGGTAGTGTGTACGTCAATCGACTTTTTTACAAATATTCCATGTTCCTGTTGTTCTCTGCGCTTATTGCTCAGGAGTGCAATACCGCGTGGTGATAGTTGACATCCAGTGCGGGAATGACAAACGAATAATTCGACAATCGACAATCGGGTAAGAAGTTTAAAGTTAAAAGTTATAAGTTAAAAGTTAAAAATACAGAGTATTAAATTTAACTTATTACTTATCACTTGGAACTTTTTACTTTTCTACTTCACCGCCAGCATCCGCTCGATAGCCTGTTTCGCTTTTTCAGCGACGTCCGGCGGGACGGTGATTGCGCCGCCCATGTCCTCGAGCGCCCAGACCATCTTTTCGAGAGTGGTGAGTTTCATGTTCGGGCAGTCGGCGAGTTGGGAGAGGGGATAAAAAGTCTTGCCGGGATTCTCTTTCCGGATGCGGTGCAGGATTCCGATTTCGCTGCCGACGACGACCTCGCCCGCGTCGGTTTCGCCGCAGAACTTCAGTATCTGCGACGTCGAGCCGACATGGTCGGCGAGCTCGCGCACCTCGCGGATGCATTCGGGATGCACGGTTATCTTCGCGTCGGGGTGCTCCCTGCGCGTCCGGTGAACGTCTTCCGGCAGCATCCGGTGGTGGGTGGGGCAGTAACCGCGGTAGAGGACGACTTCCCGGCCGACAATCCGGGCCGCGTAATCGCCGAGCGACTGGTCGGGGATGAAGACGACCTCGCGGTCGGCCGGCGCCTGTTTCAGGATCTTCACCGCGTTCGAGCTGGTGCAGCATATATCGCTCAAGGCCTTCGTCGCGGCCGTCGAGTTGACGTACGTTATTACGTACGCGCCCGGATGTTCTTCCAGGACTTTTCTGAGCTCGCGCGGCGTAATCATGTTCGCCATCGGGCAGCCCGCGTTCGGGTCGGGCATGATGACGGTCTTTTCGGGACAGGATATCGCGGCCGTCTCCGCCATGAAGTGGACGCCGCAGAAAAGTATCACGTCCGCGTCCGTCTCCGCCGCCTTGCGGGCGAGCTCGAGCGAGTCGCCGCAGATGTCCGCCGCGTCCTGCACCTCGCCCCGCTGGTAGTTGTGCGCGAGGATGACCGCGTTGCGCTTTTTCTTCAGCTTTCCGAGGCGCTCCAGAAGTTCGTCCTGACTCACTTTTGCTCTCCCTCGTTGTCCGGTTTGTCCTTGATGTGTGAGCGTAGAAAGTCAACGGTTTCCGACAATGAACGGGTACCGCGGATAATGTCTTCGCGCTCCCGGAATTTCCGTGCCTGTATCTCCAGCAATTCGTCCCGCATTCCGTAGAGCCGCCGCGGCTCGCGGCGGATGTCGTTTTCGACAAGGTATGCGACGACGAGCGGCATGATAATCGTCGTGTCGGCGTAGCAGACCACGGTATCGGGGATCATGTCGGGATCGACCTTCCCCCACGAGACGGCCTCGGACGGCGTCGCGCCCGAGAGCCCGCCCGTGTCGGGGCGCGCGTCCGTTACCTGGAAAAAGTAGTCGTGCCCCTTTATCTGGAAGCCGAGAATTTCCTGCAGCTGCGGCTCCGTCTGGAGAAGGAAGTTCTTCGGCGAGCCGCCGCCCCAGATCGTGGCCGCGGACTTCCCCACTTCCGTCTTCGCGTGGAGCACGATGGCCGACGTTTCGTTCACGTCTCTTATCACGTCGAAGTTGCCCGTCTTCTTGACCACGTTCAGCGCCGCGACGTTGAGGCCGATGGTCGAGTCGCCGGGCGAGGACGTGTAGACCGGGACTTCGTATTCCGTCGCCGCGGCGAGGAAAGACTTGTTCTCGATTCCCAGCTCTTTCTGTTTCCCGGCCGCGTGGACGCCGAGGCGGTAATGCATCTCCGAGCTCGGCATTGTCTTTTCGAACTCGTCCCTTGCGAGAATTTTGGTCAGCCATATATCGGTTTGAAGCAGCGTGCGGAAATCCATGAAGATGTCGTAGATGCGCACGACTTCGTCGTCGAAAAGCTTGTTGTCGTCCACGAACGGCGTGCCGCGGTGAAGGTCGAGCCCGAGCGCGAAATGCAGGTCGTGGTAGCAGTTGGCGCCCGTGGTAACTATCCAGTCCACGAGCCCGCGCTCGATAAGCGGGATAAGGCAGCTCATCCCGATGCCCGCGGGCGTGAGCGCGCCCGCAAACGACATCCCGATGACGACGTCGGGCCGGGCGATTTTCTTTGCGTAAAGCTCGCAGATTTCGCGCACGCGCGCCGCGTTGTACGCGGTGAAGCAGCGGTCGATGAGTTCCGATACCGATAGCCTGCCCGTTATCGGCTCGGGTGCGATCGTTTTCCCGCACAGGTGTCCGGACCTGGGTTTTGATTTCGGGCAGTCAGTCAATTGCCGTTCCTTTCTTCACGGCGCTCCTGGAAAAACTCCGTAAGAAGCGCGCCGCATTCGTCCGCGAGGACGCCGTCGTCCACCGTGCAGCGGTGGTTCAGCCGCCCGTCCCTCACGATGTCGAAAAGCGAGCCGCACGCGCCCGCCTTCGGGTCCGCGGCGCCGAAAACCAGACGCGGGATGCGGGCCAGCACGATCGCGCCCGCGCACATCGCGCACGGCTCGAGCGTGACGTAGATGGTCGTATCCTCGAGCCGCCACGAGGAGAGCGCCTCCGCCGCCTGCGTGATTGCGATTATCTCCGCGTGCGCGGTCGGGTCATTCAGCGTTTCACGCTGGTTGTGGGCGCGGCCGATAATGCGGTCGCCCTCGGCGATGACGCACCCGACCGGCACCTCGCCTTCACCGGCTGCGAGTCGCGCCTCCGCGAGCGCCGTCCGCATGAATTTTTCGTCCAGTTTCTTATCCATCGCCGAAACCATGACAGGTAATTTTTATATCATATCTTTTGCAGGGCGTAAAGCGAAAAGGGAGCAGGGTCGTTTGGTCCTTCGGTCCCTCGGTCATTCGGTCATATTATTAATAAGGACCTAAGGACCGAATGACCGAATGACCGAACGACCTCTTATTGATTGACACTAATATTGCGGGCTGGTATAATCACCGCATGTTTCGCAGAGCCGTATCTTATCAGCGAATAGTACTTCCGTGTCTTGCTGTTCTGCTCGGCATCTGCTGCGGATGCATAACACCCCCGAAGCAGAAGATTCCCAGAGAACTTAAAGGGGGCTTACCCGCCCCTGCCGACACGTTCTACAAGCTCCAGCAGTTCCTGCGTGCGGAGGAATACGGCAAGGCCTATGCCCTTTTCACGCGCCAGTACCGCGACGAGTACGCCCCCGACCTGGAGGCGTTTACCGGGCGCGCGCAGGCCGACGCCGCGAAGATTATTTCCGGCTCGCTCGTCACGGAGCCGGCATTCGCCGGCGGTGCGGCGCGCGCGGTCGCCGAGTACGGCGACGAGCACGTGCGGATTTATTTCGTCTTTGACCGGGGCGAGCGGACCTGGCTGGTCACCTCGAAGGAGCATTACCGTTTCCTGACGGAAGACGGCGACCGCAGCACGCCCAAGGCGACGCTGCAGACTTTTCTCCGCCTGATTGCGACCGGGCGGCACGGCAACGCGTACAAGATGCTTGCATCCGAGCTGGGCGTGACGAGGCAGCTCTTCGCGACCCGGATCGTGCCGACCTTCAAGTACATTTTCAGCTCCCCCCGGGGGAAGCAGGTCTGGCGGCTGCGGGCCGGGCCAAGCCTTGAAACCTGGGCCGTGCTGGTAGTCGAGTACCCGGACAGCCCGAAAGCCCCAAGGACGATCTGCTTTGTGAAAAAGCTCGACCGGTGGTACATCGCGCTGGAGCCGGTGGGCGACGCCGCGGCCGCGAAATCTTTTATTCTTGCTTTCAGGAAAGCTCATGCCGAAAAGCAGAAAAAAAACGTCGGGCAGAAAGACGCGCGGAAGTGACGAGCTGCGCGAGCTGCGCTCCAAGGTAGACCGGCTCGATAAGACGCTCGCCGGCGTGAAGGATTCCCTCGCCGATACGCAGACGGAGTTCGACAAGTCGCTCGCGATGCTCGAGGACCTGCCCGGCGGCGTTTGCCTCGTCGACGCGAAGGGCCGCATCACGTTTGCCAACAACGCGCTCGCCGACATGCTCGGCACCACCGCCGACAAGGCGGTGAACAGGCGTTTCGTCGACCTCGTCTCTCCCGACGACCTGCCGCACGTGAAAAAGGAGCTTGGCGCCGCGGGCGGGCGGCTGCCGCCGAGGATCGAGTTCACCCTCAACAGGCGCAAGGGGCCCGATCTCGCCGTGCAGGTCGTTTCGACCCCGCTTTACGGGCGCAAAAAGGTTTTCTTCGGCTCGCTCGCGCTCGTGACGAACGTCTCCGAGCGCCGCGCATTCGTCCGCAAGCTGCAGAGCCTCGCCGGTTTGAATACGACCATCCTGCTGCACGCGCCGCTCGGAATAATAACGGTCGACCACGCCGGTTTCGTGACAAGCGAGAACGAGGCGATGCGCACGACCTTCTGCGGCGGCAAGACGTGGATAGGCTTCAACGCCTACGAGATACCGACGCTGCACAGCGCCGGCGTAGACGAAGCCCTGCGCGAGGCCTTCAGGGGGGAGAGCGTTTCGCTCACCAGCGTCCGCTTCCGTTCGTTCGGCGACGAGGAAGCCCGCATCGTGGACCTGGAGCTGGTACCGGTGCAGGAGGCCGACAAGAAGACCGAGCTGGTCGTGCTCTTCTTCGAGGACCGCACGGAGGCGAGCAAGGCCGACGAGATGCGGCAGATGCTTGCCGCCATCATCGAGAACACGTCCGACGCCGTCATCTCGGTCGACCTCGACGGCAAGTTCCGCGCATGGAACCCGGCCGCGGAGTTGATGTACGGCTACACCGCGGAAGAGATTCTCGGCCAGCCCGTCGACATGCTTATGCGCGACCGCGCACCCGACTGGGTTACGATACGCGACAAGCTGATTCAGGGCGAGATAATATACCGCCCGAACGCGCTCCGGCACCGAAAGGACGGCACGCCGATTACCGTCTCCATCGTGCTCGCGCCCATCCGCGACGAGTCCGGCGAAATCATAGGCACGTCCGGCATCCACCGCGACGTCTCCGAGCACGCGCGCTGGGAGGAAACGCTCGAGGCGAAGAACCTCGAGCTCGAGGAGGTCAACCGCAAGCTCCGCATGCTCGACGAGATGAAAGAAACTTTCATGACGACTATCTCGCACGAGCTTCGCAGCCCGCTCGTCAGCGCGCGGGGTTACGTCGACCTCCTGCGCGGCGGCGAGATGGGCCAGCTCACCGAGGACGCGAAGTCCGGCCTCGACGTCGCACACAAGAACATCGACCACCTGATAAAGCTTATCAACGACCTCCTCACCCTGTCGTCGCTCACCGCGAAGGACGACGACACGCTTGTGCGGAACAAGTTCATTATAAGCGAGATGGCGGAGATAACGGCCGCGCAGACGCGCGTGAACAAGCCGAGGAAGAGGATCGAGATAAAGTTCGATATCCCGGACGACCTTCCCCGCGGTTTCGGCAACGAGAAACTGTACGAGCGCGTCTTCACCGCGATTCTCTCGAACGCGGAAAAGTTCTCCGAGCCCGCGGCATTCATCAAGGTCGCCGCGCGCCAGCGCGACGACGGCTGGATAGAGGTCGTGGTATCCGACCGCGGCGCCGGCATCCCAAAGGAGCACCAGGACCGCATCTTCGAGCGGTTCTACCAGATTGACGCCTCGCGCGCCCGCGAATTCGGCGGCGCGGGCCTCGGCCTCGCGCTCGCCAAGACGGTCGTAGACATCCACGGCGGCGAGATTTCCGTCGAAAGCAAAGTCGGCGAAGGCACGACGATTTCGTTCACCATACCCGCGGAATGAATAACGCGCGAAGCACATTAGAAAATAGGTGACTGATCCTATTTATCATAAATGGAGGGAGAGGTGTCTCTAATTATATATAAAAAAAAAGATTACAATAAAAGGCGTAAAGTTAGAATCGCATATAAGACTGATCGTGGCAGGTTATATCAAACCAAAGCTGAAGACTTTTTCAGTTCATCAAAAGTAAAGGTACTTTATGGGAAAGTGCAGCTAATCTTCACCTCACCACCATTCATTTTAAACAGAAAAAAGAAATACGGGAACCTCACAGGAGAAGAATATATTACTTGGTTTGCCAAATTTGCACATGACTTTAAAAAACTTCTGAAAAAGGATGGATCAATTGTTATTGAACTTGGTAATGGATGGGAACCGGGTAAGCCAACAATGTCCACCTTGGCTCTTCAGGCCCTGCTTAAATTCTTGGAAGAAGGTAAGTTTCATCTTTGCCAGCAATTCATTTGCTATAATCCAGCTAGATTACCAAGCCCTGCCCAATGGGTAAATGTAGAAAGAATAAGAGTGAAAGATGCTTTCACGCATGTTTGGTGGATATCTCCAAATGATAGACCTAAAGCCAACAACAGAAGGATTCTCAAAGAATACAGCAAGTCAATGAAGCACTTGCTTGCTACGGGCAAGTATAATTCTGGGAAAAGGCCATCTGAACACCATATTGGAAAAGAGTCATTTAATAAAGACAATAAAGGCGCTATCCCACCAAATGTATTAACACTATCTAATACTAAGGCTAACGACAATTATTTGGCATATTGCCGTATAAATAGATTCCAACCGCATCCTGCTAGAATGCAGAATGGATTAGCAGAATTCTTTATAAAGTTCCTAACAACTCCTAGGAATCTGGTATTTGATCCTTTTGGTGGGAGTAATACTACAGGAGCAATGGCTGAGAAGCTAAAGAGAAGATGGGTTTCTTTGGAGCCTGTTGATGATTATGTGTATTCATCAGTGGGGAGATTCAAAAGCAGCTAATCATTCACAATCCTTATTGATATATTTGCCTTTCAAATTCCAAGAATAAGTATTTTTTCCAATTTACATTTATCTTGACCAAACTATTTTCGAACATCATAATAGCATATGTGCATCTCATATATTCGGAATAAACCAAAGGGAAAATGATGAGCTTAACGTCTGATATAAAGGATATTGCCTCCGTTGATATATTTACTGAGGCAAAAGAAAGCGGGGCTTTTGTTGGTCGTCCTTTTCACATTGATTACGAGAAGGCATATATTTTAGTAGCTGATGCTTGGAAACAAAAGATAGGAGGGATCCCACAAGGCACTTTTCTTCTGGCTTTTTATGAAAATGAACCTGAGGTAAATGAAGCACTGCTTTTGCGTGCTATTGCACCTACGAAGCTGCCAACAGATGATGCCGTAATTTCTTCAATGATCGAATATTACAAGGATAATCTCAAGACTGCTGGTGAAGACAACCAGCTTGATGACTTTACTCGATATGAATTCAGTTTTTCTGGACTTGAATGTAGGATACTTGGAACTTTTTACAAGGATCAAGAAGGGAAAACCCAATTTGGGGCTGACGTTGAGAACTTCTATAGCTCACATAATTATCAAGTCTTTAAATCAATAGACAATGTTTTAGAGGTTATTGCTAATTTTAGGGAAGAAACTCATACAATAGGGTCTCGGACAGATGTTAAAATTGGGAAAGTAAGATATAGTTCTAGCAAGCGTTTTCAGGAAAATCAAAATATTGTTCCAGTGTATGTTACTTCTCAGGATTTCCTGGGTAAGAGAACTTCACTATTTGGAATGACCAGAACAGGTAAGTCAAATACGGTAAAGAAAATCATTCAAGCTATCGTAAGCATAAGCAGCAAAGCACAAAAGAAAGTGGCCAAACCAAAGAAGTCAAAGGATAAGGATGAGGACTTTTATAAACCATATGACGAAAAAGGTTATCCGAAATTCAAAGTTGGCCAAATTATTTTTGATGTAAACGGAGAATATGCAAACGCCAATATGCAAGATGAGGGTACTGCAATATTTGAACAGTATAAAGATGACGTTACTAGATACAGCGTTAGGACCAAAGAAGGCTTTAAGGTCATGAAAGTAAATTTCTTTCGTGACGTCTCATCTGGTTTTGAATTAGTTAGAGCTCATCTTTCAGAAGATGGAAGTGATTATGTAGGGAGTTTTACATCGATCGATCTAGAGCCTCCAGATGATCCAAATGATCGTAGTGCTGTTACTAGACATGAAAGAAAATTAGCAGCATACCTTTGTTGCCTAAAAAACGCTGGCTTCAAAGAACCAAGAGGATTTAAGGTTAAATTCTCAGGCAATAAGGATATTAACAAAGAAGTTAAAAGAGGAGGAATAGATCCCTTAAAAAGGATTTCTTTAGATGATGCAATCACTTGGTTTGAATGGGTCTGGGAAAACTATGACTCAGACTTCTTCCAAAGTTACAAAAGAAGGAAAGGACGTGAGTGGGCAGATGAAGACTTAAAAGCCCTTCTGGTATTCTTGACAAGGAGAAGACAACCAGGCAGAGTACCTAATTTAAGTGGATTTAGAAAGCTCAGGAGATTAATTGATCTTCACACCGAAACAGTAGATGAGCCTTTTGAAAAGGAGATTATTAAAAATTTGAGGGAAGGATCAATAATCATTGTAGACCTCTCACAGGGAGATCCTGATATTCAAAGATTATTTTCTGAAAGAATATGCCTTAAGATTTTCCAAGATGCAATGGCACGTTTTGTACAATCAAAACCAAATAATTTCATCCAGTTTTATTTTGAGGAAGCACACAACCTATTTCCGAAGAAAGAGGATAAGGATTTAAGCCAAATTTATAATAGACTAGCAAAAGAGGGAGCTAAATTGAATATTGGGATTACATATGCAACACAGGAAGTGAGCTCAATTAGCGCAAATATTCTAAAGAATACTCAAAACTGGTTTGTGGCCCATCTAAACAATGAGGATGAACTTAAAGAGATCAGAAAATACTATGATTATGCAGACTTTACGGAATCTCTTGTCAGGTTTAGTGCGGATAATGACAAGGGATTTATTCGTATGAAAACTTACTCCAATCCTTATATTGTGCCGGTGCAAGTTGATCGATTTACAGTTAGCAAAAAAGGTAGCAAGTAATGGGCTATTCATCTAGAAAAGGTAAGAAACCTGCTGAATATGCGAGCAAGGCTTCACATCAGAGCATCATTAAAGACCCTAAAGTAATAGAATTTTTGTCAGGGTGTCATTTGCCAGAAGCTCCTGATGAATCATGCGTTGATATTTGTGAATGCGTAACAATACCAGATGAATTTGAAAATCCAATAAAACACATTTTTGCAATCGATGGCGGATATTCAGAAGTCCCCGTAAAGAGTGAATACCCTTCAGCAACAATTGCTTTCATTCAATTTGGCGTGCTAATGCTAAAGGTAAGTGACCTGATAGGATTATCTAAATCCAAATTTATTTTTCCTGAACAGATGTCAAAATTAAAGAACATGGATCGTTTTAAACTTGCCCTTCCAACCAGGGGGATTATTGCGAAGTCTGCAGAAACGCTCACTGATTCTGTTAGGCATGCAATACGTGATTTCTTTTTAAGTGAGCCTAAAGATAGCAATTTGATGGAGACTTTAAAATGGTTTATATTTGAAGAATATGACCAACCACTAAATTCATGGAATATTGCTGGCTGCCCTTTGTGTGAATCAAAGAGTGTAAAACTACAAAGTTCAAAAGTAGATGAAAATGGAAATCAGCCATGTGAGAAATGCGGCAGGCAAATAAACCTAATTGATGTATTTAGGTTACACGAGGCAATTGATAACTTTCTAGGTGCGGGCGGGATTTTAGGTTACCTTGTAACGCTGTTAGAGCAAATGATGCTTGTTCATGTGATAAGAATAATCTTAAACACTCGCCCTGCTCTCTTAGAGGAGATTTTGTTTATTAAAGATGGTCCATTAGCGTATTTTGGACAAACAGCAAATATGCAAAAACCAATGCGTAATCTTGTTAAGTATTTACAAGACAAGCACAATTTATTTCTGGTTGGCTCTGAGAAGAGTGGCCCCTTTGTGGAACATGCAGATGCGATTGCTCGCCATCTTGGTCCTTGTAGTGTTCTAATACTAAATAACGAGTACATAACCAAACATATAGTTCCCGGTAGATTAGATCCAGCTAGACCATATGGAGCATCGACATATTATGGAGCAAAGCTGATCTTTAAAACTAAGCATGGAGAGATGTACGTTCTAACATTACCCACTCCTGAAGTGTATCCTAATCCGAAATCTTCGGACTTAATGAATCTCGAAATCAATCTCTGTAATCTTGCATCTTTGAAATGTGATATGTATGATAGCGCACTAGTTCCAATTGCCCTAGTAAACAAATTAGTTTCTATATCTGATCACCCAAGTGGTATGATATTAGAAAAATTCGCACGATCAGAAATAGAATCTTGACCAATAAAAAATATCATGGAAAGAGCGTAAAACAACGCCACACATAATAGAGCTTTGTGTTAAAGAGACAAGGTTTTACGGTAATAAGGGCAAAGACGCGGCGAGTAAACTCGCCGGCTAAACGAAGAAAAACGCGCCGCAAGCGGCGCCGCTAAATATTAATTAAATACGACACACCACACACCACACACGACAAACGCCTATTCGGATTCGACCGGTTTTCGCCCTTTGGGGTGCTCTATCTGGTAGGAGTACTTCAATTCCTTCGTGTCGCCTGCCTTGATTTCGAAGTTCCAGTTCAATATGCCGCGCTTGGTCTGGCGGGACGGTTTCGGCTTGGCCTCGGTGAACTTTATCGTCAGGTCTTTCGTGCGCGATATCGGGTGCTGCTCGATGAGGAGGACGGGGATGTCCTGCTCCGTCGTGTTCGTTACGCGTATCTTCGCCTGCACCGTGCTCCTTTGCGCGAACCGCTTGCCGACCTTGGAAATGTGCAGCGCGCGCAGGACGATTATCCGCTCATCCGTGCCGATGAAGAACTCGAACTTCGCCTTGGGCGCGACCGCGTCGATGCGCGACGTGCCCACGTAGTCGTGCTCGCGGAAGACGTTTATCGCGCCCGGGAGCAGGTTGCGGTCCGTGTCGTTCTGCGCGGTGACGCGGCGGTACGCGTACTCCGACTGGCGCGGCACGAGGACGTGGTCGATTACGACGGGGAACTCCTCCTGTCCGATGGTGACGCGGTGTATCGAGCCGTCGGGGAGGATGGTCTCGGGGAGCGATATCGCGAACGTCAGCGGCAGGCCGTCGGTGAATGCGGCGTTCGTCGCGGCCGGCTGGCCGAGCACGGCCTCGAGGCCGGGATGCTTCCGGGACTCCTTTTCCTCCGGCAGCTTCAGCACCCACGGGTCGAGCGGGACCGAGCTGCCGCCGGGCGACGGCCGCCCCGTCGAAAGCGTCAACTCCACGGCTTCCCAGGACTCGTTCGTTTTCTGGTGCACGGCCGCGCAGGTGGTGAAGATGACCTTTTCCTCGTCGGGGAAGACCCGCGCGTCGTAGTAGGGGTACCAGCCCGCGCCTTCGAGAAGGTAGCTGAACTCGAGATAGAATGCCGCGGGCTCCTCCAGCTCGACCGCGGTGATTACGCGGTACGTCTGGCGCTTGGAGCGCTCGATTTTTTCGTCGCGCCGCGTGCCGAGGTTGTCGCGGTCGCGGTCGAGCTTCTCGAGCTTCTGGTCGATGGTGATGAGCTCGTTGTCGGTCGATTCGATTGCCTCGAAGAGATACTTTTCCAGCGAGTCGCACTGGTTCAGGCTGAGCTTGCCCGACGAAATCGAATCGGAAAGGCTGTGCGAGGAGCCGCGGGCGAGCTCGAGGAAGAACTTTTTCTTTTCGTTGAGCGTTTTCTGTTTTTCGGTGAGTCGGCGGCGGGTCTCCTCGATTTTTTCCGCGGCGCGTACCACCTCGGCCTCCACCTCCTCGGGCGCGCGCTCCTTGCCCTCGCCCTCGACGCTCACGCGCACTATCGTTACCTCGCCGGCCGTGGCTTTCTTTTTGGTTTTCTTGGCGCTCTTCGCCGAGACGGTGAGCGAGCCGGGAATCAGCCCCACCGGCAGGCCCGCGAGCAGTGTCTCGTGCTGGCCGGGCTTGAATTCCAGGTAGGCGCGCTTCGTTACCTGCGCGTGCCCGGGATACACGACGACCGCGTTCGTTACCGCTTCCAGCGTTATCGGCTCCATGGTGTTTTCTCGTTACTCGTTACTCGTTTCTTGTTTCTTGTTACTTGGTACTTGTTACTCGGTACTTGGTACTTCTTCAGGGATATATCTTGTACAGCATCCGCGGGAACGCAGTGCACTCGCGAATATGCTTCGAGCCGCAGAGCCACGCTACCGTGCGCTCGATCCCGAGGCCGAAACCGGAATGGTAGACCGAGCCGTAGCGGCGAAGGTCCTTGTACCATTCGAACGCCTCGTGCGGCAGGCCGTGCGCGTCGATCTGCTTTTCGAGATACTCGAGCGAGGCCGTGCGCTGACCGCCGCCGATGATTTCGCCGTAACCCTCCGGCGCGATCATGTCGACGCAGAGCGCGATGCGTTCGTCGTCCGGGTCCGGCTCCATGTAAAACGCCTTGACCGCCTTCGGATAACGGTGGACGAGCACGGGCCTCTCGAACGATTCGCCGATAAGCGTTTCGTCGGGCGCGCCGAAATCGCCGCCCCACTCGAAATTGTGCCCGCCCTTCTTCAGCATCCCGACCGCGTCCGTGTAGCTGATGCGCGGGAACGGCGGCTCGATGCCTTCGAGTTTCGAGACGTCGCGCTCCAGGACTTCGAGCTCACCGCGGCAGTGCTCGAGGACTTCCTTCACGATAGCCGTGACGAACCGCTCGGTAAGTTCCATTATGTCGTCGAGGTCGGCGAACATGACCTCCGGCTCGACCATCCAGAACTCGGTAAGGTGCTTGCGCGTTTTCGAGCGCTCGGCGCGGAACGTCGGGCCGAAGCAGTAGACTTTCCCGTGCGCCATCGCGGTCGCTTCGTTGTAGAGCTGGCCCGACTGCGTGAGGTACGCCATCTCATCGAAGTACTTGAGCTCGAAGAGCGTCGTTGTCCCCTCGCACGCGGCGGGCGTGAAGATCGGGGTGTCGACGTTGATGAACCCGTCGTCGGCGAGGAATTCGCGGATCGCGCGGACGAGGCGGTCGCGGATTCGCATCACCGCGACCTGTTTGTTGGAGCGCAGCCAGAGGTGCCGGTGCCTGAGCAGGAAATCGACGCCGTGCTCCTTCGGCGTTATCGGGTATTCCCCGGATTCCTGGATTATTTCCGCGCCCGTGACGTCGATCTCGTAACCGCCGGGCGAGCGCTTGTCTTCCTTGACCGTGCCGGTAACGGTGAGCGACGATTCCTGCCCGAGCCGGTCGAGGCGGTCGAAAAGCTCGTCGCCGACGTTCCCCCTGAAGGCGACGCACTGCGCGGTCCCGCTGCCGTCGCGCAGGAGGATGAACTGCAGCTTCCCCTTGTGGCGCTTGTTGTAGAGCCAGCCGCGGAGCGTCACTTCCTCGCCGGCGTGTTTCCCGAGGTCTTTTATCGACACATTTGCCATTTTCTTCCCGCTGAAAAAAGCGATTCGCGCGCATGATAGCAGCGCCTCTCTGCCTTTGCAAGCAAATTTCGATTGCCGTCATTCCCGCGCAGGCCGTAATCCAGAATTAATACGGTGGGACAGACAGGAATATCTGCCCCACGGACACTCAAATGATGAATTTGCATTCCCGCGCATTTCCTGCTATAATATTCAGGAACTTAAGAATCGCGCAGGGGTGTTACAGGAAGGAAAACACCCGGAAGGGTGTCTGCAGGGAACGCGTAACCGACAATAACGTGGGGAGATTTCGATGGAGCGCATTAGCGTGCTTTTGCTCGTTGTCATCGTTCTTACAATCGCCCTGGCAATTCACGGCTGCAGCAGCGGCGGCGGTTCGAAGCGCCCCATCGGCACCGGTACCGGCACCGGGACGGGCACGGGCACCGGGACCGGCACGGGAACAGGCGGTCCGAATGAGTTCGTTTACGTATGGGTTATCACCGGTGGCAGCGCCACGGCCGCCGAGCTCGACGCGGTGAAAGCCAACATCCAGGGCCTTTCGGACGGGCTGTATGGAGTCGCCCACGGCCAGCAGCACATCGCGCACCTCACCATCAAAAACAACGGCGCGACAAGCGAATGCCACGTCGCGACCCCGGTCGACCGCGTAGCATCGGGCACGCTCGGCGGCGGCACGTGGGCGCGCTGCGTCCCCGGCGGCGCCGATGGCAAGTACATCGAGTGCGGCGGACTGGTGGACCACTACACGTTCGCCCACGAGCACGGCCACAAGGAATACGAGCTTGCAGGCGGCGTCCTCGCGGAAGAGTACAGCGGTGCCTCGGGCTGTCCCTGCGTGATAAGCACGGGTGCCGCCGGCGGTCTGATGCAGTACTGCGACGATGGCAACCACGAGACTTCCTGGTGTCCGAATTCCTGCTGGAAAGCGATAATGGACCAGACCTCGATGACGCACACGACCGGCGACTACCCCGCCGTCGGCGCCGGACCCACCACCACGGTCGTTATCGAACCGTAGCGTCAAGCGTCGAGCGTCATATTTGATTAATAATTAGCCGGCGAGTTTACTCGCCGGTTTTTTTTGTTAGCCGCGCCGCTTGCGGCGCGAGTTTGTAGGGGCTACGCGTTGCGTCGCCCAATAAGAAGGGCGACCCAGCGGGTCGCCCCTACAAAATATCGCGCGAAGCTCGTCAGAAATGACCCACGACCCGGGACTCAGGACTTCTTCCGCTCCCCCAATCGAAAATCTGAAATTGAAATGCCCCGGGAATATTATTAGGAACCGTCTACCGATTTCTTATTCATATTTTGGTAATTTCGTTATATAATGCGCGATAGAACAAACGTAAATCTAGGAGTAATTGAGAATGATTGAACCACAAGTCTGGCAAATTGCATGTGGGGAAACAGGGAGAAAATACGAAGACCTTTTCTTTGATCATAACATTATGTTTCTAGGCCCCGGGAGATTTGGACCGTTTGGCGAATCTAATTATCGGTGGCGCGCAAAAAAAGGGCAGATTTCAAATAATAGATTGGGTATGATTCGACGTTTTGCAGAAGAAGTTCAACCGGGTGATATTGTATTGCTTAGATTTGGCCATAATGTTATTTCCATGGGCCTTGTTGCCGAACAAGAATATTTTTGGAGTGAAATCTTCGATGATGTTTATGGATGGGATCTCCAACATGTAAGAAGAATAATATGGCAAAGCCAATTAGATAAAAACCTTAAAGAGATTCAAAAGAAGGGAGACCTTTTCAAAAACCGAAAGCAAATACCAACTTTTACAAAAGTGGCAGATAATACTATTCTCGAACCAATACGCCATTTATTCGATCAGTGTATTGATAAAAAACTTCAGGATATAATGCTTAGACCACAAGATTTACTGTCACTGGAGGAGTTTTCGGAATTACTTTTTGCCAAAGGGTTGTCATACGATGCCGTTCATCGTGTAAAAACGACTATAGAGAAACAGCAACAACTTCTAAAGTGGTACAATAAAGGTTTGTCCCCTAATCGTCCATCTGAACATGAAATAGTTGCTCACATAATATTACCACTCATGCATGCATTAGGCTGGTCAGAACAGCTTTTGGCAGTTGAGTGGCATAAAATTGACCTAGCTGTATTCTGGAAAACTCCTACAGAGAAGAATAATTGTAAACTGATCTGTGAAGCTAAGGCTTTTGGCAAGGGTATGCAGAAAGTTGTTGAACAGGCCAAAAACTATTACAAAAAACATAAGCTAGATAAATGCAATAAAATACTCGTAGCTGATGGAGGTAGATTTTATCTGTATCGGAAAGGAAGCATTAAATGGGAGGCAAACCCCAGCGGGTATATGAATCTTTTGAAGTTGCGAACTGATCATTTATGCCCCTCAGGAACTAGTGCTGTTGATACTTTGATTGCTTTGACACCATCGCATGTTGCTCAATGATAGTGGTTCTTAAATGACCAGCATTAAACATCATTACTTACCTATATTCTATCTTGGTAATTTCACTAATGAAGAAAACAATAACCAATTAATTGCTTTTGATATGTTGGCCTGGAAAGAGGAGGGCAAGAATCCCATATCAAGGCCAAATATAAAGAATTTGGGATGCGAAAACAATCTATACACGATTTATATTGAAGGATTTGCTAGAGATTCATTTGAAAAAATTCTTGATAAGGACAAATATGTTGATGTTTATAAAGCTATCGTCGAAAATAAGATGCTAAATTCTGAAGAGGATTTGATCCAACTTCTGTTTTTTATTGCTCTGACAATAGCACGAAATCCGAAAACAAAAGAAATATTTTGGCCAGATTTTGTTGAAAAGTGGGGCAATAGAAACCTTACTGATATCGAAGAGAATTTATATCCAATGTTTATACAGCATCATACTGATTTTTGGTTTTACGAATTATACAATGGTCAAATTACATTTGTTACTCCTGAAGATAATAGTCAATATCTAATATGCTGTGATTTCCCTGTAAGTTTTGAATGGCGACGTAACGGTGAAGGCCCGGGGCTTTACGAAATTACTATGCCGTTAAGTTTTAATTTGGGAGTTCATTGGAGCAAAAGGAAATCCCCTTCCGTAATTTGCCGCAGCAAGTTCTTGAATTCAGACAGAGTAAATGTTTTTAATCATAAAACGTTTAGAAGCTTTACTCGTTTCGTTTACTTCCCACCGGACATGATGGAAGACGATATAGAGCCGATAATCGAAATTATGGAAATTCCATGGGATTCTTCGGGACTGTTTGATTAATATAAGTTTGATATCAAGAGACAAATTATTTTACTCTTTAATAAGTCCGAGTACCGTAAATCCAGCAAATCCTGTACCGCGCCGAATCGCGTGTTACAATCATAAGAAAACTGTCACAGAATCGCACGTTTAAAACTCCGAACACCCCTGTTTGCACGCTGATGCACCCACTTTGTCGGCCTGCAACAGCCTTTTGTTGCACTTTACCTGCCGAATTTTTTAAGGATTTTCTGAAAAAATTACAGAAAAATTACGCGCCTGAAAGAGCTGGAATCGGAGTTAGGACGAATCGGGAAAAATGAAAAGTCAAGTTAGGGCAGAAATAGCTGTCAGCATTCAGCTGTCAGCTTTCAGCTATATTAAATTTATAATAATAAGCTGATTGCTGACTGCTGATAGCTGAAAGCTTAAAAAAACGGGAGACGCGAAATACGCGTCTCCCTTTTGTTCGAGGCGGCAATCGGAAGGCGGTCAGTTCATCTTCGGATTTCGGGCCGCATGGTACCTGGCCCGCCGAACCTGCCCTATCGCGGATTTAAGTTTTTTGACCAGAAGGGTGATCTGCTTCAGGTCAGTTTTACGTATCCTGTAGGACACTCCGCGCCCCCCTCGCATCACAAAACCGCCCCATGGCTCCAGTTGTTAACTGCCGGTCCTGCCTCAAACCGTCGGATCAATACGATCCGTTGAAATCGTTATAAAAGCGGCAGGGCGGCCCTCAGAACCCACCGCCTTTTCGGGTATCCCTAGCCGCTTTTTTTAATGCCCCCTCTCCAAACTTGCAGTCCAGGGGGTGGGCCGGGACTGCAGAAAAAACCCAATCACTTACCCCTCAAAGCGTTGAGTAAAACTTCGTCAGGACACCAGACCCGCCCCTCATCAGACCGGATGCCCTGAAAGTTATGTCAATGTGCAATCCGCGTTTTTTGCGCTAAATCCAGTGTTTTCAAGCCTGTCTGGCTGTCGCGAAACGCAACTGCCAAACGCGCATATTTCGCAGCACAATAAGCATTTCTATAGCACCTTCAAAGAGAAAAAGCAAAAAGAAAAATTGGAAATCCGTGCCCTGCTCATGTAAGTACGCTGAATATAAGGGATTAAAAATTGAAAATTTTTTTTAAAATACCACAACATGTAGTAATATAAAATCGTGTTAGGTCAATATGTAGGATTTTTACCCAACTCTATATGGCAAAAGCTGTTGAAAACCTGTGGATAACCTAACTTTTTTAGACGGTTATTGCAAGTTGATATAACTTTTCTTTATACACCCGGGACAGGGAAAAAGCGGTGAAGAATTCAAAAATCCGGAAATTTAAGCAAAAAGGACAATATATGTCCCTGGGGACAAATAATGTTCTTTTCATTTCTTCGTTTCGGAATGGTTTCAAAATTACCTGGCGGCTTAATCCTATGACTTTAATCATATAAACGCATTGTGAAGGATGCGAAAGAGGATGAAATGTGTTATAATGCAGAAGGAAATATTGATTTTCAGGCGGTAAAGGCAGATTCATGGCGTCTGACAAGGGTATGAAAAAACTCGCAAGTCAAAGCGCACCCGAGGTTTGGGAAAAGTACTCTTCCGAATTCGAAAAGCATGTGGATGCCGGAAACTTTGACGGGCAATTCTCCGTCTTCAACAGATTTCTTGAAGAACTGGGGTTTCTATTCAAAAGCGGTGTTTCAGAAGAAGACCTTGTCGAAATCGCCATGGAAGCAAGCAAGGCAGATGTCGGAATTCTCGTAAGGAAAGAAGCACTGGTCATTTGGGGGAAATACCTTCTGGATTTTTCGAGACATGAGCGGGATGGGAACAATGCCGAGATTTACAAAATTTTCAAGAAGTTTCTCGACGATCTAAAAGCCGGGTTTCATCCGCAAGTCTCTGAAGAAGATTTGATAAAAACTGCGGAAGACGTTATGGGAAGGCCGGATATGACAAGCCCGGAAGGTTGTATGGCCGAACTTCTGGCAACCGATGACGATTATATCGGCATTCTTGAACCCAACCCGAATGAGCCTGGGAATGATGAAAAAGAAGATTCAGAACCCACCGAAAAATCCGCAAATTCACAGGATGATGGCAACGATGAAGATCAGTTTCCATCACTGCCGGATTAAATAACAGGTATAAGTAGATAAGGGATAAGGGATAAGGGATAAGGATGAAGTATGAAGTATGAATTATAAAGGATGAAATATTGGCCTTTGATTATAGCTTTTTCATTAACCAAGAACCAACAACTAAGAACCAATAACCAATAATTATTTGTTCCAGCCGTGCCGACCAATAAGCGGGACGAAAGTGCAGGCCGTAAGGCGTTCTTCATGGTGCTTGCCGGACCTATCTGTAACTTTCAGGCATACTTGTGACATTCGGTCGCCGACGGGAATAACCATTCGACCGTCTGGCGCAAGCTGTTTTTCCAGAAACCCAGGCACGGTCGGCGCGCCAGCTGTCACGATTATCGCGTCGAAAGGGGCGTGTTCCGCAAGTCCGATTGTGCCGTCTCCCAGGATGCAGTTGATGTTTTCATATCCAAGCTCTAAGAGCAGTTCTCTGGCGCAGTTATGCAGTTCGGGAATGCGCTCGATCGTATAAACAGTCCCTGCAAGCTCAGCACATATCGCGGCCTGGTAGCCGGAGCCGGTGCCGATTTCGAGGACTTTGTCGGTTTTCTTAAGTTCAAGTGCGGCAGTCATTAGTGCAACCATGTAAGGCTGCGAAATGGTCTGGCTGGAGCCGATCGGGACAGGACCGTCGGAATATGCTTCTGCAGGGCGGCGGGATTCAGGCACAAAGCGATGGCGGGGAACATGTTCCATGACCTCGAGGACGGCTTCGTCTCTGATACCGCGACGGCGTAGCTGATAATCAACCATGTCGTGCCTCGCCGCGCGGAATTCGTCCTGAGACATATAGCGCCTTGAGAATGGACAGACAAGAATGCCTGTTCCGCCAAAGTCAGGGATGCCTCCCCGCAATGACCGGCGGGTTGGCCATAACTCGTTATTTCAGGATATGTTAAAGCCTAGCGGTTCTTTATTTTTTCTTCAACGCTCCTGAGGTATCCTTGAGCTTTTCGTCCCCATTCGGAATCGGGATCGATGAGTTCAAGGATCTTATTCCACATATCGCGTTCGGCGTGAAAGTCGTCCCCTCTGCGGTAGATAAGGCCTTTAAACCAGTATGCTTCCCAGTACTTCGAATCCACCCGCAGGGCTCTGTTAAGTGCGTCGCCGGCATCCTTGTACTCGCCGAGCTGGTAGTAGGCTTTTCCGAGGTTTGTGCTAAAGATTGCGGACGGCGACAGTTGTATCGCTTTTTCAAAATACTTGGCAGCTTTCGTATAATCACCCCGGGAAAAATGCACTGCTCCGAGATCGTTCAGGCACGGCGCGTTGCTGGGGAAGAACTCCAGCGCCCGTTCGAAGTAGAGGATCAGGGTGGAATCGTCGCTTCCAAGATGGCGATGGGCGAGCGCGAGCCCGTAATACGCGGTGCCGCGCTGCTTTTTGTTCTGAATGGCAAGGAGGAACATTTTCCTGGCTTCGTCGTAAAATTCCTTGGAAAGGAGATCCTTGCCGCGTTCAACGTAATTAATATCTTTCTTTTTCGGTGGTTTTTCAGATTCTTTTTTCGTCGGGCCGACCTGCTCTCCTTTACCTTCGCCGGGTTTTTCGGGAGTCGTGTCTTCCTCGCGGTACTTTATCTCATCCCGCCTGCGCGGGACGACTCCGACTCCGATGGTTGTTTCCGGCGGGGTAGATTTTATCTCTATCGGTTTTTCCATGTCGTCCCATCCGAGCGAGCCTTGCCTGTCCACGGCCTGCACCCGGAACCATACGCGTTTTTCGTCGATTTTCGGAAAGACCAGGTCCGCATAACCGCTGTTGGCGAACTGCTGTCCTTCAATCCTGGCCCACTCGCCGGCAGGCGAGGTCTTGTACCAGAATGAAATCGGGCTGGGAACCAGATCGGTTTCGTTACAGCGCCAGTAGATCTTGTAGCCGGTGCCGCCCTGGTAGACGTTAAGTTCGTCCTCGAATCCCTGGAGAGTTATCTTCAGCCAGCGCGTGATGCTGAATTCCAGCTCGCCCGGATCGCCCGGAAGAGGCATGTGCTCGGTGTTGCCCAGATGGTCGATGCCGACGGCTATGACGCTGTATTTGCCGTACTTGGGCGCTGTGTATTCAATGGGCGAATCAATGGAGTTATACGATTGTACGAGCTTCCACGGCTCGCCCTTCCGGCGGACGTAAAGGTCTATGCGCTCCAGATCTTTTACGTCCCCAATCGGGCGTATCTTGAAGCGAAATGTATTTTTCGCCTGTAGTTTCTGTTTGGCGAAAACTTCAACCACTGGGGGCGAGCCGTCGATTGAGAATGCGTCGGTCGGTTCGTACGCCACATTACCGGCCTTGTCGCGGGCTATTACGCGAAGTTTGTAAAACCTTCCCGAAGGATAACGAAGCGGTACGCCGATATTCCTGCTCTTTATTAAGTTTTCATTTCCGAGGATTCGATTCCAGGATGCGCCGCCGTCCTCTGAAAGCTCCAGGTGAATCGCGGCCAGGTAATCGTCCTCGGCCGCCCATCGGAGGTCTTCCACTTCGCCGCGCTTGAACGCCAGGGGTTTTCGAGAGAAACCGCTTATGATAGAGACCGTCGGCGGTACGGGGTCGTGGGTGAGTATTGCCTGCGGCACCTCGAGGGGGGGGGGGGGCGCGGGCCCGCGCCCCTGGGTCCTTCTTCCGACCTGAAAATAAGCTTTGAGCAGCAACTCGTACGTGCCGGCTTCCATCTCGAATCGAATGCGCTGAACGTCGGGAGAAGCGATTTGATCATACTGCATCCATTTCGGCTCGCCGATGCGCCGGTAATAAAGGATCAGCTGCGTGATTTCTATCTCTCTGCCTTCGACTTTAATCGGAATCCAGGTGCTTGTGTCCTTGGAGAACCATGGTCCCGGCGGGGGATCAACGCTTACATCAGGCCCTTTGATTATCAGTCCGAAACTTCCGGTGGTGTCGGAGGCTTCATTGCGTGCCAGGTCAACGCCCGTCACTCTTACCTGATAAAACTTCGAGGCTTTGAGCTTTCGACCGCCTTCAACTTCCGGGTGCCAGATAAAGCGGCCGGTGTTGCGAACGTTGCGGGCGATAACGTGCCAGGATGTGCCGAGGTCATCGGTATATTCGATTGTTATCGGCCTGGAGGTCGGGCGTTCATCGTAGTATGCCCATGAGATGGGAATCGGCACCCATACCGGGAAACGCCTCTGGGGCATGTCGAACCTTCCGTAGCCGACGCGCACGTCGCTCACCCGCGGCGGTGTCTTGTCGATAAACAGGCGGGCATGTTCTTTTGCGCCGTGCCCTGGAGCGGGTTCGCCCCGCCTGAGTTCATCAATCGCTCTGGAGTAAAAGAAATATCTGCCTTCCTCGTTACGCTTGAAGGTGAACGATTTTCTGATGTCATTAATGGTGTCGAGCAGTTGCCAGGTCCGGCAGCCGTCGTCGGAGACGAACAGCTCGATGAATTTGATTTTTGCGGGCCCGATTTCGGTATTCCTGTACGGAATGATGGGAATGGTGACGGGGGCGGATTTTTTGACGATTTCTTCTCCCGGGGCATGCAGGTTGGGCCTTACTATGGGCGGGTCGCGGTCGATTGCGAAAGTGCGGATTTCAGAATGAAATATTTCACGCTGACTGTCCGTGACCACCAGCCGCATCTGGGCTTTTGCCGCGTTTACCATCGGGGCTTTCCAGATGAAAGTACCCGAGTGTTTGAGGGGTTGGGAGATTTCAGTCCAGTCAAGCGTCGATCGCTCGCGAAACTCGAAAGTTACGGGCCTTTCGCGGCTTCTTCTCGAGACGTCGTAGGGGATTTTCACCTCTTCCCCGCCTCTTAAAAGCGGGGACAGAAGCGGGAACCTGATCTCGGGCGTACCGCCTTTTACCTCAATCCTATCGGCACGGAACGCCTTGTTCCCGCAGATGTCGGTAACTGTCAGCCGGACCTCGTATGGGCCGGGGTCGAGAGGAGCGTTAAAGGGATACTCACCCTCGGATTTAAGCCCGCTCTGGATCAGGGTCCAATGCTCGGTCTTGGCGGGGGCGATTTCCAGAACGGTTTCGTCTGGGAGGAATTCGCCGCCCGGGTCGGAGTATCGCACCCGATATAGTATTTGCTCCTTCGATTTGTAGATTTTGCGCTCGTCGAGGTTTGTAAGCTCGGCCGTCGGTTTATCGGTATCGATGGTAAGGCGGACCTGGGCTCTGGCCCCCCGCGCGGGGTCCGGCTTTCTGTTGCGTACGATGTCTTCGGCGGTGAAAAAGATGTCGTAATCGCCGTCGCCGAAAAAGTTGACGGTAACTTCCTGTTTGGAGTTCCAGAAGGAGCCATTTTTATTTGTGTTGCGCCAGTCTTCATTCGCTTTTCCGAAGGGGCGCATGAAAACGAAAACCTTTCTGACCGGGGTAAGCCTGTCGACGGCCCGGTACCTGATTTTCACATCGCGGGAGTTGGAGGTTATTCTCGATATCCGCTGCCCCGGCTCGGGCTTGACGTCCGGGGTGATCATCGGGGGCGTACTGTCGACAATGAACGGCCTGGTTATATGTGGATCCTTGCCGGACGGCTTGAGACGCAGCTTGCAGCCGTCTCTCGAAATGCCGGGTATTTCAATGACCGCGTAGCCAAGGTTCTGTTTGCCTGATAACAACGGTGTCCAATTATCGCCGTCGTAAAAAGATATCGAAACCAGTACCTGACGTTCCGACAGCGGCGCATGCCATTCGATCCGGTGTTTCATTCCGCCTTTTATCGGAGTTGAGCCGTCGAACGGCGCCTTTATGGCGAATGGCTTTACCGACACGTCAATAACAAAAGAGCGGTCGGGCGGATATTCGGTAACTATTGTCGGTATTTTCCGCGAGTTGCCCGCCCTGTCGGTGGGAACCAGGTAAAAGCCGGTTTTGCCCGTTTCATCTTTCTTGACGGGGAAAGAAAAAGTATACTTTGAACGGTCAACCGGGTCCCGTTTACATTCCGCTTCAAGGAGCCGCCATTCCTGTTGACCGGACCGGTTGACGAACAGCCTGATGTCGCGCATGCCGCTTCCGCCCATGTCGCGCGCACTTATAATGATTTTGTAAGTCTTTCCCGGCTCGTTTCCGATGATTTTGGTTATGGGAACCTGGGAATCGATGCGGAAGGACGGGGACGTGACCACCCGGGTGTTGCCGGCGAGGTCGGTTGCGGTTATTCGAACATAGCAGTTCGAAAGGTCTTCCTGCGGCATGCGGCTCCAGTCAAATTGCCCCGTGTTTACCAGAGACGTAAGGGTTGGCTCGTTGGGCCTCCGCAGGAACTTCCATTTTGCGCCGCCGTCGCGGCTGAACTCGATTGTGATTGGCCGGTTGCCCAGGCTTGCGTCCGTACAGGACCAGCGAATCTGGGTCGGATACAGGCGGAACGGCCCGATATATTCTCCGTCCGAACTCACCGGAGGCGGGTCGAAACTCAGCTGCGGCTTCGCACTGTCAACGAGGATCTTGATATCAACTATGGAAGGCTCAAACGACGTGCCGCCGCTCCTGAGGGCCTTCAGGGCAAGCTCATATTCGCCGTCGCGCAGAAACTTCATCGGGTAAGGAGATTTGGATGTCCCGGGCAGCGTGCTCTTGCTCCACTTTCCGCCGGGGGGGCGGTACCATATCTCAATTGTGTCGTCCCTTGCGATTTCCATGCGGAACCTGTCGTTCGGCACAATCCGGACGGAATGCGACGTTGCCGTCCTCGGTCCGACGATATTGCCCGGTACGTCGCCGGGGTTAATACTGTAAAACCTTCCGATGGTTTTTTCAGCAAGGTTATTATGCTTGTCCCTGGCGACGAGTTTGAGGTTGAATTCATGTTCCGGGACTTCGGGGATCCTCCACGATATTTTTCCCGCCGCGGGGTAAGCCTTTGCGGCGCGGATCGGGTAGACGCGGGTTGCGCCTTTTTCCATATAGGTGTAATAAAGCTCAACAGGGTTTTGCGGAAAGTTCGCGTCCGTGACTTCCCAGCTTATTTCCTTAATTGTCAGCGGCGATAAACGCATGGAGCCGATTGATTCCCGCTGGATGTCGAATTTCGCGATAACCGGCCTGGTCCTGTCGATATCAAATTTTTCCGTCGCGTACAGGGGTCCCGTGAGAAACGGATCAAACCGGGTCCTGTTGGTGTGCAAGACTACTACGACCCCGACTTTTCCATCTTCTCCGAGGTAGGGCAGGGGATCCCCGATTTTCGGGCTCTGGAGTGCGCTTCGCCATTTCCCTTTTTCAACCTGGGTAAAGAGCTCGACATATACGACCTTGCCGTGCAGGTCGAGGGGAACTTTGTATGAGAAAGAGATCTCTCCTTCGCGTTTGACGAGGTTGATTTCATCGGCTGGGCGGTGGTTAGCCCCGATTGTTTCGACTTTGGGCTGAACCGAAATCATGGCCTGCGGTTTTGGCCTGGTGCCCGAAGTCGGTTTCGGGTTTTCGTTGCCTACCGCGTCTTTGCCTATAATGATAAAACCGTATTCGCCTTTTTCGCCGGCTTCGAAAACGAAAGGCTTGGTGGGATCCGGCGCCTTCCTGACTTCGCCGGGGGTCCAGATCGCACCGCCGTCGGACGTCCAATAGAACTGGACTTCCTGAAGCGTGGTCAGGCCTTTGGTATGTCCCCAGTGCACCAGCACCGTTGAGCTCTTGGGATCATTGGGATCGAGTTCCAGTCTTGTAATCCGAAGCAACGGAGGGTCCGCGTCGATGCCGAAACTACTGGTTTCCACGCTGTCTGACCAGTTTACTCCGTCCGTAACGGTTACGCGAAGTACATTCTGCTTTGCCGAGCGTTGCGGGAGGGTTACTGTAACCTTTCCGCTTTTCGGCTTAGTGCCTTTCGGCAAAGGAAGCGTTACCCAGCCGCCCGCAGTGCCGCTCTTGATTTCGACGGTAAGGTCTTTCGCCTGGGTTTCTATAACTTTCAGGTCAAGTTCTATTTCCCCGCCCCCTTTATAATACAGTTGCGGGTTCTGAATCCTGACTGTGACTTTCGGAGGTATCTGGTCTATCAGCACCCTGCGCCTGACCAGTTGCGACGAAGTCGGCTTCGGTTGCTTTTGCCCCTGTATCAGAATGCCGTACAAGCCGTCTCCATACCCAAGCTTGCCGAAATGGAGAACGAACTGCCGTCCGTCCCATGGATCCATAAAGTTATTCTTAACCTTGTTTGTAAAGGAGAACTTCTTCCAGCCCGGGTTTTTAAAGTCCCATATCCAGAGATCCAGTATCTGGCCTCTGGTTTTTGGATGGTTCGGGTAGTCGATGGGGACGGATAGTTTCTTGCTTTTTATGATTTGCGCGCCGCCCTGGGCGAACGCAGCGCTGCACCCGATCATGACTATCACGAGCGCAATCAGGAATCTTTGAATTACACTTCTCACCTTATCCTCCTTTTGGGAAACAGCTGCGCAAAAAAACCGTTTTTGCATACCTTAACGCCTTATGCTATCCCCTTATTATAAATTATACAACTACACTGTGCTCCAGTCAAGTTGTCCATTCCTATCTATCGGCGCAATATAATATATGATTGAGTTTAATTGCCGTGGAAGGCCGCGGGAGGGTGTGTCCGATAATATCGCGGGGAAGGCATTAAATCTGCATGTTTTGTCTGATAATCCGCAATTGTCACGGCGCTTGCATGCTTCGCGGCAACCGCTGTCGGTTATTCCACAAATTCCTCTATAGCCTGCTTATCCCTGTATCTTTTCTGAATGCTCTCACGCACGCGGTTGTTCGGGCATTTGAAGTAGAGGCAGCGGGTGCATTCCTGAAGCATTATCGAAATAAGCAGCACGGCTATGGCGAGCAGGTGAACCACCAGCAGTTCCCATTCGTACCTGAGCCAGTAGACGGGGTAGAACGTCATGAGAAGTATGGCGAACGGCACGTAGTATTTGAGGAACTTCGGCGCGGGGCCGGAGCGCGGCTTGTAGATTTTCGGGGTCAACCAGATCATGAAGCACGAATGCAGCTTCCCGGCCATTTTATAGTACGGGCAGTGCGGGCATTTCGAAGCGTACAGTATGTTGAAGTGCACGAGCAGGTAGCCGATGTACCCGATCAGCCAGCAATTACTGTCGGCATACCTCACCATGGCGACGATTGACACCAGGACCGGGATTGCGGTCATGATCTTGTAATATATTTTCCGCAGGTATGAAGGCTTGAGCAGCAGTCCCGTTTGCTTACATATCATCCGGTTTCCCCCATGAGCCGGTTTTCGTTTGATGGAAGCATATAGGAATCGTAAAGCATTTTCAAGCCTGTTTGGGGTTCGGCGTGGTTTTTTATAGAGGCGAGGCTGATGTTGTGGCCTCACGCTTTCTGCCAATCTAAAACCATTGACTTTCCCTATAGCCCCGATTATACTCCTGCAAATCGCTGTTACGGGCTGAGAAATACTTATGGACCGCATTGGTGAAAAAACTGCTGAGACAGTTGCAGGACCTGGCGACCCGCCCGGCCCGGCGGCATCGCTTCCCATATGGCTTGACGCGGTTATCGCGATTGCAGGCGGTCTCCTGGCTTACATGTCGTTCCACCCGGTCGCGCAGAGCTGGCTGATCTGGTTTGCGCTCGCCCCGATGCTTTACTTCCTCCGTTACCGGAGTTTCGGCCGCGCCCTGGTGCTGACGCAGCTCGGATGTCTCGTGTTTTATTTTCTCGCGCTGATATGGGTGGCCGAGGTGACGTGGGCCGGGATGTCGGCGATGGCGTTTATTATCGCGGTAGTCTACTGCGGCGCCTTCGTCTGCGTCGTACGGCTGGGAATGAAGTACACGAAGCTGCCGTTCAGCGTGCTGGCCGTCTCCGCGTGGATACTGATTGTCGAATACATTCGCAGCGAACAGCCGGTCCTTTCCTTCCACTGGATTATTCTCGGCCACTCACTCTGGGACTGGCCGTGGATTATACAGATAGCGGATATCGGCGGAAGCTACCTCGTAAGCGCGCTCGTGCTGCTCGTCAACCTCGCAGTCATGGAAACGTGCACTCGACTTTTGCAGTTGACACGCGCGGATAAAACGCGTTTTGTAGGGGCAAGGCATGCCTTGCCCCTACGGGAGCGGAAGTATCTTATCCTCGCCGGCGCGACTGTGCTTGCACTGGTATTGACGCTGCTTTACGGGATAATTCGCCTGCGTACCCTCGAGATAATTGAAGGCCCGAAAGTCGTCACGGTCCAGGGCAATATCCCGCAGGACCACAAGGAGATCGTGCTCCGGGGAGAGAACCCGGAGCTTTCAGCCGAGTTCGAGCATAGAATGCTCGACGACCACCTCCGCCTCATGGCGCCCGCGCTCGAGGAAGAAGACGTCGACCTCGTCGTCTGGCCCGAGACGATGGTCCCGGGCAGGATTGTGGAGCGCGCCGAACTGCTTTCGATGATAACCCGTTATGCGAAACGCATCGGGTCCGGGTTCCTCTTCGGGTCGCAGCATTACATTATCGACAGGACTAAGGAGCTGGTCTGTTATAATTCGTGTTTTCTTATCAACAAAAAGGGCGAGGTCGTCGGCCGGTACGACAAGACGGTGCTCGTTCCGGTCGGAGAGTTTATCCCGTTCAAATGGCTGCCGCTGATGCGGAACTTCCTGGGCCGCCTGACGCCGTACGGTGCAAGCGATATCTCCTCGGGCAAACCCGGCCCATGTTTTACCACGGCAGGCATGAAGTACGCGCCGCTCATCTGTTTTGAGATAACAATGCCGGCAATTGTCAGGAAAATGAGGAAACGCGGCTGCGATGCGGTTATCAACATATCGAACGACGCCTGGTTCCGCCGCAGCGCCGAGCTCGACCTTTCGCTTGCACAGGCCGTTTTCCGCGCGGTGGAGACGCGCATGGGTGTTCTGCGCGTCGTCAATACCGGCATAAGCGCCTTCGTCGGGCCGGACGGCTCTTACAAAGCACTCACCGTGGAGGTCGACGGAAAACCGAAACGAAAACAGGTCGAAGGCACGCTTATCGACCGCGTACGCTATACCAGGCAGGGGACGCTTTACGTCTCGCTGGGCGACTGGTTCGCCTGGCTCTGCCTTCTGGTCGTGCTTTATGTTCTTGGTTGTTCGGTTTTCCGGTGGTCCGGTTCTTCGGTTCGGCAATAACGCGGCGAGTAGACTCGCCGGCTGAATAGATGCCGTATCCACAAAATTCACCGGTTTTCCACAAAAACATGTAAAAACTTGGAGAAAACGTTGTAAACACTATTTTAATATGTCACGTATTTTCCGCTTGACGAACCTGAAATCGCCCTTATAATGCTTGTAACTTACGGAGACAGGCCGAGTAGTCCACGCTAACCGTGCATTCAATACCTGTTTTCGGGTGCATCTTTAGCTGTGGAGGGAGGAACAAATGAGCGTTCTGGCTCGTGTGTTTGTGATCCTTAATTTCGTGCTCGCTATCGTTTATCTCAGCGTAGCCGCTACACTTTATCACCACAAATTCGACTGGCGGATGCAGTTCCAGAAGATAAAGTACGACTACGTGGAGATGAAAAACTTTTACAAAAGCCAGCTTCGGACCCGCGGGGAGATAATAAACTCCTACAAGGACTACCTGGAGATGAAAGAGCACCAGGTAAGCCTGCTCGAGCTTGCGATGCAGAACATCGCATCCGACCTCGAAGTGGCGCTTGTGCACGAGGCGACGGTGAAGCAGGACCTTGTCACCGTGCTCAACCAGCACACAAAGGCCCTGATGATCCTGTCGGAAAAGGACAACATCATCGACGAGATCACCAAGGCTCGCGACAGTTTCCACCGGCAGTTCACAATCGCGCTGAAGGAGAAGGACACGGCCGAGAACCAGGTCGCCGCCCTGACGCGCGTCGTCACCGACCAGCACCGCGACCTCGCCGAGGTCAGGCAGTACCTCACAAAGATCAAGAGGGAGCGAAACGACCTCCGCCTCCAGATCGAGGCGCTGCGAAGGATCGGCATCCCGGTCGAGATGCTTGCGAAACGGGGGGCAATGCCGCAAATCGACGCGGTCGTGACCTCGTACAAGGAGCCGGTGCGCCTTGTCGTCCTCAACGTCGGCTCGGAGCACGGCGTTCGGACCGGGTTCTACTTCACAATCTTCGACGGCGGCAACTTCGTCGCGCAGGTCGAGGTGGAGAAGGTGATGCCCAGGCTCTGCGGAACGCGTGTTATCTTCAGCACCGGGCCCATCCGTGAGGGGATGCAGGCCACTACGCGGCTGTACTAAGGAGGTGCATGATGGACGAAGATAAAGGCAAAACTGCGCTTCCCGTCGCGCCGGAAGAGGAAATAATAGAGAAGAAGCCGTTCCACCCGGTGGAGACGACGCTTGCCATTTTCTGTTTTCTTATTCTCTGTTTCGCGATATATCTGGTCTGCGACGAGCTCGGCGCTTACGCCGACGCCACGAAGTACAAGACCGGTGAAAAAGCATCGGATGCGTACCAGCATTTCAAGCAAAAAGACATCGTCCATATGGAAGATGTAAACAAAGAAACCGAAGACCTCGGACTGAATAAGTAACGCGACTTTGACTTCATAAACCGAGAGGGGGAACATAAGCTTTGCCGGCTTCCGCCGGCAACGTATCTCCATCAAATTCTGGCTGCAGTGCTTTTGCCGCGTTCGGCGTATGGATCACGGTCTCGTGCGGTGCAACCCCCCGGCACGGACCGGCCGCGCCGCCCGCGTATGAAAAAGGCTTGAGGCCTGAGGCTTGAGCGGGTAAGAAATCGAAAATCGAATATTCGTTTAGAATTATGAAAAGATGAAGGTTGAAAAATAAGATTTCAGCCTTCAGCCTTCATACTTCATACTTTCTTCCGAGAGGGGGGCTGCGCAATGTTTTTCTCACGTCTTGTCGGATTGTTTTCAAAAGACATGGGCATCGACCTCGGCACCACCAACACGCTCGTATGCGTGCGCGGTGAGGGGATTGTCCTCAACGAGCCATCCGTCGTCACCGTACTCGCCGGAACCAGCGACGTGATAGCCGTAGGCACGGTGGCCAAGCCCATGATAGGCCGCACGCCGCACCGCTACGAGGCGGTGAGGCCGCTTCGGCACGGCGTTATTACCGACTACGCAGTGACCGAGGCGATGCTGAAGTATTTTATTTCCCTGATACACGGCCGCTCCCGCCTGGTCCAGCCGCGGCTGATCATAGCCCATCCTTCGTGCATAAACAAGGTCGAGAAGCAGGCGCTCCTTTCGTCGGCCGTTCGGGCCGGGGCGCGTAAGGTCTACCTTGTCGAAGAGCCCCGGGCGGCCGCCATCGGCGCAGGGCTTCCAGTCGAAGAGGCGCGCGGCAGCATGATCGTCGATATCGGCGGCGGCACCACAGAGATCGCGATTATTTCAATGGCCGATATCGTTACAACGCAGTCGATACGCGTCGCCGGCGACAGTATCGACCGGTCTATTATCGAGCATATAAAAAGCACTTACAATCTCAGGATCGGGGAAGTGGAGGCCGAGCGCATCAAAATCGACGTCGGCGGATGCGTTCTCCCCGACAGGCACGCGAACCTCACAATCAAGGGCATGGACGCCTACACCAATATGCCGCGGGCGACCGAAATCTCGGCCGAGGAAATCGTGGAAGCCATCCGCGAAACGATCATGGATATCATCAAGACCATCCGGGCCACCCTCGAGCTGTGCCCGCCGGAGATTGCCGCCGACCTTATCGACACCGGCATGACCCTCTGCGGCGGCGGCGCGCTCCTAAAGGGGCTCGATGAAATGATCTGGACCGAGACCGGGCTTCCAGTGCATATCGCGGCCGACCCCCTCGCCTGCGTTGCCATAGGCACCGGGATTTTCCTGGAAAACCTCGACAGGTTCGCCGGGATACTCGAATCGAACGACAGCGCGGCGTAAAGAAATTATGAATGATGAATTATGAATGATGAAATCTCATAATTCGGAATTCATAATTCTCGAACGGTTCCCTGCAAAAACATGAATAATCTATTTCGCAAGTTGTGGAAATACCGCTTCGCGATTGCAATTGTGACGGCAATCGTTGCTGTCAACCTCTTGCCCGACCGGGCCGTGGACTCGGTGCGCGCAAATGCGCTCGAGCTCGCCGTCCTCATGCCCCCGCCTTCGGGCAGTAATAAATCCGCAGACGATTCGGCTTTAATGCTGCGGAAAGAAAACGCCTTGCTCCGCGAGCAGGTGCGGCGCCTGAAAACGAAAGTCGCGATCCTGGAGCGCGAATTCGCCGCCTTCGGCAGACTGAGAGACGTACTGCCTGATGAAATACGCGGCGCGGTATCCGCCGGCGTGATTCTCAAGCGCGGCATATCGAGCTATCGCCGGACCATTCTGGTCGACCGCGGTGGCAGGCATGGAATAAAAACCGGCATGCCGGTCGTATGCGGGTACACCCTCGTCGGCGTCGTCATTGCCGCCGGAAGGAGTTACAGCCGGGTTCAGACTCTGACCGACCCGGCGTTCAGGGCCGTCGGCTTTCTCGGCGTCACCGGCGAGGAAGGGCTGTTCGAGGGCACGGGCGGCGAAAAATGCATGGCAAAGATGCGCTACCTGCGCAGCGCTGAAAACATCAGGCCCGGCGACCCCGTGCTTACGGCCGGTACGTTCGGCCGGCTTCCGCGCGGGATCGTGATAGGCACCGCCGTCGGCAGGCCGTCGCGGCCCGAAAACGGTTTCAGATGGGTTACGGTCGCGCCCGATTTGAAAGTGGAGCTGCTTGAATCCGTAACCATACTGACCGGCTATCCGCGCGGCGAGAAGCTTGAAGAATCATTTGCCCTTGAATCCGAAAAGACCGGGAAGACCAGATGAAGCACGCAGTTGTAGTAATGCCGTTTGTACTTTTCGCCGTTTTTGCCGAGCTGGCGCTTTCCGCGGTCTTCGGAGGGCAGGGGGCGGCAAGGCCCGACCTCGTTCTTATCGTCGTCTGCATGGCCGCGCTCAATCTTCCCGAGCGCCCCGCCGTACTGTGCGGTTTCGCCTCGGGTTTTGTACTTGACGCGTTTTCAGGCGGCGCGTTCGGCACATGCATCGCGGCCTACACGGCCGCGGCGTTTATCGCAAACCGGCTCAGGCGCGGCGTCGCGCATGAAAACATACTGACGCAGATTATTCTTGTGTTCGCAATCACGGGTTTTGTCGAGTCGGCCTGTATCGCGCGGCTCGGCGTGCTTTCGAGGTCGTTTGATATCCGCTTGGCCGTCGATGCGGCGATAGGAACGGCCGTGCTGACCGCGCTTGCCGCACCTGTCGTGTTCCAGCTGAGGCAGCCGGTGTTCGAGCGCATCGGCGCGTTGCCGCACTCACGCGGCTTGTCTGTGAATTAAATTATGGCTGAATCAGATCCCACTTCATCTTCGAAAACTCCGGCAGGGGGCGAGCCGGATTCGACGCGAAGACCGGGCTTTCCCGGTTTCCAGCGCCGCGTGCTCGTGCTGCTTGTACTGGTCGGCCTGGCGTTCGGCTGCATGGTCTCCCGGCTGGTCTGGATGCAGGTTGTAAGCGGCGACGAATACACGGAAAAAGCACGCCAGCAGCGCCGCTATATTAAAATCCTCGATGCGCCGCCCGGCTCTATCGTTACTTCCGACGGCTCCGTCGCCGCGACGACCGAAGGCACCTTCAACGTGGCCGCGTTCCTGCCGGACCTTGATGCACGTTTCGCCGCGATCGACATACTTGTCTGGTACGCCCGCCCGAACAGGCGGACACTGCTCAAGCGCATGCTCGAACTCGGCGATGCGGTGGCGACGTCCGCCGACCCCGGCACGGCGCGGCTTTTCGCTTTAAGACTCACTCCGAAATGCGTAAAACTGATACGGAAAGCCGCGGAAGATGATTCCGACCTGTCGGCCTCTATCATATTCCGGAAGAACCCGGCCGACCGGGAACTCTTCGACCTGTATCTCGACTACGACCGGCTGATGGCGAAAAGCTTCCGCACCATCGAGGCGCTTGCCGCGTTTCTCGGCGTCGACCCGGCGCCGCTACACCGCAAGGCCGACGATACGGCGCGGAAAATCTTCAGGCTGACCAACTCGTTCGAGTACCGCGCACGGCGGGAAACGCCGGTTACGCTTGTTAAGTCGGTGCCGGAAAGGACCGCGTTCGAGCTCGGCGTACGCGCGGCCGAGTTTCCGGGAATCGAAATCCAGACGGACCAGAGGCGGTATTACCCGGGCGGGCAGTTTGCGTGCCACGTTATCGGTTACGCGGGCGTGCTTTCCCCGCCGGAGTTCAAGAAGCTGAAGGCCGGGGGCCGGATTGTGTGGCGCGGCCCGAAACGTTTTTCCGTGCTCGATGCCATGCGTGAGGGAAGCGTTTTCTTTGCGAACGAGGCGGTGGGGCGGTCCGGGATCGAGCGTTCCTTTGAGGGCATCCTCGCGGGGATGAAGGGCGTCGCGATATCGGAGCGGCTGGCGACGCAGGCTTCTCCGGTCGTCCATGAGATGATTGCGCCGGTAGAGGGCGTCGATGTCCACCTCACAATCGATTCCGAGATGCAGAGGATAGCCGAGCAGGTTTTCGCCGAGGGGGAGGGCGGCGAGCCGCTCGCGGGCGCGGCCGTGGTTCTGAACGTGAACACCGGCGCTGTTCTCGTTATGGTGAGCGCGCCCGGTTTCGACCTGAACAGTTTCAGAAATCCGCGTGAATATGAAAAACTGAAGGAGAAGCCGTCGCCGTTTATGAACCGCGCGATAAGCGCGCCCGTTCCGCCGGGCTCGGTTTTCAAGATACTTATCGCGCTCGGGGCGCTCGAGGAAAACGCGATCTCGGACAGGACGCATATCCGCTGCCGCGGGTATCTTCACAACCCCGATGCGTTCCGCTGCCGAAACCACGCGGCATGGCTGCCGCCGTTCGGCGTCTCCGAGGCGCTCTGCCGCTCATGCAACGTTTTCTTCTACACCGCGGGCGAGAGGATGAACGCCGGCGGAGGCGTGCGCCTCCAGGAGTGGGCGCGCATGAGCGGGTTCGGCCGGCCGACCGGCATCGACCTCCCGGGCGAGAAGGGGGGGACCGTTCCCGACCTGGGCTGGAAAAAGAAAAGGCTCGAGCGCGCAAAATCCCGGCTTGCAGAACTCAGGGCAAAAGAAAAAAAACTGAAGCGCCGCTTCAGAAAAGCACATGAAGAATATACGCGCCTGTGTAATGCGGAGCCTGAAACGAAAGAATCCGTATCTCAAATCAGGAAAGTGGAAAACAAGCTCAGGGAATTCGACCGCGAGCTTCAGAAACTGTACGCTCGAATTGAATCGGCGGAAAAACGCCTCGACTGGGCACAGAAAGACAGCTTCTGGACCAAAGGCAACGACCGCCTTCTCGGCATCGGCCAGGGCGGCGTGCTTGTTACGCCGCTTCAGATCGCGCGGTTCGCGGCCGCGATCGCAAACGGAGGCAAGTTTTACCGGCCGCACCTCCTGGCCGCGGACGGCCGGAACTATCTCGACTGGCGGATTGATTTTTCACCCTCGGCGCTGGCTGCGGTCCGCCGCGGCATGGTGATGGTCGTCCATGATTCCCGCGGCACCGCGCATCACAGGCGGGATGAAAACGGCAACCGAATCCCGTCCGCGCTCTCGATGCTGCCCGTCGCCGCGAAGACGGGCACGGCCGAGACCAACCGGGTAAAAGGCCTGAACCAGGCGTGGATTGCGGGCTACGGCCCGATCGGGAACCCCGAAATCGCGTTCGCCGTAACGGTTGAAAACACGAAAGGCCACGGCGGCAGCGTATGCGGGCCGATGGCGGCGCAGATTCTTGCCGCATATTTTTCCCGGCGGGAGGGACCATGAGCATAACCGCCTTCGGCGCACACATAAAGGCCCGCAGGTTTGCCGGGCGTTTCAACTGGGCGGTGGCCGCGTCGACCGCGGGACTGCTCGCGCTTTCCATGGCGTTCATTTTCAGCGCGTCGTTCCACGCCGCGACGCAGGAATACGCGCGCGTCGCGAAGATGCAGGTGATATGGATCGGTTTGGGGCTGGCCGCGATATTCTTTCTTATGCTGGTCCCGCTCAGGCTTTTGCGTGAGTCTGCGCCCTGGATTTACGCTGCCAGTCTTTTTTCCCTGGTCGCGGTCCTGTTTATCGGCACGGTGCACAAGGGCTCGACGCGGTGGTTTGCGCTCGGGCCCGTACACGTCCAGCCTTCGGAGTGCGCGAAAATCGCGACAGTCTTCATGCTGGCCTGGTTTTTTGCAAAGAATCCGGAGAGGGCGCGCACGCTCCGCGGACTCGCGGCCGCGCTTGCAATCGCGCTCGTGCCCATTGTGCTTATTCTCAGGGAGCCCGACCTCGGCACGGCCATGATATTCGTACCGGTGACGCTGGCGATGCTGTTTGCGGCCGGCGCGAAGAAAAGGCATCTTGCACTTTTTATCGCGTGCGGTATCATGCTTGTCCCGCTTGGCTGGCTTTTCGTCCTCAAGCCGTACCAGAAGGGGCGGCTCCTCGTTTTCCTCGACCCGGATAACCCGCGGCAGGCGATGAAGAAATTCCTGAGCGAGGACGAGCTGAAGCGCGTCAGGTTCGCCGACGGCTACCACCTCCGTCAGTCGCTCATGGCGGTCGGCTCGGGCGGGCTTACCGGGAAAGGCTACAGACGCGGCACGCAGAACACGCTCGGCTACCTGCCGGAGCGCCACACCGACTTCATCTTCGCCGTACTCGCGGAAGAGTGGGGCCTTATCGGCTGCCTTGTGCTGCTCGGGCTTTACGGCCTTCTCATCGTCGGCGGTGCGGACGCGGCCGCGAGGACGAGCGACCCGTTCTCGAAGCTCGCCATCGTCGGCATTATCGCCATAATGGCGACCCAGGTTATCGTGAACGCGGGCATGAACGTCGGGCTTTTCCCGATTACGGGGCTTACGCTCCCGCTCCTGTCGTACGGCGGTTCGTCGATGCTTGTTTCGCTTGCGGGCATTGCGCTGATTCTCAATTTCGACCTGCGGACGGAGCGCGAGATTCCGCGAATAAGTGATAAGTGATAAGTGATAAGTGATAAGTGACAGGTGATAAGTGATAAGCTTGTAGGGGTGCAGCATGCTGCGCCCCTACATCTTTTCCAACCGGTTTTTTCTCCCATTTGCATGACAACCATTTATAATGTAACCTTCAAATCTGCCGGGCAGATCGAACCACGAAAAGGATATTCCATGCGTTATGCTATTCTCGTGCACGGCGGGGTCGGCTCGCCGAAGGATAATGACGCGGGCTGCATCCGGGCGGCGGAGGCCGGTGAAAAAGTCCTCGCAGAAGGCGGGAGCGCGCTGGAGGCCGTCGTTGCGGCGACGGTCGAGCTTGAGGACGAGCCGACCTATAACGCAGGTATCGGTTCGCGCCCGCGGCTGAATTTCGAGTGCGAGATGGACGCGGGCCTGATGACTTCGGACGGGAAAATCGGCATCGTCGCCGCGATAAAGCGGGTGAAGAATCCGGTGCTCGTTGCCTTGAAGGTAATGGAAGAGACGCCGCACGTAATTCTCGCAGGCGAAGGGGCGAACGAGTTTGCAAGGCAGAAAGGCTTTCCCGATTTCGACCCGGTTACCGATTACCGGCGCGAAATATTGAAAGGGCTTATCGAAAAAATTAAGAAGGGTGAAGAAGAGAAATACATGAGGTACCGCGGAATCGTGGACGGCTGCGACACGGTGGGCGCGGTAGCGCTCGACTCGGAAGGGAATTTCGCGTCCGCTAATTCGACGGGCGGGACGAATATCCAGCTCCCGGGCCGCATAGGCGATTCGCCTGTCGTGGGCGCGGGGTTTTTCGCAGGTCCCGCCGGTGCCATCGTCACGACCGGGCTCGGCGAGGAAATTATCCGCCGAATGTCTGCGGTCAGGGCCCACGATGCCATGGCGGCGGGAGCGGACGCTCAGAAGGCATGCGAAGACGCGACCAGCGTTTTCAAGGATGAGTTCAGCTTCGGAATCCTCGCCATGACGCGTGACGCCGCGGCCTGGACAGACAACCGCCAGATGCCGGTGGCTGTGAGAAGCAGATAAGATAAGGATGAATTATGAATTATGAAGGATGAAAGTTAAGAAGTGTTGAAGTGCTGGAGTGCTGGAGTGTTGGAGTGCTGAAGTGCTGGAGTGCTGAAGTGTTGAAGTGCTGAAGTGTTGAAGTGTTGAAGTGCTGGAGTGCTGAAGTGTTGAAGTGTTGAAGTTAATAGGGAAAAACAAATATTATAATTAACCGGCGAGCGCGGCCGGCGTGGTCTGCTCGCCGCGTTCTTCGAGTTACGATTGAAAAATCAACCGCTGAACCGAACAACCGAACAACCGAATAACCGAAGGACCGAATAACTATTCGCCTGCCCGAACCTGCCGATAATATCCGTAATTCGCGCTGTAAAGGGAGTTAACGCCAACGCGGGGCGTTGTATAATTACAGTTTTTTTGATTTCGCTTGACGGTACGAATATGCGCTGTATACTCATTTCGGCGCCGCAACCAGCATGTACTGCCCTTACCCCCATGCTGGCAGGTGCCAATGCTCCGGCCTCGTGCCGGAGCTTTTTTCGCTCGCCCTCGTCACGAACCGTCATTATTTATGGACCTCTTAACTTGCCGTTTTTGATTTCATGTTGTATACTTGATCGGGTAAGGGCTGCAGTAGTAAGAAGTAAATGCGGCGCCTATCTATTTATGTTGTTGACTGGCCCCGGCTCACGAGCCGGGGCCTTTCTGTTTCCGCCTGCCTGACTTTTGGATTTCTATCCGGATCCGAACCCCGCACCGTTTGCACTCGTTATGTTTGAAGGTTATAATATTAAGGGATAGAATGGTTGTCCGACAAACACGGCGTTCTTATCATAACAGGAGTTGTGCGCAGGAATTCTCATAATGGATAATGGCAGGGAATCGATAAACGAAGCAGAAATTGCCGGTGAAACAGGAGGCAGCCAATACGAATTCAAGTTTTCCAAACTCGGGCTCAATAAATGGAGCCGGGTATCACTGGTGTTTTGTCTTATGGCCTACCTGCCAATCAATATGATAATGCCGTTATATCTTGCTGGAATTATAATTGCTGAAAATGCTGACGCAATAATTCTGGGTTCAATATTTATATCAGTATTTATTGCCCTGCCGATTGCCAGTTCAGCGCTTGTAGTCGGAACTTGCGGACTACTCAAGCCTAACCCGAGTTTTGGCCGCTCCCTTTTTGTGGCCATGATGCCCTTTTTCGCGCTAATTCCGGGACTCAACGTGATTTTGTTCGTCATTGTCGTGTATATCTTCGCAGGACCGACGGCAGATGAAAAGCGGACAGCTGAAGCGCTTGGAATCCCACTTCCGGAGATGGGCAGGCCGTTACTACTTTCGCGGAAGGATAATTGATGCCGCGCTGGCGGAGGGCTGGAAGAGCTGTCTGAACGTTCGCTGGACGCCGGCGCGGGTGACTTTTTCGAGCTCGTCGAGGTAGTCGAAATGGGTGATGCCGATGAGCGCGTTCGCAAACAGCCAGTTCGCGGTCGACTCGACCGAGTTGAAATACCTTATCGAATGACCGAGCAGCTTCGACTTGACCCGTTTGAAATCCTTGTTTGAGAATCCCGAGCGTCTTGCTTTTTTAATGACGTCGAGAATTCGTTTCTGCAGCTCGCCGGGCGAGTGGGTGTTGCCGCTGAGGTACGCGTACCCGAAGCCGACGTCGAGGTCGAAACCGGACGAAAAGGAATCGTCGATAAGCCCGGTTTCGTAGAAGGCGGAGTAGGCGGGCGCGCTTCGGTTGAAGAGGAGGTCGAGCGCCATCCGCACCTCGACGACTTTCCGCGCGAGTTTTTTACCCGTCAGGTTCGCGGCGTTGTCTTTGAAGCCCAGGAGCAGCCGCGGGTGGGCGACGTCGAGCTTTTCGGTAATGCGCTTTCGGGCGACCCGTTTCGGTTCTTTGGGAAAGTAGCGCTTCACCGGTCTGAAGGGCGGCGGCGAAAGCCGCTTCAGGAAGTTCCCGACCTGGCGGAATATTTTGTCCGGCCTGAGGTCGCCGCAGACGACCAGGACCATGTTGCCGGGGTGGTAGAACAATTCGTGGCACCGCGAGAGAAGCTGCCGCGTAATTTTTTTTATCGAGCCGACGGAGCCGCCTGCGTCGATTTTGACCGGATGTTTCAAGTAGAGGGCGCGCGTCATGTTGTAAAAACCGCGCCAGCCCGCGCTGTCCTCGTAGCCGCGGAGCTCGCTTTCGATTATGCCGCGTTCCCTTTCCACGCTTTCGCGGGTAAAGTGGGACTTCAGCACGAATTCGAGCAGGAGCTCGAGGCTCTCGGTGAACCGCCGGGTCGCGGTGAAAAAATATGCCGTCGTCGAGTACGAAGTGTACGCGTTCACGTTCGAGCCGAGGCGGGCGTAAATCTCGCTCGCGTTGCCGTGCTCCATTTCGAACTGCTGGTGCTCGAGGAAGTGCGCGACGCCGGGCGGGATTTTCCGCCTGCGGCCCGACACGGGATCGTCGATTTCGACGTCGATCGAGCCGTAACGCGTCGCAAGAATGGCGAAGCTCTTGACAAAGCCCGGCTTCGGCAGGAGGTAGGCCGGGAGCCCGCTCGGGAACCGGCAGGCGTGAAGCTCCTCGTCCATATCGCGCCTGCGGATGGTTCTGCGTTTCATCGTGTTTCTTTTTTTCCCGGCCATGCTTTTTTTGTTTTATCCGAGGAAATAATAAGTGTCGGGCGTAACCGTTTTGGCGGCGCGCATCACGTCCTCGGGCGTTACGGCCATGAGCGTTTTCATAATTTTCTTTTCGCTGTTCGGCCTTCCCATCCGGTACTGCACGAAAGCGGTGCCGATGCGGCGCGACGGCACGTCGCGGACGGAGCGGAGCGAGCTCGCCAGATGGTTTACCGCGTTCTGGAATTCAGCTTTTGAGAAGTCGCCTTTTTCAATCGACTTCATTTCGCGGAGAATGATTTTCTGCGCGCGTTTCCTGTTTTTCGCCTCTACGCCCGCGTAGACCATGAGAAGGCTCTTGAGCGAGGCGGACGCGTGAACGCTGTAGACCAGCGATTCTTTCTCGCGCAGCACGGTGAAGAGGCGGGACATCATGTGTCCGCCGAGCATCGTCGAGTAAACGGAATAGGCGGACTGGCCGGGGTCGCCGAACCGGTAGCCGGTGCGGAACCCCATTACGAGGTGGCCGAGCGAAAGCTTCATGTGCTCGTGGATCGTGCGGAGCTTTTTCGGCGTGACCCGCGTTGGTTTTTTCTTTACCCGTCTTTTGCGGCGTCCGTCGGGCAGGAGGTAGTCGCAAACGAGTTTTTTCACGCGGCGCGGCTCGATATGGCCGAAGGCGAAGACGGCAATCGGGCTTCTCGTAATGAACCTGCGGTAGAATTCGTACTGGTTTTTCCCGTTGATGCCGGGCAGGTCTTTCACGTCGCCGTATTCGAAGAAACGGTAAGGCTCGCTCCGGCACATGTGGCGGGTAAGCTGTTCGATCGCGTACGGGGCCTTGTCGTTTATCAGGGATTCGATGTGCGACTTGAGGGAGCGTTTCTCCTGTTCCATGTACCCCGGCAGGAATGCGCCGTTTTCCGTGCGCGGCTCGTTTATGAGCTCCGAGAGGACCTGCATGGTCGGCTCGAGCACGCTGCCAGTGCCCTTGATGAACTCGTCGGCGACCACGTTCAGGCGGAAGCTCACGCTGTGCCATTCGGCGAGCTTGCCCACGTCGACGGACAGGATGGCGCCGTAGAGCTCTTCCAGCCGCCGGGAAAGGTCTATCATCCTCGGCCACGTCTTCGTGCCGCAGCGAAGGACGTACGGCAGAAGCGCAACCCTGGTCGCGTCGGGGCCGAGGTCGGTGAGGAAATATATTTTCAGCGATGCAGTCTTGAAGGATGTGTCGCGTTTGGTAAAGAGGTCGATGCCGGGCGCCAGCTCTTCGCGCCTGAAGCCGAGGTATTTCGGTTCTCGGGCCATGTGGTTTTCGGTTATTCCAGTGACGGTGTTTACTGCACGCAAGTTACCACAGGCTTGTATAATTACAAGTAAAAAGGCAAGCGTTCACGATGTCCGCGAAAAAAGTATGAAGTATGAAGTATGAAATTTCAGCCTTCAACCTTTATACTTCATCCTTTGTTTAATTATGGCGTGTTGTCCACCGGTATTACGGGGTTGGACGCGTGCTCGTACTGCGGGGTGCCGCTTTCGTCGATCGGGACGACCCTGAACGCAAGGAATGCCCATCCGTCGCTGAAGTCCCAGTCGTTGGGTCCGAGCCTCGCGCCGAGGTCGGGCGGGGTCTCGAGAAGCCGGGACAGCAGCGTCCAGCCGAACGGCGCGGCGGTCCCCGACGTGGGAGAAAGCGTTTCGCCCGGGAAGGATATCCCGGTCGGCAGTGCATCCCCGGCGGTGTGGATATCCGTAGTCATCGAGTCAACCCAGAACGTGCTGTTGTAGTTTACCTGCAGGATGTAGCCCCGGGCGTTCGACATCGAACCCCAGGTGAAGGCGCAGAGGTCGTTGTCCTCGTTTGCGGTGAACGGTATCTGGGTGAAACCGGCTACGATTCCGGAAAGCTCGTTCACCACCCCGGTTGAAAACCTGAACGCGGCCAGCGGATTCCGATGGAGCACGTCGCCGTCGCGGGCGGAGTCCTCCTGCGTCGGCGGGTTTGTCAGGTCGAGTACTCCGTTGTATGAGTGCCCGCCCGCGTCGCGAAGACCCGAGAAATCGAAAGTGTATACGAAACCGCCGCCGAGCGGCGAGCCCGTGAACGATACGGTAAGCACTTTTCCGGCCGGGTCCCAGGACTGTACGGCGGGGAGGGAAACGGCCGTGCCGGTGTGCCCTTCATCGGGAAGCCTGGTTTCGAAATCGATGTCGTCGAATACGCCGGCCAGCCCGTTCAGGTAAAAAGCCGCGGACGTGGCCGTGTCCATGGGTTCGCTGAAAGTGAAGCTCATGGACACGATGTTTTCAGAGGGGACCGTGGGGTGATGGGTGATAAGCTTTTCGTTGTCTTTGAGCTCGGTTTCGGTCGCGTCCTGGGCGATGCTCCGGGCAAAGACGCATACCGGGCGGTAGTTGTCTATCGCGACATCATCCTTGAACATCCCGACGTGTTCGAGTATTGTTCCGCCGGCCGTCGGTTCCACCGGCAGGTACGTTTCGGGCGAGCTCGGCGCCGGCCCTCCGAGCGAATCCTGCGGCATGCGCGCATGCAGGCCGGGCATGACGAAGAAGAGCCCCTCGGCGGTCTTGTAACCGGTGGCGTTGAAAGTGGCATAGTAGTGTGAACCCTCGTACAGGCCCGTGACGAGAAAATCACCCTGGTTGTCGGCGGTTATGGTGACGGGCTCAAAAGCGATTATCGCGCGTCCGGTCTGCGCGAAGTTGTATAGAAGGCGGTCGAACTGCGGCACGCCGCCCTCCATGCTCATGCCGGCCGCCTGTACGGTAACTCTCGGAGACGCGGACAGGTCCAGAGCTTCCCCCGAAGCGGCATCACGCATTGTTCCGCTCATGCAGCCGATGTTCATGCCGTACTCGAAATCAAGCTGCGCGGAAATGCCGGGAAGAGGTATCACCGAACCGTTGCCCGGAGAATAGTCTTCGGGGGCCTGGAGGCGGACGAACCCGTAGACCGCGCGCGGCAGGTTGTTTCGAATCGAGGAGCTTACCAGGCCGTGCGTAACCACGACCGAGTACCACTCGTTGTCCTGGTTTGACGGTACGCCGGAAAACCCGTACACGCCTGCGCCGCTCGTGTACGACACGACCGTGTAGGTCCCGAGGTCGAGGGTGACCGTCGCCCATGCGATCGGCTCGCCGGTGGAGATGTTCGTTATCCTGCCCTGGATTATGCCGTTCTGGATGCTGCTTACGGGATAATTGTTCAGCACGTATTCCTTATCCGCGCGGCAGCCGCCCTGGGCGAAAATAAATACTGCAACGCCTGCGAGCACGACTGATAAGATGGTTGGCCGTGTCATACCTGCTCCCCTTTGATTTCCCCCGTTTGGTTTTGGTTGGAATGAGCTTTGTGTTGCAGGGGCAAAGAACACGCGCATGCCTTGCCCCTGCATGCGTGTTTTGCAGGAGCGCAGCATGCTGCGCCCCTGCAATTATATATTAGGCATTATCGAGCCTGCGATAGACGAGTTTTCCCTGAATTACCGTGGCGTAGACCTCGAGCTTCCGGTCGAAGAGGACAAGGTTGCCCAGGCGGCCTTCGGAGATGCCGCCCAGCGTCTCGTCGCGTTTGAGGTGAACGGCGGGTATCGAGGTCGCCATGGGGATGACGTCTTCAAGCTGGAGCTCCGTGAAGCTGCGTATGTTTCGTACTGCGGCCGCCATGGTGAGCACGCTTCCGTACACCTGCCCGTCCTCGGTGAACGCGCCGCCGTCCCTGATTTCGATGAACGTTGTTTCCCCGACCTGGAAAAGCTTTCTTGCGGTACCGGTCGGCGAGAGGCTGTCGGTAACGAGCGCTACGTTCCAGGAGCCGTGGATTTTAATCAGGAAAGCGATGGTCCACGGCGAGACGTGGTGCCCGTCGGCGATGAGCTCGACCGTCGCGTGCGCGTTGTCGAAGGTGGCGCCGAGTGGCCCGGGATTGCGGTGATGAAGCTGCGCCATTGCGTTGAAGATGTGCGTGACGCCTGAAGCGCCCGCGGCGAACCCGGCCATCGTTTTATCGTAGGTCGCGGCAGTGTGGCCGATGGAGACGACGATATTGTTGTCCGCCAGAAGCTCTATGATTTCAAGCGCGCCCGGCAGCTCGGGAGCTATCGTGACCATACGGATGACGTCGCCGTATTCGCTGACCAGTTCTTTTGCGAAACCGATATCGGGTCGCTTGATGTGTTCCACTCGGTGCGCGCCCGCCTTTTCGGGATTCAGCCACGGCCCTTCGAGATGCGCGCCGAGTATCGCTTCGCCTCCCTCGCTTCCGGCGGCCCCGCGGATGGCCAGGAGAGTTGCATGCATCTTTTCAGGCGGGCTGGAGATTATCGTCGGCACGAGGGCCGTCGTGCCGAACATGGAGTGAACGCGCGCGATTTCCAGAATAGCGTCCGGGGTGGCGTCGGTGACCGACTTTCCGCCCCCACCGTGCACGTGCATGTCGATAAACCCGGGTACGACCAGCATGCCGGAGGCGTCGAGCTCGCGGCATTCGCTCTCGCCCCGGACGGGCTCGTCCGGGCCGACGTGTACGAATTTACCGTCCAGGATTACTATTTTCTTCACCTCGGGCACGTGGCCGGGCATGAAAACGTCGCCGCCTTTGACCAGCAGATTGCGCCTGAAAGTAGGGCGGGGCTTTTCGTCCATGAATCGGTCCCTTGGTCCTTCGGTTCCTTGGTCCTTTGGTCCCTCGGTCATTTCTTTATTGACCGAATGACCGAAAGACCAAAAGACCAAAAGACCAGTTGACAGTGAATCTGTCGCGGCATAGAATATCCGCTTACCGTAGCAGCGGTTTTTGAGGTTGTCAAGGGGAAACTAATGCTCCTTTCCGGGCTGGTCCTGCTTGTCGGGATGCTGATTTCAGCGTTCAACCTGGCGTCCGGTTTCGTTATCGGGAACATATTCGGATTCTCGGTTTCCCTCTGGGGCTCGATCCTATGCACCCTGTTTCTGGCGCTGGGGCTCACCTCACTCCTGGCGCGCCCGCTCGCCCGCCGCGCAAAGCGAAGAGGCCTGATCTGCTTTTTCGCATTCCTTTCAGGCATATTAGTATTTACACTGGCGTTTCTCGAACCCAAGGCCGCCATCGAACTGAAAACCGGCACCATGCATGAAGAACTGAAGCCGTTTCTGACCGTGTTGATACTTCTGTTCGTGCCGAACCTTCTCATGGCGATGATGATACCGGCGGCCTCGGGATCGGCTATGCGCAGGCGCGGCTTCGTCCCCGAACGGGGAGAAATCCCGCCGCAGCCGGATACCGGAAATCCGAATCCTGACGAAGGTGCTGAAAAGAAAGATGTTAAAAAGGAAGAACCGTCTCCCAAAAGCAAAAATGAGGAAGAAGCAATACCGGTTGAGCCGGAGCCCGAACTTGCCCCCAAGTCCAAGCTTCCTACGTTACTTCGCGTTCTCGAGGTTGAGAAAACGGGCAGGATAACGGCCGGCAAGGATAAGGACTCGGATATAATTGAGATGCAGCCGGCCGAGCTTTCGCAGGCTGCCGCGCCCGCCGATCCGGTTAAAACGGCCGAAGCCGGGCAGAATCTTATCCGGCTTCATCAGTCGCTTCTCCTCTTCGGCCTGGCGATAGGCGCGTTCATAACTTTTCTTGCCATATCGCTTTTTGACGACCCGTGGCTCGTCCTCACGGTTGTTGCAATGGTGCTGCTCCTGGTTTCGTTTTACGGCGCAGCTTTTATCGTGAGGTCTCTTGTCACCGCGTCGGTCGTTGCGTATTTCTTGTTGTCGGCGACGATGTTTGTCGAGCTTGCGCCGAGCCCCGGTTTCATTGACCGCGTTCTCGCCGACGAGGAGGCTGAGATGAATGAAAAGGAGAAGGCCGAGCTTGCGGCCGATTCTCTTGAAGTGAAGCAGTACTCGGCGGAGGAGGTGAGAGAGATTTTCGACCGCTTAGCGGACAGTGTGTGCGCCGCTCCTGACAAGTCGATTGCGCTCACGCTCGTAATCGACATGCTCGTAGGGCTGGAGCCGGGCGTGATGTCAGGCTCTGATCTGGAGAAAGTGGTGAGCGACATTTTCGGCGACTCGCAGTATCGACCGAACGTCATGCCTTTCGTAGAGAGCATCAAGTCGGTCAAGCGGCGGCAAGATTGGAAAGTCATTGTTTCGCTCAGGCAAAGGCGGGACGGAAGCCATGCGGCGGTCCTTGTGCCGCGGCTGGACGGCTCCACGCTCAAGCTTGTGTTTCTCCAGAGCTTTACCATCGACATCGAAAAGAAGGGTTCCACCACCATCGTTAAATTCGGCCCGTATAAGAAGAAACCCGGCTTCGTGAATCCGAAGCACATTACACCGCTGAGGGCGATAGATGTACTCGGTCCGATAGACGCGACGCTGATCTCGCTCAGGGTCTGGAGTACGGGAGACGAGGTAATTCTCTATGCGACCGGCCAGGGCCCCATCGGCGGCAAGACAGAAGTCGAAATCGTGCGCATGTCGAAAAAGGGCAAAATCGGCATGAAAAGCAGGCGCAAACGCGGCCTCTTGAACAAGCTCATCTGCAAGCTGGGAAAGCGTGATAAAAGACGGAAGACCGATTAAGCGGTTGGAGGATAAGATGTCGAGCGTTATTGAGAGCATGAAAGCCGTGCAGGGGGATATAACGAAATTCGAGGTCGACGCGATTGTGAATGCGGCCAACCACACCCTTCTGGGCGGTGGCGGGGTGGACGGCGCGATTCACCGCGCGGCCGGGCCGGAGCTTGTGGAGGAATGCAAGACCCTCGGCGGCTGCAAAACCGGCGGCGCGAAAATAACGAAAGGCTACAACCTCCCGGCGAAGCACGTTATCCACACCGTCGGCCCGATCTACAGTAGAGCGGGAGGCGAGGCGCCCGAACTGCTTGCGTCATGCTACCGCCGAAGCCTCGAGGTCGCTGCGGAAAACGGGCTGAAAACGGTCGCGTTCCCCGCGATATCGACCGGCGTTTACGGATACCCGATCGAGTCCGCGACCGGGATCGCGGTAAAAACAGCCCATGATTTTCTTGAAAAGCACCCGGATATGGAGGTACAATTCGTCTGCTTTTCGGAGCGTGACCTTGCCGTGTATCTGAAGGAGCTCAAAAGCTATCGTGAATAGAAAGGCCGGGGAATCATGGCGATAGATAAAATAATACTGTTTCCGGTTGATATGTCCTTTATTCCTGAATCTCTTGCAATGGAAATTGTAATGGATTACACGGCGGAGGTGCTGCCGAACTCGGAGGATATAAAGACAATCATCTATAAGAACATAGCTTTTATCGAACCCGGGTGCGCCCTCTCAAAGGTCACCTGTATGAACTGCGGCGCCGACCTTCTCGAAAACGGGTACTGGCGCAACTGGATGGACGCGCTCTGCGATAAAGGGATTGTGAATCCCACCATGATACTGCCCTGCTGCGGACTGGAGACTTATATCGACGCGTTGAATTATGAGCCGCCGGTGGGGTTTTCGCGTTACGTGCTGGAGATAACCAAGCCGGGGAAAGACCTGCCCGAGCATCACCAGATATCTCTTGAGATGTTCCTCAAGTGCAGGCTCCGGAAAATCCTGGTGCGTCAGCCTGAGTCACCGGTAAAACAGCCGGAATGCCGGAATTAGAAATGCAAAAGAGCGGTTACTGAAACGCAGAGGAGAAACTAAATGATAAGCCGCGACGAAGCGCTCGAACTTTTCAAATCGCAGAACCCGGAAGAAAACCTTCTCAATCACGTGCTCGAGGCCGAGGCCGTGATGCGCGGACTCGCGGAGAAGCTCGGCAGGGACGTCGAGCTCTGGGGCGTCGTCGGCCTCCTGCACGACCTTGATTTTCCCTTCACCAAGGATACGCCCGAAAAGCACGGGTTGGAATCTATGCCGCTTCTTGAAGGCAAGCTGCCCGAGGAAGCGCTCCACGCCATCCGCGCCCACAACGGCGAGATGACCGGCACCGCGCCCGAAAGCGATCTCGACTGGGCGCTGCGCTGCGCGGAATCGGTGACCGGGCTGGTCGCGGCCAACGCGATGGTTCGGCCCACCAAGATGACCGGCATGAAACCGAAAAGCCTGAAGAAAAAGATGAAGGACAAGTCGTTCGCCGCCAAGGTGAACCGCGAGACAATCCGTGAGTGTGAGAAGCTCAACCTCGAGCTCGGCGAATTCTTTCAGGTCGCCATCGACGCGATAACGCCTATCGCGGACAAGGTCGGATTGGCATAATCGGAAGCGGATTTGAGTTCCTATAATGATGCAATCCAGAAGCTTGACGAGCTTGTAAACTACGAGCATACGCTCGACCAGCCTTATAACGCCGACAATTACGACCTCGACAGGTTCCGCCGATTCCTTGCCGACCTCGGCTCGCCGGAGAAAAAAATTCCCGCGCTCCACATTGCGGGCACGAAAGGCAAAGGCTCGACCTGCCTTATCGCGGAATCGATAATTGCCGCCCACGGCCTGAAGGTCGGGGCCTATCTTTCGCCCCATATCGAAAGCTACCGCGAGCGCATTCGGATTAATAAAAAGGACATTTCCTCCGGGGATTTTGCGGCAGCGTTTGAGCAGATACTCCCCGCGCTCGATAAAGCAGGCAAACAGGCCGAAGGCGCACCGACGCACTTCGAGGTCCTTACGGCCCTCGCTTTTGTCGCTTTCCGTAATGCGAAGGTGGATGTTCTGGTTCTCGAGGTCGGTCTCGGCGGTCGCCTCGACGCGACAAACGTCTGCAACCCGATTGCGTCCGTGATTACGCAAATCGGGCTGGAGCATACGGCAATCCTCGGGGAAACAATCGAAGCGATCGCAAAGGAGAAGGCCGGGATAATAAGAAAGGGTGTTCCGGTTTTTTTATCGACGACGGGTGATGCGGGAAAAGTCGTCGAATCGGCCTGCATGGAAAAAGATGCAAAGAGTCATTGCCTGGGAACGGATTTCAGTGCGGGCGGTGTCGGAAAATCGGAAGAGCCTGCATGTGGAATGCGTTTCGATTTTAAAATCGGCGGGTTTGAAATCAATGACTGCGTGTTATCCGTCCCCGGTCTGCACCAGGTCGATAACGCAGCCGTCGCAGCCGCCGCGTCGCAAACGGTAATCAATTCACTTGGCGGGAACTTTAACGAGACAATGCTTCGAGAGGCTCTGAAAGACGTTGCAATCCCCGGGCGGGTCGAGGTGGTCAGGGAAGACCCGGTTATCATTCTCGACGGCGCGCATACTTCCGATTCAGCCGCCGCGCTTGCGGATGCGCTCGAGCTTCATTTTCCGAACCGGAAACACATTTTCGTTGTCGCGCTTCTTAAAGATAAAAGTGTAAAGGGAGTTCTGGAAAAGTTTGCGCCGTTGGCGGAAAGATTCATCGTTACCGAGACTGCGCATCCGCGCTGTCTGCCGGTAGGGGAAACCGCGGCCGCGGCCCGGCTGACCGGCGTTCCGTCCGTCGCCGAGCCGAAACCGGAAGAAGCCTTTGCCCGCGCGTTCTCGCTTGCCGGAGACGATTGCGGTGTTGTCGTGACCGGATCGTTTTCCCTCCTCGCCGTTGCCCGGAAATTTCTACGCGAAAACTTATAATGTGATAAGTGACAAGTGGTAGGTGATAAGGTTTTTATGTTAGCGGGCGAGCTTGCGCGGCGCGTTTGTTTAATGATTTCGCGGAAAACAGTCCTGGAATGACGGGCAGGGACCGGGGTCTTTTTCCGAAGTTTACTGGGTCAGGAAAAGGTTGTTTTTCTTCTCATGCCCGAGGGTCGTGGGTTTCATATGACCGGGGAAGACCTTTGTTTCATCCGGCATTACAAGCAGCTTTTCCCTGATTCCACTGATTATCTGCTGTGCCTTCCTGTCCATTTCCTCCTGGTCCTTCCCCCAGGTCCTCCCTATCGCCTCTTTGAACAGGGTGGCTCCCGAGAAAAGGCAATCGCCGATCCCGTAGCAAACGCTGCCGGGCGAGTGACCGGGCGTGTGGAAGACTTTTACTTTAAAACCCGCGGCCGTGATTGATTCGCATTTGTCCGTGAAGTAATCGGGTCTGATGCGCGAGTCGACCTTCTCGAACATGGTCTTGTCCCGGCACGAGGCGCGAATCGGCGCCTTGTGCAGAGTGGAATAGTACCTGACCGCGTTGATATGGTCTCCGTGCCCATGCGTAATCAGTATGCTCTTGATTTGCAGGCCTCCCGTCAGGATAAACGCGTCGAGTTTCATGTCCTGTCCGCCCGGGTCGATAAGGATAGCTTCTTTCGTCTCCGGGTTCACGACTACATAGGTGTTTACGGTGAATTTATCCTCCGGCCTCCCGAGCTGCACCTCGAAGTGTTTGACCTCCGGGGCCGGTTCCTTTCCCTCCGTTGTGTTATCCGCCGCTGTTTTTTCCGTTACGGTATCCGGAGAAGATTTTTCCCCGTCTGTGGTTCTTGGAAAACCCGTAAAGATAACGATCGCTACGACAATAAGTAAAACCGCGGCGACTCCAAAGAGGATAAACACCCGGGTTTTCTTTTTGCGGGCAGGACGGTCGGGTTCCTGCCCGTTTTCTTCGGATCGAGACAGCTTTCGTTTCCGGGGAAAGCGTTTTCTTTTTCCTTTTCTTTTCGGTGCGGTAATTTTCCGTTTCGGGGCTACACGGGCGCGCGGTTTCCGTTTCGCCGGTCGTTTGCGCGGGCGCTTGGGAGAGGCGGCAGGAGCTTTCTCCGGCTCAGCTCCCGGAATCGAGATTATTTTGTTGCACTTTTTGCACTTGCCCTTCTTGCCGGCCATGCTTTCGGGAATTGAGAAGACGGCTCCGCAGGTGCATTTAACTTTAATTGGCATCTGAATAATTCCTTTCTTAGAGCTGACTCACTTGGATTGGTAAAATACTGGCTGCCATCCGCGCAGTCAACATAATATTCTACCGGCCGAGCCGCTGACTCGCATTATTCTTGACTCAATGAAGCGGTGGTGATAGGTTATTATTTCAACTGTAGTGCAGGAGTTTTCATGGACCTTTTCCCAGAGCCGCTGCCGCGGGAGAGTTTTGAGCGCGGGCCGGAGCCGGGCGCGCCGCTGGCCGATATGATGCGGCCGCGGACGCTCGATGATTTCGTCGGGCAGGACAAGCTCGTCGCCGAGGGAACGCCGCTCCGGGAAATGATCGAGAAAGACCAGGTCCCGTCCCTCGTTTTCTGGGGCCCGCCCGGGAGCGGCAAGACGACGCTTGCGCGGATTATCGCGAAGATGACGGGCAAGCGGTTCGTGACGCTCTCGGCCGTCACGAGCGGCGTCAAGGACTTGCGCCGGGTTTTCGAGACCGCGAAGTTCGAGCGCCGCAACGGCCGCGGTACGATTCTCTTCGTAGACGAGGTCCACCGCTTCAACAAGGCGCAGCAGGACGCGTTCCTGCCCCACGTCGAGGACGGAACGATAACGCTTATCGGCGCGACGACGGAAAACCCCTCGTTTGAAGTCATACCTCCGCTTCTCTCCCGGTGCCGCGTTTACGTTCTCGAATCGCTTTCCACTGATGCATTGAAAACGATAATCAGCCGCACGCTGGAAGATAATGCGGACGGCCTCGGCGCGCGCGAACTCGAGCTCGACGACGACGCGGCGTCCGCAATCGCCGAGCTTGCGGCCGGGGACGCGCGGTACGCGCTAAACCTGCTCGAGACCACGTCCGGCCTGCTCGCGGACGGCGGGCGGATAACGCTGGACTTTGTCAAGAAGGCTGTCCAGAAAAAAGCGCTCCTCTACGACAAGAACCGGGAAGAGCATTACAATATTATTTCCGCGCTCCATAAGGCGCTGCGCGGTTCCGACGTGCAGGCTTCGCTTTACTGGCTTGGCCGGATGCTCGAAGGCGGCGAGGACCCGATCTACGTCGCCCGGCGGCTCGTGCGGTTCGCGTCCGAAGACGTGGGGAACGCGGACCCTCAGGCGCTCGTGCTTGGGATGTCTGCGATGCAGGCGTGCAAACTTATCGGCATGCCGGAGTGCGATAACGCGCTCGCGCAGCTTGTGATCTACCTTGCGACCGCGCCCAAATCGAATTCGACCTACAAGGCCTACGGCGCGGTGAAGAAAAGGATACGGCAGGGCACGAACCCGCCTGTGCCGCTCCACATCCGGAACGCGCCGACCGGCCTGATGAAAGACCTCGGATACGGGCAGGATTATAAGTATCCGCACGAATACGAAGAAGGTTACGTTGCCGAGGAATACCTTCCGGAAGAGATGCAGGGCGAAGTTTTCTACACGCCGTCAAAATTCGGTTTTGAAAAGGAAATCAAAAAGCGGATGGACTACTGGGCGAAGCTGAAAGAGCGCGGGAACGATGAAGAATAAAAGATAAAATAAGAATCGCCGGAAAACGCGACCTAGGAAAAAGATTCCAAGAGCAGGATATTGCTGACAGGGAAATCTTCGGGCAGCGGACTTCTGAATTTGCGATCATCTGTGAGCCATGAGCAACCCAATTCTATTGCCATGTCAATGTAGACATAATCGTTGAAGCCTCCACGCCGATATTTGCATGCTGATTTTATTACACGGTTGGAGGCGGGTTCTTCGAGTTTGTGAAATTCAATCGGCAACTGCAGGAAATCACTCAGTGATTCTTCTGCTTCCTCGTCTGTAATCCGCCCGCCTCCCTGCCTGGTAGCTTTCACCAGCATTCCACCCAATTCGTAAGTGAGAATGTCGGGGGCGTGCAGAGTAATATTCTTTGACAAAAATTCTTCAAGAACGCGCGTGGCAATGTCGATGTGCTCCTCGTCGTTTAGAAACCACTTAACGACAACAGATGCATCAATTACATACGAATTATTCGCCATTTTCGCGCATTTCCCGCAGCATGTCCGTAAGAGAAAATCCGATTGGTCCGATGGATTTTCTGCGTTTTTCGATCCGCTCGAGCAATTTCAACCGCTCCGGGGAGATCCTTTTCCTGATGTCCTCCCGCTTGCGAGGATTTCCTTCGCGCGAGGGTTCTTTGGCGGCATCCATGGTATAACTCCTTCCATAGCCTATTATAAGACATTTATATGCCCGGAGTCAAGGTGGATCGCCTCAAATTGCTACTCCGGCATTTCCTCGTCAAGAACCCACGGTATGGAATCAGTGCTGAATTCAATTTGCACCAGCGGTTTATCGCCGAATTCTTCAAATACCAGATCATTATCCCGGCAAATAGAAATTTCTAATCCTTCAGGCAGGGGTCGAAAATCCGGAGTTTTATGCGGTCCGCTGATAATTCTTCCAGCGAAATGAAACCATCCTCCATAAAAAAGATGGCTGCTTGAAGAAGGGCACGTATAAAATACTTCCGCAGCTTTTCGATAGTCAATTCCCAGTTCATTCAGAAGGCTTCTGAAAGGTTCCGGATAAGCTTCCCTTCCAAGTGCCGTGAAGTTTCTGCAAGTGTTGCAGTCACAATTTGCCGGTGAGCCGCGGCTTGTTTTTTCGTAAACTTGACGCGTGGCTTCCGCATCAACCTTTATCATCCATTGTCCGATTTCAATTCTTTTCATGGTGATTCAGTATAATATGTTTACTGTTTTATTGCGATAGTTTTTAATATATTGGCTGATTTTTCGTAGAATTTTTTCTCTTTCTCGAGGCCGTTCTTCCCGCAAAACTTCGACAGCTGCCTGTAGCGCGAGAGCGGATTCGTTTTCGTCGCCCAGCAGATTTTCGCCGTGCACTCGGGGCAGAGCGCGAGCGGCAGGCGGTCCGACTCGGTGCGGTTGTTGCAGCCGCACATGTTGCATTCGTATTTTATGCAGTGTTTCATCGAGAACATGTGGCCTGTCTCGTGCGAGGCCATCTTTATCGTTCGCAGGGGGCAGAGGCGGAAACTCTCGTCGCTCTCGTCGGGGTCGCCGTTCCGGTAAATCGACCAGACGCCGACGCGGTGCCTTAGCGATGCAAGCCCGTAAACGAAGTTCCAGCCCTCGCCCGGCCAGAGGTCCGAGTTCGTGAACGCGATGTAGGCCATTGCGTCGTCCGGGAGCCTTGGCCGCAGGACGTAATCGAGGATATACGGCGCGAGTATCTGTTTGTCCTTCCACTTCGGATGAACCCGGCGCGCGCTTTTGGGGATGGTCGAGAGAGGCAGGTTCTTGCAGAGCTTAATCTGAAGGTTGAAGTAGTAGGTCATGAATTTCGCGGTCAGGAGGATGATCTTTTTTTCCGTCTTTGAGAAATCTCCAAGCGGCTGCACGTAAATGAAACTCCGGTTGCCGGCGGGACGCTCGGGGTTGCACGCGATGTACTGCTCGAAAGTCTGGCCCGGCTCGGAGTGGTGCGAGAGCCAGTCGCTTTTCCCCGGTTTTCCGAGCGGTTTGTGCAGGGGGACGAGTTTTTTCATGAACTCGGCCAGCTCCCGGGCGCGGGCATCGTCGTCGAGCTCGCCGGGCGATTTGTCTGAATCGGCTGGCGGAGTTTTCTCAGGCTGCCCGGCGGGCGCGTTTTGGGATACTTCCGGTTCGGCCTCTACGGGGCCCAGTATCTTCTCATACTTGCCCGTTGTCTCGCATGAAAAGAGGAACCAGAAACCAAGGGCGCATGCGGCGAGCAGAAGTAATGAAATATAAAAACCGTTTAAGAAGAACCTGCCCGACATTTGAAACTCTCTGTAAGGAGTAACATATTATTTTATCAGCGCCGCGCAAGCGCGGCCGCTAACATTCTATTCACTCGATGATCTTTCCTGTTTTGCCACTGTCTTCAGCGCTTTGATGCTGCGGTTATAGAATTCCCGCTCCGTTTCGAGGCCGTTTTCTCTGCAGAACGCGGCCAGTTTTTTATAGCGCGGTATGAGGTCGCACCTGACGGCCCAGCATACTTTCGCCGCGCACTCGGGGCAGCAGGCGAGCGGGCGGCGGTCGGATTCCTCCCTGTGGTTCGAGCCGCACATGTTGCATTCGTATTTTATGCAGTGATGCATCGAAAACATGTGGCCCGTCTCATGCGTGGCGGTCTTTATCGTGCGCAGGAGGCAGAGCCGGTAGGCGGCGGCGCTTGCGCCGGGGTCGCCGTTCCTGTTTATCGACCATACGCCGACGCGCTCCCTGAGCGAAGCCTGTCCGAAGACGAAGTTCCAGCCCTTCCCCGGCCAGAGGTCGATCGCCGTGAACGCTATACAGACTGCGCCGTCGTCCGGCAGGCGCGGCGGAAGTATGTACTCCAGAATATAACTGGTCAGTATCTGCAGCTTGCCGCCGTTGAGTCTGCGGCATTTGCCGGGAATCACCGAGAGCGGCAGGTCTTTCAGAATCTTCACCGGCCGGTCGAAGTAAAGGCCCATGAACTCGGCGCTGAGCTTTACGATCTTCCGCTGTGCAACCGTGAAATCGCCGAGCGGCTGGATGTAGATTATCTGCCGGTCGCCGATCGGCCTTTCAGGGCCGTAGCGCAGATACTGCCGGAAGGTCTGCCCGGCCTCGTCGAACCGGTCGAGCCAGTCCCCCCTGCGGGGTCTGCCGAGCTTTATATGGAGGGGCCTCAGTTTTTCAATAACGTTCGTGAGCTCAGCCGCCCGCTCCTTATCGGTCTTGCTGTATTCCGGCATGGGCTTCTCATCCCATTTCGAATGTATGATGCAGGAATAGGCGGCGACCCCGACCGCCATGAAAAGTATCGGCAGTATCACACTGAGTGTCCTGGCAGACATGTCATTTCCCTGTGTTTCGGGGGCTCGTTATCGGCAGCGCGCAGAGGACTTTACCTGACGGATATTATATCACGGTTTTTCAGATTTGCCGGAAGAAGTCCGGGATTTTTCCGTGGGGGCGTGACGCTCCTGCAGGAAACGCGGCGGGCAAACCGGTCTGGTTACGCTCGCCCGCTAAATATACTTATTTCTTTTTTTTCTTTTCCTCTTTTCCCTTCTTCTCTTTTTCCTCTTTTCCTCTTTTCTTCTTTTCTTTCTTTCCTCTTTTCTTCTTTTCCTCCTTTTCTTCCGGGCCGGTGACTTCCTCCTCGGCGTATTGCTTGAGCACGGGAACAATGAATTCCCTGAAGAGAATTTTTACGATACACATGAGCGGCACGGCAAGGAGCACGCCGAAAGTGCCGAACACATAGCCGAAAAGGAACATAGAAAGTATCAGGGTTATGGGGTGGAGCCCGGCGTACTTGCCGATAATCAGCGGCTGGAGGATGGCCTCCAGCACCTGGATTGCTCCGAAAATAATGAAGACGCAGAAAAACGGCCACGTAATGCCGGTGTCCATGTATGCAAGGAGCAGCGCCGGCCCGAGACCGAGCGGAATCCACAGAAGCGGGACAAGAATCGATACGCCGGTGGCGACCGCGATGAGGCCGGAGAACCTGACTCCGCAGATGAAAAGCCCGAGCCAGGTCACCGCGCCGATGATTATGCAGATTATGAGCCGGCCGCGGAAGAAGCCGGAGACGGCCTCGTTGATCCGGCCCATGATGTCCAGGATGCGCTCTTTGTACGCGGCGGGGATGTATCGCTTGATCCCGGCCGTGATGTTGTCCATCTCCAGCATCAGGAAGAACGTGTAGATCGGTATCAAAAGGAGGATGGTGATGATGTTGAAGAGAGACGAGATAAAAGATATCACGTAGTCCTGGATGCCGGAGGCGATGCCACCCAGTGAATTCTGGATTTCTTTCCGCGTTTCGGAGCTTGCCAGTTCTTTCTTGATATAATCCCACTGTTGCGCGGGATCTTTCCCGGTTTTCTGCTCGATCCACCAGCGCAACCGGTCGATGTAGCCGCCGTCGCACTTCCCGTTATCGTTCCAGTCGTTGTATTCACTTTCGTCCGGCTTCTGATTCCCGTCCGTGTCGATCCAGGTGGAATACTCGCCGCCGAACAGCGCGACCGGCGTGTTGCTTATCTGCTTGACCAGGGTGGGAATGGTGAACATCAGGACAAGCGCAAGGGCCCCGATGAAGACAAAGAAGAGCCCGATTGTGGTTACCAGGCGCGGCACGCGCCTGCGCTCGAAAAACGAGACTATCGGATTAAGGATGTACGCAATGCCGAGCGCGATAAGGAACGGGTTCAGAACCGGGGAAAGCCAGTAGCCGACGATAAACACGACGATTATGCTTATCGTGAAAAAAAGTATTCTGCGGGTGCGGGAGGTCCATATCTGCATTGTTTGTAACCTCTCCTGTAACGATTACTCCGGTTTGCGGCGCCGCTCCAGCTTGAACTGGAATCCGCGGACGAAGGCGGCGTCGAAGTCGTATACGTTTGAGAAGTCCTCGACGGAGTCGCTCTCGGTCTTGCCCATCAGGTCGTTTTCAACGAGCATGAAAACGATCCTGCCGAAATCCTCGGTCCCGTGCACGCCCCAGGAGTTGAGCACGGTTTTGGCGAGGTAGCCGAATTTCTCCAGGGCGAGGTCGCGGATGCCCATGAGTAGCTCGCGCCCGGTGACGTGCCCCTCGCGCCCCAGGTTTTTAACGGTGAATTCCAGCGCCTCGTAAATGAAGAAGAACGCATCCGCCTCGAACTGCGCACTCTTACATGCAAGTTCTCGTATCTGGTTTTCCAAGTCGTCCTGGCTCATAAGAAAGTATGAAGAATGAAGTATGAAGGATGAAGTTTCATCTTTTATACTTCATTCATCATCCTTTATTCCCTTTTCCCTTGTTTGAGGAACGCGGCGAGCAAGCTCGCCCGCTAAACAAAGAAGTGGATAAGAAAATAAGTTGATAAGTGAATAAGTAAAAATATTCTTTATACTTATTTCCTTATTCCTTTATTTCCTTGTTTCCTTATTTCCTTGTTTCCTTATTTCCTTGTTCCCTTATTCCCTATTCCTTATCCCTTACCCCGTATCCCTTATCCCTATTTATTCTGCGGGGGCGGCTGGCCTCCCTTGCCTCCGTCCCGGCCGGATGAAGGACGGCGCCCCCTTGAGCCGCGGCGCCTGCGTCTCCTCGAGCGTTGCTGCCCTCTGCCCGGTTCTTTTCGTTGTTCCGGTGTTTTCGTTTCAGCTGTTTGCGGCTTCGACCGTTCCCTTTTGGAAGGTTCCGGCGTTCTCGGCTTCGGCTCGGGCTTCAGCCCGTCAGTTCGCGGGGCCGGCTCGTTGTATTCCCGATGCCGGTGGGCGAGCGTGGCGCGAAACTCTTCCGTAGCTTTTGTGTCGGGCACGTATTTACCGTCGCGCCAGATTTTGTCTCCCCCTCCGGCCGAAAGGCATTCGCCCCGGAGCTCTCTGCGGTGGACGATGTGGACGTCTCCGTCTTTTTCGGCGAACCTTACCGATTCGGAGATTATATCCACGTCCAGCACCAGGCCGGCGTTGTCCTTGCATTTCAGAATAGAACCTTTCTTCGGCAGGTTGTTTTTCAGATCGGCGTAGACCGGGTCTTCAAACCGCAGGCAGCACATCAGCCGCCCGCAGGCGCCCGAAATCTTGGCGGGGTCGAGCGTCGCCTTCTGGTTCTTCGCCATTTTCATCGTGACCGGGTCGAGCGAGCGGAGAAATGTCCGGCAGCAGATTTCACGGCCGCAGTGCTCGTAGTCGGCCACGATCTTCGCCTCGTCGCGGACGCCGATCTGCCGCATCTCGATTCGCGTGCGGTATTCCCGCGCGAGCTCCTTGACGAGCTGGCGGAAGTCGACCCGCCCGTCGGACAGGAAATAGAAAATGATTTTGTCGCCGCCGAAGAGATGCTCGACCATAGCGAGCTTCATGGGCAGTTTCAGTTCGTGAATCCTATCGAAGCAGAATTTGTGCTCTTCAACCGAAGCCTTGCTGTTGATTTCCTCGACCTTTTTCAGGTCGTTCTCCGTCGCCTGCCGGATGACGTTTCCCACCGTTTCTATTTCGTTGTCTTGGTCGATCAGCTCCGCGTCCGTCAGCGCCTCGCCGATTTCCAGCCCGCGCTCGGTTTTGATAACGCACTGGTCGCCGCGCGAAAATATGTCCGAGCGGGCCTTGAACAGCCCGATGTTCTGGATTACCCCGTAGTTTATCAGTACCGAGTAGAACTTTCTGGGCGGCTGCTCCGGTTCGGGCGGCCTGGGGGTTTCTTCCCGCGTCTCGGCCTGTTCCCCGGTCTCTTGCTTTTCAGCCGCGTCGGCCGGCGCGTCTTCGCGCTTTTCTTCCTTCTCGCCGTCCGGCGCGTCTTCGGGCTTTTCTTCCTTCTCGCCGTCCGGCGCGTTTTCGGGCTTCTCTTCTTTTTTCTCGTTGTCAGGTTCCGGTTGCCTTGGTTCGTCCACTTCTATTTCCTTCCGACGTGCGCGGGGAACCGCCTCGCGAGGCGCTCCAGCGCGCTCTCGACGCGCACGTTCGAGCGAATGAGTTCTTTTGCATGGAAGAGCCGGGAAAGCGCGTCCTCCACCTTTTCAACGTCGGCTTCAGCATGCGCGTCTTTACTCTTGCACAGGTCCCTCAGCCGGAGCCGGAGCCGCTCGATGGCGAAGTCGAGAAGAATCGAGATAATGCCGCGCTGCTCTTCGAGCGTTCCCCGTTTCGTTTTGCGCGCGTAAGTTTCCGCAAACTCGAACGGGTCTTCGCAGTTTTCCGGGTCGAGGAGGTTGATGAATTCGTCCCCCTTTGTGAGCCACTCCTCCGCTGTCAGGCGCAGGGCCTCTCCGAGCGCGCCGCCGGTGAAACGCCACAGAAAGCGGGCCGATTCCGTATTCACCGCCTCCTCGCGGCTGCGAAGCTCCGAGATAAACGTTTCCTCGTCCAGAGGCGCAAGCCTCACCATCTGGCAGCGCGAGTGGATAGTGTCGAGGAAAAGCTCGGGCCGGCGCGATTCGAGTATTATTATCGTGTTCGTCGGCGGCTCCTCGAGCGTTTTCAGAAACGCATTGGAGGCTGCGGGCACCATCCGCTCGGCCTCCTGCATGATGAAGAACTTGTATTTTCCCTCGACCGGGCGGAACGGGACGCGGTCGATAAGCTCCTTTCGGATAAGCTCGACGCGAATCGTCTGCACATCGGGCGCGAGGATGTGGACGTCGCCGTGGCTGACGATTCCGTTTTCGTCCATTGCAAGTTTTGCGCACTGGCTGCAATCGCATCCGGGCTCGTTTTTTCCGTTGCAGAGCAGCCGCCGCGCAAGCGCGAGCGCAAGGGTGGTTTTTCCCGAGCCGCGGGGCCCGGCGAATATGAACCCGTGCGCGAGCCGGCCGCGTTTTATCGCGGACTCGAACCGCTTTATAATATGCTCCTGTCCCAGCACACCGTCAAAGGACACGTTCAACCTCTTGCAGCAGGCGTTTGTGCGTTTCCTGGATAGTACCCGCTTCTATCAGTACCGCGTTTTCGTATTGCTCCGCGATTTTATGAAAACCTTCTCTGACTTTTTTATGAAACTCGAGCGATTTTGCCTCGATTCGGTCGGCGTCGCCTTCCATTCTGTCCAGTCCGTCGCCGGCTTCGACGTCCAGAATTATCAGCAGATGGGGTTCGATTCCGTCAAGGGCAAGCCTGCCGGTTTCCTCGATTTTTTCTATCGGGATGTCGCCGGCGTAACCCTGATATGCAAGCGTTGCCGAAGCCCAGCGCTCGCAGATTATTACTTTTCCTTCCTTAATTGCCGGCTTGATGACCTCTCGAAGAAGCTGCGCCCTCGCGGCGAAGAAGAGGTATACCTCGGTTTCGGAGAAGAGGGTCGCCCCGTCCGGGTAATGGCGCAGAAGAGTGTTTCGTACTTCTTCCCCGGCCGCGGTCCCGCCCGGCTCGCGGGTGGTGATTATCTCTTTTTCAGGATATTTTTCCGCCAGCGCCTGCTCCAGCATCTTCGCCTGCGTGGATTTTCCGCAGCCGTCTGGCCCGTCGAGCACTATGAATCTGCCGGTATTCAAGAAAGCCTCGGAGGGAAAATAAATGGATATATGTTTATCGCGGCGCGAAGCCCGCAATATTATGGCGTACGCTTTTCCCTATACATCGATTATAAGTAATAGCCGCCCTGATGCAACATATTTCCGGCCGATTCGGCGTTGTAAATCTTGTAACTCCGCACATGTGAAATAGTTATAGAGACGCTTCGGGGCGTCAGGCGATAAAATGCGCTCGAATTTGCTTTTGGCGTTATTTTAAGGGTATACTTCAGCGTCAAGAAAAGCCGCATAAGAAGCCGAAAACTGAAATGCAGGAATAGCGAAAGCCGGAGCCCCATTGACCGCACGACCGGGAAATCAGAATGGTAAAGCGCAGATATATCACAGTTCTCATGCCCGCTGCCGTTGCCGTACTGGTTTCTTTCGTTTACCTGCAGCCGGCGGAGGCGGGGCCGATCAAGGTTGCCGGCGATTATGAAGCGCTTGTTCTGCGGTACGAGTGCGCGTCAAGACAGGCCGTCGGGCAGAGGGTGAAGGCTGTCCAGCAGCTTGCGTCCTGCAAAGACCCGCGCGCCCTCGATTTCCTCATTTCCATTTACACACGCGAAAAGAACCAGGGCGTTGTCAGTAGCATTATTTCTGCCATCGGCTGCCGCAAGGGGGAGAGGGCTGCGAATTTCCTGATGGGAGAATTCGACAGCCGCCGCGCAGCCTGTTACAAATGCAACATCGTGTGGGCGCTGCTCTCAACCGGGGATTCGCGGGTACTCGAATTCCTGTTTTCGAACCTCGTCGGCGAAAAGGACCGGAACGTAATCAAGACCATTATCGCCGCCATCGGCTGCCGCAGGGGCGAAAGGGCGGCCGGTTTCCTGATTGAGGAATACGACAACCCAACCCTCGCCCTTTACCGGTGCGACATAATCAAGGCGCTCGTGACGACGGGAGACCCTCGAACGCTCAGTTTCCTGTTTTCAATCTATACAAGCGAGAAGGACCAGAGTATTGTCGCGACCGTTATTCAGTTCATCGGCCGGTTCAGGGAAGCGAGGGCGACGGCCTTCCTGATGAAGGAATACGACGACCCCGCGGCCGCGGCCTATAAGTGCGACATACTCGGTTCGCTGATGCAGAATAAAAGTGAGCGCACCCTGGATTTCCTGATTTCCACCTATTCGGGCGAAAAGGACAGAAACGCCGTCCGGACCATTATCCGGTTCATCGGCAGGTTCAGGGAAGCAAGAGCGACGGACTTCCTGAAGAAGGAATATGAAAACCCCGAGGCCGCGCCCTGCAAATGCCATATCATATCCGCGCTGCTGCAGAACAGGAACTCGCAGACGCTTGATTTCCTGATTTCCATTTACTCCCGCGAGAAAGACGGGAACGTTCTGAGAACCATAATTTCCGCCATAGGCAGCTTCGGGGATGAAAGGGCGATCAACTTCCTGATGAAGGAATTCGACAACCCCGAAGCCGCCGCCAACAAGCGCAGCATCGTTGCGATTCTGCTTCAGAAGCAGGATTCGCGCGCCTTCCGTTTCGTAACCGGGAAATTCGCCTCGGAAAAGAAAGACATCCAGAACTTCATCACCGGGCGGATAATCCAGTTGAAATTCAAAGCGGCCAAAGACTTCATCCTCAGGTCACGCAGGCCCGCCCGCTAAAGGTCAAAAAATACATCTTACCGTGCATATAAAAAAACCGGCCGGGGAGATTCCCGGCCGGCCAAAAGGGAATTTATCGGCTGATCTCCTGTGATAAAAAAGCTCGGGCTTCCTGAAAGGAAGCCCGTGCGGGAAAGTCAACCCAGGGATATAACCGCAGACCGGTTAGAATTCCCAGATATCGTTAAGACACCACTGTGAGACGCCATAGAATTGGTTTCCGCCGAACAGCACCATTACGCCACGGTTGCTGTCGAATACCATTGCATGGCCGCGGCGCGCAAGGGGAAAGTCGGTTCCTTCCACGCCACCCTTCATGGAAATCTGTTGCCAGATAGAGCCGTCGTATTCCCATGTATCGCCGTAGACTATGGTGGCCTGATCCCACTCTCCACCGAACAGCACCGTTACACCGCGGTTGCTGTCGTATGCCATTTTGTGATGGCGGCGCATTTCCGGAAAGTGTAACCCCGATACTCCCGGAGGGGAGACGTTAATCCATTCGGAACCGTCCCACGTCCATGTATCTTCAAAGTAAATGTTGGAGCTATAATCCTCCCCGCCGAACATGACGCAGACTCCGCGAGCGCTGTCGTAGACCATGTCATGAATCCGGCGCTTTATGGGATAGTCCGTTCCGGGCGTACCGACGGGAGTGACTTCCGTCCAGGCGCCTGCGGTGCCGTCCCATTCCCACGTGTCGTCGAACATGAGGCCGCCGTCATCGTTTGCCCCTCCGAACATTACAATAACGTCGCGCGCGGTGTCGTAGGCCATCGCGTGAAAACGTCGTTCTTCCGGGAAATCCACTCCGGCCGTTCCTGATGTGGGTGACACGTCGGTCCATGTGGTGCCGTCCCATTCCCACACGTCGTTATAATAGATGCTGTTATAGTCGAACTCTCCGCCGAACAGGACAACTACCGCGCGGTCAGGGTCGTAAACCATATAGGACCCGCGCCTCGCGGAGGGCCAGTCGGTCCCTGCGGTCCCGGTAGTGGGAGATACGTTCGCCCATGTGGTTCCGTCCCATTCCCAGGTGTCGTCGAGATAGTATTCGGGATCCTGGCCCTTCGAGCCGCCGAACATCACGACCACGTTGCGTCCGGCATCAAAAGCCATTGAGTGGAAGCGCCTCGCTGAGGGAATGGTTACTCCTTCTGCGCCCTGGGGCGATTCGTTCGTCCAGGTCTGGGCTGTGCCGTCCCATTCCCATGTATTGGCTTCATAGGAACTATCGCCGAACCAGTGGTCGCCTCCGAACATTACGACAACGCCGCGTGTGCTGTCATAGGCCATCGCGGCCCCCTCGCACCCGTAGGGATTGTCTATGCCTTCGGTCCCGGCGGGAGACGAGTCTGACCAGTTGCCGCCGTCCCAGGTCCATGTTTCACTGAAGTCGGGATCGGTGTTTCCGCCGAACAATACGACGTTGGTGCCATCGTAGGCCATTACATGCTGGTTGCGTCCGGTCGGGTAATCAGTTCCAGCTACTCCACCGGGAGAGACGTCGGTCCACGCTGCGCCGTCCCACTCCCAGGTGTCTTCGTTGGCGCCGCCGCCGAAAAGCACGACATTGGCGCCGTCGAACGCCATCGCATGATTACTGCGGCCGGTCGGGAAATCGGTTCCTGCAACTCCGCCGGGAGAGACGTCGGTCCA
>SOJX01000044.1 GCA_004376375.1 Planctomycetota bacterium
GTCCGCCTTGCTTGCCTGCCTGCTGACCGCCCTGCTTGCCTGCCTGCTGGCCGCCCTGCTTGCCTGCTTGTTGTCCGCCTTGCTTGCCTGCCTGCTGACCGCCCTGCTTGCCTGCCTGCTGGCCGCCTTGCTTGCCGGCCTGCTGGCCGCCGGCATACTTTTCAAGCTGGCGCGCGGTCTCTCCAACCTGCCCTGCAAGATCTTCCTGACGGTTGGAAAGCGAAGCCATTTTCTCTTCTCTCGCTATCGCTTTCTTGGCGCGTGCGGCAACGAGGTTACCGCGCGCACCCTTGAGCCCTGCAATCGCTTTCTTAATCGCTTCAACCGCCTGCGTCCGCGAGGCATCAGATGATAGTGCAGCCTTCTGCCCCTTCTGCGTATCGGCGGAAGCATTCCCGGCCTTGGAGGACGCATTGCTGAGGTGCTTTCCTGCTTTTTCCATTTCCTTGGCAGCGTCGCCAAGAGAGCGGGACGCACTTGCCATATTGCGGGCACTCGAGCGCTGGCCCCGTTTTCCAGAAGCGGACTTTGCCGCCTTGCCGACTTTTTCGGAAAGGTTCGATGCCTTTTTCGACGCGCCTTTTTCCATGCCCGAAAGGGCGCCCATTTTCTCGGCAAGCTGTTTCATTTTCCGGGCCAGCTCTTTTGCGGCCTGGGAGCTTGAAGGGGTAGCCTTACTCTCTGAGGGTTTACCTGCTTTGGCCACGCCGCCCTCGCCCGGTTTTTCCTGTTTGCCGGCGGTTTTTTCCTGACCGCTCCTGGTTCCTTCCCCGGATTTTGCGGTCTTTTCGCCGGGTCCTTCTTTACCTTCTTTACCTGCCTTCTTTTCCCCTTCTCCGGGGGAACCGGGCTGTTTTCCCGCTACGGGCTTACCTGTTTTTTCGCCCTTTTTCTCTGCTTCAGATTCTTCAGCCTTTCCCTGTTCAGATTCAGACGGCTGGGCGCTTTCGCCGAGATCTTTGAGCGCTTTTTCCTGCTCTCCGATCATATCGTTGAGCTCTTCGATGTATCCATCAATGCGTGAAGCTTCCGCATCAACGGCAGCCTGGGTTTCTTCTGCCTTCTCCGTCTCCTTCTGCAATTCCGTTTCATCATCGAGAAGCTTTTCCACCTTTTTTATGGCTTCGTCGAGCGACTGGAGTTTGGAAGATTTTCCCTCCTCGGATTTTCTGGCGGGTTGTTCGAGCAGTTTCCTCTGCTCGGCCTGGAGTTCCTCGATTCTCTTCTGGAGGTCTTTCAGGTTCCTGATCTGATCCTTGTCTGCATTGACGTCGCCCTGTTTATCCTTCAGTTCCCGCTGCTTGTCGATAAGCTCCTGGATGGATCGGAGCGCTTCGGCATTTTCGCGCTCTTTCTTATCAATATCGAGCTGTTCCTGCCGCCCGACGAGTATCTTCAGAATCTCGTCGAGGTGCCCGATAACCTGCTGCTGCTTCTCGGCGGCGGCGAGCAGGTCGCCTTTCTTGATAAGGTTCTTTATCTTTTCCATCTCGCTTTCGATGTTGCGCTTCTGGGTTTCGGCAAAACCCTCGCGCAGCCTCTTGGCCTCTTCCGGGTGGGACTCGCCGAGCTGTCCGGCGAGGTCATCCATCTTGCGGGAAATAATTTTAAGCTTGTTCTCGATCGTAGCCTGGTCCTTTGCAAGACGTTCCCTCAGGAACTCATTGGAATCTTCCGCGGCGACAGCCGCGCCCGCCGGCGACATAACCACGCAAACGGCGACCATGCTCATGAGAACGAAATTGAAGTATTTCATGCCATCACCTCATAGTTTTTGGCGTTAACGTTTCCGAATCTCCCCTCTTCCCACGTTACACGAGATACATGTTGCAGGCATAAACCGGCCCGCAGGATTATCCGATGTGTGCATCATTTAGACGCACACGGCGTTATTTCGGTTCCCCCTGCAGGAGTTTTTTGAGTGATTCCCACGATCCCTCCTGCATGCGCTTGAGGCGTTCGACTTCGCGTATGATATCGTTTATGTCCGACCAGTCGGTCAAGCGGTCGACAATGCCCTGCAGCGAGTCGATCACCTGTTCCTGCGCTTCGATGGCGCGCTCGATGTTTTCGACCGGGTCTTCCTTATATGATTTTTCCTTCGCCCGCTCGAGCTCGCGCGTCACACTCGGGATCGTCTCTTTCGCCAGGTCCTCGAGCATGCGCTGGATGTTGGCAAACTCCGCGAAAGTATCGGGCGAGATAATCTTGTTGTCCTTCATGGTCTGCATCACGCGCGCAAAATCCTCGGCAAGCCTGGATATGGGACGCCCGATACGCTCCTGCTGGTCCGCTCTAATGAGCGACGTCTGGGCCTTCATTTCCCGGTCATACTTCTTTTCCGACACGATTTCGGAGGCAAGGTCGCTCAGCGAATCCCGCGTCTTGCGCTGGAACTCCTTCGTCCGCCGCAGGTTGTCCCTTATCCTGTCAATGACCTGTGCGTACGTGTGCTTGAGCTCATCGGGAGAAACGATTCGGATCTTGAACTCGTCGCTCTTGCCGAGTCCCGGTCCGCCGATCTCCTTGGCGTCCCCGGCCTCCATGTGATAGAAGATCGTGTCGCCGACTTTCAGCCCAATCGTCGATAGGTCCCACACGAACCTGTGGTTGACTTTCTTGCCGCCCAGGCCGGACACGTTTCCCCAGTCAAGCAGTACGGGCTTTGTCTCCTCTATCCCCGACGCCGTTTCGCGTCTGCGCAGCCAGAAACAGCGGAGACTCTCGACGCCGTAGTCGTCAGTCACATCGACTTTGAGCGTAACCTCCGCGACGGGCGTCGACTCGATATTCTTTCCGGGCATCTTGATGGCAACCCGCGGCGGCGTGTCGGGAATCGGGGTCAGCTGGAAATAGGCGGGCTTTGACTCGAAGTCCTGCACGTCTCTCAGGAAGAAGCGGTACCGGGTCGCCTTGGGCGGGATACGGAACGCCCCCTCTATAACGTTTCCCGTGCCTTCGGGGAAATCGTGGGTAACCGGCTTGGGCTCTTCCTTTTCAGAAACCGGAATAGAGCCGATGCGTCCGATACGACCGCCCTCGAACGTTGCGGGCGCATCGCCAATCGGGGCAATGCCCATCAGCTTTGCGAACTTGACCGGCTTGGACGTGTATGCCTTGAACCGAACGAGCGCGCCCTCGGGCTCCCGCAGGTTGCCCGTGTAATGTTTCCTGGGCGGAGGGAAACCGCTCTCGGTTACGTATGGCGGGTACTCGATATCGCAGACTATCGACTCGATATGCGGCCTCGTGAGAACCCTGACCATGTAGGGTTTGTCTTCGGAGCTGAAATCACCGCCCTCCACGAAGAACTTGAAAGAGGCGCCCACCGGGTCGAAGGTCCGTGAAAAGATTTCCGTACCGTGCGCTTCCATATCGAAAGTGTCGACGCGCTTCTTTCCACCGACTGGGTTCCCCAGGTCGTCGACGAACCATGCGGTCAGCGTAACGTGCCGCGGCGGTCGCTTGCCGACGGAGCGGAACAGTATTTCGAGCATTTCCCCGTGCGCCACAGTAAGGTCTTCGATTTTATTGATCAGGACGAGCTCGTTGACTTTCGGCCATTCCCTGTCCGACAGGAGCACCTGTCTGGAAAACCACATCCCTGCATTTTCCGGATATGTTTTGGCGTACAGCCCGATTGCAACTATACCCAGAAGCGCCCACAGGGCGAAGCGATATGCTTTCCCCGGCTTCACCGCACGGTTGAAATCGACGCCCCTGGATTTCGTTGCCGTGCCTAAAACGACCTTCGCCACAAGCACCGGGCTGTTGAATTCGAATTCAAGCTGCCGGTCGCGGGAGAACTGGACGGTCGAGATAAGGGAGTCGTAAAAGGCTTTTTCGCCGCCGGCGTATTCCTCCTCGACCATTATCGCGAGCGAATCCTGGTCCAGCCTGCGTGCAAGCGGTCTGAGTAGCCAGCGCCTCGCCGCAAAGGTCAGGAGCACCAGCGCGACCAGGTCCAGAAACGCGCGCATCCCCCACGGAAGCGGAGTCGTATAATCGAAAAGGAACGTGAAGACAATCATCGCAAACAGTACCAGGATGAGTATGGCACATCCCTCGATGAACGCGGTTGTCTTCAGGCGCGCCCTGAGCGCGCCCAGCTTCCGGTCGATTATTTCAGGGAGCGTTATCACCCGTTTTTCTCCTATCGCAGAAACAGCGGCAGATACCTGTACGGGAGTTCCATAATAATGCACGCCATCGCGGTGGCGTAATTCGGGCCGACCCTGTCATGCCACCGGCCGTCGGGGAACTGGCCGTTCGCGATATCGCCGGCGACTTTGCGGTACCACCTCTTCCACTTTTCGCCGCCTACCTGGAAAAAAACCTGGGCGGCGTAGTACTGGCCGTAAAAGTACTCGAAGTTGGTTCTCATCCCAACCTTTCTCGGCTGTCGTCCCCTTGTCTCCAAATACTTGACACCCTTTTTGACTTCCCTGACGTTATATTCACCCGCGTACATCAGGGAAGCGACGCCGGCAGCGGTCAGAGCGTACGTAACACGCGACATCTGTCCCTTCTTGAGCTCCTTAATCTGATACCAGAAACCTCCGTCGACAGCGCGGGCCGATTCGCGGACGTAGTCAAGCGCACGGTCAATCGCGGACTTGGGGACAAAAATGCCTGAATTCCGCGCCGCGCGCAGAGCCATCAGGGTCGTCACCGTTACCGAAATGTCGCTGTCGGTCGCCTGTGGCAGGTATCGCCACGCGCCTTCATGGTTCTGCGCGCTTACGATCTGCTTGACGGCCGCGCGCAGCGTTTCGCCGAGCTTGAACTTTTCAGGGAAAGTGCTTTCATGCGTCATGCCGTAGGCCTCTGCAAGCGCAAGCGTGGCGAAGGAATGCTCGTACATGCGGCTATCCGCACACTTGATGAACCCGGTCGCCTTTTTGCGGCACTTCATTAGAAACAGTACGGCTTTTCGCACGTTCTCGCCGTAGCGCCCGCGCCCCGGCACGTCACCGTGCGCCATGAAAGCTATGGCGGCAAGAGCGGTAACGCCGACATTCTTGTCGTTGTCGGTGTTATTCATGGTAACGGCCGAGTAATTGTTGGAGATTTTTCTTCCGACCTTGCAGCGCCAGGAGCCGTCAGAGTCGTCCTGCGTTGACGCAAGGTACGCGAGGCCGCGCTCGATTGCCCTACGAATTTTTCGTGTAATCTCTCCGCGAAAATCGAGGTTGTCTTTCGACGGCGTGAAGGCGCCCGCGGGCGGTACGGGGAAGCCGGCCGGACCGGGGCGGCCCACCACCGGCAGGGCGAACCCTAAGGCAAGGACCACAATCAGTAGAAATATTCGCCGAAAGCGGATACTCATCAATCACTCTCCTTGGCAGCGGACCTTCGCGCCGTTCTCGAGCGCTTTTCCAGCGGCACGCCGCGGAAAACCGTGGCATACATCTTCGAGGTCGTAATAAAATAATCTCCTGCAATCAACAGGTTCCCGGCTTCCTCCGTAGGCCTTTTGAAGATATGCTCGTGTACGCGGTCACCGTTTCTGATATTATATACGCGGAATCCCCGCCTGTGTGGGATATAGACATATCTCTTTGAAAGGCAGCCCGCTGCAACCGCGTAGCGGTTCGTCTCCAGCTCGACTTTCCATATTCTCAGTCCGGTCTTTATATCAATCGCCATAATCCTGGATCCCGAGAATATAACTTTACCGGACGACACGCCTACCATTCGGTTAACCACCGTGGGATAAGGTCCTTTATCTTCGCCATGATGATCGTACTTGATGTTCCAGCGCAACTTCCCCGTCTCCAGTTCGAAAGCGTAGCAGAGCCTGGAATCAAGCGGAGTAGTAATAACTACGTCGTCTGAAATAACGGGCGGCGAGTTTTCCCAGAACATCTCTCGCTTAATGGTTATATGCCGCACGGCGGCTTCGATTTCGATTTCATCGTAAGCGCGGATCCAGAGGATACGCCCTGTTTCTCCGTCAACGGCGGCGAGCGCGCCCAGGTTGGTGCAAAAGTAGACGATGCCATCGCGCTCGGCCAGCGGCGATATCAGTGGCTCCCTCGATTGCGCGCCGAACATCGTCAGTTCCAGCTTGTTGTAGCAGATCGGCGTCATCCATTCGCATTTGCCGCTGTGGACGTTGAAGGCAACAAGCTTGGCGATAGTCCACTCGGAGTTGTCGTAGGCGGAGACAATCATCTTGTCTCCCACCCGCACGGGCGCGATCGGGACGGCGTGGTGCGCGTTCTCGGAAACATCGCAGAAAAGCCTTGTGCTCCACAGGGTCCGCCCGGGTTTGTCGAACGCGAACATGTTTCGCTCGTACATTTTCCCGCGAACGTCAATACCCATGTAGTTGGTACCGCCCCACTTCCCGGTTGTAAGCGAGCTGTAAAGCCCGTCGCGGTCCACATGCAGCGAGTAAATAAGCTGGCGGTTGTTTTCCAGTTCCTTGTTCTCTTCTTCCTCGGGATACCGCATCGCGGGCGCGGCGAAGGGCCGCAGCCGCTTGCCGTTTTTCAGGTCTATCACGCCCACAAAGTGCTGCGCCGGGATAAAAACTTTTCCACCGTAGACCGCGGGGAAGAACGGGTAATAGTCAGTTACATCCTGTTGAACCCTCTGCTGGCTTATTCCGAAATAACGCCCCTGGTTAACGGACTCCACCGGGCTGCCGTAATTCCTGATCCTGTCGTAAACGCCGACAATCCCGCCCGGCACCAGGTCTCTTTCGGCAAGCCTGTTTCGCTGCTGGTTGCCGCGAAGCGTCGGCCAGTTCGCAAGGAGCTCCTTCAGCCTCGCCCGGTCTACTCGCCGGTGCAGCGCGGCATCGGTCAGCTTCATCAGCAACTGGCCGATCGTCAGCGAGCCTTCTTCCGGCAAAACGCCCGCGGGCTTCTTGTCCATCCCGTTTTCTTTGGCGTATTTTACAAGCCCCAGTATCTTCTTTGCGTCGCCCGACGCGCTGTACGCGAAAGCGGCCTTGACGAGCGCGTCTTCCCTGGGCTTATCGGGGTTGGGATAGAAATCGATGAGCATCCTGAACCACTTCGCGGCGCGGCGGTACCGTCCGGACTCGAAATCAAGCGAGCCCAGCTTCAGGAGCGCTTCATCCGTATAGCTTGACGGGAAATACCTTTCCACGATTTCAACGAGCATCTTCCGGTCGCGGCATCGCTCCCATCCCGAGAATTGGGCGCCGGCGGCCGTGTCGTAGTATTCCCTGAACACGTCGTAAGCTTCTTTCGGGAGCGCGTGAATGCGCCTGCGCAGGATTACGCCGAAGTTTTCATAAAAATTGTATGTAACCTGGTAGAGCATTTCACCGTGGCACTCCATCGCCCGGTCCGCGGTCTTGAAGTAATCGAGCCATTTCTTTTCCCTGGCAAGGCGGTCGAGCTGCTCGAATACTTCATCAGCATTCGGCGCAATAAGCGAAATTGTCAGCTTGTTTGCGCTTGCCTCGTTTTCACCGGCGGATACCGGCCTCAAGCCTTCATTGCGCACGGTCATCAGCACGGCAATAACGCAAAAGCACAGCAACATGCGCACAAAACGCGGCCAACGGGTTCCGCCGGTTCCTTTTGGACTTTTCGCAATCATCATTCCCTTATCCTTCATTTCCTTATTCTAAGACACGCGCAGCAAGCTGCGCCGCTAAATGAAGAAGTGATAAGAAAATAAGTAGATAAGGAAACAAGTAAATAAATAAAAGAATTTTTAATTATAACCTTGTTCCCTTATTCCCTTGTTTCCTTGTTTCCTTATTACCTTATTTCCTTATTTCCTTATTTCCTTATTCCCTTGTTCCCTTATTTCCTTATTCCCTTCCTCAATCACAGCATCTTACTCCTTTTACGGAGAATCCACTCGATAGTTATAACACCGAAAAACACCAGCAGGAAAAGCAGCATCAGCTTACTGTTGTCAATAACACGCTCGACCAGCCTGCGTTTCGAAAGCGTCCTGCGAATGGGTTTTATTTTTTCCGGGATAGTTCCGGACTTCTCGATTTCAGTATATTCTCCACCCGTATTCACGGCTATTTTCTGCATCAGCTCCACGTTGAGCTGGCGGGTCATTTTTTCCCTGCTCGGGACCTCGATTGAAAAGGTCGTCGAGGCGACTTTCTTCTCCCCGTGCTCAATCGAGGCCGTAAAGTCGCCGGCCGTCTCCGCAAGCATGGTCGCGGTATAACGGCCCTCGCGGTGAGGGTCCTTGCTGAGCGTAAGTTTTTCGGTCGTACCGTCCGGCCGTAGCAGCGTCACGGTCTGCGTTTCGGCCGATTCCGGGTTGAAGTCGGGGTCGAGAAACTCACCGGATATTTTCACCGTTTCACCGAGCGTGTATACGCGCTTCCCGGTGGTGACGGAGAAGCGGTCGGTGCGGCCGAGAAGCTTTCTGAGCGCCAGGAACCGGATCGCCTGGCCCCAGAGGCGATAGAAATACCTGTCGCCGACGCCCGCGCGCCAGCGCCAGGTCTCGTCGCAGCCGCTGAACATCGTGACGCCGCGCCCGGCGTTCATCCAGGCCATAATGACCCGGGGTTTCGGGGGCGACTCCTCGTCCAGTTCGGTTGGATGCTCGAGCAGGACGGTGGCGATGGGCTTCGCGCGTTTCACCGGGAAATACCAGTAGAAACCGGGCAGGGTGTCGGAATCGAAGAGGTTGTCGCTTGAGTTGGAATCGACCCATAATTCGCGGTTGAACTGCGAGTCGGGCGAAAGCCGGAGAAGCTCCGACGCCCAGCCTTCGGGCGTGGGCACGGGCCTGAACGACCGTGTAATCGGCCCGCGCACGGCGAAGGATTCGCCGGACTGCGGCATCTTCTCGAACTCGACCGGCAGGATGTCGGCCAGCGGCGTGTCGGCGTACTCCCGCGGCGAGTAGTTTTCGCCGGCAATCATCAGGAACCCGCCGCCGCGCTCGAGTACGAACTCGCGAATCCACTTCAAATGCTCGTCGATAAGCCTGACCGCGGTCGAACCCCGGAACGGGTTCGGGTCAACGTCGCCGAAGATGATGACATGGTACTCGAACAGTTCTTTCTTGGAGAGCGGAAACGCGATAAGCGGCTCCACATCCTCCGAGTGCTCCTGTGTGAAACGCATGTCCGCGCTCTGAAGGAGGCACTGCATTTTCATAGTCTGGTCGCGCCGGAGCGCTGTTTTGAGGTAGCGGTACTCCCAGCGCGGCTGGCCCTCCACGTAAAGCACCCTGATTTTCTGGTCGACGACTTTGAGCCTTGCCCGCTTCACGTTGTTTGTCTTGTCCTGCTCCCCATCCAGGACGTCGGCCTCGACCGCGACCTCGTACTCACCGGGCTCCGCGGCCTTGTAACGCAGTATTTCGCGCTGGCCGGTCGGGTCTTCCACCAGAACGTATTCATCCTTCTCGACCTCCCGCGTCACCTCGCCCTGCGTAAACTTCAACCTGACGGGCAGCGAGCGCCCGGTATAGCCCGACTGCCTGAGCGAGAACTTGAACTCGACGACGTCCCCCGCAATGACGATTTCATTGCTCTCGAGGTCATCAAGGCAGATATCGCGCGGCGGGAGCGGGTTTCCAACGCCGACCGTGTAGACGGGAACCTTTCTACTCCTCAGGCCCTCGAGAAACTTCGGATGCTGCTTGCGGCCCGCGTTGTTGCAGCCGTCGGTTATCAGGACTATTCCCGCGATCTTCTTCCTGCGGTTCAGGTGGTAGGCGCGCTGCAGGTTGTCGAATATACGCGTCGCGTCGCCGTGGGCCCTGATGCCTTTCAGAGTAATGTCGGTTTGGTCTTCCCCGCCCGCGGAATCGGGGCCGCCCTCAGCGGTTTTTTCCCCGTCCTCAACCTTTTCTTTTTTGGCGTCTTTGGGCCCGGCCAGTTTCCGCTGCGCCGCGAGGTCGTTTGAAAAGCTGTAAACCAGTAGAGTATGCTTTTCAGCCAGTTTTGCCAGTGCTTCGTTTTTCCGCAGTATCTTCTTTACCAGTTCGAGGCGCGTCAGCTTGCGGACTTCTTCACGGTCAACGCCCGCGGCCGCGGCAATCCGCTCGACCTTGTCGTCGTCCGGGTGAGAGTCCGTAAACGCCATCGATAGCGAATCGTCGATCATTACCACCACGGTCGACGGTATAATCTCGGTCTCGATCATCGTCCAGACGGGTTCGAAAAGGAGAAGCAGAAGCAGGACGAAGAGAAGGGTGCGCATCGCCGCGCAGAATGTCTTGAGTGCGCGCGAGGCCGTGCGCGTCTCCCTGAAGTAGAAGAACAGAGCGAATGCGATAACGATGAGAAAGATTATCGGCACGAAGTATGCCTTCGGCATCCACAGCCACCGGAGGTCCCACTTCGATTCGGTCGTTTCAACTGCCAGCCATTGAATCAGCTGCATTCGCATCTCCCGTCAGGGCACCAGAAGTATCGAGTAGCGAGTCCAGAGTACCGAGTATCGAGTATTGAGTAACGAATGAAGAGTGCTGCAATTATATATTACTCGAAACTCGGAACTCGAAACTTCTTCCAACTCGCAACTCGTTCAGGACCCGACTTCCTCGGTTTCCGCGCGGCGCGCGCCGAACCGCTGCGCGAGTATCGTTTCCAGAACCATAAGGGCGAGCACGGCCATGATGAAGTAAAACCAGAGCTGGGGCTGCTTGGCCACGGGCTCGTCCTCCGACTCGGCCATATCCTCCTGCCGCGCGTATTCCCTCCACTTCCATTTCAGCTTCTGCGGAACGAAGGCCAGGAGGTCCGACTTGCCGATTTTTTCGAGATTTCCCTCGGCCGGGTCCACGTTCGCGGCAAAGTGATACAACTCCTCCGGCCGGCCGGGGCGGTTCAGCGAAATCGTATAGATGCCGGCCGCATCCGTCTCGGCATAATCAAGGCGATAAAACCTTTTGCCTTCGAATTCGATTTCATGGAAGTCGAGCGGCTCCCGCTCCTCCTGCGGGTTGATAAGCTCGACATTTTCGGTCCACGCCTCTTCGGGGAATTCGGCCTCAAAAGGCTCGCCCACGCTGAGCGTCCTTCTTTGCGCCTTTCCCGTGGCGAGGTAGCGGGAACAATCCTGGATGAACGCGATGAACGCGGGATGCGCCACCCACTGGTTCCAGGCGACATCCGCGGTCGTCGTGACAAATATGATGCGGCCGCGCTTGTAGCGCCGCTCCAGAATCGCGGGCGACCGCCCGGCATCGGAGAAGCGCGCAAGCACCTGGACGTCGCGGTCGTTTTCATCCACTTTCGTCTGGATGAACTTGCGGAAGGTCGCGCGGCCGAACGCGGCCAGTTTCGGGATACTGAAGTCAGTCGCAAAGCACGGATGGTCGGGTTTTTCAAGGGTCATTGTAAACGGGTTGTGCCCCGTCTCATCCGATACCGGCGCAAGAAGCCGCGCGGGCAGAAGCAATACGGCCTCTTTTTCTTTTTCCTTTTCTTCTTCCTTTTCATCTCCGGCTTTCTTCGGTTCCCTTTTCCTTTCCGGCTTTTCGGGAGTTTTTTCCACCATGCGGGTGAACATGGTGTTGTAGCTGTCAGGCGAAACCAGGTCGCCGGCGAACATGAACAGCCCGCCTCCGCCACGGACGTAACGCTCCAGCCGCTGGATAGTCTGCTCTGAGAAACTGCCGACGTTTGCCACGACGATAAACGAGTAATTCTCCAGCTTTTCGTCGTCAAGCTCGCTCGGGTCTATTTCATTGCTCGAAATAACGGACACCCTCTGCGCGGGCGACCCCTCGGGCACGGGGTTGAGTGCTTCACGCACGAAATCGACTTCGTCATCGCCCCACGTCGTGCCGCCGAGGACGCGCTCGCCCGGAACCAGGAGCGCCTTCACGGACTTCTGCACCTCGAGCACGAGAAAGCGGTCGTTGTCGATCATCAGGTTGTCGGAGTCGAACCTGACCGCGAGGCTGTGCGAGCCCGGCTCATGAAATTCATAGGGGAATGGAAACGTGGTTTCGGAATTTGGCTTTATTTCGACGGCGTGGCGTCCGGCATCCGAGCCATCCACGCGGAAATTGAGCGTCCCTCTGATGGGTTCGCTCCCGTGATTCTTTACGCGCACGTGAAAGACCTGGACGTAGCCGGTAACGGTAAAGGCATCCTCCGGCAGGAACGAGCCCACCGAGCAATTGGGAGCGGTGTCGGCCGGCCCCACGTCAACGAAGGTGAACAGGGCCTTGGTTTTCGTCAGGCGCTGAAGAATGTTTTTGAGCGCGGGGTTGTCTATGATAAGCATCTCACCGCTGTCACTCCCGGCGGCTGCGCCGCGCTTTATCCATCCGACCCGAGTAAAATCACTGAAAAGGAAGACGTGCGCGCCGCGAAGCTGCGGCTTCTTGAGCAGGGTCTCGCATGCCTCAAAAGCGGCCGTCATATCGGTCGAATAGGAAGTAGGCGCAAGCGAATCGATTTCCGCGGTAAGCCTTCGCTTCGTGCGTGCACCCGATATAGGCTCGGGCTCAATCTCGTGCATTTTCACCGAACGGTGGAAGGGAATGATAGCGATGTTGTCGCCGACCTCCAGGTCGGCAATGATTTTCTTGGCCATCTGCTGCGCCTTTTCGAGGGCGGAGCGCATTCCGGTCCGGTGTGCCGTGGAATAGGAAACGTCGATAAGCATTATGATGTTTCTGTTTCCCTTGATATGCTTTGCGAAAGCGCTTTCCTGATGCAGCATCGGTTTTGCGAGCGCGCCGATGAGGAACGCGATAATAAGTATGCGTATCAGGAGGAGGAGCAGGTTTTCAATCTGGAGGCGGCGCTTGTTTTTTTTGATTGCGGCAAGCAGGAACTCCATCGCGGCCCATGGGATACGCTGGTATTTCTGCCTGAAGAGCAGGTAGATTATAATGGGGATGGCAATCGCCAGAAGTCCCCAGAGAAACATGCCGCGGTCGAAAAACGGCATTAGCGCCCCCCCTGCCGCCAGGCAAGATAGCTTGAGAGCGCCTCGTCAAGCGGGCGGCCCGTGTCAAGCAGAACATAGTCGATCTGGTTGTTACGGCAAACCTTTCTCACTTCACGGACGAATCCGTTGACCTCCTCGAGGTAGGCCTCTTTGAGCGCGAGCGGGTCCACAAGAAGCTCCGGATATTCTTCAAGGCCTTCAAAGAGGGTCATCTTGTCGAACGGGAATTCGATCTCCGCCGGGTCGAGGATGTGGAATACTATAACGTCGTTGCCCCGGTGGCGCAGGTCCATCAGCCCGCGGGTGACGTGGTTGATTGGCCCGAAAAGGTCGCTCACGACGACGACCATGCCCTTGTGGGAAATGAGCCCCGCCATGTTGCGCAGGACGCCGCCGATGTCCGTTTTTTCCTTCGGCTCGCGCGAGTCGAGCGTAGCGAGCAACGGCAGGAGATGGCCTTCGGACATCTTGGGCGAGATATGGTCTACGATTTTCTCGTCAAAAAGCGCGAGCCCCGCGGCGTCCGACTGGTTTATGACGAGGAAAGCAATGCTTGCAGCCACCATGCAGGCGTAATCGTGCTTTGTAAGCACGTGCCCCTGCCCCGGCCTGCGCTGGTTCGGCGCGAGTCGAATGGAACCGTAGTGCATCGACTCGGAAATGTCCAGCACGACCGTGCAGTTGAGGTTGGTCTCCTCCTCGTACTGCTTGATATAGTACCGGTCGGTCTTCGCGTATACTTTCCAGTCGAGGTGCCTCAGGTCGTCGCCTACCACGTATTCGCGATGGTCGGCAAACTCGACCGAGAAACCGTGATACGGGCTTTTATGGAGCCCCCATATGAACCCTTCGACAATAAGCCGGGCCCGGAGCTCGAGGCTGCCGATGCGGTTGATGACCTTCGGGTCGAAGTATTTTTCGTAAAGCAATTCCGCGGGAGTATTCATTTCCTTCGGTTCCCTTTATTAGGCGCCGCCTTTCGGCACCTTTTCCAGAAGATCGCTTATCAGGTCGTCCGACGTCAGCCCCTCTCCCTGAGCCGCGAAATTCAGGATAATCCTGTGGCGGAGAACCGGGTGGGCAACGGCCGCAATATCTTCAGTCGAAACGTATTCGCGTCCATGCAGCACCGCGCGGGCTTTGCCGCCCAGAATCAGGTACTGCGAAGCGCGCGGGCCCGCGCCCCATGCGAGCTTTTCCTTGAGCTCCGGTATCGCTTCATCCTTGCGGATACGCGTGGCGCGAACCATGTTAATGGCATAATTTATCACGTGGTCCGAGATAGGCACACGCCTGACAATGCTTTGCAGGTTGCGAATCTCGTCGCCGCTCATCACCTGCGTAAGCGTGGTGTCCTGTGTGGTGGTGGTAAGGCGCATGATGTCGAACTCTTCCTGCTCGGACGGATAATCGACATATACGTTGAACATGAACCGGTCGAGCTGCGCCTCCGGCAGCGGATACGTCCCTTCCTGCTCGATGGGATTCTGCGTCGCCAGGACGAAAAACGGGAGGTCGAGAGAGTGCTTTGTACCGCCGGCGGTCACCTGGTACTCCTGCATCCCCTCGAGCAATGCGGCCTGGGTCTTCGGGCTCGTACGGTTGATTTCGTCGGCGAGAATTATGTTGGCGAAAATCGGCCCCCGCAGGAACTGGAACCGCCGCTCGCCGGTAGCCTTATCCTCCTGAATAACCTCGGTACCCGTGATATCGGACGGCATCAGGTCGGGCGTGAACTGTATCCGGTTGAAGGAAAGCGAAAGGCACTGGGCGAGGGAGGAGATAAGGAGCGTTTTGGCCAGCCCCGGTACGCCGACCAGAAGGCAGTGGCCCCGGCAGAAAATGCAGATCAGGAGTTCCTCGATAACCTGATCCATCCCCACAATGTTGTTTCGCAGCTCAGATTTGATCTTCTGGAACGCCTCCTGCAAACGTGCAGCTGCGGCAAGATCATCCCGGGTAAGTTCCTGTTTTCCAGGAGCTGCGCTGGTTGGTTCGTTCATTACTTGCCTCCGATTCGCTATGTTAACTGTCCGGTCCTGAGAGTCTTATCCCTTTATGATATCAGAAGTTCGCACGATAGCAATGACTTTCCATTTCATGCCTGTTTGAGAAAGGGAAACAGCGTTTTCAACAAAGGAGTTGAAGGTATGCCTTCCCAATCTAAGGATACGTGAAATCCTGTTGTCCGCTTACACCATAATTTTGTACGAACATCGGCCGACTATTGTTTGTGTTTTTTTACAAAACAATTACAAATCATTCAGCAACGCTATGGCAGGAGTTATTCCTCTGAAGTGAGAACCTTCATCATTTTCAGCAACTGGCCGCCGGTCGGCAGGTTTGCAACCTCAACGCGGTCCATTGACTTCTGAACAATCTGGAAAGCCATTGCCTCTTCCGAGCCTATTTCGGTGGTATATGGAGTTCCGGGGCAAATAAGCCCCGCAATAAACTGGCGGGAGTTTGCCACCATCAGAACGTGTACTATATCGCTTTCCTGGTCGCCCTGGCGTATCCCCAATCCCCATGCCTCGTCCATCGAACGGTAGATGGCTTCCTTCGCGCCGTTTGGAAATCCCATCTCTTCGGCCAGCCCGTCGATGACGCGCCTGAGGCCGTCGGTGAAAGCAAGAGTGCACGGGAGACGAAGCTCGGTAATCTTGGACTCCTCGAGGCGAAGCGCCTTAACGGCGCCGTCGGGAACCGCGGAATAGTACGTGGAGCACCGGGGGCACTTGAATTTCCCGCTCCCCGGAATCTGAAGACGGGTTTTGCATGCAGGGCATGAGAAATGAACGGGGTAGCGCTCCGGGTCGTCCTTGGCCCGGACTTCCGGCGCCGCCGCCCTGATATCCGGCGCCGGCGCGACGTCTTCTTCCCCGCCTTTCTCCAGAAATTCCCTCAGGTATGTGAGCGCCCCTTCGTCCCCATCGAATATCTGGAATATCGAAATCAGCCCCAGCATCTCGAACAGTGCGACGACCTTGCGGGGAATCGCGACGAGCGCTATTTCACCGCCGATTGAACGGTAGGAATCGGAAAACTTGATAAGCGCGCCCATGCCGGTGGAATTAATATAAGTGACGCCGCTCAGGTTCAGTATAAGATACTTGACGCCGGACTTGAGAATGCCTGAAAGCTTGGACTCGAATTCGGTATTCGTCGTGGAATCCACCGCACCGATAATTCGCGTAGTAACGACCTTCTCGGTTTCGTTCAGAGACGATTCGGCAAGGTCAAGCTGCAGTTTTGCCACGGCAAATAAACCCGTCTAAAGAGTCAGCCTCCAGGCGAAGGCAGAATACAGAATTATAGTCCGGCAGGCGGCACGTGTCAACCGCTTTCACGAAATAGGTGGACATCGAGCGGAGGCCGGAATTCCTGCAAACATCCATACCGTCTGAATCCCACCTGAAAAGGTTTCGTGGAAGCAATGTGCGCATTCCCGTGCCGATAAAAAAACCTTGACTTATACCGTACATTTACGTAAACTGCTGTTTTGACGGGGGTATAGCTCAGTTGGGAGAGCGTCTGGATGGCATCCAGAAGGTCAGGGGTTCGAGCCCCCTTACCTCCACGATGAGGAAAGCCGCGGGAGTGTTGCCGGACTGGGGAAACGGGATATGGCAACACTCCCTTTTTTATGAAAGAGGGTGATTGCCCCGCGCTATCGGCGCTCAACCCGGCATATTAAATAATGAAAACTGTCAGAAGAATTACAGGCATAATACTTATCATCTCCGCTGCGGCTCTTTCCTTCGCAGGGGAGAACGGGGAATCCGCGCCCGATGAAGGCGCCCTCAAAATCGCCGTCATCGACTTTGACGGAGTTGTCGACCGCGTTATGCTCAACACTTTGAAGCGCCGTGTTGATGAAGCCGTGGAAGACGGCGCAGACATACTGCTTTTCGAGCTGACGACCAAAGGCGGCGCACTTTCCAGCGCAAATGAAATCGCAGACCTGATTCTGGGCCAGAAGGCCCACACCATCATGTTTGTCAAGAAAGAGGCCCTTTCCGCAGGCGTGCTGATTTCCCTTGCCGCCAAAGAAGTCTATATCCAGCCCGATGCGATGTTCGGGCTGGCCGCGCCCTGGGACCTTGCAGACCTCTTTTTTAGTGACGAGGAAACCAGGAAAGAACTTGGACCGCTCCGGGAAAAGATGAAAAGCCAGCTCCTGGACAAATACAGGCGGATATGCGAGAAAAACAAATACAATTACGACCTTGTCCGAAGCATGATAGAATTCGAAAAAGAGTTCATCGTCGTCGTTTACATAGACCATGACGGAAACACCGACCAGACCGTCATACCCCGCAGGTCGCTGGACAGCTTCAGGACAAAATACGAGGTTATCGAGCCCAAGGGCGGATGGCAACCCCTCGGCGAAGGAGTCCTTATTCTGAACGGCGAGCAGGCCAGCCAGTTCGGGCTCGGCTCGAAGGTGGCGGGAACGCGCGAAGATATAATCGAGACTATTAAAGACCAGTACGCCGACAAGGCAGGAATCAGCCTGGACGACCCTCAGCGCGACAGCCTCGTTCAGGTTAAAGAATATAAAAGGACGTGGTGGGAAGTGCTTATAACTTTCCTCGCACAACCTTTGCCATGGATAACTATTTTCATGATCGGACTACTGGGGCTTTTCATAGAATTCAAGACCCCCGGCTTCGGCGTTCCCGGCGCGATAGGCGCGGCTTGCATTTTCCTCTTTTTTTTCATATCATACGTGGCCGCGCTCGCCACGTGGATTGAGCCGATTATGTTCACAATCGGCGTGGTGCTGATGCTGCTGGAGATTTTCGTCATACCCGGATTCGGCGCTGCGGGAATAAGCGGAATATTACTGATGGCTGCGGCCGCCGTACTGGCTATGCAGGATTTCACGTTCCCGACGACGGAATTTCAATGGTCCCATATGCTGAAAAACGCCGGGTGGCTTTCACTCGGGCTTATTTTTCTCCTGGCGGCTGCATGGGCATTCGCCCGGTATTTTCCACGGGCACGGGGCGTTGCCGGCCATATAATCGCCTTCGGGCCGGAGCCTGCGGAAGTTCACGGAGGCGCCGCCAAGGACGATATACACGCAGGACTGGTCGGCCAGAGCGGCTCTGCGGAGACCGCCCTTCGGCCGGCCGGCCGGGCAATTATTAACGGCAGACGCTACGATGTCGTCACGCGGGGCAGCTTTATTGATCCGCATGACAAGATCATCGTTACCGAAGTGTCAGGCAACCGCATCGTCGTCAGGCGGGCGGAAGCCTGATAATACTCTGGAGAATGACTTATGTACTACGGTCTCGCATTCGCGTTATTCTTTGCAGGCGTCGGCGTGCTGGTCGCCGAAGTATTTATTGTTTCATTCGGCGTGCTCACCCTGGCGGCTCTCGGATGCTTCGTCGGTGGCTGCGTTTTCGCCTTTTACGCCAACCAGACTTTCGGCATGATCTTTACGCTTGGCAACCTTATCGCCGTTCCGATTATCGTCTACCTGCTCATTAAATACCTCCCCAAGACGGGCGTCGGCCGACACCTGATAAGGATCAAGCCTTCAAGTGAAGAAAAAACCGTCTCAGACCAGGTGAAAAAAAACAAGCGCTTCATGGGCGCACACGGGGTCGCGGTTTCAATGCTCCGCCCGGCAGGAATCGCCGAAATAGACGGCGAGCGGATTGACGTCGTTACGGAAGGCGTTTTCCTTGACCCCGGGACGCTTCTGGAAGTCATCGAAGTCTCGGGCAACCGACTGGTGGTTAAACGACTGGAAAGAACATAGCAGAACAACCGGGTCGTTTGGTCCTTTGGCCTATCGGTCCTTTGGTCTTTTTTATTGACCAAAAGACTGGAAGACTAAAAGACCAGAAGACCAAAACACCAAACGCTTCCGAAAGGAGATAGATATGCATCAGTTTTTATCTGCGCTGGCCGCTGCGGAAAGAGCACCCGGCCTCGGAGAACTGGACGTATGGGTCTACGTACTCATTGGCGTCGGCATTATTGTTCTGGTGGTAATTATTATAGTTGCCATGTTTTTCAAGCTCTGGTTGCAGGCCTACATGTCGAACGCGCGGGTAACGTTCTGGGACCTTATCGGCATGCGGCTCAGGAAAGTCAATGCCCGCGTCATCATTCAGTCGAAGATCATGGCCGTCCAGGCCGGTCTGGAGATCAGTACGCGCGACCTCGAGTCCCAGTACCTCGCGGGCGGTAACGTCCCCGGGGTCGTAAGCGCCCTTATCGCGGCTGACCGGGCCAACATCGACCTCAACTTCAAGACGGCCGCGTCAATCGACCTCGCAGGCCGCGACGTTCTCGACGCGGTCCGCACTTCCGTAAACCCGATGGTCATCGACGCGCCGGACCCGCGCGCCGGCCGCGGCGACACCATCGCAGCCGTCGCAAAGGACGGTATCCAGCTCAAGGCAAAGGCGCGCGTGACCGTGCGCGCGAACATCGCCCGCCTGGTCGGCGGCGCGACCGAGGAAACAATCATCGCCCGCGTCGGTGAAGGTATCGTAACCACTATCGGCTCTTCGGAAACATACAAAACCGTTCTCGAAAATCCGGACAAGATATCTCAGTCCGTCCTTGCAAAAGGCCTCGACGCGGGAACGGCGTTTGAGATTCTTTCCATCGACATTGCGGACGTAGACGTGGGCGACAACATCGGCGCCAAGCTGCAGACCGACCAGGCCGAGGCGGACAAGCGCGTCGCCCAGGCCAAGGCCGAGACCCGCCGCGCGATGGCGGTCGCACGCGAGCAGGAAATGCGCGCGATGGTCGAGGAGAACCGGGCAAAGGTGGTGCTTGCGGAGGCCGAAGTGCCGCTCGCCATGGCGGAATCGTTCCGCAGCGGCAACCTCGGCATCATGGACTATTACCGGATGAAGAACATCGTCTCAGACACTGACATGCGCGACTCCATAGCCGGCAAGGACAAGAAGAAACCGGGCCAGTCAGGCGCATAGCACCAGGAGCCTTACATGCATATCCTTTTTGCGCTACTGGCGAAGAAAAACGACGGCGACACGCTGACAACGATCATCTTCATCGTCGTCGCCGCGATTATCGCCATCGTGGGATATATAAAAAAGAAAATGGCGGAAGGCGAACAGGCCGCGGGCACGCCCACTGACGTTGAAGAAGAGGATACTGCCGAGGCTTTCTACCAGTATCTTGAAAAAACCGATGAAGAAGAGGAAGAGGCCGAGGTGCGCCCGCATATCGTTGTCGAGCCGAGCCGTGAAAAACGCAGGCCGGAAAAAGAAAGGTCGTGGCGGCGGCGCGCCGGGAAACGCGACCGGATCGTTTCCGATGCTGATTTGGAATCTGCCCGGGAGCCGATAGGTACGACACACCGCCTCGTCGAGGATGCGCTGGCGCCCGGCGCTATCGATCTCGCTGCAGCCACGGTTGCAATGGCAGAACCTGTGGATTTAATGAAGGCCCTGCCTGACAGGTTGACGCCGAACCAGAAAGCTATCGTTCTTATGGAAATCCTCTCTCCGCCCAAGGGCATGGAGGGGTTGTAACCGCTACTGGAGACGCGGTAAGTAAGCGGTCAGCAGTCTGCCGCCCGCGCAGCCAGCCGAAACCCGGCCAGGATTTAATGCGGTCTTGAAACGGCTGTTGCTGACGGCTGATTGCTTATTAAATGGCAAAGACGGAATTCATACATATGGAGCGGCTCGCCCGCGGCGATGATGCCGCGTTCGAGCTTATTCTCGAACGTTATAAAAAAAGAATCTTCGGAATCATCTACCGCTACATCCAGGACCGGACGCTCGCCGAGGACCTTTCGCAGGAAGTTTTCATCCGCATCTACAACGCGCGCCATACGTATGAGCCGACCGCGAAGTTCTCGACGTGGGTTTACGCAATCACCTCCAACCTGTGCCTGAATGAAATAAGGAAACAGAAAGCGGCCGGCAAGGTCTTCTCGCTTCACGACGTCGCAGGCGACGGCGAGCACGAGCGCATGAACGGGATCGCGAACGGCAGGACGGCGGACCCTTCCGAACAACTGGAAAAGGAAGAGATTGCCGCGTACGTACGGAAAGTCATTTCCGAGCTTCCCGACCAGCAGCGCATGGCCGTCATCCTGCGCCGTTACGAAGACGAGTCGTACCAGGACATCGCCAGGGCGATGAAGCTGTCCGTATCCGCGATTAAATCACTTCTTTCCCGCGCCCGTGAAAACATAAGAAGAAAGATGGCGCCGTTCCTCTCCCGCAGCGGCGAAACGACCGGAATCGACGATTGATTCATAAATAGAACACGCCGAGCAAACCGGTCCGGTTACGCTCGGCGGCTGATTATATTAACGTCGCGCAAGCGCGACCGCTAAATATATATTATTTCATCCTTCATACTTCATACTTCATACTTTTCTTTTCTACGTTCCTTCCTGTCTGCGGATGGAGGCAAACACCTCTTCTTCGACGGATTCCCATATCTCGCGCTTCATCTTCAGAAATTCGTCGCTCAGCTGCACTTCGACGTGCCTCGGCCTCGGCAGGTCGTTCTGCATGATCCTCTTGATTCTTCCCGGACGCGCGCTCATCACGGCGACCCGGTCGCTGATTATCAGGGCCTCGTCGATGCTGTGAGTAATGAATATCACGGTCTTGCTGCTCTCGTCGACGATGCGCAGGAGCTCTCCCTGCATGACCTGCCTAGTCATGGCATCCAGCGCAGCGAACGGCTCGTCGCAGAGCATGACTTCAGGCTCGTTCGCCAGCGCGCGGCAGAGCGCGACCCTCTGGCGCATCCCGCCCGAAAGCTGAGACGGATACGAATTCTCAAAGCCCACCAGCCCGACCATTTTGAGATAGAGGTCGGCGATTTCGGTGCGCTCCTTCCTGCTGACGCCGCGCATCTGCGGCCCAAACTCGACGTTCTTCCTGACGGTCTTCCACGGGAATAGCGCGTACTGCTGGAATATCATCGTGCAGAGCGGCTCGATGCCCCGAACCGGTTCTCCACGAAAGAGGATTTTCCCCGCGCTCGGGCGCAGAAAACCGGCGACCATGTTCAGGAACGTGGTCTTGCCGCACCCGCTCGCGCCGACGATGGCGAGCACCTCGCCCGGCCTTACGCTTATGGAGAAATTCTCCAGCGCGGTGACGGTACCGTGCTTCCCGTAGAAGTGATGTATCACGTCCCGCGCTTCGACAATCGGTGCAACCGGTGGCTGCGGTGCAACCGTTGGCTGCGTGGCGGCCTGCTCCGGGCTCATTCGGAAACCTCCTCCCGAAGCCAGGGAAGCGCGAACCGCTCAACGAAGCGGAACACGATATCCAGGATAAGCACCGTGGCGCTGATGCACACCATGCCGAGCAGCACGAGCGAAGTGTTGAAGTTGTCCTTGGCGGTCCAGATTCTGAAGCCGAGGCCGCTCGTCGCGCCGACGAGTTCCGCGCTTATGACGCACGTCCACGCTATCGCGAGAACGACCTTCAAACCGCTGAAGATGTTCGGCAGCGCGCCCGGGAGTATGACGTGCCGGATAATGGCCCACTTTCCGGCGCCGAGGTTTCGCGCCGCCCGGACCAGCTCCGGCTCGACGCGCATCGTCGCGTCCACCGTATAGACCAGCACGGACGCGAAACAACCCATGAAAACGATGGCGTATTTCTGCGCATCGTCTATGCCGAGCCACAGCATGGTGAGCGGGATCCAGCTCATGGCGGGAAGCGGCCGGATTATGCTGATGATGGGGTCGAGAAGCGCCTTCAATACGGGCGACATGCCCATGACAAGACCGAGCGGGACGCCGACAACCGCGCTCAGCGCAAAGCCGATCAGGACCCTTTGCGCGCTGACCAGAATGTCCTTCAGGAGGGTGTCGTCGGCGCTGCGGAACATCTCGATGATTTCACGGAAGAGGTGCGAAGGCGCGGGAAGGAAGGTCTTGTCAATAAGCCCTAGCAGGACGGCGAGCTCCCAGAGAACTCCGAAGGCAACGACGCCTGTGGCGCCGAGGACGACCGTTCTCCATCCAAGTGATTTCTTTTCCATTTGGAACCGCCGCCCGGCGCTACTCTTTCGAGGGCTCGTCGAGGAGGTCCATGCGGACCCATTTCATGTAGTCGGGCTTCTTTGCCAGCGTATCTCCGCCGATTTCGTTCAGGAACATGTCGCAGACGTACTCGACCTGCCCGAGGATACCTTTATCGCTCATGACCTTTTTCTGCGCCTCCCTGTTGTGCCAGATAAACTTGGCCAGGTCGCGCTTCAAGACTTCTTTTTTCTGTTTGATATATTTCCCGTGTATGGTATCCGCGGCCTTGTCGGGGTTGTCCTTCACCCAGTCGAGCGCCTCGAAGTACGCTTTCATGAATTTCCGCGCCCGGTTTGCGTCCTCATCGACCCATTTCTTGCTGAGTATCAGGACGTCCGGCCCGGTCATGGTCCCGAACTTTTTGTATACAGTCGTGTCGGTATCCATACCCAGAACGGTGGCGCCTTCAACCGCCTTCAACTGGGAAAACCCGGGCTCCCATATCAGCGCGGCGTCAACCTGCCCCATCTTGAACGCTGCCGGCACGTGGCCGACGTCGAGGTTGACCAGTTTGACGTCCTTTGCCGGGTCCAGACCGTTTTCCCGCAGGAGCAGCCGGCATGTCAGGTCCACCGAGCTGTAAAACGGGAAACCGATTTTCTTGCCTTTCAAATCCGCGTATGATTTTATTCCCTTGCCCGCGACCAGGCCTTCGAACCCGGGCGCGATATCCTGGTTCCCGACCCAGTAGAATTCCCTGTTGTCCCGGGACATGGCGGAAAGCATCGCGACCTCGCCCAGGCTGGCGAAATGCGCGCTGCCCGAGGTTATGGCGATAAGCCGGTCCATGCTCTTGCCGATCGTGCGCCACTCGACCTTGAAGCCGTGCTTCTCGAATATGCCGCGCTCGATCCCGACCCACACCGGCGTGTGGCCGTACCACTCCGAGCCGACGGCTATAATCGTGTCGTCCGACGTGCAACCGGTTCCTGTCGCCGTAAACGCGAGCAGAGCAAGAAAAACAAGATTCTTCATAACGGTCTCCAGCCTTGGTTAGATGTTTTGGAATCGACCCGGCGATTATAACGCCTGATAGTTTTTTGTGCAAGTCTTTCGTGAGGAATTCGTCATGAGTTCAAAGGTTCAAAGGTTGGAAGGTTCAAAGGTTCGAAGGTTCAAAGGTTCGAAGGTTCGAAGGTTCAAAGGTTCAAAGGTCATAACTTTTGAACTTTTGAACCTTCGAACTTTTCAACCTTATTACATCTCGTCCTCAACCACCTTTATCAGCTTCTTTGCCTTTTTCGCCGCATCGGTGTCGGGATAAAGGCGGATAAGCCGTTTCAACTGGCCGATGGCTTCCTCGTACTCGTAAGCTTTTCTAAGCTGCTCGACCCGCTCGAAGATAAGGCGGATTTCCTCTTCGGACTTCTTGCTCTCCCTTTTCTTCTGGATTTCTTTTGAATTCATCAGACCATCGCGTATCTTCTTTGCCTTCTCGCCGACCTTGCCCTTTATTTTCGTAAGGCTGTTGAGCAGATTGAAGACGGCGTTAAACCGCTCTTCCTTTATGAGCTCGTCGACACGCTCCAGCATTTTCTCGGGAGACTGGATGATTTTCCTCTCTTTCAGGCTTACCATCTTTATGGAGCGAAGCAGCTGCCGCGCTTCTTCAAACACTTTCGTGCCTTTGAAGTAACGCATCATCTTGAAGAGAACCTTCTTTGCATCGCGCGGCTTGTTGGCGGCAAGAAGCTTTTTCGCCTTGTCGAGAGTCTTCACCGCTTCGGACTCGATTTTCGCAAAAGCATCCGCGATTTCCTTTTTCAGTTTATCGTCCGCGCTCGGGTGCTGCTGGGCGCGTTTGAGGTACTTCCGCGCCCTTTTATATTTCTTCTTATCCATGTATTTGCGCGCCGACTTCATCAGCCTGTCCAGGCTCATTTTCTTGAGCATCTCAAGATCAACGATGCCGGCTTTCCGCTTGTCGATGTAGTTCTTCGATTTGTATACATGAAACTCTATCGGCTCCCCGTTCGGGTCGTCAACGTCCTTGAATCCCATGGGGATTCCCCGAAAGCCCTTCCAGACGGCGAAATGCAGGTGCAGGAGCTTGCCCATGCAGCAGATTTCCGTGCCGGCGACCACGTCGTCGCCTTCGGTGACCTTGACGGAGCCCAGTTGGTTGTGTGCGTAAACTGAAACTTCTCCGTCCTCGTGCTGAATCATTATAACGTTTTTGTCATCTGACTGGTCGGCATCTGCAATCCGGATGACCGTGCCCTCGCGGGTGGCGCAGACAACGTCGCCGACCACGCTGCCGAAATCTATGGCGTATTCGTTCTGGTTGCCGTCGTTGTGGGTCCATCTTCCGTGGAAACCCTGGTTGATCCTGTGCATCACCCCGCCCGGATACGGCAGCCAGTATTTCCGCTGGACCGTGTCGCCGGACTGTTTCTTCGGCTTTTTCCGCTTGGATGCCGCGGGGCCGGGAGCACTCAGCAGAAGCAATGACGCGACAAGAAGGACAAGGATTTTTCGCACTCTCATGTTCTCTCTCCACCTTATGTTCCAAAGCAGACAGTCAAATGAGCAACCGGGGGTCCCGGTTGCTCATTTTTTTTACCGTCTGGTGTGCGTCATTGTTAGTATTCAGTCGTAAAATTCCGCCACGCCGTGGCGGCACGGCTGGCGGATATATTCGTCATCGAGGCATCGCCGTGGAACAGCGGATAGTTGAAATCGTAAGTCGGAACGGCGTACCCGATAACGCGGATGCGGTATTCCGTGCCGCTTTGAAGCTGCGCGGCGGCCGGCAACTTCAGAGTCGAGTGAGCCGGGTGGATAATGCCGCGCCAGCGGTAGGTAACCGCGTCTCCGGACGGCAGGTCGGTAATCTCCACGACAACCCCCGACACGCCCGAGAATCCATACACCTTAAGCGGCACGCGCACGGGTATGTTCACCTGGTTTTTCTTCGGCGATACCAGAATCGGCACATCAGGCATCAGTATGGGCGGTATATACGACGGGATGCCGACCCCGCTCACAAACGCTTCGGAGCGCCCGCCGAGACCGTCCTCGATACCGTAAAGGAAACGGTACCTCGCAATACCGGGGGTGCGGATAAGGTCGAGCTGGTACGTGAAGTCGAAACTGATATCATCCTTGAAGCCGCCCGCAAGAATGAACTCGCCCTGTGGGCCGACCGCGTAAACGCCTATGTCGGCGTTGTACGGGTCAGGATGAAATCTGTCTATAAACCATGTCTCCATGAATCCCGTTACGGCCTCGGACAATTCGTCGACGGCCTGCACGTCAACGCTTCTGGTTGCGCCGCTGCCGACGCCGGTATCGAGCCTGACGTTACCGATTTTCACGAGCTCGTTTCCGGCGTTGTATACAAGGGCGGTAGCGCCGACCGGCACGGTGCCGCCCGGAAGCGTAAAGGAGACGGTCGCAGGTGAAGTCACGGTTCCGTTGACGAACGTCTGCTGCGCCGGATAATCGAGGCCGGAGATCGACGGGTCGCGGCCCGCGATGACGAAATCGACCCTTGCGTCGCCTTCGTTCTCGTTGACGCCGATGACGCTCAGCGTCAGAATCGGACCGCCCGCCGTATAGAGCGCGGGGTCGATCCGCCCTATCTCTAAGGTCAGATTGGACACCCCGACAAAGGCGACCGTCGCAATGTCGTAATCGGTCGCGGTAGCGGTAATGATGCGCTCGCCGGTCGCGCCGGCAAACATGGTAAGACCGTTCGAGTTCGTAAACTGAGGCGCGCCGCTGTCAATGTCGACCTGTGCGCCGTCAATCGGGTCGCCCGTAATGCTGTCTATCACGCGGACCTTGATATCCAGCTGGTTCAGCGGTCCGTACGCGGTACCGGGAAACCACCTTCCGGGCCCGGTATACGTACCGAGCAAATACCAGATAGGGTCTTTCTTCGCCTTGCCTTTACAGCCCGGAACGGAAAAAACCATAACGACAACAATAATGAGAATGAATGGGAAAAGTATACGGGGGCGCATAAAAACCTCCCTGAAGACATGCCGGCAGACAGTATTCGGCAGCCTGCCGGGTTTTATATAGTATATATGCAAAAGCCGCAACAGTCAAATGGAAAACGGCGCCGTGGTGCCTTATTACCGTTTCGTTACATTTCTGTTACATACATTAAAGCCGCATTGTGTTGGCGTACTGGGGTGTTGGGATGCTGGCGTGCTGGAGTGCTGGAGTGATTGGGTGCTGGAGTGCTGGAGTGCATGAGTGCTGGGGTGCTGGCGTGCTGGAGTTATATATATTATTGTCAGCAAAAAACAATAAAAACTAGGCAAGTAGTGGATGGTGCAGGCTGTGGCATTATTTTCCCTTTTTCGCCGCTTTTAGTTCAACTCCAGTTTTGCCGCCATGGGCGCGGAGGAAGGTGGCTGTTTCCTCTACAAACGCTTTGAGTGCCCGATCAAGCGGGGTTTCTCCGTGTCGGCTTATTGCATTTACATCTGCACCTTTTTCGATTAGCAGTTTTGCAGTATCGGGCGATTTGCAAATAGCAGCCATGTGGAGTGGTGTTGAACCGTTTTTGTTTACTGCATTAAAGTTTGCACCTTTGTCGATTAACAGCCTGGCAATATCTGTCAATTCGTTCATAGCAGCCATGTGGAACGGTGCTGAACCACTCTTGTTTTTTGCATTTACATCTGCACCTTTTTCGATTAGCAGTTTTGCAGTATCGGGCGATTCCCAAATAGCAGCCATATGGAGTGGTGTTGAACCGTTTTTGTTTACTGCATTTACGTTTGCACCTTTGTCGATCAACAGCTTGGCAATATCTGTCAATTCCCTCATTGAAGCCATGTGGAGCGGCGCCCAACCTCTATTGTCTTTTGCATTAACATCTGCACCTTTCCCAATTAGATATTTGGCTATAACCTCCTGATCTCTTCGTACGGCAAGAAATAACGGTGTTTCGCCCTTGCGATCAATCCTGGAATCCATATCTGCACCAGCTCCAACTAACAGCTTCACAATCTCAAAACGATTTCCAAGCACGGCCAGGCCAAGCGGGGATAACTCATTATAATTCTTCGAATTAACATCAGCGCCTCTTTCAATTAGTAGCCTGGCAGTATTTCTAAGTCGCTTCTTTTTTTCAATCAGGTCCACATCCATTTCGAGTGAAATTCCACCAGGCATTGCATAATACAGAGGCGTGTCACCTTTTAGATCTTTTGCATTAACGTCAGAACCGTTGTCCAGCAAAAATCCAACCGAATTCTCAAAACCATTTGCGGCCGCTAAATGCAAAAGCGACCGACCGGATTCAACTTCAATTTTGCCCTGCCAGCATTTTGAAAGAAACTGCGCCTCCCTGCTGCCCCAAATCAACTCTCCTGCCAGAGCCTTAAGGCCTATCGGGCCAATTGACAATAACCCCTCCAGTCCTTTTACGCGCTCCTTTGGCTCAGATGAATGCAGTAGCAACAGAAGTTTCTCTTTCGTATTAACTTCAGGAGGCCCGGCAATTTTTTTCAGTGTTTTTACATTCGAATCCTCTGCAGATGCACAGGAAATTATTAAGGAAATTGAAAAAAGAATTTGCATGAGAATGGGCACGCGTATCATTGAACCTCCATACTAATGATACAACAACACAACGAAAATGCCGAGTTTGACGTTCGACGTTCGACGCTTATTCTTCTTCTATCACGCGCATATAGATTTTCTTGTCGATAAACAGCTTGAGGAGGTCGGGGTCGATGTGGCCGTCGGACTCTTCGTAGCCGAGGATCTGGAGCGCTTTCTCGACTGGGACTGCGCGCTTGTATGGGCGGTCGGACGCGGTAAGGGCGTCGAATATATCGGCGATAACCATCATCCGGCTCGGGAGCGGGATCTCGGGCGCGGATATTTTCTGGGGATAACCGGAGCCGTCCAGTTTTTCGTGGTGGGAATGGGCAAACTCCGGCACATTACGCAATTCCTTCGTCCACGGAATCCTCTTGAGGAAGTTGTAGGAATGGACCACGTGCGACTCGATTTCCTCACGCTCTTCGGCCGAGAGCGTGCCTCTGCCGATTGACAGCCTCTCTATCTCCTCCTCGGTGAGGTATGGAATTGTGCCGAGGTCTTTGTCGCTGAACGCGCGTTTCGCGATCTCCTGGAGGTGCTCGAAACCGCCCTCCTCCAGCACGGCCGGCTCGTTGCACTTCAGGATGAAATCGAGGAACTCCTTCAACTCGCCCATCCGTTCTTCGCACTCGCCCTCGTACTTCTTAATAATTACGCGCGTCTCATCGCGGGTCTTTTCGAGAAGGCTCCGGACTTTTTCGTGCTCGTACTTCGCATCGATCGCCTTTTTCAGGACCTGGTAACGTGCGCGAATCGCCTCGAGCTCTCCCGGGTAGAGCTTCTTGGCCTTTATCAGCACGTCCTCGCGCACGCCTATCTTGCCGAAGTCGTGCAGCAGTCCGGCGTAGCGGATTTCACGCAGCTCTTCGCGGCTGAAACTCACGGCGCCGTAAGGGCCTTCCTTGATTTCGTTAACCGCTTCCGCAAGCCCGACGGTCAGCTCGGCAACCCGCTCGGAATGACCGGAAGTCGTCGGGTCCCGCTGCTCGATCGCGTGCACGGAGGCCTTGATGAATCCCTCGAAAAGGTTCCTGATATCCTCGTAAAGCCTCATGTTCTCGAGCGCCACGCCCGCCTGGCTGGCCAGCGAGCCGGCAAGGGCCACGTTTTTAATGTCGAACGCAAGCACCTCGCGCTCCACGGTCTGGGGCGTTCCAAGCTTGATGCTAAAGTCCCGCTTGCGGTTTATGAGTTGCATGACGCCGATGACTTCGTTCCTGTGGTTCTTCATCGGGACGGTCAGTACGCTCCTCGTCCGGTAACCGGACTTGTCGTCATACGAGCTGTCAAAGCCGTATTCGACGCCATCGGGAAGCTCGTAAACGTCCTCGACGTTGAGGGTCTCTCCGCTGAGCGCCACGTTTCCCGCCATGGAGCGCGGCGTCAGGGGCATGGTGAAAGTACTGTAATCGAGTTCGAGCGAATCATTCTGCGCCCATGCGAACCTGAGCATCTTTTGCTCCAGGGGCGCGCCCTCATCAACCCCTTCCGGAGTTTCGACAAGGTACAGGGTTCCGGCGTCGGCCGACGTGATTTCCCGCGACTTCGTCAGTATCATGTCAAGGAGGGCCTCGATGTCCTTCTCGGCGGAGAGCGCCACGCCGATGCGGTTGAGCGTGCGGAGCTCGCGCTCAGTCTGCGAAACGCGCTCCTGGAGGAGCGAGTTCTGGGCCTGCAGGAAAAGCATATTGCGGGCCTGCCGCATGGCGTACTCGACCTTGTAATCCTTCAGCGTCGAGCGGAGGATTTCGATGACCTTGGTATCGTGATGGAACTTCGTGGGCGTATCGCCGGGCTCGTTTTCCCAGAGGATGACCGAAATATGGCGGTCAGGCCTGGGCGAGAGATCCGCGGGGCTGTAGTGCTTGTGGTGGCAGATCAGGATAGTGTTTCCGGCCAGCTTCTGATAAACGTCGGCGACGTCTTCTGAAAAATTCACGAACTCCAGCTCGACCCCTTCGGCCCAGCCGGAGGTGACTCTCTCCAGAACGTTTTTGACCCGTTCCGTGTCGAAAAGAATGCGGATGTTTCGGATCATGTATTCCCCTGTATTATAATGAACGCGATGCCCGCTACCGGCCGCTGGCGCGCCGAACTTTTTCTCGAAGCAGGCGCACCCCCCTTGTGAAATGACCGCCCGGATATCGCTTCAGATAATTGTCAAGTATTTCCCCCGCACTTTCAAGATTTTTCTGCCTGAAAAATGTAATAGCATCCTCCAGGAGCTTTATCTCTCCCGGCAGCGTTCCGCCCGCCTTTGGGAATTCGTAGACCTCGACGCCTTTCTCGACGAAACGCTCGGTGTAGGTCATCCCGGGCGGATGAAAATTGAAAACCCCTTCAATGCGGTTCTCCGAGACGTCGTTTTTCGCAGTAAGCGTCGTCGTCACGGAGATGCTGCCGATTTCCCTGTTCTGCTCCAGGTCCCTGTAAAAGCCCGTACACCTGATCTGCACCGCGCCCGTGGAGGTACGGCCCAGATAAGTATACGTATAATCACCCATAAAATCGCCGTAGCCAATCTTTTCGTGCCACATCTCATCCGGCCTGACCGGCCTCGGAGGCAGAACGCAGGAATCACCCGTCGCCGCCCTGACAAGGTCGAAGACGTCGGCCTTTCCCGCAAAGCGCACGCGGTTTCTCCATCGCCTGTCGTATCTTTTCAGTATATATGACGGCCCGGGCGGCAGTTTGTCCGCCCCGGTCGCGGTAATTGACCCGCAGTCTCTTACAGCCGTCGTGAGCGTTTCCCGGAAAACCTCCCGCAGTTTCCCGACAGTGCCCATCCTGAACGGGCGGACGTACATTTCCTCCTTATAGACCTGCGCCGGTCCGTCACCTTTTTTTATGCTGATTTCAGCGGTAATAAAACTTTCGGGCCATATCACGGAAAGACCGGTAAGGTCGTCCCCCTTGACTTTTTCTTTGAAGGAAATCCATTTTACAGCGCCCGCAAGGGCAAGCACTATTACAGCCGCAATTATGAACGCGATGCGCTGCCGGGATTTTTTCTCAAAAAATGCCATAGGCTTTATTTTATCCTCGTTCTAAAGCGTGTGCAACCGGAAAAACAATTGACCGGATGCCGCACCCGGCATAGAATGCCACCATGAGGGAAATAGACCAGTCGACCGGTTTTACCTACCTCGAAGACCGTGAGATATTCGAGAAAGTCCTGCTCGAATCAATCCTGAACGCAAAGAAATCAATCCTGATTTCAACCGCCAACCTGCGCAATATCAGGATACCTAAAAGCAGGAAATCACGTAAAACAATCTCGTGCGTCGAGTTCTTCTGGCGCAAAGTGCAGGACGGCGTCGAGGTCAGAATACTGCATTCCGCCAGGCCGACGACCTCGTGGCTCCCCGACGAAGAAAAATCCGACGAACGCGGCAAACCGACGTTTGTGCGAAGGCGATGCCCCCGCGTGCATTTCAAGGCAGTTATCGTGGATGGTTGCGAATGCTTCGTGGGGAGCGCGAACCTTACCGGCGCCGGCCTTGGCGCAAAATCCGAGTATAAACGCAATTTCGAGACAGGTTTCTGGACTACCGGGAAATCATTCATCTCCCTGATGCAGGAGCGCTTCGAAAAGATATGGCAAGGCGGCTTCTGCGACAAATGCAAGATCAAACCCGACCACTGCGACCTGCCCCTGTCCGAGCTTCCCAGGTAGGGGCGTTTTTACCGCCTCGAGTAAAATAGCAGACAGAACGCTCAATCTCTTGAATAAACATACAATACGCCCGTCAAAAAATCCGGAAGGCAAGATATTATCGGCATGTAAAAGATTGCAAAAGAGAGGTTAATATTATACTATTTTCGTCAGGCGCCAACTCAACGCAGCGGTCGGATACGGGAGAAAATGGCATGGGCCTCAGGCACCGCATCGCAGCAGTTCTCGTAATCGGGGTTCTGTTCGCATTCGGCTACGCGGTAATCGGCGGTGAAGCCGAAGACATGAAGACGAAAGCCGGAACCGTAATCAAGGAAAAATACACGCTCAAGGCGCCATACAAGGACCCCAAGCGGCCCCCGGTAGAATTCAATCACAAAAAGCACCTTCAGCCCAAGGACAAAGGCGGCCTTGGTTACACGTGCAAGAAGTGCCACCACAAGCGCGAGGAAGACAAAGACCCCCAAAAATGCGGCGAATGCCATAAGAAAGACGACGACGGCAAGACACTGAAATTCTCGAAAGCCATGCACGGAAACTGCCGCGACTGCCACAAGAAGGAAGACGGTAAAGAGAACGACAAGGCGCCAAAGAAGTGCAAAGTATGCCATAAAAAGAAGGCTGCGGGAGAAGCAAAATAAGCCGGCCGCGCCGCCTGCACGCTCGTTTGTTGCCCCACTGCGCCGCCCCTCTCCAGAGCGTTACTGCGCATAAATGATTTTGGTTGCATTACGATATTCCCTTGTTTATACTTGCCGCTCGTCGAAATAAAAAAATAATCAGATTCAGATGCCGGAACCATCTTCATATCGCGCGCCGCACTGCAGGTGCTCCCTTCGCGGGCCCTTCAAGGTCATGCTCACATACGAGGAAACTCCCTGCGTCTGCCTCGAATGCGACGGGCTCATCTCCCTTGAATCGCTTGAAATCCCGGAAAACCACCGCCTGGAGCTGATCGCATGGCACCGCGAATACAACGCGGTTCATACGCTCCTTTATGAAAGCGGCGTTTATTCAACCTGGGCCCGGCAGGAACTCCACGATATAAACAGCCCCATCAACGAATCGGGAAGATTATTGTCTGCCGGCCTGGCCGAGGCGTTTCAGGTTTACTATGCCTTCGACCCCGATAACGACCCGCCGCCGACGAGCTGTCCCCGATGCAGCGGCGAAATCGAGCCGCTTCCGGCACATGAAACTGCCGGCCCGGCCTGTAAAGCATGCTGCATTATCTTCCCTCCCCCCGACAAATCCGCATGAAAGGAAAGGGATAAGGGGATAAGGGAAAAGGGGATAAGGGAAAAGAAGAGGAAAAGAAGAATAAGGATATTATTGATGATCGTGGGGCGCAGCATTCGCCCACACCGCGTAAAGCTCATTATTCCTTACTACCTTGTCAACTTGTTGTTACCTTGTCCCTTTCATTGAGCTTGCCCGACAGGTCTTTCGATTTACGATTGGAAAAATCGCAAATCGAAAATCGACAATCTTTGAAATTCGCTTGCAAAATAATTCATTTAATACATTATATGTGCGGCTGGGTTACCCGTGGGACATGTCATGCGCAGTTATCTGAAAATACTTACATTCGGTCGAATCGCACGCATCGTCGTTTTAATCGTCCTCTGGTTTATAATCGTAGACATATTGCTTGCCGCGGCTCCCGATACTTTCATACCGCGCGTATTGCGCAGAAACTCCACGTATCAATCGGATTACACAGAATGGTGCTACCACTATCTGCCAAGGCACGTAAAACACCGCAGGATTTTCTTCCTCGGAGACTCCACCGGCCAGGGGATTCGCATGCGGGTGAGCGATCTGCTCCCCGTCTTCCTCGAGAAAGAGCTCAGAAAACACCCCGGCCTTGAAGATATCGAGATGGTGAACATATCGCAGGTGGGGGCCGGCCCGGCTGATAAAATGGCGATGCTGGCCGCGTTTTCGGATTATGACTCCGACCTGTTCATTATTCCGTTCAACCACCGCATGCTTTCGAGAGAGCACTGGTCCCAGAAGCTTCTTCTCTATACGGTTATCGCCGGTTACGCCGCGGACAAGCATCCGGACGTCCCCGCCTTCACCGAACTGGTCAACCCGACGCTTAC
>SOJX01000071.1 GCA_004376375.1 Planctomycetota bacterium
CGATGCGCCAGGCCTTGCCTTTGAAGTCGCCTAGCCCGCCGCCGATCTCGATACCGAAATCGTTCAGAAGTTTCCCGCGCACGGCCGCGTCGTCGACGCCTTCGGGAATCCCGACCGCGTTCAGCATCGGCAGGTGGTGGCCTTCCTGGCTCACGTAACTCAGGCCGAGTTCTGAAAGCCCTTCTTTCAATTTATTATGCATCTCGAGGTGGCGCGCGAAACGGTTCTCCAGCCCTTCTTCGAGAATAATATTCAGAGCCTCGTCAATTCCGTAAATCATATTGATAGGACCGGTGTGGTGGTAGACGCGCTCGCTTCCCCAATAGTTACGTATCATCGTAAGGTCGAGGTACCAGCTCTGGACTTTCGATTTGCGGTTGTCGAGCACCTCGACCGCGCGCGGTGAAAGCGTGACGGGCGAAAGCCCGGGCGGACACGATAGACATTTCTGCGTGCCGCTGTAGGCCGCGTCGACTCCCCACTCGTCGATCTTGACGGGCGCGCCTCCTAAGCTGGTAACGCAGTCGAGGAAGAACATGGCGCCGATGTCGTGACACGCGGCGCCCAGTTCGTCGACGGGCTGGTGTGCGCCGGTCGAGGTCTCGGCGTGCACTATGGCGACGACTTTTGGTTTTATTTCCCGCGCGGTCCTGATTATATCTTTCTGCTCGAAAACGCGCCCCCACGGCACGTCCATCCTGTGCACCTCTGCGCCGCAACGCTCGGCAACGTCGACCATGCGCGTCCCGAAAACGCCGTTCACGCAGATAAGCGCTCTGTCGCCCGGCTCGACGAGGTTGACGAACAGCGTCTCCATGCCGGACGAGCCCGTCCCGCTCATCGGAATCGTCATTTCGTTTTTGGTCTGGAAGAGTTTTCTGAGTTTTTCGCGCACCTCGTCCATGATTTCGAGGAAGGTCGGGTCGAGGTGTCCGATTGTCGGCCGCGCCAGCGCCTCGAGCACCCGCGGCGGCGTATTGCTGGGCCCGGGCCCGAGGAGAATTCTTTCGAGGTTTTTCATCAGGGCTCCCATTTTGGATACGGTTTTGCAGGTCCACGATAATACCAGAATCGAGGATTCGCTGCAAGGGGAGAAAAGCCGCCGCTATCCCGCTTGCACCTTGTTTGAAAACGGATAGAATATAGTCATGAAGTTCAGCCTTCCATTAATCCTCGGTATTTTCGTCGTCCTGCTGTTCGGGCTGGTGATTGCGGGAATGGTGCTGTACAAGCCGCTTATGAAATTGTGGCGCGAATCCGGGCAGGAATCGGACGTCGTTCATATTCGAGACGATTTCAAGGACGGAAAACTGGACAGCCGCTTTGAGACTGATTCCAGCGGTAGCTGTTCGATTTACGAGGACAAAGACAGTGGTCTGTTCCGGGCCGATATGGGAACCTCGAGCGGAGATGCCGGCATCGTGTACCTGAAGGATGCACTTGACGTTTCAAAGCCTATTACGGTAAAGCATCGTACTCGCGTTCTTAACGCCAACGGCCTGCACTGTTGGAATGCGTTCGCAATAATGCAAAAGGCAGGCTATCCGCAGTGCGTTGATTTAAGTACGCTTCAAACACAGCAGCGAATTTTGGTAATAATGAGATCTGCAGGGATTTTACAAATATGTTACAAAAATAACAGTGGCGGAACTTCGTCATGGAATCAGACCGCTGGCCAGTGGGTTACTGCTGGAGCGCCTGAATTCAGTTCTGCGGTTTCTGATTTTCATCTGGTGGAATTTCACTCTGATGGAACTCAGTGGTATATTATAATTAAAGACCAGAGTGGCTCTTTATTGATGCAGACGGATCCGGCAAACTGGTCGGATGTAGAAAACACTGGGGAAGATTACTGGTTCTACTGGGGCGACGACTGCACGACATATTTTCACGGCGACGGTGAAAGCGATTATATCGACATAAGATATACGCCGAAGAAAACCCCTGCCGGCAAAGGCGCAAAAAAACGTAAATGAAACTCTCGCTCCCCCTCAAACTCGGGATTGCGGTCGTCGCGCTGTTTGCGGCCCTGATGGCTGTGATGCTGACGTGGGCACCGATGAAGCTGCACTATTATTCTTCGCTTGCCCGCTCCGGCGATAACGGCGACCGCGTCCGCGGCGTCGACGGCCTGCTCGATATGGGAAAGAAGGGGGAGGGCGAGCTTCTGAAAATATTTTCAGGCGGCGCGGAAGCCGTCGGTTTTCTGAAAGACAACTGGGGCAGCGCAAACAAATTGATCGAGACAAGAGAATTCACGGGCAGGCCCGTCCACCTGGCGGCCGTGCGCGGCTATCCCGACGTTATCAGGTTTCTTATTTCCAGGGGCGCGGATGTAAACGAAAGGGACGACTACAACCGGACGCCGCTTTTCTACTCGAAAAACAGGAAAGTCGCCCGCGCACTTGCCGCCGCCGGCGCCGACCTCCGCGTCCGGGATTCAAATAATAATATTACACCTCTTCATTATGTCAGCTTGCCGGAAGTCGCCGAGTTCCTGATTGCAAAAGGCGTCGACGTTGACATAACCGGCGACAGGTCGCATGTGCCGCTGCACTACCAGACATATTATGGCAGAAAAGATATTGTAGAACTTTTAATCAGGAAAGGCGCGGACGTGAACGCGAGGGACGGCGACGGCGACACGCCGCTGCAGACAGCCGCGCACTGGGACAAAGAAGAAATCGCGGAGCTCCTGATTGCCAGCGGCGCCGTACTTGATGCGCAGGGCTGCTCGGGCGAGACGCCGCTCCACTGGGCCGCGCGGTATGGTAATCATAAGGTCGTCAAGCTGCTGATAGAGAAAGGCGCGAATCTGAATGTTACCGACAAAGTTGATGAAACACCTCTGCACGAGGCTGCGCTTGCCGGACGGATGGAAGTCGTGAAGCTTTTTGTCACGGCCGGCGCCGAGGTGAATGGTGTTAATAATGGCAGCCAGACGCCGTTCGATTCTGCAACTTCAAAAGGTTACGCTGATGTTGCTAAGTACCTTTTCGAGCACGGCGGCAAACCGTCTGGAAAAAGATCCAAAGGACAGATTCCGGAAATATCGCCCAGGAATATCGTGCCCGCGAAAAAGGATAAAAAAGAGTGGGAAAGAATATCAGGCCCGCGGCGGTCACGGTAGCTCTATCCTGCATATAACAATTTTCACCACATCTTGAGAGATATTCTCATTTCCCCCGCCTCGCGACTTTGTTGTAATCCCTTTCCCCAGCAGGTGTTGTGGGTTTTTCCCCATTGGAATGCCCTTTGATGTATCGAGGGTAGAAGAAGACGTCAATGTAAATATCCGGCCCCGGGAAATGTCGTTTGCGGGCTGCTGAAAGGAGAGTGTTATGGTTCGCGGGGCGCATACGGTTGTCGGGAGTTTTGAGAAGATTGTCGAGAAGCTCCGGATGATGCTCGGCGCTGCCAACTGCAGAGTCGAGTGGGACGGTGTCAATCTTATCAGGTTCGAGCAGCAGGAGGATTACTACACGCTTCCGAAAAGCGGAGTAATTCACCTCAGCAAGAGGATCGGCTTCACCCGGATAGAGTGGAGCGTTTCCGTAAAGGAATCGATGCGCCTGGTTTTCATAGTCCTCGCGGTGCTGTTCTGCTGGACCGTTATTTTCCCGATACGGGTGAACCACATGCTGAATCACTTCCCCCGGGAGTTCATGGAGAACCTGATGACCGCGTTGTGAAAGGTTGGCGGAAAGGTGAAAGCATGAAATACCTCCCCCTCAAGCTCGGTATAGGCGTTACGGTTTTCTTTTCGCTGCTTCTTGCAGGCCTTCTGCTCTGGACGCCGGGCAGGATACATTATTACACGGGCAAGTTTTACTCGTCAGACCCCGGGGAGCGCGTGTCTGCCGTCAGCGGGCTGCTAGGGATGGGGGACAAGGGCGTAGATGTATTGGCGGGAGAACTCGACGGCGGTGCCGAAGCCGCGAAGATTATTGACGCAAGCTGGAATGATGTAGACAAGCGCATATTTATAGATGAGCTTGCACAGGAAATATATTGGGAAAGAAGCGCCATTCATGAAGCGGCAGGGAAAGGATATCGCGACGTTGTCGAACTTCTCCTCCTTAAAGGAGCGGACATTCACTGCAGAGCCACGGCTGGCGCGACAGCTCTGGTTTCCGCCGCGGCAAATGGACACGTTGATACGTGTAAGTTTCTTATAAGAAAAGGCGCGGACGTGAACTCGGAAGCGGCTTTCGGCCTTACTCCGCTTCATTTCGCGGCAGGGCATGGAGGCAGGGAAGTCGTTGATTTTCTCATAAAAAATGGAGCAAACGTCAATACGGATGGGAAGACGACCGCATCACCGCTGCATATGGCTGCGCGGTACAGGCAAAAGGAAGTTCTGGAATTTCTTATTGAAAAGGGCGCTGATGTAAACGCGACCTGTTTTGGCGATACACCTCTGGATAAGGATACTACGGAAGATATCAAGGCTATCCTCCGCGCCCACGGCGGCAGGACGGGGGAGGAGTTGAAAAAAAGTCCTGAGTCCCGAGTCCTGAGTCCTGAGTCAGAAAAAAAGAAATGAATTCGACAATCGAAAATCGTAAATCGAAGAACGCGGCGAGCAAGCTCGCCCGCTAAACGAAGAAGCGGCGAGTAAACTCGCCGGCTAATTATATTTTCCTTATTTCCCTATTCCCTTGTTCCCTTGTACCCTTGTTCCCTTGTTTCTATTTTCAGAATTCATAATTTTGAATTCATAATTTCTTTCTCCGTGTCTCCGCGTCGCCCCGTCGCCGTGTCTGAATAAGAAAAAAGAATCCGCCTTCGGCGGATTCCTTATCCCTTACCCCGTATCCCGTATCCCTTACTTCTTCTCCGGCGGCGGGGGCGGTACCTGCTTGATATCGACCGGGTCTTTGGAAGCAGGTTCTTTTTTTTCCTCTTCCACTTCTTCCTCTTCGGGCTCGGGCAGGTCGTCGATAAGAACGACGGTCCCGAAACGGTACGGCAGGAAACCGCGGAAAAGGCCGGTCTTTTCCTTCGTCATGATAAGGCCGGGCGTCCACGATACCGTTTTCGTAGCCGTTCCCGGTTTATTGCTGGGGCTATCGTCGTCTATGAGCGTGAGGTTGAAGCCGAAACGGAACCCCTTCCTCCAGGGCGGGCGTTCTTCCGGTTTGACCCAGTTCTCCTCGTTCCTGCCGTAGAGGTGCTCCCAGAACATCTGCCACGGGATGGCGCACTCGTAGATGGCGCCCGAGTTGTCCTCGTCTTTGCGCCTTATCATGTACTCGCCGTCGGGCCGGTTCTCTTCCTCGCGCTTCTTCTCCTCGGGCGACAGTTCTTTTTTTCTGGGCTTCATGAAGCCGAGGTGGAGCAGCGTGTCGTCGGCGTCGACCTGCGGTGTGTTGCTGTCGCGGAAGTCGAACGCGATGAACAGAAGGTCGCCCATCCACTCGCTTGCCTCGCGGTCGTGCGCGCGCAGTTGCGAGTCCATCACGTCGAGCGCGAAATAGAAGTACTCGTTGTCCCAGCCGACGTACATTTTCGCCGACAGGTCTTCGCGCCCGCGCCACGGCAGAGGGGTAAGGTCCTCGCCCTGGATGCGGAGCAGGTAGTCGAGCCGTCCGAGCCTGTAACCCTCGTGCTGCCTGTACGAGTCGTCGATTTTCCCGTCCACGGCGGGCTTGCGCGAAAAGCGGTGCGCGTAGGCGATGGGCGGCGAAAGCGAGCCTTCAACCTCGGCCGCCGACTGGATCAGCTCGGCAAGCTGCATCGTGTAAACCAGCTTGTTTCTATCAATCTCGCCAAGTGCAGCTTCGTATAAATCCGCCACCGCCCTGTCTCGCCCTGTATCTTCCCTGGAATCATCTTCGGTTTCTTCCCGGGGCGGGTACGGGTCCGGGTCCGGGTCTTTCTCCGAGCGTTTCTCCAGGCGTTTTTTCAGGTCTTTTATCTTGCGCTCGAGCTTGGCTCGTTTTTTCTCCGCAGGCTTTGCCTGTTTCTTCCCCCCGGGAGGTGACGGAGTTAACAAATGGCTGAAAGAGGCGATCTCGGAGCGCATCAGCCGGTCGGCGATTCTTATGGCGGGCCCTCTCTGGCCGAGCGCGCAGAGCGCGGCAACGAGCCGCGTGCCCGCGTGAAGGTCTTCGGGGATCGACCTGAGCCGGTCATAGGCCGCAATCGCCGTCCGCTCGACGTGTTTTTCGTCGCGGCGCGCAAAGCCGACGTAGCCGCGGTCGGTCAGGACGGTGAGCACGCCGCCGATAAGCGCGGTCGATTGCACGTGGTGCGCAAGCTGGAAATCGTATCTGATGCGCGCGGGCACGAAAAGCCTGGAAATCGGCTTCCCCGTCTTTGCGTCGAGAAGGTTGATTATCGCGCCGATGTCGGAGGGCGTCGGGAAGGCTTTAAGGATTCTTTCGGTCTCGCCCAGTATGAGTTTGCGGTAGGTCGTCGTAATGACGTAGCCGTCGGCGACGTGGATATCTCCGTCTACCCGTCCGGTAATGGCGTTCGGTCCCGGCCATTTCCACAGCTCGCGGCCGGTGGCGGCATTGTATGCAATGATTTCATGTGAGTTGCCGCTCCTCTGCCTGATTACGTAGACATATTTGCCGTCCGTCCGGAAATCGCGCACGCGGCCGGTGACGGGCGGCGGAGGCGGAAGCACGCGCGTGCGGCCGCCCGGTTGAGGCGGTTGCGCGGGCTTCGGCGGACTTGTCAGTTTCTTGCGCCAGAGCTCCGTGCCTTCCTCGTTAAACGCGGCAAGCGTGTCGATGCCCGCGTCGTCGTAGAATACGAGGAGCTTGTCGCCGGCTATTTTGACGTCGCGCCCGTAGCGGATGAACCGTTTCGCAATATCGCCCATGGGTTTGAGCGCCGGCATTTTCTCCCTCGGGTCGAGCGTGAAGAACCGCTGGCTCATTATGATGACGAGTATTCTGCCGTCCGGCATTATCATGGGGGGCTGGTTGAAGCGTTTTATCGGGACGTCCCTTGGCGGCGCGACGCGGAAAAGCTCTGACCCGTTTTTAAGCGAAAAGCCCACGACCTCGCACGTGCTTCTCTGCCCGTTCACGAAAAGGAGCAGGCGGTCGCCGCTGATTATCGGTGGGCCCGAAAGCGAGCAGCGTTCATGCCTTCGCCCGGTCGCGGACCAGATTTTCCCGCCGTCCGATGCGTTGAGCAGGTGCACCGCGCCGGTCATGGTGCCGATTGCGATAACGCCCTTGCCGGCGGCGATGCTTTTTGCCGTTTCCGCAATGGGGGTGTTCTTATCGCCGAGGTCGAGAATTTCGCGTCTCCAGGCGGCTTTTCCCGTGGTGAGGTCGAGCCGCCTGATTTTCTTCTCGCCCGCGATGAAAAGCGAGGAGCCGACCGCGAGTACCCGCGGCGGCGCGTCGCTTGTGCGCAGCAGGTCGAATCCGTCGAGCTTTATCCGCCACCGCGGCAGGCCCGTGTCGCGCTCGCGGGCCTCGAAGTGCGATGCCGTCCTCACGAAGAAAAGTCCCGAGTTTTCCGCGCCCGGGACAGGCACTATCTTACGGCTGTAGCCGACGAGCTCGGTTCCGGTACGCCAGAGCACCTCCACCGGCGCCGCAAACCCGCCTTGAGGCTCGAGCGAGCCGGGCGGAGGGTACGGCCTGGGCGGCTCACGCCTCAGCGTTTTCGCCCGGTAGAGCGCGACTACTCCCGCGTCGAGCCGCAGGTCGGGCTCGACGAGCAGCTCGAAACCGTGGTGGCGCACCGCGAGGCGCTCGTATTCCGCGACCGCCTCGCCATACCGCTTCAGGCGCTCGAATTCTTCCGCAATGTCGAAGTCCGCCCGGATGCGGGCGGGTATGACCGGCTCGTAAGCCACCCTGCGGCGCAGGTATTCTATCCGCCTGTCGGGGTTGGTCTCCTTTGCGGCAAGCTCGCCTGCAAGCTCGCTTGCCAGCCGCCTGGCGCCGTTTCTGAGGTCAAAAGTCAGGATGGTCCGGCGGTTGTCCAGAATCGTGGTGACCAGGTCGAACGCGTTCTCGTCGTCTCCGGCGAGGCGGGCTTTTTTCGCCCTGATGAACAGTTCGTCGGGGCTCGTAATCTTTTTCGTCGTGCGCCGTTTTACTTTCGGCGAATATACCCGCACGTTCGTCGCCTCGGCGATTGCGAGGTCCGCCCCGATTGGAATCACGTTGCCCCGACCGATGTGGAAGTTGCCGGATTCTTTTCCGGATTTGGTGAGAAGTTTCCTTACACCGGTATCAAGCGGAATATATACGTAGTCCCGGACGACAGTCGCCCGTCCGGCCGATTTCCCGGAGAAGGGGGCGCGCCACGCCACCTGCCCGGTCTTTGATTTGAGCGCGACCGCTTTGCCGCCCGTGAATACTGCGATTCCGTCGGCCGCGCCGGCGAGGTAGCGCAGCCCCGGCAGCCGCGGGAAAGACCACGATATTTTCCCGCTTGCGGTGTTGAACGCGTACGCATTCACGGCGTCGCAGGGAGCCGTGATGAGTCGGCCTTCGGAAATGGCCGGCGGGCTCACAGCCCAGCGTTTTTCTTCCTCGACCGCTTCTTCCTTGAGGTTGATTGTCATTCTCGGGTATGTTGCGAGCCAGATGATTTTCCCGTCGAAGGCGTTGATTGCCGCGACCGCGCCCAGGTTGGTTACCGCGTAGCACACCCCCGTGCCGACCGCCGGCGGCGTCACGGGCGCGCCGAGGTAGAACGGGTTTGCGGCGCCGGTCTTGCAGCAGAAAGTCTGCCACAGCATCTCGCCCGTCGCAGTACCGGTTCTGCAGCCGCCGTCGAGGCAGAGCACGAACGATTCCGGCACGTTGCCGAGCTTCGTCACGGTCATGTACAGCCGCCCTTCGGCAAAAACCGGCGACGAGATATATTGAACGTCCTTGAAGAATTCCTTGTTCATCTTCAGTTTTGCCGCGTCCCAGAGGAACTTCCCGTCGGAAAGGTTGTATGCGCGGATAGTCTTGCCGGTGCTGACGACGATAACCTTGCCCGCGAGCGCCGGCCTGTAAAGCGCGTTACGCCAGAGCGGCGGATAATCGGACCGCCTGAGCATCACGCTCCATTCTTTCCGTCCGTAAAACAGGTCGAACTTGTTGAGCCTTACAGGCGTCTGAATAATGAGAGACAGGTCGTCCTCTGCGGGCGTCGGTACGATGCACGACGGATGGTCGAGCGACCAGTGCCTGTACCGTTCCTTCAACTCGTCGCTGAGGTACATGGCCAGGAGATCGCACTTCGCGCGCAGGCCTCCCGGCTCGAAGTCGAACCCCTTCGCCGCGTCCTCAGCTTTCGATTTCAGCTTCCCGAACCCGGTCGTGATTTCATCGATAATATCCGTAACCGCGACCTCGCGTCCGCGGTAATACGCCTTTGCCGGCCCCGCCTTCGCTTCCTCGATTTCCTTCTGAAACCGGGTGACGTCGCACCCCCTCGCCGCAGCCGCAGCCGCGAGCATGTGCAGCCCCGTCACGTCTATGTCCGGCTTCGGGCAATACCTGAAAAGGTCGCGGGTAAGCGACAGAACGAGCGCGTACTCGCCCGCCTCGAATGCCCGCCGGGCGCCGGCGGCGAGCGCGTCGTCGCCGTACGATGTAAAGAAGAACTTGTAGGCGACGTCCACCATCGACGCGGCGTCGCTCTGCCTGGAAGCGATGTCGAACTGCTTTTTCGCCTCGGGGTCGGCCTTTTCGCGGTAGATTTTGAACGCATTGTCAGGGAAGGCGGCGACGGTGGCGAATACGACGTCGCGCGCCGATACGTACTGCCCTTCGCCTGCCGGCAGCACGTATTCGCGGGTGAACGCGTCTATGGTTTTCTGAAGCCCGTCGAAGGCCTGGAACGCCAGTTTCCAGTTGCCGATCTTTGCGTTTCGCTTCATCTGGTGGTAGAGTTCGTTGAAACGCCCGTCGCGGGTCGCGTCGTTAATCTCGACCGGCGGCTGCATGAACGCACCCTCGCCGGCGGCCGCATCGACGGCGGCAGGAAGCGTCATTATGGTTGCGAAAACAACGGCCAGGATTCTAACCATAGTCTTACTTTTCACGTTTTCTTCGTTCCTTTCCCGGCTCGAAAGACGTCAAACTGAAATCTAAAACTGCAGACAGATTTCCTGCCGATAACTTGCCTTACCCATTCAGTTAGACACAAATACTCCCCAAATAGTTCAATCCTTTTTCCCGTGCATATCCAATAAAAATTATATCCCGCTTTGTCCGGCTATGCAAATACAATTCAAATAAGAGGTAGAGGGAAACGGTCAGCCTGCGACAGAGGCCGGCCGCAACATTTTTCAAATTGAGCTTTTGATAAAACTTGTTTTTTGCAGGCGGGATGTTATATTATTCAGCCAGTGACAGGTGCGCGATTTGCCGGCGGGGACCGGCCGAACTTTAGCTCGTGCGTAACCAATCGCAACCGCGGCGTTCCGCCGCGGATGGAGTATCGCAACCCTTCGCTTCTACGGATGTCCGCAAGGTCGGAAGACCTTGCAAGCAAGGTCTTCCGACCTTGCGACATCCGTGCAGCTCGTGGGGTTATTTATCGAAAACAAGTTTTCGATAAATAACCCCTGGTAAAGTACCGGTCCCCGCCGTTTTTTTACGAGGGCAACGTGGGTTTCCTGAAGTGGCTGAAAAACGTGCTATTCGGCGGCGGCGAGGAAGAGCGGTTCAAATCCTTTGAAAAAGAAATATATATCGAACGGGTCTCATACCGTGGCGCAGGGAAGAAAGAAGTTTCGCGCCCGCGGCGCAACGTCCGCGCCAGCGAAAAGATTCCTCCCGGCGGCGACAGAAAACTCCTGAACGAGCTCGGCATTCCAATCCTTGCCGGTAATCCCGACATCGCAAGAAGGCTCGGCGTATCAACCGGCGAGCTGTGCTGGCTGGCTTTCCCCAAACGCTTCGACACGGTCGATCATTACCGCGAATTCCATATTCCGAAGCTGAACGGCGGCGAGCGCAGAATACTCGCGCCGAAGAAGAAGCTCAAGGCGGCCCAGCGCTGGATACTGAAAAACATCCTTACGGCCGAAAGAGTCCGCGGACTCGTGCATGAGAACGTGCACGGTTTCCGCCGCGGAAAATCCGTCGCAACCAACGCCCGGCCCCATGTCGGCGCGGAGGTCGTTGTTCACCTCGACCTGACCGATTTTTTCGAAACAATAACTCTTCCGCGCGTCCGCGGCATTTTCAGAAAGCTCGGCTACAGCCATGTGGCTGCAACGACGCTGGCAATCCTCTGCACCGTTTATATAGGACGCGTGGATGAGACGAAGACAGGCTCCCGCAAACAGGTTCTGCCGCAGGGCGCGCCGACTTCGCCCGCGATTACGAACCTCGTCTGCAACAAGCTCGACAGGCGCCTGGCCGGGCTTGCACGAAGATATGGTGTAAAATACACGAGATACGCGGACGATATCACGTTTTCCGGGGGGAAATCTTTCTGTAACGCGCTGAGGCGCTTCCTTCCGACCGTGCGCCGGATCATCAGGGAAGAGCGGTTCACAATCAACGAGAAAAAGGTCCACGTCGCGCGCAAGGGCGCGCGACAGAGCGTCACCGGTATCGTGGTAAATCAGCAGATGAATATTCCCCGTTCTGAAAGACGCCGCTACCGCGCGATTCTGCACCAGCTTCGGAAAATACCGCCGGGCACCGAAAAACCGAAAAAGCTGAATGCCCACCTGAGCGGCGTCGCCGCCTACCTCTCGATGATCAATCCCGAAGCCGGCCGGAAAATGCATGAGGAAGTCAAAAGCGTTTTCAACTGATAAACCGTCGCAATGTTAAATGGAAAACGGCTCCAGGCGGAGCCGTTTTTTTATATGATGAAAGTTGCACGGACCTATGCGGTATATGAGCTCTTCGTATGCTCCTCGACTTCCGTCATTGTTTCGAAGTCTGCGCCCGCCTTGCTGAAAAGCTCCTGAAGGGCCTCTTTCGACGGCGCGTCCCAGCAGCATACCGCCATTCCTTCATCCATGTTCACGTACGCACGGTCCATTGCCATGTCGCTTCCACGGGAAGCGTCAACAACTTTGCCTCATGCGCTTTTGAGTTCGTCCTTCGACATCTTCGGCATTGTAATCAGGAATTTCATACGCAACCTCCCATAAAAAAGCTGTATGACAGGGCAAGTTATTTTGCCCAATTATCATTAGTTTACTGCATTATTCGAGTCCGGTCAAGAGGAGACTTCCGATAATAGATGTTTCTACTGAGGCGGCGGGTTTTGCCCCTCATCTTTTTCACGTTTGATCTGCTCTTCCGCCTCGTCAAACAGTTTTGACCATTCATCGTCGTCACCCACGTTCAATGTAGGCATTTCAAAGGTCTGGATGGGTATTTCGGCCGAATCCAATGCGTTCGGGTTAATCGGCGGATTTGTCGGCGAAGGCATCTGCGCGTTTGGGGGGAAGTGTGGCGCGCCTTGCCCAGGCTGTTGAGGATATGGTTGCTCCTGTTGCCAGAACTGTGTTCCGGGCTGGGGTTGCTGTTGCCCGGGCGGATAAGGCTGTTGCGGCTGTTGCTGTTGTTCAGCCTGTTGTTGCTGCAGACCCGCAGCCTGCTCCGGAGTTATCGGCTGGCTTGAAGTGCCGGATTGCGTGCCGGGTGGCTGGGCTTGCGAGGGTGGCCAACTCTGCATTCCGGGCGGTGCTTGCTGTTGCCCGGCCGGTTGTTGTGGTTGAGGCGGCGGCTGTTGCGCTGGTGCAACTGCAGGCTGTTGCGGAGTTACACCAGGCGGAGGCTGCATCAATTCCTCCCGGTTCCAATAACCGGTTCCGGACTGAACCGGTTGCTCAGTCTTCTGAGCAGGTTGCGGAGCAGGTTGCTGAGCAGGTTGCTGAGCGGGCTGTTGAGCAGGTTGCTGAGGGGGCTGTTGAGCAGACTGCTGCCAGAATTGCGTGCCGGGTTGAGCCGGCTGCTGGGTCTGCGGCGGTACAGCCTGAGGCTGGGAAGGAGGACCTGCCTGTTGTGCTTGAGGTTGTGCCGGCGGTGCCTGTGGCTGTTGCGGAGATGGTTGTGCAGCTTGTGTGGTTTGCGACTTGCTTGCCTCAGGTGCGCTCATTGAAAGCAAGTCAGGTGCATCGCTGGGAGGAATTAACTCGTAGAGCCTTTCCCGGACTTCAGTTGCAGTCCCGATATAAATTGCAAGCTCACAACCGGTCCGCGTTTGAATATCTTCAATTACTTCGCGGGGAAGAAGTCCGGCCATGATTATCGTTAATATGTTATGAAACCTGTCAATAGGAATAAAAAGGTACTGGTAATACATCTCGCGCGGCAGGAGATCCAGAATTTCTTCAGTAGTTTCATAATTTCGCGGCGAGAGATAAGGAACCTGGAACTGGACAGTAAGAGTTTTCGCGATATCAGCTTCCGTCACATAGCTTTTTTCGACCAGGATTTCGCCAAGCATTTTGGGCTCAAAACGCTGAATCTGAAGAGCTTCCTCCAGGTTCTCGTTTGTGATAAGTCCTTCAGTGATAAGGATTTCACCAAGGCGCTTCCTGGTCATTTTTTCGAGATGGCCCACGTTTGGTTCCTGTTGATTCTCAGAGTTTCAAATAAAGCAGTAATTACCGCACACACCTTCTCCGGCAAACTGCTTTACCCTTTCAACATAAGTATACTTCATAAAAAGAGATTTGTCAAGCCGACCGAAACGGCTAGCCGGTTCGGTCACTGTTATTCGGTTATTCGGTTTTCGGTCATTAAGTTAATCGGTTTTTACCTGGTTTTTCTTGCCAGATTGTGATTTAAAGGTGTGGCCTAACAGGCCACACTGTCGTTTTTTTTGTGTAAAAGTTTTGTCATATTTTGCGGAAAATTGCGACTTTTTTTTCGATTTAATACATCATTAATGCCGGTATGAAGCCGGTATGAGTGGTGAATGAAGGGTGAATCAGGCCGGATGCGGCAGGTATAAGTTTATTTTTTGTGACAAAAGCGTGCAAATTGTAACGCGGAAATTCTTTGGCATAGGATGTGCTGGGTATGTAAAATTTACTTCGGGACGCCCGCGTCCGGAAGCGGCAGAATGGGTCGTGAGTCGAGCGTCGAGCGTCGTGAGTCGTGAGTCGTGAGTCGAATTATGAATTCAAAATTATGAATTATGAAAATAGAATTCCCGTTACTCGGTACTTGGTACTTCTTCACCGATTTTCGAATGTCGATTGCGGTCAGCCGCTGTCACGGAATACTTCGAGTCCTGAGTCCCGAGTCCTGAGTCCTAAGTCTTTTCTAAGGAGCTTCGCATATTATAATAATTAATTTCGCGGCAAACTCCGCGCCAGCGGTGGGAGAAGGGATAATGAAAAAGTATAAATTGTAAAGTATGAAGGATGAAAGTTAATCATTTAGCCGCCGGGCTTGACCGGCGGGTGTTTTTCGCGGGCGGAAGTCTCTATTGTGGATTGCGGATTTGCGATTGACGATTGTTGAATCATTCGCTGTCACGGTCATCCGGGAGCGATGAGCATTGAGCCCGTCCCACAGGACATTCGGTTTCCCATACGGTTTGACAATTTCAAACAGGGTTGGGAGCTTGTCATCGGAAAGAAATGGGAAGGTCTGACTGACAAATAGGCAGATAATCGCGTAAAGCCTGTTAATAATTTATTGACATTATTAATATTTTAGGATAAACATAGTTTACCTGTAATAGATTGTGTTCTACGCATTTACTGCGATCAGAATATCAGGAGGTAGTAACATGAAAATATTTGATCACGGAAAATCAATGATTTTAATAAAGTCATTTGCATATTTAATTTTTTGTATTTTACTTTCATTAATCTCAGCCAACCTCCAGGTAAAAGCTGGTGGGAAAACTCCTTACTTCAAAGTTTTTAAGGGAAAATGGTCGGAAATCGAGAATACGTATTCTAAAGAACTAATTGCCCTCGCTAAAACCATAAAACCAAATAAAGAAATAGCGGCATTGATGATTATGCGAGTGAAAGAATGCGCACACGAGGAAGGTGCTCTGTCTGAATTTAAAGAAGGTTTTCCTGAGCCTTCTGAAGACAGCCTTTCTGCAGAAGCACGATGGTTCGAAGCGACATTATGGCCGGATATGATAAATGAAAAGAAGGCTGGGCTTGTATGTGCGGGCAAAGATATGAAAGAGTTCGATAAAATAAAAAAACCTTCTGAAGATGCCCTGAAAAGCCTTGCCAAAAAACTTGAAAAACTGAATAAGACCACTGCATCTGACTTCTACAAACTTGCGGGTGAGGCATTTAAAAGGAGAGAAATTGGAAGAGCCTATCAGGCAATTAGAAATGTATTGAAATACGATGCAAACCACGGAAAAACCCGGAAAGCCCTGGGGTGCAGACAATACAAGAAAGCATGGCTTCAACAATATGATATTATCCAGCTCAAGAGAAAACTGATTTGGACTGATAAATGGGGTTGGGTGGGCAAAAAAACCAAGTCTCAGTTGGAAAAGGGCAAATATCCATTAAAGGGTAAATTACTATCCAGGGAAGCTTACTTGAATGCTCTAAAAAGCTCCTGGTCAAATGCTATTACGGTTGAGACCGAACATTTCACCATTGAAAGTAATGCTGGATTAGAAGACGTTGTTAAAGCGGGACAACTGGCAGAAAGGCATTATAAGAATTATTTTGCGCTATTTTCAGAACTCTTGATTGATAAAAGCAAAGGAATCTCCACAGGATTTATTCCACCATCGAAAAAGAAATTTCCCATAAAATACTACGTTGACCAGGAAAGCTTCCGTAAGCTGGCCCAAAAATACTTCTCGCAACAAATCGCAAACGAAGGAGGCTTTTTTTCTTATACAGAACAATTATCATGTATTTGGAAAGATGAGTCTCATAATAACTGGTATTGGAACATTATTCACGAATGTACACATCAAATAATCGATTTTCATAAGAAATACAATGAAAACAATCTGAAAACCTCCAACGCCTGGGCGTGTGAAGCATTACCCAGTTTTATGGAAGATATCATAGTTAGAGATGACGGATCATATAGCGTTCTGAAAGACCCAAGGAGAATGAGCTCTGCAAAGAATATGCGAAGAGACAAAACACTTATTCCATTCCCTGTCCTCGTAAAAATGAATAACAAGGAATTGCTTGCCCGTTGCGGAAGAGAAGTTGCGCAATACGGTTATAATATTACATATGGGCAACTTTCCGCCATAATACATTTTTTTATGTCATATAACGAAGGTGAATACAGACAAAGATTTATGGGATTCCTGAAAAAAGCTTATTATGAAACGGTAACACCCGATTCCCTTGAGAAGCATATCGGAGTCAAGCTGGAAATCCTTGATGAACAGTTCAGTGATTGGCTTGGGAAGTTGGATATTTAATCAAAGTACCGGGTACCGAATAAGAAGTACCAAGTACCAAGAACCGAGTACCAAATGAAATTATGAATTGCAAATTTTCAATACTAAATTTTCAATTTCAAATCTCTTACTCACGACACATGACACACGACGCATTACAATAACTCCAACAATTACCTTGACCTGAAAAAAGCAAAATTCTATAATATTTAGAGGTTTGTGGACTCACTTAGAGGAAAAACATGCTAGGGGACAGGCGCAGTTCGGGCCGCATGTACACGAACTACCAGAGCAAGGTGCTTGCGGACGACAAGCGGTTCGCAAAAGCTCTTCTGGAATGGGGTTATCTTACGCGCTACCAGTTCGACAGGGCGTTCGATATCCAGCAGAGGAACCTGGAAAACGGCATACTGACCAGAATTTCCACCATCCTTCTTAAGAAAGATACCATCTCCTACGATCACGCGGAAGAGGCCTTCAAGGCCATCGGGGAGCCGCGCAGGTTCTGCCACACCTGCGGCGCAAGGTACAGGCCCGAAGACAACAGGAAAATCTGCAAGCTGTGCAACACGCCTTTTCCCATCCAGACCGTCGACAAGTACAGCACGGAGATGGTCGAGAAGGTCGTGCTGGGAGGGGCGGAGGCGCTCGGGCTCGGGTCGAACATCGAGGGGCAGCAGTTCGGCAAGTTCGTTATCATGGAGCTCATCAGCCACGGCGCTTCGGGCGCGGTCCACAAGGCGTACGATACGGAGGACAATCGCGTAATCGCCCTGAAGATACTGCATCCGTGGCTGTCGCAGAAAGACAAGTTCTGCAAGAGGTTCCAGGGCGAGGCACAGGTCCTCAGCCAGATCAACCATCCGAACGTCGTCAGGTTTTACGAATCGGGCCAGGTCAACGAGTACCTGTACATCTCGATGGAGCTCCTGCACGGAAAAGACCTCGGCGACCGCCTGCAGGTGGAGGCGCAGATTCCGCCCAGCGACGTGCTCAGCATACTCTACGAGATGGCGAAGGTCCTCGATTTCGGCGTGCGGGAGTTCGAGCCCGGCTCCTTCATCCACCGCGACATTAAACCGGCCAACATCTTCCAGTGCGAGGACGGCTCCTGCAGGCTGATGGATTTCGGGCTCGTCCGGTCGAAAATGTATTTCCAGGAAAGCATCACCCACGACTACGCGGTGATCGGGACCATCCCCTACATGTCGCCGGAGCAGGTGTTCGGCAAGAAGGAAATCGACATCAGGAGCGACATATTCGCCCTTGGCTCGACGGCGTACCACCTGCTTTGCGGCGATTTTCCCTTCAAGGGCGAAAACATAATGCAGATGCGCCTGGCCATTATGGAATGCAAGCCGATTCCCGTCCAGATGCATATCCCGTCGCTTCCGGCCGAGGTCGTGTACTGCATGAACAAGATGCTGGTCGCCGACCCCGACGAGCGCTTCCAGAGCCCGGGCGAGATGCTCGACGTGCTCGAGCCGATAATCGACGGAACTATCGGGTAAGGGGAGAAGTTGACAAGGAAACAAGGAAATAAGGGAACAAGGAAACAAGGGAAAAGAAGTAACGGGTCAGAGATTTGACATTGAGTATTGAATATTGAGTATTGCGAATTTGAAATTCATAATTCAATTGCCAATTTTTAATTCCCAATTCTCAATTCTCAATTCCCAATTCTCAATTCCAAATTCTCAATTCCCAATTTTCAATTTTCAATTCCCAATTCTCAATTCTCAATCTGCAATCGAAATGCCCCATAATTCACGACACCTCCTTGTTTTTCTCTATCCTTACTCCTTACCATGAAACGGATTGTAAACATTACACAAACTTTACATTAAAATTGAACCCTTTTAGCCGGGAGCGGCGTCAGAAGGGTTATATGCGAAACCACGATTCCCAATTCCATAATCCACACAATAAAAACCCTAAAGGAGAAGAAGAAATGCTTCAAAAGCGGACAAGCACATGGGGGCGCAAAGCGGTGGCGACGGCGATTGTTTTTATTCTGCTGCTGGCGGGGGCGAACCTTGCCGGTGAAAAGAACGCGGACATGAAAAGGGTCGCCGAAGACAACACCGACTTTGCATTCGACATGTACGGGAAGCTGAAAAGCGGGAAAGGGAACGTTTTCTTCTCGCCGTTCTCCATATCGACCGCGCTCGCGATGACCTACGGCGGCGCACGCGGCAACACCGAGACCGAGATGGGAAAGGTGATGCGCTACACGCTCGACCAGGAAAAGCTCCACGCGGCGATGGGCGCGCTCATCGACGACCTCAACGGCAGAACGGTCAAGGAAGGCTGGGGCGAAAACAGGAAAGACGTGAGGCCGTTCGAGCTGGTCGTCGCCAACGCGCTCTGGGGGCAATGGGATTATAAATTTAAAAAGGAATTCATCGAGCTGAACAACAAGCACTACGAGGCCGGCCTGACGAACGTCGATTTCAAGACCGACCCCGAGAAGGCGCGCGTGACCATTAACAAATGGGTCGAGGAGCAGACGAACGATAAAATAAAGGACCTGATACAAAAGGGCCAGATAAAGCCCGCCATCCGCCTGGTGCTTACGAACGCCATCTACTTCAAGAGCAAGTGGGAAACGCCGTTCGACAAGCGCTGGACAAAGGACGCGCCGTTCCACCTCACAAAGAGAAAAAAGATCGACGTCCCCACGATGCACAAGACGAAATATTTCAAGTACGTGAAGGAAAAGGATTTTCAGCTCGTCGAGCTGCCCTACAAGGGGAAACAGCTTTCGATGCTCATCTTCGTGCCCGAAAAAATCAACGGCGTCGGCAGGGTCGAGAAGGTACTGAGCAGGAAAAACCTCGACAAGTGGCTCGGCAAGATGAAACGCACTTTCGTGAGCGTCAAGCTCCCCAGGTTCAAGGCCACGTTCAGCAAGAAACTCAATGATGCGTTCAAGTCGATGGGGATGAAGGATGCCTTCAGCTTCCCGATCGCCGACTTCAGCGGCATGGACGGAACGAGGATGCTTTACATCGAGTTCGTGGTTCACAAGGCATTCGTTGACGTGAACGAGGAAGGAACGGAAGCCGCGGCCGCGACGGCCGTAGGCATGGCCGCGGGCAGCATACCGCCGAAGCCGATTACGCTGAAAATCGACAGGCCGTTCGTCTTCCTTATCCGCGACAACATGACCGGAAGCATACTTTTCATGGGCCGGATAACGGACCCGACCGACGGCAAGGCGAAAAGCAAGAAGCGCAAACCGGTCGGCTCGGCGAAATAAATATATAGAAGCACCACGCCGGAAGGCGTGGTGAGCGAAATTTGCAGGGACGGGTCTCAGACCCCCGGACGCATCTCTTTTACTGCCTGAGCGTTACGAGTACGCGAAAAACTACGTTTTATTGGACCCTTTTGACGAAAAGAAGTGTCAAAAGGGATATGGGAGAGAATCACATTCTTCATTCATTATGAAAACCGAATCTGAAAATCGATTAACAGGAGGAAATAAAATGACTTCCAATCCCGGTCAGAGACGATGGAGGAAAGCGGCGGCGACGACGGTAATTCTGCTTCTATTCCTGGCGGGGGCGAACCTTGCCGGCGAGAAGAACGCGGATATGAAGAAAGTCGCCGGTGACAACAACGACTTTGCCTTCGACATGTACGGTAAGCTGAAAAGCGGGAAGGGAAACATTTTCTTCTCGCCGTTTTCCATTTCGACGGCACTCGCGATGGCCTACGGTGGCGCGCGCGGCAACACCGAGACCGAGATGGGAAAGGCGATGTGCTACACGCTGGGGCAGGAAAAGCTGCACCCGGCGATGGGCTTGCTCATCGACGACCTCAACGGCAGGACGGTCAAGGAAGGGCGGGGCAGGAACCGAAAGGACGTGAGGCCGTTCGAGCTGGTCGTCGCCAACGCGCTCTGGGGGCAGAAAGGTTTTCCGTTCAAAAAGGAATTCCTGGCCCTGAACAAAAAGAGTTACGAGGCCGGGCTGACCAGCCTCGATTTCGCCGCCGACCCCGAGAAGGCGCGCACCATTATAAACGGTTGGGTCGAGGACAAGACCAACGACAAGATAAAAGACCTTATCCCGAGGAAGGGGGTGACGGAGCAGACGCGGCTCGTGCTCACCAACGCCATCTACTTCAAGAGCCAGTGGCGGTCGCAGTTCGAGGTGCGCAACACGAAGCAGGCGGACTTCTACCTCTCCAGGAACAAAAAGGTCAAGGTGCAGACGATGCACCAGGTCGAGGATTTCAGGTATCTGAGTGAAAAGGATTTTCTTGCCGTCGAGCTGCCCTACAAGGGGCGCCAGCTCGCCATGCTCGTTTTCATGCCGAAGAAGGCGGGCGCGATGGCGAAGTTCGAGAAATCCCTTACCGCGGACAACCTCCGCAAGTGGATCGCGAAGATGTCGAGCAAGAACCTGCGTCTGGCGCTCCCGAAGTTCACGACGATATCGAAATTCGTGTTGAACGACCAGTTGTGGAGCCTGGGGATGCGGAAGGCGTTTTTGTCCGATGCCGATTTCTCAGGCATGACGGACGCGAGCAAACTCTTCATCTCGAAAGTCATCCACAAGGCGTTCGTCGACGTGGACGAGAAAGGGACCGAGGCCGCCGCGGCCACCGCCGTCATAATGGAGTATGGCATGCCGCCCAAACCGGTCAATGTGAAAATAAACATGCCGTTCGTTTTCCTTATCCGCGACAACGCGACCGGCAGCATCCTCTTCATGGGCCGCATAACGGACCCGACGCCCGTGAAGGAGAAAGATAAAGGCGAAGGGGTCGGCCAGATAAGATAATAAATAAGGTTAGCCGCGCCGCTTGCGGCGCGTTTCGTTTAACCGGCGAGCATGGCCCGCGTGGTCTGCTCGCCGCGTTCTTTAGTTTTCGATCTACGATTTTCGATTATTCTTCCCTTGTTCCCTTGTTTTCCTGTTCCCTTATCTCTTTTCCCGTCTTCCCGCCGTGGGAGCGGAGAAGGTTGATTATCTCAATATGAGACTTGCCTGTTGCCAAGTCAAGTGGTGTTATATGTTTATTTCTTGCGATGCCAGCTTTGGCAATTGCGTTTACCTCTATTCCTGCTACGAGTAATTCCCTGATGGCTTCAATTTCTCCGGTGTTTGCAGCATAATGTAGAGGGGTAAAACCGGTATCAGTTTTTTCGTTTACATTGGCTCCTCTGTGAATTAGTAATAAGACGATATCTGGTTTTCCATAGCTTGCCCCAAAGAACAGGGGAGTATGACCACCAATATCCTTCGAGTCTACGTCAGCGCCTTTATCTATCAGCAAGCGGGCAGTGTCATAAAAGCCACGCTTTGCCGCAATGTGAAGAGGGTAAGTATTCTTGGGATTATCCTTCCAAGGTTTATCGAAATCTGCCCAGTGCTTAATTAGAAAATCCGCTTCCTCCGCTTCCCCGCGAAGCGCCTTTGAAAGGACTTCTTTTCCATACTTCTTATCGGAAACAAGGACATCTATTATGCAGAACGTGCGTTGTAAACGGTCATGCGCAAGTTCGCAGTCCAGAGCTTTTGTCATCTCTTCACGGCCAATACTGCCAAGGGAGAGAATTCCTTTGACGCCGATTTTGCATTCATCAGGATCTTTAGAATAATATTTTCCCACATAATACCGAGTCTTCACCGGCGTCCAGAGCAGGCAGGTGGCGATCACCGCCGCGAAGAGCAGCACGACGCCGATGCCGAGTTTGAGGGGTAAAGATAATTTCATTTATTAATGCTTTTCCTTATCGATGGCTTGTGGAATAAAGTACCCGTGCCGCAAGCGGCACGGCTTCACGAATAATTCGCGTTCATGCTTCTTCGTGAAGCCGCCGCGCTTGCGCGGCGGGCATAACTTCGCGAAATCCCGCCGCCCCGGGTAACGGGCGAACAAATGAACCCGCTTTTGACGCATGACGCACGACACATGACGCTTGACGCATTTATATTATATCCCGAAACGCACAGAACGCAAGCGGGCGAATGATTGTTCGGTTAATCGGTTATCCGGTTTCTCAGTTAATAATAAAACTGAATAACTGAATGACTGAATAACCGATGAACCAAAGAACCGATGAACCGAATCAATTACACAACTTGTACATAGTTTATAACGCGCCTGCCTGAAAGCACTTCGGGAACCGCGAAACTGCCCTCCCCTCGAAGAACTGCTGCAGAAACCGGAACTCATTTGCATTTTGAGTGTTTTATAGGATAATAAGGCACGGGAAATCGGGAGTCCGTTTGCAGGAACTCCAGGGGAGGAGAGTAAAATGATACAGTCCAGGAAGACCCTCCGTTATGTCCTTGCCGTAATCCTGACGGTCGTTCTGTTCGTCGCCCTTGCCGCGCCCACGCTTGCCGACATCATCGTACTTACCAGCGGCGGCAAGCTGGTCGGCGAGATCGTCAAGGAGGACAGCAAAACAGTCACCATCAAGACGAAGTACGGCAACGTCCAGACGGTCAACCGCAAGGATATCGAGGAGATTATACGCGGCAGGTCACCCAAGGACGACCACGAAAAAAAGCTGAAGAAGCTGAAGAACGGCGACCTCGAAGGCCTCTTCGAGATTGCGCTATGGTGCAAGAAAAACACGCTCAGAAAAGAGTACATTGAGCATATCAAGCAGATACTCGAATTTCTACCGAACCATCACGATGCAAGGAAAGAATGGAGGGAGATAAGGCTCGGCCAGCCGAGAAAGGAGCGCGAAAAGTACGACCTCCCGGAAGATACCGCGCGGGACGGAACGCCGGTAGTCGCGAAAAAGGTCAAGCGGAAGAAAACAAAGGCGAGGAAAAAGGCCGAAGAGGTGAAAGACCTCGACGTAAGCGCGAAGAAGCAGATCAAGGCGCTTATCGGGGAATTCTTCGCGACTGACGACCTCGCGAAGCGGAGCGAAGTAATCGAGAAACTCAAAGAGCTCGAGCCGATATCCAGAAACGACATGAAGCGGTACAAGAAAGAGATTTTCAAGAAAGCGCTTTCCGGTCCGAGAATCGCGCCGACCAGGGGCAAGCAGACCCTGCAGAGCGATAAGTATCCCGGCCAGTACATACTGTGCCTGCCGACGAAGATGGCAAGAAGGGTTCCGCTTCTTATCGGTTTGCACGGCGGCGGACAGGGCGTCGGCGACGGCGCGAATTCCGCGCAGAAATGGAGCGGGGCGACGCGGATCATGAACGCGGTCTCGGTGTTCCCGACCGTTATCCAGAAGGTCGCGACCGCGTGGAACACGGAGCGCGAGGAATGCTACGTTATCGAGCTCATCCGGCAGCTCAAGCGCTCGTTCCCGATCGACAGCAACAGGGTCTATATCTGCGGCCATTCGATGGGCGGCTACGGCACGTGGGCGATCGGTACCCGTTACGCAGACGTCTGCGCGGCAATAAGCCCGAACGCGGGCGGTGTTTTCATGATGGGCCGCGACGCTATCGCGCCGGGGTATGTCCCGAACCTGAAGAATACTCCGATTTATTTCTACCACGGCTCGAACGACCGGCAGGTGCCCCCCGGGCCCGACCGTATCGCGGCCAAGGTCCTGGAGGAGCTCAAAACAAAGTACGGGCCCTACGACTTCGTATACAAGGAGTACGACGGAATCGGTCACGGTTTCCCCCCGGGCGGCCTGGGGCCGATCCTGCAGTGGTTGGCGAAGAAGAAACGCGACCCGTATCCGAAAATGATCGTTTGGGAGCCGACCCGCGCCTACAAGAACATCTTTTACTGGCTCAAGGCGAGCGGCAGGCGCGGCAGAATCGTCGCCAAGATCAAGGGCAACGACATCACCATATCCGAGGGCTCGACCAACGGGCTCACGATTTTCCTCAACGACAAGATGATTTCCGCTTCCAAGCCGGTCACCGTGACCGCGGGCGACAAGGAGGTCTTCAACGGCATCGTTCAGCCGAGCGTGTCCGCGCTGCTCGAGACCATTGCCGACAAGGCCGACAAGGAACAGTTCTTCACGTACCGCATTGACCTGTAGCCGTTACATTCCAGGAATCATATTACGCCTTGTCCAACAGTTTCTCGATAAGTGTCGGCAGGTTGCATGAAATCCGGTTTCCACTGCCTGCTGATTTACGGATTTTCGAGACGATGAACCGTCGTGAAGCACCGAATGCGGATACAGCGGCAAAAGCAGGAAACATCCGGCCGACGATTCGAGAATCGGAATGAATTGCCCTTGACAGCTTGAAAGGAGAGGATTAGTCTTAGCAGAGTACGGCGCGCCTCTGGACGGCGTTTCCGCAAACCAGGCATTTCCACGGAGGCTGAGGGCGAAAATGTTTATGCAGCTAACAGCTGGCTATTTCGCATCCGGCATGCTCGCAATGTATCCTTTCTTTGTTGCCGGGGAGAAGGCAACTTCCGTATGGAGTGTAATTCTTGACAACACGTTCGGTATCGCCATCCTGTTTATTTTCGCAAGTGCGATTCTTGCGGTGTTTTTCAAGGCTCGGAGCGCCGACAAGTGCCTCAAAGACATGCGGGGTTTCCAGGTGACCCTCGAGCAAGCCGACGGCGGTCGGATATGGGGCAAGCTCAACGTCTACAGTTCGGGCATAGAGTTGGAATACCCCGAACCTCACCGGGACGGCGAGGGCCACCTCGAGATCTCCTATATCGTTTACTCCAACCAGTTCAAAGACATCCACGTCATCTACAGGTACCACGATGAACTCATAGACCGCTCGAAGCGGCGACGCGAGATGGATATCAAGCGCACCTACAGGCCTTCCTTTTTCCGCCGCACCAGGCGAAGGTGCAGCAACTTCGTTAACACCCTCCGCGACGCGATATTCCGCTCCTTCGACATGCTCATGGGGCAGATGAAAAAGGGGGCACCGGGCGCCACTGTCGTGACCCAGCATGGCGGTGAAATCTCGGCCATGGGCAAGCAGGCAGTCGGCCACTTCGGAAACGCCTTCGACCCGATCCTCGAGCGCCACATCGGCAAGAAAGTGGTCCTCGAAACTACCAGGGATGGCCAAAGCGTGGAATACCCGGGTATCCTGAAGGAATACTCCCCCGACTTCCTTGAAGTGCTCGACATCCAGTTGCGTACCCGGACCTCCATTCGCCCGGGTGGCGAAAAAAAAGGCTGGCAGTCCAAGCCGGGCATTAACGTGAGTCTCGAAGGTGACGACCAAAAGATGGTTCTCACGAACAAAGGCAAAATCCCTGTCCGTGCCACCAGGCTCGAAGCCGAAGGCTTCTTGAGAGAACTCGACCTTACGGTAAGCGCCGGCTCGTCAAAGGAACTCGATCTTGACGCCGGAGCGCCGGAGGATTTTACGGTGACGCTCGAAACTGTCCGCCAGGTCGATATGATAGTGCCGAGGCTGCACTGGCTTGTCCGCCACGGCGCGGAAGAGTGACCTCCTGATCGCTGCCAGGTTTTGCCACGTTATCTCACTTGGCGAACTCAACGCAGCGGACTGGATAACCGGAGGCGGGCCAAAGACAATAATCGACTGTATCTTCCTCGACCCCCTGTTCCAGGACCAGTCGGCCAACGACTACAGGCTGACCCTGAGTTCGCCCTGCATCGACGCGGGCAACAACAGCTACGTCGACGCCGACATAACCTACGATTACCTCTACAACCCCCGCATCGTCGACGGCGTCGCGCCGTGGGACGGAGCGAAAGTCGACATCGGCGCATACGAATACCAGCCGTAATGATTTCCGCGCTTGATGCCGCTCAGTCGGCTAAAAACCCTTTGACACATATAAACATGTAACTTACAATACGCGGGTCATTTCCTCCCCCTCTTTTGGAAGCATAAAAAATGCCTGAAGACCACAAACTGTTTACCCGCAAAGCGACGGGACTTGTAAGATCCATCGGAATCTCGACTGCCGTTATCCTGGCGCTCTGCAACGTCATCGGCCTCGGCTGGCAGAAGAAAGTTTTTCAGGCCGCCGGCTGGGCGCCCGTCGCCGACGACCAGTTCGTTCTCGGCATGCACCCCATGGTCATGGCCTTCCTCATCGCGGGGATCGTTATCCTGATTTCAGTATACTGCTTTGCCGTACTTTCCGCGGCGATGCCGAAATCGGGCGGGGGTTACATATTTATCTCGCGGATTCTCAGCCCGCGGCTCGGCTTCATCGCGACGTGGCTGCAGTTCTGGGCGGTTGCCGTGTCCTACGGGATCATCGCCGTTGCCGTTATGGAAGTAATAGTCATATTCGGCGGGCGGGCCGGGATAAACCCGGGAATCATACAGGCGCTTGAAATCCCGTGGGTCAGTTTCGCGCTGGGTGCGGGAGTTATGGCGCTTTTCAGCACCATCGCATGTTTCGGTATCAAGCAGACGGGCCGGTTGCTACATGTGATATTCTGGATTCCCGTCGGGATGCTGGTCGTCGTCTATATTCTTTTTATAATTGCCACGCCCGAGGCCATGGAAGCGGGTGTAAAAGGGGCGTACGGGTTCGACGCGGTTCACTATACAAAGGCCGCTCTCCTTTCCGGCATGGCGGAAGCGGGCTCGAAAACATCATACTGGGGCGCCGTAGGTACCGCCATAATCGCCGCGTATTTCGCGTTTATCGGGTATGCATCCGCAACGTTTGTCGCGGGAGAGATAAAGGAAGCCCACAAGAGCCTGCCGAAGGCGCTGTTCATTTCCGGGATTGCCATAGTCGTAATCTACATGAGCATTTCGACGCTGATGGTGCGGGCCGGCGGCATGGCGGGAAAACATGATAATTACAGCCTGGTTACTTCCGTGGCGTACCTCAACTACGGTGACGCTCCGGGTATGAGCGACAAGACCGGGCGGGAAAGGTTTGCGAACGCCGGCTGGGGACTGGCCGAGAAGAACCTGACTGAAATAGGCCCACCCGCGCTCGGCTCCATCGACAGGGTTATCAACCAGGCGAAGGCAGCCGGAAACGAAAAGGCGCTCAAGCGGTTGAGCACGCTTCGGGAAAAAGTCGCGGCTTCCGCCGGCGGCATGACGGCAACCCCGGAGGAAACGGATTCTTACGCCCGGATGGCGAAAAATGGCCTGCCGCAGATAGGCGGATGGCTGCCCTTCATGGCGGACATCCAGGCGACCGGGATGGGCATAAACTGGCTGATGATAGTTCTTGTCATATTCGCCGCCATGTGGGTTGCAAACGACATCCCTCCTTTCATATTGACCGCTTCCCGGATGATATTCGCGATGGCCTTTGACGGCGTCCTGCCCAAGGGCCTGGCGAAGGTGAACGCCCGCTGGCATTCACCGATAAACGCGGTGATTTTCGTATCCCTGGTTTCGCTTTTCGGGGCCGCTGCCGAGGCGAACATCTTCGGCAAGGACGCGCCGATACTCAGCTCCAACGGCGTCCTGACCAACACCAGTATCTGGGACGCGATCTTCTTCACGTTCTGCGCGTTGGCCTGCGTGTTTTTCCCGTTGCGCAAGCCGGGCATATTTGAAAAATCGCCGTTCCGCGCGGGTAAATCCGTCGTCATATTTATAGGCATACTCGCGACCCTTGGAAACGGCGTGCTGCTTGTCGTCATGGCGACCGGAAAGGACGGCTGGAACCTGCTTGGGATAAAATCACTTTCGGACGCCGGCTCATTCCTGTTTTCGATCGGCCTCATAATCGCGGGACTCGTCATTTACCAGTACTTCAGTGGGAGGTCAAGCCGGACCGGCGTCGAACTGAAGACCATCTTTACCGAAATTCCACCGGACTAACCCCCGTGGAAGTCCAGGAATACCTGCTAAAGCTCGAGAAAAACCTGATGCTTGGCGCCGGCCGGTGGCTGGCCGAGTTCAACGAATCTTTCCGCGCCTTTCCCCTGAACGGGCAGAGTTTCGATCTATACGTGCGGGGCAGCACGAGAACAAAGGGATTACTCCTTTCGCGCCTGTTCGCGTATTTTGCGCTTCCCAATTATAACGTCGGCTTCTACATCCGACATATGCCCGACGACGATTTTGTTCTCGACGACATTATTGAGACGGTCATTAACCATGCGCTGAAGCAAAACGTGAAATGGCCCTGGCTCGTGCTTGTGCGCAACGGGCCGTTTACGGAAGAACTGGTCGGGAAAGTCGACGCTTTCGACAAACACGAACCCGGGATATCGCTGGTGAACCTGGAAGGGCGGGACGTGGATACGAGCTCGAACCTGCTTGGCCGCAAGTCTCTCAGCCTGCTCAGGGTGTTTTAATGAAGCGTGCATCAAAGCTGCATATCGGAAACCTCGGCAAGTCGTTCTTATTGCCCTTTTTCGCAATCACCGTAATATGGGGCATAATAAGTCACAGGTTGTTCGGTGGGATTTATCTGGACTGGAAAATTCTTTTAGGCAACTTCGCCGTCTCCGCCGCGATCTCGGCCGTTATCTACCTCCTGTACTTCCACAATGTTATCGAGTATGACGAGGGCCGATTCATGCTGCGCCGCGGCACGAAAAAAACCGAGGGCCGGTGGGAAGACTTCTCCCTCGTTTCTCTGTATCACAAGGGGTTTGGAATCCTCGCCGTGAGAATATACCGTGGAAGTAACGACGAAAGCGACTGTGTCGAAATCCCGGCTGACGACCTGGGTCTCGACGCGTCCGATTTCCGCTTTGAAGTAACCGGCTTTCTGAAAAAGGACTAGTACCTCAAGACATCTAGTTTTGGCGGTATTAGATTGAATATATTTAGCGGGCGGACGCCGCTGCATGTGGCTGTAGATCAAGGGCAAAAGGATATAGTCGAGATGCTTATCAAGAAGGGCGCCGTTGTCAGTGCCATAAACCTCAAGAAAAGAACGCCGTTGCACCTTGTGTAAATAGAAAAGAAAGTAAGGCATCTGGCAAGCTTTGCTAGCGCTCCAGAATATCATTGACAGGTACACAGGCGCGATAGCATCCTTAGATTATAATAAATTAAGCTGACCAAGGTTGACCAACGCCTAAAACTGAGAAGAGATGAAGGCATTCTATGAAATTCAACCTACCGCTTAAGCTTGGACTCTGTGTGATATTGCTGTTCGCGGCGGTGATAGCTGTGATGGTTTTGTGGACTCCGCTGCGAACCAGGTACTATCTTTGGCAGTTTCACTCCGCTGACATCAAGAAACGTGTTAAAGGCGTTAGCGGCCTGCTTTCCATTGGAAATAAGGGCCAGGAAGCGCTCACAAAAGCGTCGAAAGATGGCGAAGAAGCGGTGCAACTACTTATTCGATACTGGGATGATGTAAACCAGTACATTACGGATGAGGAGACTTCGCAAAATCCTCTGCATATTGCCGCAAACAAAGGCTTTATCAATACTGCTGCACTCCTCATTGAAAAAGGTGCGAATATCAACGCCAAAGGTACTCACAATATGAGGCCCCTTCACGAGGCCATAGCAGGCGCCCATAGTAAGCTTGCCGCTTTCCTGATTTCAAAGGGAGCTGATGTAAATGCGGAAAGCATAGATGGACCGCCTCTGCATTTGGCTGCACTCAAAGGACACACGGAAACAGCCAGGCTTTTACTCGAAAAAGGTGCGAGGCCCAACCACAGGAGCGAGTACTTACCTACTCCGCTCCAATTCTCGCTGTACGGAAACCACATGGAAACAGCTCGATTGCTGATTGAAAAGGGTGCGAATGTCAATCTCCAGAATGAGAAAGCTCAAACAATACTCCATCTGGAACTCAGTGAAAAGAATGCCAAAGTTAGTGCGTTATTGATTGAACTCGGCGCCGACGTTAGCTTGAAAGATGGCCTCGGGCGGACGCCTCTGTATGTGGCTGTAGGAGAAAGCCAGATAGATATCGTCGAGATGCTTATCAAGAAGGGCGCCGATGTTAGTGCCGTAAACCTCAAGAAAAAAACGCCGCTGCACATGGCGGCTCGGGTGGGAAGCATAGAAATTGCCAAGCTTCTCATCGAAAGCGGTGCAGATATAAACGCTCAGGATGACAGATACATGACGCCAATGGATAATACAGGGCCGAAAATGAAGAGCTTCCTCCGTGCAAAGGGAGCAAAAACGGGCGGGGAAATTTTCGAAGAGTACATGTATGGTGATGAAGACGAATAAAGCGTCTAGTCCCTTGTCCGGGGAAAACGGTAGTTATTCTTTCATTACGAGCTTTCGCTTTTTCTTATCCCACACCAGCTTGTCCTTGTTTTCCTTCCACCAGGCCGCGAGCTTCTCGTAAGTTTTCTTCTGGTTCTCGAAGCTGAGCCCTTTTCCTGCATCTCGATTGGAATACGGCATCTCAGCGATGTCGTATAGTTTCGCAAAATTCAAATGAAACCAATCGTACGGAGTCAGCTTATCAAGGTTGGCAACCTTATTGAGGCGAGCAAGTATTATTTCAATTTCAGCTTTATGCCATATAGCTTTGTCAATGTTGATGTCCTTCGGCAAACTGCTCGGGTATCTGTCCTCTATAATTTTAAGCTTTTCCTCAAGATCTACGTCCCTTGATCTGAGACAGATGCTTATATTTCCACATGTCCACCAAGCAAAAACAGTGGTGGATTTCGCCTTTACTCCATAGTTTTTGACCATTTCAGGCGGAAACCTCTTTGTCTGGCGGAGTACTAACAGGGTGCCGTTGGAAGTTTGCTCCACTTTGAACTTTTTCTTGAAAGTATAATCGCTTTTATATACATATCGTAAAAACTCATGTGTGGGATAACTTTCCCCCTGCCATTCGGTAACGAAGATATGGACCTTCTCACCGTTTGGCGCTTTAAACGCTTCTCTTACTGTCCCTATAGGAACAGGGCCAGTGTATTCTGTGTAGTTTTGGTTGAAATAATCGTGGAATCGGGTCTCCAGATGCTTGAATCCTGCCCTGTCCTTTCCAAAGAGGAGCCGCTTGGGCGCAGATTTAACCCAGTCCAGCTTAAATTTCTTTTCTTCCTCTGTTTCTTTGGGATCTTTGTCCAGCCTGGTTACGATTAGATAGGGTTCTTCATCAGGTTTGCCTCGAAATACTCCCTTGAATGCTAATTCAACTTTCTGGACCCCCCACTGTTTATCCCAGTACTCCTTGCTGTATTTTTTCCGAATTTCAGCAACAGCAGTACCACGCTTGATATATGGCGAACCTCCGGCAAATTCGTATCGTTCGAGATCTTCTTTCGGCAATTCGCGCTCGTAAAGTGTTTCAACAGGTTTTGGCGAACGTACCGTGATATCAATAGCAAGCGGTTTATTTGTTTTTTCATCGTAAATCAGGACATACTTAACAATTCCACGATTCTTCGTAGTCCCATATCTCTTCCTAGCAATTTCAATTGTTGGGATATCACTCATATCTCTCCTGATTATTTTGAAAAGAAATAGTTTCTTCTCATCTTGAGACATTTCCCTTTCATACAAAAGCTCTTCAGCTCCGGTAGCATAAGCACAAATAACCAGAACTACAAACTGAATTACAATAAAAGCCACGGCATTACGCATAGTGTAGTCTCCGATTTCCGGTTTGAAGTCACCGGCTTCCTGAAGAAAAACTAGGCTTCAATCCGCTGCAGTTTAACAATCCTGTCGCCTTCAATCTCGACAAGATAGCCCTTGAAGACGCCTTCGCCGTATTCGCTGCCGGGGTTGAGGCATTCCGTCTTACCAATATGCACGAACCCGGGGCTTTCATGAATATGCCCGTGCAGCCCGAGAAGCGGCTGGTACTTCTCGATGATTTTTCTCACGGCTTTGGAGCCGACCGGGACCATCTGGGGGTGACCGCCCTTCGTGACTACCCGGAGGTTCTTGTCCGTAAGGGGCGCCATGTCGAGCTGTGAGCCGTAAGGAGGGACATGTATGCAGAAAACACATTTCCTGCTGTCCTTTACTTTGGCCACGACGGCTTCCAGCTTCTGCTCCAGCTCCTCTTCGGAGCATTCCCTGGGCGAATCGAAGGGCGTCGGGTTCGACCAGCCGCAGCAGAGCACTTCGTGCTCGTCATCGAGCTGAACGACCTCTTCCTCGGCGAAAATTACGCGCGGGTCTTTCTTTATAACCTCGTCAATCGAATGCTTGTCGTCATTGCCGGGGCTTATCAGGATACGGACGTTGTCGGGTACCCTGTCGGGAATAAGTGTCAGCCAGTGTTCGACGATTTCGCATTCCAGCCTCTCGAACAGGTCTTCCCGGTATTTTTCGTCGCTGGAAATCCTGTCCGCTTCCTCCCTGTCGGTAACGTGCGGAATGTAGCAGAGCATCCTGCATTTCTTCTTGAATTCCTCGATGTCCTTTTCCTCGAGGATATGTTCTTCGTCCAGCAGCGTGCCCCTGTATCTTCCGTCGTCCTGCCTGATTATCGGCACCATGACCTTCCCGGTCATATCGCCTGACATGACGAGCGCATCGCACTGGAACAACTTGGCGCTGTTGAGGAACTTGCGCCAGACGGTCTCCGAGCCGTGAAGGTCCGTGGCAAACATGAACCTGGTCCTTCGGGAGCCGCCTTCCTTCTCTGCCTCGGTCTCCGCGGTGTCCGGGTCTACTTCTTCGACTTCCTTGTACCATTTGATTTTCGTGCCGAGCTTCGAGCGGAGTTTCCATTTGAGCGATTTCGGTTTGTCTTCGATGAGTTTGAGCAGATCCGCGGCGCGCTCCCTTGCGCGTGTTTTTTCGGCGTCGGAAAGCATCCCGTAATCGTTAACGAAATCGCGGACTTTTTTTATGTTCGTCGTTACGGTATGGAAATAACCCCAGTCCCTGCGCAGCAGCCCGGCGATATACTCGCCGTTGACGACGTCGTCGTCCGAGTCTCCGATTTCGTGCTCGAGCAGCATGATTATCGTGTCCTTGACGTCCTTCTCGTTGATCCTGACGATCTGCATCTTCTCGAGCATGATGTCGGCAAGCGTAATCGTCGGGCTGTCGAGTTCGAGCCTTCCCCTGAAATCGACCTTGTGGCACATATCCAGTTCGTCGAAGAAAAGGTCGACCTGCCACTGGTGCTCGTCGCTCCAGTAGATGTGCCTCTGCTTTCCGTAGATCGCGATAACCTGCTCGTTCGGGGCGTATCCCAGCTTCCCGAAGAACTCCGCCATTCCCGCGCGGTTCCTGCCGTAGGTGGCGTAGTCGATGTCGGTCAGGGTGCGGTCCATCTGACGGTAAAGGTGTTCGTACTCTGGGCAGTGCAGTTTTACCGCGACCGCGCCCATCAGCCTGAAGATAATTCCTTCTTTTTCACCCAGCTCAATAATCCTGAGCGCTTCCGCCATGAATCGTTTTTCCCGTTCCGGATCCATAAATCAGGCCTCCGTTAGTATTGGTATTGCAGCCATTCTACATGTTCAGACCGCCCAGGCAACCTTATTGTTCTGAAACAGGCATGATAGTTCGGGCGGAGAATTTGGAGGAGTGAATGAGCGCTACCACCACTAATTCTGAGAGTAGAGAGTAGAAAGGAGACCGTAGGAGAACAGACTGTTTTCGGTTCAATGCACATCCTCTTTTTCAGGTCTTTATCTTTGCTCTACTTTCTCCTCTCTACTGTTCTCCTGCTCTACAAACACAAAAGGCCGGGAACCGGCCTTTTGTGTTTGTCGGGGCGAGTGGATTCGAACCACCGACCTCCGCGTCCCGAACGCGGCGCTCTATCCAGGCTGAGCCACGCCCCGGTGTTCGTGTTCAATTATAACGATCGGGCGCTGGAAATCAATATTTAATTGGACGGTTTGCCGCAAGTAACAGACACGGAGACACGGAGACACGGAGACACGGAGACACGGAGACACGGAGACACG
>SOJX01000066.1 GCA_004376375.1 Planctomycetota bacterium
CAGAATGTAGGGGCGAGGCGTTGCCTCGCCAAATAAAGAGGGCGACCCGCCGGGTCGCCCCTACATTATTAAAATCCCTTAAATATTTTTTCGATATCTCTTTTTGCGTCTTCCTCTACCGGCAGGAGCGGTAAGCGGACGTCGCCGCCGAAGTAGCCTTTTAGTTCCATTGCGTACTTGAGGCCGGCGATGCCGTACCCGGCCGTGACGGCCTTGTTGGGTTCGAGCAGCTTCAGTTGCAGTTCCTGCGCTTCTTCCCGTTTCCCTTTCATCGCAAGATCGTACAGGCGGCAGCATTCTTCCGGCAACACGTTCGCAAGGGCGAGAATGCCGCCTTTGCAGCCGACTGCGATACCGGGATACAGAAAACTCGCCGAGCCCGCAATCACGCAGAAATCCGGCGCGCTTTTTTCTATGTAGGCTCCGGTAAGCGGGAGTACGCCGCCCGAGTCCTTCATCCCGGCAATGTTCGGATGTTCCGAGAGTTTCGCAATCGTCTGCGGCTGAATCGTTATGCCGGCATAAGCAGGCATGCTGTAAACTAGCACCGGTATCGGCGAAGCGTCGGCGACGGCCGTGTAATACGCGACCAGTGCGTCGTGCGTCATTTTTGACTTGTAATAATTAGGCGTGAGAGCCATGGCGAAATCGGCTCCGAGTTTCGCAGCCTGTTTCGCCTGCACGATAGTTCCCCGCGCGGACTCGCTACTCACCCCCGCGATGATAACCTTGCCCGCGGGCTTTGCCGCTTCCACAACCGTTTCTATTATCCTGGTTTTTTCATCCGCCGTCAGATACGGAAACTCGCCGTTCGAGCCGAGGACGACGTAACCCTTTATCAGCGTCCCGTTCCATCGCCCGATGTTTTCCGCAAGTTTATCGTAAGCCACCTCATCATTCACAAACGGCGTCGGAATCGGCGGAAACACGCCGCCCAGCCGCTCCCGGTTCTTATCTCCACCCATTGCCGGGTCCTTTCTTTCCGCTTCAAACTCTGGGAAAACGCGCTGGCGCACGTAAAGTTACATCTCTTATAGTCGCACCTGCAATATTTATTGTCAATTTAAATACCGCCATGAATCAGGGTTTGTCCTTGAACTTTACGGGAATTTAGATAATTATGCACGCACGCGGGTTTGTTCTTATGGGAAGTTCTTTGATTTGTTTTTATAAACGCCGCAAGAAGTCAAAGACCTGGCGCACCCGGCCATAAGGAATAAAACCATGTCAACCGAATCCGACCTCATGCTCGTACTTCTCGCCCTGCAGATGAACTTCATCCGTCAGGAGCAGCTTGTGGAGGCGGGAGCCGCCTGGGCTCAGAGCCGCGGGAAACCCCTATCCGACATCCTGACAGAGAAGGGCTTCATAACCGAAGCGGCAAAGGAAGCCCTCGACAAGCTCATTGCCGTGCACATGGAGCAGGTCTGCGAAGGCGATTCGGACAAGACCTTCGCCGCCTGCATGCTGGATGAAGAAGCGCTCTGCTCTCTCCTCACCCTTCCGCTCGACGACGCGGTCGCGGAAACATTAACGGCACAGATGTCTTCGGAATCCCGACGGGCGGAAATCGTCGTTGTCTCCAAGGGCATGGAGGACCGCTACCAGGCGGGAAGCGAAATCGGCAGAGGCGGCCTTGGAAGGGTTTTCGCCGCAAGGGACACGGTCCTCGACCGGCCCGTGGCAATAAAGGAAATGATCGAAGGAACAGGCTCGACCGGGCTTTTGAAACGCTTTCTCCGCGAGGGTGAAATCGCGGGCCGGCTGTCGCACCCGAACGTGATCCCGGTCCACGACATCGGCATCCGCGAGGAAGGCGGTGAAAAGAAACCGTACTTCGTCATGACGCGCATAATAGGGCGCGACCTCAAGGCCATCCTGCACTCGGTTGAAAACGACGAGGGCGACGCCCGGCACGATTTCAGCCGCCCCCGCCTGCTCAGGATATTCCAGGACGTCTGCCTGGCGATGGCATACGCGCACGACAACGGCGTTATCCACCGCGACCTGAAACCCGCAAACGTCATGGTCGGGAAATACGGCGAAGTCTACGCCGTGGACTGGGGCCTCGCAAAGATACTGAGCGAGGAGGACGACCCCGCAGCCACCATGCTTGCGCCGCCTTCGATGACTGGCGACGGCGATACCCCGGCAACCGTGCTGACGCTGGAGGGAGACGTTATTGGAACGCCGGCCTATATGCCTCCGGAACAGGCGAGCGGCCGGATTGCCGAGGTCGACAAACAATCGGACATCTACAGCCTGGGCGCGATCCTGTACGAGATTCTCACCTTCCGCCCGCCGTTCGAGGGGGAAAACGCCCGAAGTGTTATAGCTTCCGTTATCGCCGGCGAGCCCGCCCCGCCCTCCATTCGCGCCTCGGAAGTAAGAAGCAGTATTTCCCAGGCGCGAAAGGAAGAAGGCGCCGCGCTGCCCCAAAACGTCCCGCCGGACCTGGAGGAAATCGTCGCAAGGGCGATGGCAAAGGACAAGGGCGAACGATACGCCTCGGTAAAGGAGTTGCACGAGGAAATCCAGCGGTTCCTGGAAGGGGAAAAGGAAAGGGAGCGCAACCACCGCAGCGCGGTGGAGAAAATCTCCGAAGGGAAAGCGCTTGCGGAGTCTCTTGCGAAAATGCAGACAGAGCTGGAAGACCTGAGGAAGCGCTTCAAGCTGGAAAAAAGTGGAATCAAGCACTACTGGCCGATGGAAAAAAAATCCGCCTTCTGGGACCTTAACGACAGGTTAAGAGACCTGAACCGCGACGTCGTCCGGACGTTCGGTGAAGTCGCGGCAAAATACCAGGAAGCGCTGGGGTTCGAATACAACAACCGGGAGGCACGCGCCGCGCTCGCCGACCTGTACTGGGACCAGTACCTGCGCATGGAAAAGACCGGGGACGAAAACCAGATGATCTATTTCGAGGGGCTGGTCAGGGAATACAACGACGGACAGTACGACGCCCGCCTGAAAGGCGACGGAACCCTGTCAGTTTCGACCGCCTCCTGCAAATGCGGATGCCTTGCGGAAGCCAGGCCCGTTCCGCCCGGCGAAATAAACATCATGGGCTACGACCCCTTTTCGGGGAAAGCACTCGCGCGCAATGAAGGTAAGGAAAAAACACGCGAGCCCGACAGCGGAGAGCCGCTCCGCCTGAAACTGCACCGCTCGGACTGCAGACCCGAAACAATGGAAGGGGCCGACGTCTGGCTTTTCAGGTACGTGGAAAAGCGGAAGATTCTCATTCCCGCGTTTCCGGAAGGCGTGGATGTCGAGGGTGCAACGCGCGCGAAAGCCCCGGCAGACATCCTTGACCGCTGTTTCGACCCCGGCTCGCCCTTCCGCCCGGGCGAAGGCCTGCATCTCGGCAGGACTCCCGTTCCCGCTTTCTCCCTTCCGATGGGATCGTACCTGCTCATCATCGCGAAAGATGGTTGCCATCCGGTCCGCGTGCCCGTCCATATCGCCCGTCTCGGGGAGGAAAAAATTGACCTGACGCTTTACCGTGACGGCGAAATCCCCGACGGCTTCGCCCACGTGCCGGCCGGCGGGTTTGCCTGCCAGGGTGACAGGGGAAATCCCTCTGCCGACCTCAGGCAGACAAAAGAGATCGGCGATTATTTCATGGCCAGGTTTCCCATAACCTGCGCGGAATACCTGGAATTCATAAACGATATCGCCGAGACCGCGCCCGAAGAGGCCGAAAAGAGAGCGCCGCGGAAAGCCCCGACCGCGGGACCGTACTGGCCAAAAGACGTGGAGGGGAAATACCGCATCCCGTCGGAAGAGCAACTCGAAGCCGCGCCCGACGAATTCAAAAATGAGGCCGTGAAACTGGAAATGAGCCCGGAGTGGTGGGAGGAAAACTGGCCCGTGATGAGCATCTCCTGGGAAGACGCCGCGGCCTATGCCGCCTGGAAAACCCGCAAGCTCGGGTTCCTTTTTTCGCTGCCGCACGAAGTGCAGTGGGAAAAGTCCGCGCGCGGCACCGACGGCAGGTTCTATCCGTGGGGGGAAGAAATGGACCCGACCTTCTGCAACATGAACCAGTCCCACGAAGGCGGGCCGCGTCCGTGCGGCGTCGATTCCTTTCCGGTTGACGAATCCCCCTACGGCATCCGGGGGCTCGGCGGCAATTCCTGCGACATGTGCCTGAACGACGCGGGTGAGGAATATCCTGACTGGCGGCTCTGCCGCGGCGGCTACTGGACGCACTCAGGCGTCGTCATCCGCTCCAGTTATCGCACGGGCTCTTCCAAGATACGCGTGAACTGCGGCCTCGGCGCGCGCCTGACCTGCTCCCCGCACGCAAAGGTCCGGTAAGACGCAGCCTGCTATTCTCTCACCCGCACGCGCAGGCGAAGCACGCCGTAGCCGGGCAGCTCGCACATCAGGCGGTTCTTATAGACAAATACCTGCGGGTACTCGAGCGCCGTCCTCACCGACTGGCAGGATAACACTTCAATTCTGTTATAATCAAAGTCAAGCGAAAGCCGGTTCTTCCAGTTTTCCTTTTCCCTGTATTTTTTCTGCGCTTCCTTGAATTCATCCTTCCACTTCTCCTGCCCGGAGATACCGGCCTTGATGAACCTTTCAAGAGTATCTATGGCCCTGTACTTACCCAGGTCTTCCTGCGTCATCCCCGCACTCTTGAGGTATTCAATTGCCGCCGTAAGCGCCGCGCTGTATTTCGGTTCCCAGAGAAGGATGTCGTATTCGTTCTTCGCTTTCTTCGAAACGACTATCCTTGCTCCCTTCTCTTTCTCAATAACGGCAACCCCCTTCGAGCCGCGGCTGATACGGTCGAAGAACTTGTGCACGTGATAAGGCGTTTTCTTCCGCCCCGCCTGCGTTATCATCCCCCACGGCGCGAATCCCTTCGGGTCGGGAATCTGGTGGAACTCCTCCCAGCATGAAATCGTCTGGATATCGACTTTCGCCTTGTAGAAGCCGAGCATGTACTCGGCCATAGAACCGGCCGCGTACCCGGTCTGCCGTCCGGGGTGGCTCCACTCCGAGATAATAAACTCGGGCATCTTCGTATAGCCGACGGAGCGGAGTTCTTTTTCGAATGCTTCCTTCGCTTCCTTTATCGCGGACACGGGCCGGCCGAAGACGTGCCACGAAACGAAATCAAGCGGCAGTTTTTTCTTCTTCGCGTAGCGGATGAGCTCGAGCGTCAGCATGTCGCGGTCGGGCGATTTCTTCAGCTTGCCGTCCCACTGGTTGACGGCGCAGCCGCCGATTTTCGCCCTGCGGTCGACCGACCTTATCGCCTTCGCAGTTTCCTCATAGAGCTTGAGGAACTCGTCCACGCCTTCCTGCCAGTACATCCCGTCGGGCTCGTTCCAGAACTCGTAGTAAAGCTCGACGTCTTTGCCGAACTGTTTCATGAATTTCGCGGTTTCGCGCACGAGTTCGCGCCACTTTTTATAATCCTTCGGCCCGCACGCGTTGGCGTTTTTCCAGTAGCCCTCGAAAGTACGCGTGTCCCTCGACCTGCTGAGCCATGTCGGCATATAGTTAATTAGTATGATCAGTTTGTCGTGAGTTTTTACTAGCTCCGCAAGAGTATCCTTCCGTTTGTGGAGGCGTTCCCGAAACGAGGCGATGTCCCTGGAGACGCACCCGTCATACTCGAAAAGGCCCCAGCGCCGCGCCGCGTAATGGTCGTCGAACTCCATGCCGTATATCTGCCAGCCGCGCGCCGTGCGGGGGTTGAGAAAAATCGACGAGCGGAGCAGGTGGATGTGCGATTTCTCGTATCTCAGCTTCTTCAGGTCGAGCGCAACCGGCCGGTCGGAGGCTTTCAGTTCCGCTTTTACCTCGTCAAGACGCGCAAGAATCGTTTCAAGCTCTTTCTCAAAGCGGCTGTGCGGCTCATAGCTTTTACGTTTCCTGGTAAAGTACCGCTCGACCCAGCCGTCGAAGTCTTTCTTTTTACTTACCCCCGCCGCCTCGTACAGGCGTGAAATGAGAACGACCCTGCCGCCCTGCGCCTCGTAACACGCGCGCAGCTCTTTATCCTCGAACCCGGCGCTGAACTCCTTGAGCGGTTCGGAAAGGGCGTTATACCTCTTCTCCATTTTTTCCAGCTCGTCGAGCGCAAGCCTTACGGCAAGCCGGAAGTGGGGGTTGAGCCTGCGTTTTCCGTCCTTCCACGGCGCGAGCGCGCGGCCGATAACGGTATATTTTTCAAAAACCAGCTTCGCGTCGAGCGGTTTCCGGTCTTTCAACTTCTCCATGAGCATCGCGAGGATCATCTCTGAAAACACGACCTCGCGCCAGCCCGCAAGCGCCTTGTCGTCCGCGATGGAGTCCGCGTATTTCTGCGCGAGCCACTTCCATTCGTACCACAGTTCCATCGCAACGTCGAACTTGCCGAGGCTGTCAACCAGGTTCTGCCTGCGGTCGGGAAGGATGACCAGTTCTTTACCTCTCTTCTGGAACACGGGATTCAGCTGGGCGACAAGCGCGTCGGGCAGCTTCTTCAGGTCCGCGGCCGGGTCCCTCTTGAGCGCGCCCCGGACCATGAGCGAAACCATCAGCGGATGCTTGAGCGCTTCACGGAGGCGGACGTGCAGGTCGTCGTCCTTTGCGATCTTCGCGACGAACTTTTCCATCTTCGGGACGGTTTTTTCCTGCACCGCGATAAGCTCCCGGGTTTTCTCCAGCACAGGTTTCGCCTTCGAAAGCAGCGCGGGCGGAATCGTGCGGTTTCCCTCGTCGTCAGGAACAAAAAGGGTATGGAATTCCAGCACGTAAGGGTCGGGGTCGGTAAACGGATGAACGTGAGCCGCATAGATCAACATTGTCGCATTTTCTTTTTCAAGAAACTTGCGCAGGCGGACGCTCAGTTCATCCTTTTCGGTGACAACTGCGGCCAGCCCCTTGACCAGCGGCGCAAGTTTGCCGAGGTCTCCCTGGGCCTTCTTCGTCCTGTCTACGAATAATTTGCGGAACGCGTCCTTGTACTCACGCAGGCGGTAGGTAGAGCCCCTGCCCTCGTAGTGCGCCATGAAGTATGCAAGCATCACTTCGCGCGCCGCGTCTTCCAGGAGCGGTTCGCTCATCTCTGCAACGCGCTCGGTAAGTACGAATTTTCCGGCAAACGTCTTCAGCGATTCCTTGAACTTCTTAACATCCGCATCTTTCGAGGAAATCTTTTTCGCAAACGCTTCGAACTCGCCGTTCAGCTCGTCCGCCGGCCGCGCGGAAACGCCGCCGAGCGAAAAAGCAAACACAAGCGCAAGAAACAGAAAAAACCGTTTCATTGCCTATCTCCAATTTGGAAATGTAGGGGCAAGAAACACGCGCATGCCTTGCCCCTACATCTTATTCATACAAACCAAAACTTTCGCCGAATTTTGTGAAAACCTTTTCCAGTTCAAGCAGGCTGTCGATTGTAATCCACTCGTCGGCGACGTGGCAGTCGTCGCCGAGCGGGCCGACGACGAGGACCGGGATGTCCGGCCGTATCCGCGCAAAAACGTTTTCGTCTGCGACGGAAAAACCCATGTTGTAGTTTTTAAAACTTACGGTTTCGGCGATTGCTTTTCTTACGAAATCGGTGAAGGGGTGGTCGTGCGGTGTGATGAACGCGTTTGACGCGGGCGTGGGCCGGGGCCGCGGCTGTACGGTGATTTTCCTGAACTCGCCCGAGACCATGACTTTTTCGAGCTCGCCGCTCTCGTACATTTCCTCGATAAGGTCCCGGAGTTTTTTCAGGCCGTAGTCTATCGTGAAGTTGGGCGTGAAGGTCCAGTCGACGAAAATCCTGCCGCCCGAGGGGACCGAGAGGGAGCCGTCGCCTGCCTCGACGCGGTTCACGTAGAAACTGCCGTAGATGGTGTTCTCGCCGATACCGCCGACGACTTCCTTTGACGCGAACTCGAATTCGTCTTTGTGTTCTTTCCTCATCCCGTCGAGCCTGCCGACAATCTTGGCGCATTCGGTGGCGGCGTTTATGAATCTCTCATTGTACGAGTGCGCGCCGTGGCCGCCTGTGCCGGGAACGTCGATAACGTATTCGCACCTCCCGAGGCGGCCGAGGATAATCGTCGACGCGCCGAAAGTCTCGTTAGGGCCGTTTCCGATTTCGGGATGACGATGCCTTTCACATCGGCCATCCAGTCGCTTGCCGCGAGCACGTTCGCGCCGAGAGAGTAGTATTCCTCGTCTACGCCGAAAGCGAGCTTTATCTTGTGCGTGTCTGGGTCGACGTTTCTGAAAGCGGTGAGCGCGGCAGCCACGCCCGCCTTCATATCGCTCGAAGCGAGGCCGACAATTGTCTCTTTCTCCTCACCGTGAACTTCTCTCTTCCTCCTCGTCGGCGTGAAAGCCTGCTCCTCGGTAAGCCACGGCCTCGAAGTAACTGTATCCATATGGCCGTAAATCAGGATTGATTTATCGCCGCTGCCTTTTTCGCCGAGGACGTTGTAAAACTTTTCGCCGTCGGGCGCTGTGTGGACGTATTGTTTTTCAACCCTGAACCCGGTCTCTTCCAGCGTATTTTCAATATAATTGCTTATCTCGGTCTCGTTCCCCGCAACCTGCCACGTCGAGACATCGTCCTCGTCCGGCTTTTCCAGATGGAAGGGATTTCTCGAATCGATTCTTATCATGTCTTCCAGGACGGTGATTACGTCCTTGCTGTCAGCCATGTTTATCTTCACGTTCTGCGTAAAGGCGCTCTATTCCATTTACCTTCCGTTTATTTCCTTTTAAACGTGATAAGGTTGTCGTTGTCCATTGAGATTTTGCGTTTGCCGCCGCTGTCAGGCATGCGGGGCGACCTGGGCACCGGCATCTCGCCCCGAATGCTCATGAAAAACGCAAGCTCCCCCGATTCAAAGCATTTATCCACCGTATCAAAATAGAAAAAGCCCTTTCCGATACAACGCGTTTCGTATTTTCCCTCGACGCCCTCGGGAATGTCAAGTTTCGAGATGTCGGAGTCAATCCTAACATACGCGCAAGTGTGATTGTCGACGGTTACGTACCTAACCAAAGTGAGAACGGTTTTCCCCTTTATCCAGAGGAGCGAGCCGGCGACGTTGAACGGCAGTTTTGCGGCGCTCTCGGCCGATTCGCCGACCTTGAGCGCCTTTCCCGGCAGCGGGAAAAGCAGCTTCAGCAGCATGTTGTACTGGCCTCCGTCCGGTATCACCGAGTTGTTTCCTATATCCTGAATCGCAATCGGCGGAGGATTCATATCCATCGACCTGGTATTGCCGCCGACATTCATCTCAGTGCTTACTTTTTCGAATTTCAGAACGATATCGGCGAGGTTGTTTCCCTTCGCATTGACCGAGAGCTTTGCAGCAGCGTTCATGCTCTGTTTGCTGGGTCCTCCCATTCCCATGTCCATCGAGGATTTTACTTTCTGTTTGTAATCGTAGGCGAGCTTCCGTTTTTTTGAAAAATCCCATCGCAGGGGCGCGCCCGCATCGGCCGGCGTTGCGGCGTCCGGGTATGTGTTTTTAGACAGCTTGTCCGCGAACTGCGATTTCTTCATGACCGGCGTAAGCTCGAAGTCTTCGAACAGCGATTTGCCCGGGCCGGCTTTCTTTGAAGTTTTAGCCGGTTCCTGCTCGCCGGATTCGCCTTCACCTTTTGCAGTCTTTTCGTCTTCTTTTCCGGTACATCCTGCTGCCATAAGGAGCAAAATAATAATGGAAATAAAACAAGTCTTTTTGAGATTCATTTCAATACCTCTTTCTTTTGTAAGGGCGCGGCGCACCGTGTATCTTATTTCCTTATTTCCTTATTTCCTTATTTCCTTATTTCCTTATTTCCTTATTTCCTT
>SOJX01000124.1 GCA_004376375.1 Planctomycetota bacterium
GAGCTTCTTGCCGACTTTCCATCAGACGCACAGGACACGGTTCTGCTCGACATAGCAAAGCTCCGTAACGGCAAGCCGGGGCAGGCGGAGAAACTGCTGCTCGGCGTGCTGGCCCGAAAACCCCGGCACAGGCAGGCGTACAAGGCGCTGGTAAAGGTCCGGCTTGCGCGCAAGGACGTTTCAGGCGCGCGAAAAGCCATGGAGAAACTCAGATCGCTCGGCGGCCGACCCTACCTGGAAGACGAGGTTGCACTGCTTCCGCCGGAGAATAAGTGATATGTGATAGGAGATAAGTGATAAGGGGTACGGGATAAGGATTTATTATAATATATAACGCGCGAAGCTCCTTAGTCCTTATTAACTTATCACATATCAACTTATCACTTTTTAGTTGCCGCGGGTGGCGAAGGCTTTTTCAACTTCCGCGTCCGATTCGGCGTAGAGGAAGAATTTTTCCGGCGGAGAGAACAGGAGGGCGATAACGTCCTTTATCTGCCTGGCGGCCTGGTAAAGCAGCAGCATGGGGCATTCTTTTTCCCTGAGCCTGGACGAGGTGTCGAACAGGACCCCGATTATGCTGGACGCGAGAAAGTCGACGCGCGAGAGGTCGATGACGATTTTCTCCGCGCCCCTGTCGAGGAGTTTTTTGAGAGCTTCTTCCAGTTCCGTGGTGTCGCCCGTGCGCACTTCGTTTCTGAGGCGCACGTGCCACACGTCACCGAGGAGCTCGATATCATGTTCCATAATACGCCCCCGGTCAGGCCTTAAGGAATTATATAGTTGAGAAGTTTAGCGGTCAAGGGTCTTTTGGTCTTTTGGTCCCTTGGTCTTAATGACCGAAAGACCGAATGACCGACGCGTAATTAACCCTTGCACGGGTATGCCGCGGGTTTTATAATTCAGAGGAAAATTTTTTCAAAGATGAAAGCCAAGGAGAATTCGATGGCTGTCGAGAAATGCAATCGTGAAAAACTGGCTGTGAACTGCGCCTGCACGTATTCCTGTCCCACGCGCGGCAAGTGCTGCGAATGCGTCGCCTCGCACAAGGCGCGCGGCGAGTTCCCGGGGTGTCTTTTTCCGCCCGAGGGCGAGAGGACGTATGACCGCTCCTTCCGCAGCCTCGCGAAATACTACAAGAAATAGGAGTGCTGAGGTGCTGAAGTGCTGGAGTTAAGAAACTTAAGAGCACCCCAGCACCCCAGCACCCCAGCACTTCTTTAAAGGGTAAACCCGGCTTTCCGAAAACGGACCGCCGGGTTTTCCGAGAGGGGGTTGATTTCGTCCTGTTATTTTACTTCATCCGGCTTTTCGTTTGCCGGTGTTTTCTCGGGCTTCTCATCAGGCTTTTCCGCGTCGGCCTGGTCGGCCTCGGGGAAAAGCTTTCCGATTACCCCGTTTTCAATGTCTACCAGAATATCCGCGTTCTCCTCGAGGAAGCTGACGGAGCGCTCCCGCCCCTGGCCAATCCGGGTCTTGCCGTACGAGTACCATGCGCCCGCCTTCTGTACGATTCCGTTCTCGACGGCAAGGTCGAGCACGTCGCCGACCCATGAGATTCCCTTGTCGTAGATGATGTCGAACTCGGCTTTTTTGAACGGGGCCGCGACCTTGTTCTTCACGACCTTTACCCTCGTCCGGTTGCCGATAAACTTATCGCCGTCTTTTATCGCGGCGATGCGCCGGATGTCGAGGCGCACGGAGGCGTAGAACTTGAGCGCCCGCCCGCCGGGCGTCGTCTCGGGGTTGCCGAACATGACGCCGATTTTCATCCGTATCTGGTTGGTGAAGATGACGCAGGTGTTCGACTTGGAGATGATGCCCGAGAGCTTGCGCATCGCCTGCGACATCAGCCGCGCCTGAAGCCCCATGTGCGAGTCGCCCATGTCGCCTTCGAGCTCGGCGCGCGGAACGAGCGCGGCGACCGAGTCGATGACTACCACGTCGAGCGCGTTGGACGAGATAAGGAGCTCGCAGATTTCGAGCGCCTGCTCGCCCGAGTCGGGCTGCGAGACGAGGAGCGATTCGAGGTTCAGGCCGAGCTTGCGGGCGTAAAGCGGGTCGAGCGCGTGCTCGGCGTCGATGAAGGCGGCGGTGCCGCCGTTTCGCTGGGCGTTCGCGATGATGTGGAGCGCGAGCGTCGTCTTTCCCGAAGCCTCGGGCCCGAAGATCTCGGTAACGCGCCCGCGCGGAATGCCGCCGATGCCGAGCGCGAGGTCGAGTGAAAGCGAGCCCGTCGAGATCGAGGGCACATTCTGCACCTCTTTGGAGCCGAGGTACATAATCGAGCCCGGGCCGCATTTTTTCTTTATCTGGTTGAGTGCGAAGTCGAGAGCGGAGCGTTTCTGGTTTTCTTCCTTGTTTTCCTTGCTTTTTGCCACCGTTTTTCCCCTTACAACCTGCGTTTTGCCTCTAATTCCTTGTTTTTCAAGCAGTTACCGAAGGCGCATGGCGCCGGAACCGCCTTTTCTTTGTGCGTGGAATTATACCTAACACATACCTAACCGTCAAGAAGAAAATAAGATTTTTTTCAAATTTTTTTACCTGCGCGGCGGGCCTGTTATTCAGGGATCACGGACGCAGCGGAAGCCGGCGCAGAAATTATGAATTCTGAATTATGATGGATGAAAATAATAATATAATTAGCCGGCGAGTTTACTCGCCGCGTCTTATTTAGCCGGCGGGCCCAGCCCGCCGCGTTCCTC
>SOJX01000109.1 GCA_004376375.1 Planctomycetota bacterium
CGTTTCAGCTCCCGAGCGTCATGCAGACCGGGAGGAGGCTCGGGATGAGGACGATGGATGAATCTCTCCAGGATCTGCGCGAAAACGGAATAATCAGCAAGGAAACCGTCCGGGAATTTACCGAAGGCATCGAATCGATCTAGTCAGAGGGTTAGACATGCCAGCTATCGACAAGTTTCTCGAAGTCGTTCACAAGAACCAGGGTTCGGACCTGCACGTCGTCGCGGGTGTGCCAATAAAAATCCGCATACACGGCCAGCTCGAACCGATGTCGCGGGGCGCGAAAGGGAAGGGGCCTCTTACGCAGGATGAGGCTGAAAAACTGCTGTTTCCGGTTCTCTCCGACGCGCAGCGAATCCGCTTTCTGGAAAAACACGACATCGACCTCGCCTACGAGGTGCCGGGCATGGCCCGTTTCCGCACGAACCTTTTTTACCACCGCAACGGCGTGGGCGGCGTGTTCCGCATTATCCCGACGAAGATACAGTCCGTCGAGGAGTTGAACGTTCCCCATGTGGTCGAGGAGTTCGCGCACATGAAAAGCGGGCTTGTGCTCGTCACCGGTCCGACGGGGAGCGGCAAGTCAACCACGCTCGCGGCCGTACTTGATTACATCAACCGCAACTTCTCGAAGCACATAATCACGATTGAAGACCCGATCGAGTTCGTACACCAGAACAAGCGCTCCATTATAACCCAGCGGGAAATACATCACGATGCCAAGTCGTTTGCCCGCGCCCTGCGCGCGGCGATGCGCGAGGATCCCGACGTAATCCTCGTCGGCGAGATGCGCGACCTCGATACTATAAGCCGCGCAATCACGCTTGCCGAAATGGGAAAACTGGTCTTCGCCACGCTGCACACCAACCACGCGGCCAAGACTATCGACCGGATAATCGACGTCTTCCCGCACGAGCAGCAGCCGCAGATACGCACGATGCTTTCGATCTCGCTAAAGGGCGTTATCTCGCAGCTCCTCTGCCGCCGCAAACAGGGAGGGCGTATCCCGGTCAACGAAGTACTCAGATGGACCACCGGCCTCGCGAATATCATCCGCGAGGGAAAAATCGAAAAGATTCAAAGCGTTATCGAGGGCGGCCGCGGCGAAGGGATGCAGAAAATGGACGACTGCATCTGGGACCGCTGGGAAAGGGGTGAAATCGCCGGCCACGAGGCCTACATGAAGTCGCTGGACAAGCGCCGTTTCGAGCACCTTGAAGATGAGGAATAGATGTATGCGGAAGCTCGTTCTGTTGTGTGTAGTTGTTCTGATTATATCCACATCGTGCAGCAAGAAAAAAAAGATTAGTCGTTAGTAGTTAGTCGTTAGTGGTTGGTTGTCAGCCGCGCAAGCCCCCAGCGCACCTGCACTCCAAATGAAATTTTCTTGACAATAATAAACAGGCCGTGGATAATGGGTATGGTTGGTCAGTATATGCTTTGCGGGTGTAGCTCAGCTGGTAGAGCACGACCTTGCCAAGGTCGCTGTCGTGGGTTCGAGTCCCATCACCCGCTCTCCTTGAAAAAGACAATAAGTAAGCGAATTCGGTAGGAGTGTCGATTCAGTTTTAGGCGTTGGACGGAGAAAATAGTGACTTTCAAGAAGAATTTTTTCTCCAGGGTATTTCCTGCCTGATCCTGGTCGTTACTGCTGCCCTGATTTACCGCATCTCAGCATAAATGGGGAGACTGATCAAAGAGGAGGGAATTCTATGTACCGTGCGATGATTTTCATTGACGGAGCGTGGTTGTTTCTCAATCGGCAGAAGCTTCGTGAGGTAGACAGCGAGGAGCAGTTTCAGCTTGATTATGAAAAACTTCCGATTGTAATCAGGGATGCGCTCGCAAACGGCATAGCGGCGCGTACGGGCGAGGAGTCCGGGGAAGTGAAGCCGCTTATCATGCGCACCTACTTCTTCGGCGCACAACCCGTCAATTACCATGTCGACAACGAGCAGCAGGTCGAAAACCAGGAAGCGTTCTACGATTCGCTCCGCTCAAGATACGGCTACGAGGTCGAGACGTTCAAGGTCGATTTCAACGGATTCCACATCTCGCCGCGCGAGCGGTTCGAGAAAGATTTCGAGCGGCTCCAGGAAATGAGTTGGATCCCGCACGAGAAACAGGTCGACGTCGCGCTTGCCACGCGCATGATGGCGATGGCCGCGATGCCGGGCGGCTACGACATAGGCGTCCTTGTCTCCGGCGACCAGGATTTCCTGCCTGTGCTGCGCCAGGTGCGCGAGCTCGGGAGACAGACCGCCATCGTGACAATCTACGGCGCGGCTGCCAGGGAGTTCCTCTCGCCGCAGGAGAACGCGATAGGCGACTACGAGACCGTGCTTCTGAACAACTACGTTGAGACGCTCCGGCTCGTTTACGACAAGCGTGTGTATACGTGCGCGAGCTGCCAGCGCAACTTCAAGTCGAGCTACAGGCCCCGCCGCGGCGAAAACATGTATTGCAACGCCTGCCGCGCCGATTACCGCAGGGCGCATCCAATGCCGTACGGCGAGGAAATTGAATAGAAGAAAGGATGAAGGATGAAGGATGAAAAAGAATTGTAAATTGAGAATTGCAAATTGGGAATTGGAAATTGTCAATACTCAATACTCAATTCTCAATACTCAATTTGCAAACGGAAAGGCTGAATTATGGATTCTGAAAAATAAAGTTTCAGCCTTCAGCCTTCATACTTCATACTTTCTTCCTTGAGTTCCTCGATGGCGGTCACGATTTTTTCAACGCCGTCGAGGAGTTTCTGCGGAGCTTCAGCCGTGGATTCCAGAAGCTTCTGCAGCCGTTTCGCCGCGGCAAGGATTGACTGCCAGTCGGTCCCGTTCGAGGCGCGGCGCTCGGCGCGAAGGTATTCCTGTTCTTCCGCGTAATTTTTCCAGCTCTGGGTTTCTCTTATTGCGCGCGAGATATCCGCCGGTGAGACGGTCGGCTCGGTCAGGGCGGTTTCATTCAGTTTCGCCAGGTCAGCGCTGGATACTGCTCCACGTTTTGCGACGCCCGCAAGCCGGTCGACGACGGCAAGGTCGGGGACGGGAGCAATCACACCGTCGGCCTTGAGCGTTTCGGGTGAATGCTGCTCAAGGAACCGCACGGAGTTGACGAGTTTTTTCGCGGTCGAGGAGCGGATTCCAATCTCGTTTATGCAGTATTCCTCGAAGGATGAGTACTCCCAGTCCTCCCAGGCGCGGCTGGTCCTGACCGTTTCGAGCTTTTCGCCCAGCTTCACCCACGAGCGCTTGAAGACGCGCGCTACCGAAAGGAGTTCGTGCCTGACAGTGCCGGGTTCGACCTGGGCAAGTTTTTTCTCGAGCCGCGCGATTCCTCTGGTGGTTTTTGGCTTGCGCTGGACCATGTTTGGAGCCCTAATTCAGGTTTCAGGTATCAGGTTTCAGGTGTCAGGTTTCAGGTTTCAGGTTTCAGGTTTCAGGTTTCAGGTTTCAGGAAATATTTAAAAATAAAAACCTGAAACCTAAAACCTAAAATCTAAAACCTTCTTTATTATTCTTCCGTCACGGTGTAATCGCCGATTTCGTCTTTCCATTCTTCCTTGGATAGTGTCCAGATCTTGCGGTATGGCCCGAAAATGTAAAACCAGTAGCGCTCGCGGTATAAAATAACGCCGAGCGCGTCCTCTGTGTAGACGATCTTTCCGGTCCTCGCGTCGTAGCCCACCATGTGGGCCTCGACTACGCCGCGGATCGAGGTGTGGTGGTATGTGTAATAGAAATCGCGGGCGACAATGTCGACGCCTGCGATGCGGAGCGCGACGGTGAGATGGAGGTCGGCGTCTTCCATTCTGGGCACGACGCGAGCGCCTGCACGGCTCAGTTTTTCAAGCAGGTGGTTTGAAATGAAAGATTCTTCAGGGCTCTGCGCCGCGGCTTTCGCCGCCAGGCCGCAAACCTGGAGATAGATTTTCTTGTCTGCGAACTTCGTGAAGTCGGTTTTTTTGAAGGCCTGGTCGACCGCGCGGGAGATAAGCATCTGGTTTTCCGCGCCGCGTCCGGATGAAGGCCCGACGTATTTTTTCGACGCGCACCCGCCGAAGAGCAGGCTGCAGACCAGAACGCACAGTATCCACGCTTTGGATTTCATACGATTACTCCGCTTTCTCTTTCTTGCCGGAAATTCTTATCTCGGCACCATAGAGAGAGAACAGATATGCCATTCCCCGCTCGTCTATGGCCTCGGCCGTACGAAGCGGGATAAACCTGCCCGTCTTCTTGTCAAAGCCTATCATCATTCCCCGTACGTATCCTTTTACCACGAAAAGCGCGTACACGGGAATGCTGCTGAATGTGAAATCACGCTCGGTTGTATCGACGCCCGAGACGGCTATGCGCATGAGCAGTAGTATGTCGCATTTTTCGGGGTTGATTGTGAACCTTCCGCCGCTGAGCGCGATTTTTTCCCTCAGCGCGTTGGCCAGGTAGCCCGTGACCGCCGCTGACTCGGCCTCCTCCTGCCCCATCGTACGGATTACAAGCGAAGCCGTCCGGCCTTTGCAGCAGGAAAGGTCGAACTGGTCGAGCGTCGCCTCGAGCGCGCGCGAGATGGCAAGCTGCTGCTCGCCGCTGCGGCCCATCATCGGGGCGATGTATTTCTTTGAGGCGCAGCCGGCCCCAAGCACGACTGTAATAAGAAGAGCGGAAATTGTATTTATGCGTTTCAGCGGAAATCTACCTCTCCGGCAGGGTCACGGTCCGGCTGACGGTGCGGTGCACCCAGTTCGGGTCGGAGCCCGGAACCTCGCCTACTGAAAAACCGTTTTCCGAAAGAGTGGCGCACAAACCTGCAAGGTTGGCCACGCTCGCGGTTCCCACGACGAGCTTGCCGTCGATAATCTCGAAAGACTTCTTTTTCCCGAGCCTCAGAACGCACCGCGTCCGCGTTATGATGCTGCCGTCGTTGGCGCGCTCGGCAACCAGGAAAAGGCTGGGGAGTTCGAGCTTAATACGTCTCTGGTCGGCGTCATAGCAGCGTATGATTATTCTGTCGCAGACGAGGTCCTGTCCCGCCTCGACTGCCAGCTCGGCCCATCGCCATAGAGCGTCAGCAAGAGCAGCTATGGCGCCGGCGGTACGGCCCGGCTCGCCTTCGGGCGAGACAAGGCCTGAGCCGACAACGGTGCCGTCGGGCAACACAAACGGCTCGGGCGCGGGTCTGGCCTGCTTTACAGGTTCGGCCTTGCCGGGCCAGAACGGGAGCATGGCCTGGCATCCAATGCATGGGAGCATCAGGGCGATCAGCAGGACGGTGAGAATGTGAGCCGGTAACCTTTTCATGTCGATTTTCAGATCCTTTTCAGGTGCGACTTCCAAGCCTATCACAAGACCGGTATTTTTTCAACAAAAAAGCCGTTTCTAAAAAAGAGACAGGTGGTAAGCACCCGCACACGACTCACCGCCATTATCCGCTTGACGGGTGCCGGGCGGTCGTATATACTCAAATTAGCGTCCGAAACACAATCAGATTAACGATATTTGGGAAACCCGCCCGTTATGGAAAAAAAGCTTATCGCATTCGTTATGGCAATGGCCTGCGCAGCCGCGTCCGGGTGTGCTGTCGGAGAGCTCGATGTGTTCATTATTACCGAAAAGCCGGCGTATAAGGTTGTTAAAGACATCGTCCCGGTGCGCATAGGCGGGGTTTTCAAGGGGGAAAAAGGCCTGACCTGTCTTGTGCTCATGCGAGACGAGGAGCGCAAAACGATTTTCTCCGGCCATACGACGTTTCGAGGCATCGACCTGTTTGAGGTCAGGATGCTTGACGGCAAACTCGCGGCCGCGGACTACTGGCGCAGCACAGGCAGTACGGCCGAGCATTTTATCCTGAAAAAAGGCTCAATAGATATCGACTTCGACGCTGACGAAATGGGCGGGAGGCTTGAAGGAGAGTTTGAACTCGAGAAGCAATACCCCGAGGGGCGCCCGGAGAGCAGACTGATACTCAGGTGCTGGTTCAGGCTTCCGAAGGCCGAACCGCCCGGTCGGAAAGAGCTGAAAAAGAGAATAGAAGATGTGCTGGCGGGGAAAGTAACTCCTCCTGTTTTAGAGGGGGAAGGAGAGAAGCCTGCACCGGCCGGGGAGTCGGGATAATACGCCGTCTTTCTGCGGCCGATTCTTCCAGCTTATCAGAAGGAACGCAAGATGAAACAGATAAACATTCTGGATTCGAAGATGCGGAGCTACTCGTACTCACGCGACGAGATAACTATCGGCCGCTCGTCCAAGAACGACCTCTGCCTGCCCGACGCCGCGGTTTCGCGCAAGCACGCGCTGATACACAAGGGCGATAAGGGATTCGTAATCGAGGACCTGGGCTCGTCCAACGGGACGTTCGTCAACGGCGAAAAAGTAACGCAGCGCGAAGTCGGCGCAAACGACGTCATCAAGCTCGGCAACACCATCCTCTTTTTCCACACTTCCAGGGAAGAGGCCGAGAAGGCGAAAGCGAAGATGAAAGACATGCCCGAGGCCACCTCCGCTTCCGAGGACGACATGACGGAAGACGTTACGCTGGACAACTAAAATAGACTACTCACAAATTCCTCGTATTTTACCGGCGTCTATTGTGCGATATTCGAAGGTTCTTTTGAATCCGGAATCTTCAATCCGAAATCCGAAATCTTCAATCCGCAATCCGAAATCTTCTAGCTCCAGCCCTGTGCGATAGGCATGCGCCAGCCGCTGCCGTAGGCGCGGGGCATGACTTTCAGGCCCGGCGGCATCTGCTTGCGCTTGAATTCGCTCCGGTCGATTCTGCGCGCGACGTCCCCGACGAGCCCGCGGTCGTGGCCCGATTTTGCGATTTCGTCGATCGACCGGGATTCCTCGACGTAGGCGTGGATTATTTTATCCAGTATCTCGTACGGCGGGAGCGAGTCCTGGTCGGTCTGGTCGGGCTTCAGCTCGGCCGACGGCGGTTTCGTTATAGTGTTTGCCGGAATGATTTCGCCGTTCGCGTTAATCTTTTTTGCCAGTTCGTAAACCATCATTTTCGGCACATCGGACAGGACGGCCAGGCCGCCTGCCATATCGCCGTAAAGGGTGCAGTAGCCGACGGAGATTTCACTCTTGTTGCCGGTGGATAGAACCAGCGCGCCCGTGTTGTTGGAGACGGCCATAAGCAGATTGCCGCGGATGCGGGCCTGGATGTTTTCGCCCGTTGTGTCGCCTTCGCGCTCGATAATCTCGTGGGAGAGAATTTTCATATACGCATTATATATATGTGTGATTGGCAGAACCTTGTACTCGATACCGAGGTTTTCGGCAAGTGTTCTGGCGTCGTTGATCGAGCCCTTTGAGGAAAACGGGCCCGGCATTCCGAGGGCAAGAACGTTCTCGGCGCCGAGCGCGCGTACGGCGATGGCGGCAGTGACGGCTGAATCAATCCCGCCCGAGAGGCCGATGACGGTCTTTTTGAACCCGCATTTTTTCAGGTAATCTCTAACGCCGAGTGTCAGTGCATCATGTACGGATGTGACGTCGTCGGCCTGCGGCAAATCAACCGGTGCGGTTGAATCAAGATCGATCAGCTTGTACTTGCTTTCAAAACTGGGAATGAAGCATTGTAGTGTACCGTCGGCCCCAACGACCATCGAGCTGCCGTCGAAGATGAGGTCGTCGTTGCCGCCGACCTGGTTTGCGAGAATCATGGTCACGCCGTGCTGCTTTGCCTTGCGGGAAAACAGGTCGTAACGGTAATTAACTTTCCCCACGCAGAACGGGCTTGCGGAAACGTTGATAATTATTTTCGCACCCGCCGCGGCAAGATCGGAAACCGGATCACAGTCGTAGAGGTCGCGGCCTTCGAACGGTTCCGTCCACGCGTCCTCGCATACGGTAAGGCCGATGGTCGAGCCCGCGAATTCGAACGGTTCGCTTGCGTCACCGGGTGCGAAGTAGCGGCTCTCATCGTAAACGTCGCAGGTCGGGAGTAGTCTTTTCGGCTGGATGTGAATAGCCTTGCCGTCTCTTGCGCAAACGGCTGAGTTGAAAAGCGGTTTCCCGGTCTCGCCGGTGTTGCGCGTGACAGTTCCGAATACAAGCGCGGTTTTTTTCGTCGCCGCGATGACCTTTTTATTCGCCTCGGCGATTGCGTCGACGAAACCGCCTCTCATCAGTAAATCTTTCGGCGGGTAGCCGCAAAGGCAGAGCTCGGGGCAGACCAGGATGTCGGCACCGTCGGCCTCGGCGCGTTTGAGCGATTCCAGGATGGCTTCCGTATTGGCCGGGATATCGCCGACGTGTGGGTTGATCTGGGCAATCGCGATCTTCATTCCTCTGCTCCTCAGATACGATTCTAGCGCGCGCAGGGCCGCGTATCAATAAAAAAGACGTTTCATAAAAACAAAGGGATGTTTGAAATCTTCCCCTGCTTTTTGTATCCTGATCAATCCGGAAAAACACTACGGCGGAGGAGCGATGGGAAAGCTGATAGATATTTCAGTGCCGGTGCGCGAAGGCATGATAGTCTGGCCGGGCGACGGCGGACCCAGAATCACGCGGCTCCGGAGCCTCGAGGAGGGGAGCCACTCCAACTTTTCCGGGATGGAGTGCAGCCTTCACACGGGCACGCATATTGACGCGCCCCTGCATTTTATATCCGGCGCGAATAGCATCGACCGGGTGCCGCTTGAAGTTTTCATCGGCCCGGCGCAGGTCCTGTATTTTCCCGATAACGAATTCATAACCGCGGACGACCTGGAAAATTCCGGCCTGCCGGACGAAACCGAGCGTCTGCTCCTGAAGACGAGGAACTCCGATTGGTGGAAAGAGGGCGTCATGGAGTTCCGTGAAGATTATGTCGCGCTGACCGACGACGCGGCCCGCTGGGTTGTTGAGCACGGTATAAAACTTCTCGGAGTTGATTACCTTTCAATTGACCACCAGGTGCACGGGAAGAACGCGCATTCGATCCTCCTCGGCGCCGGGCTCGTGCTTCTGGAGACGATAAACCTTTCCGGCGTCGAGCCGGGCGAATACGAGCTGTTCAGCCAGCCTCTGAACCTGATCGGCGCTGAAGGCTCGCCGGTAAGAGCGGTACTGAAAAAATATCAGGATAATTAAAAGACGGGTTATCTCGGGCTTATCAGCTTTCGCACCGCGAATCGGGCGGGGAGGGCGAAAAGCTCGAGGTAGAAGCGGAGGGGAACGATTTTATTATATAGAACCTTGTCCGCTATTTTCAGAATCTGCCGCGGCGTGTAAAAACGCCTCAGGATTTCGTTCTGGATTTTCTTCAGCCTGCCGCGCGGAAACTCGTCCGAATGCACCTTTCCGTCGTCTGCGACGTGAAAGCCGGGTTTGCCTGCAAGCTCGTCGTAGAGCGGCGTGTTTTTCGGACAGCGCAGGCGGGAGACGCCGATCGAGTCGAGTCCGAGCTCGTGCGAATAGTCCGCGATTTCGAGCATCCCTTCTTCACCCTCGCCGGGCGCGCCGATAATGAATGTGCCGTGGTACCAGATTTTAACCTTGCGCAGAACTTCCATTCGCCGGCGAAAAGTTTCCGTCGTGATTCCCTTCCCGTAATACTCGAGCGTCTCGTCCCGCGCCGACTCGACGCCGATATAGATCGCGCGCACGCCGGCATCGTGCATCTTCCGCACGACGCGCGGGCGTTTTGCAATGTCGCTCCGCCCGTTTACGATGAGCATTTTGTTCAACCGCGAATCGATCAGCGCGTCGCAGACGGATTCCAGGCGGTCGAGGTCGTGGGTGAAATTATCGTCTGCGGCGACGAGAACTCTCGCCTCGACGTCGCGGAGCTCGCGGATTATTGACTCGGGCGGGCGCGCGGTGAACGGCCGCGGCGTCGAGTGCTCGTTACGCGCAAACGTGCAGAACTTGCAGCGGTACGGGCAGCCGCGGGTCATCGCGATGAGGTCGATCGGGATGCCGAGGTCGACGTCTCCAATTTGCATCGTGTAGCGGTGGCGGCGCAGGCCGCGGTCCGGAACAATATCGTTATCGACTTCGCCGTAATCGCGGGGCCGGTTGTAAACCGCTCTGCCGTTTTTGCGCCAGGTAATGCCGTCGATTTTTTCAAGCGGCACGCCTTCGGCGATTTCCCTGATAATTTCCTCGCCGTCGCCGCGGACAAGGATGTCGATTCTCGGTATTTCGTCGATGAAGCGGTCGGCGTTCATCGTGGCGTGGCGCCCGCCGACGATAACGGTCGGCTCCGCGGGAAGGCTGTTGATTATTTCTGCGTATTTTTTTTCCTCGTGGTGCCAGTTGCACGAGACGCAGACGAGGCCGGTTTCGGGCCTGATGAACGGTTCGTGGGAGCGGTCCTTTCGCAGGTCGACGATATCGATTTTCCGCGCATAAGGTTTCAGCGCAGCCGCGATATATTCCAGACCAAGCGGCGGGAAAAAGCCCACTTTCGGTAATTCGCGCCTGTACGGGTACAGGCACAGGGCGTGGCGATACGGTTTCGGCATGCCCCCTATTGTATATCAACCTTATCCGGCTGCAATGAGAAATTCGGTTGCTCGGTTTTTCGGTTCTTCGGTTTTTCGGTTATGATGAGCTTCGCGCGTTATGTAGGGGCGCAGCATGCTGCGCCCCTACAATTGAGACATTACCCGCGTATGCGAATTGTTTTTGACGCGCGGGCGTTGTCGTGTTATGCTGCCGGTGTTGTGCCGGTGTGCGAATTACATTTCTATTAAATATCTTTCCGGAGAGATGGAATGATGTTCGAAGACCGCACGGCCGATCACGGGATATCCAGAACGTCGAAGCGCTTCTATGTCGCTGCCGTTATCGTATTTATTGTTGCCTCGGCAATTGCTATCGCGGTTGGCGTTTCCAGGGCGCCCGACGGAGAGGTTGAAGGGCCGATCAGGATAAAGCCGAAAGAAGGCGGACCCGCCGTGCTGTTCAGACGCCATCCCGAGATGAAAAACGTTTTCATTATTGCCGCCGACGACATGATGGGCGGCGTTCCGGTGGAGATTACCGGATGGGGCCTGGAGAAAAAGGAGCTTTTCAGCGCGTTTGAAGCCGCGCTCAACAGGATGCGCGGGATCGAGGCGAAGCTTTCCACGTACAGAACCGACAGCGAGATTTCGCAGATAAACGAGGTCGCGGGCATGGCCGCGGTCGAGGTCGACAAGGATACGATGCGCGTCATGCAGAAGTCGATCGAGCTTTGCGAGTATTTCGCCGGCCGACTTGATATTACGATCGGGCCGTTTGTCGACCTCTGGAAGAAATGCGGAAAAGAGGACCGCGAACCCACTCAGGAGGAGATGGGAATAGCCCGCCAGTTCGTCGGTTACGGCATGATCGAGATTTCAGAAAACGGAAGCACCATCAAGCTGCTTTACGAGGGGATGCGGCTCGACCTCGGCGCCACCGCCAAGGGTTTCATGGTGGACGAGGCCGCGGCCGTTCTGAAGGAGAAAGGTTTGAAAGGTTTTCTGATAATGGCCGGAGGCGACGGTTACGCGCACGGCGTGAGGTCCGACGGCAAAGAGTGGCGCGTCGGCATTGCGGAGCCGAAGCCGGGCTCGCAGGGCCCCACGCCCGGGACTTCGAGCTACGTGAAGAAACTTAAGGCTTCCAACGTCGCCGTCACCACGAGCGGCAACTATATCCGCGGGCCCGAGATCAAAGGCAGGAAGCGAAGTCACATCATCAACCCGCTGGACGGCCAGCCGTGCGATTCCGTTCCGAGCGTGACCGCAATCGCGCCGGACGCGCTTACAGCCGACGCGTACGCCACGGGTTTCTCAGTGATGGCGCATGACAGGGGCGTCAAAGAGACAATCGAAACCGCTGAGATGACCGATGACGTGGAGATTCTGATTCTTATTTATAAAGACGGAAAGCTTACCGCACACCAGACCGAAGGTTTTGGCAAATACCTGCTGGAATAGTATAAGTCCGGTTGCGCACCTATGCCGCAGTACTGATTCTTAACTTCAGCACTTCAACACTTCAGCACTATTTCAGTTTTATCAGATTGAGTCCGATATTTTCGTCGAGGCTGCGCTGCATTTCGACGGGGTGTTTCGTTATGACGATTTCGCCGGTGACGGAGATCGTGCCTTCGAAGAGGTGGCCCGTGTAGGCGCTGAAATCGGGTCCGCATATGGTGGCGTGCGCGTGCACGAAAGGTTTGCCGTCCAGTTGCGCTATGTTTCCAATCAGGGTGCCGAGCTCCATGGAGAAGGGGAACTCCTTGCGCTCGTAATCGCACGCCTCGACGTCGAAGTAGCCGAGCGTTATTCTATCGGCTGCGCCGATGCCGGTGAAGGTCGCCGACTTGATGTTTTTTTCTTCCGCAAGGGCTATGAGCGATTCAATAATCTTCTCACCCTTGTCGAGCACCACAAAGACATTATTCCCCTTGGTCCAGTGTTTCATTTGTTAGGCTCCAGTTCTACCCGGACTCTCGTTATGTACCAGTTGCCCGGAGGCTTGCATTTAAGTTCGAACGTATAGACCCGCTTCATGGGCGAGCGGGATGAAATCGCGTAGTTGTATACAAGTGTTGCGCTTTCGGCCATCATGTCTACCGATGCGGCGGTTCCCTTCATCCGCTTGAGCGTATTGCGGTTGCTTTCCTCGAAGTGCGTTTTCAGGAATTCCGGCTTGAAGTCATCGAAGTCCGGTTCTTTTTCCTCAGCGTCACTGTTTTCGTAGAGGTCCTCCCAGACGACGATTCTGTCAAGGTCTGCGGGCCGGTTCTTGCGTATCGCTTCAATAAAGGAGAGGCAGACCCGGCTGGGCTCGGCCTGCGCGGAGCGGGTTTTTTCTTTCCGTTGCGTCGTTTCGGATGAGTTCTCCCCGGCCGTTGCGGGCGGAATATCGGAGGTTGTGCCGGCCGGCGCCTTTTCATCAGCTTCTGTCTGTTCAGGTTTCTCTTTCATTATCTTGTGCAAAACCGCGATTCGCGATTCAATTCTTTTTATTCGTGGATCATCGGGATTAATGTTCTTGTAGTTTTCAAGATGCTCTTTGACCTTGTTCAGGCAGGCCTTTGCCTTTTTCAGGTTTTCCTCCCGGCCAGGATTGCCCGGAAACGTACTCCCGCAATGCTTCAGCGCTACGCGGTATTCCTTGAGCGCAGCCTTCATTTCCGGATGGTCTTCCGAGGTTTCGATAATGGAGGGTTTATCTGTTAATTTCTCAGTCTTTTCAGCTTTGCCGGGGCCTTTCGCCGGTTTCTCAGTTTTCCCGGCAGGCTTGAGTTCTGCGCTGCAATGGGGGCAGAATTTCCAGTTCGGGTTGTCGACGAGTTTTTCGCAGGAAGGGCACATGCAGTTGACCGCGACTCCGCACCACGGGCAGAAATTCCAGTCCGACTCCATGGTCTTTTCACACTTCGAGCATTCGCCCGCGGTCGAGGGGACCGCCAGCGTTACAATTGCGAGTAAAGTGACGAGTGCAATCGAGGCTCTCATGACAACCGCCTTTATTAAACACCATTCAGCAATGACCAGTTATTATAGACCGGTCCGCCCGGACAGTCAAGGCGGAAGGTTGGCTTAACGTTTGCCAAGGGTGATTTTCAATTTCATGGTTTTTTTGCCGCGTTTGACCGTCACTTCAACGGCATCGCCGGGCTTGTATTCTGACAGTATTTCGGAAAGGCGCCTGCTGCCTCCGAGCTTGTGCTTGTCCATGGCCGTGATGAGGTCGCCTTTTTTCAGCCCGGCCTTGTCGGCCGGCGAGCCCTTCACGACGCTGGTGAGTCGAAGGCCGTCGCCTGGGGTATCGTACCCGATTCCGACGAACGGGCGGTATGAGCCTCTCGGCCTCGAGAAGATGGTTTCGATTTTTTCCACGTCGGCGAGGTGTGCGGCGAGCTTTATAATAACCTCCGTAATCTCGGCCCCTTTCTTGCTGTTGATATTTTTTACAGTATCACTCGTTTTATGGTAGTGGTTGCCGTAGCCTGTCCAGAAAAACAGGCTCGGGATGAACCTGTTGTTGAAGCTGGCGTTGTCGCCGCGGCCCGCGATCTTCTGCCGGGAAACCTTGATGTCGGCGCCTTTCAGGGCAGCGTCGAGCGCGTTATCGAACTGCGGCGACATATGCACGCCCATAACGGCGACGCCCCTTTCGTAGCCGCCGACCTGGTCGGCGTTGATAACGGCCTGAGTCTTTTCCAGCGGAAACGTGGGATGCTCGGTATAGTACCCGGAGCCGTGCATGCCTGTTTCCTCGCCGGTTGACGCAAGAAACACGATAGACCGCTTCGGTTTCAGTTTCCTTTCTTTTATCATGCGCGCCGCTTCGAGGAGCGCGGCCACGCCCGATGCGTTGTCGTTGGCCCCGGTGTAGATTTTGGCCTTCTTTTTTCCGCCCGGGTCGGAGGCCTTACCCACGTGGTCGTAATGGGCGACGATAAGAATTGCCTCTTTTTTCATTTTTTCGTCAGAGCCTCTGATGATTCCGATCACGTTCCGGCTTTCGATTTTTTCCCCTCTGCGCGATTTCCAGTCTGCTTTCTGGAAAAAGGAGCCGTTGTCGCCGAGCGGCTCGACGCTCCAGCTTTTCAGTTTCCCGGCGATGTAGTCTCCGGCCTTGCGGCACCCTTCCGTTCCCGGTAGCCGGCCTTCCAGCTTCGGGTCGGCGAGGAATTTCACATGCTCGAGAAAAGATTTCGCGGTCAATGGCTCGGGCGGCCCGGAGGAGCATTGGGAAACAATAATAAAGCTCACAAGCCCGATTGCGGCCAAAGTCAGCAGGTGAATTTTCTTCATCCGAGTTACTCCCGTTTTCCGGTCTTGCGCTTTCGGAGCGTATGGTCAAGGCTGCCGGTCTTGGGGTCGGGACGATCCGGAAGCGGAGGAATCGAACTGGAGGTGATAAAGCTTGTAATATAACCCTTTTTTCCTGAGCAGTTCGTCGTGTGGACCTGATTCGACCAGCTTGCCCTGCGAAAGCACGAGAATGCAATCCGCCTTGCGGATGGTTGAAAGCCTGTGTGCGACTATTATCGACGTGCGCCCGGTAGTGAGTTTTTCCAGCGCGTCCTGTATGAGCTGCTCGGTGCGGGTGTCAATATTCGCGGTCGCCTCGTCGAGAACGAGTACGCCCGGATCGAATGCGAGTGCGCGGGTGAATGCCAGGAGTTGCCTTTGCCCGGTTGAGAAGTTTGCGCCCCGCTCGTAGACCGTCTGCTCGTACGCCTCGGGCGACTGTTCTATGAACTCGTTTGCTTTTGTGACGGCTGCGGCCTCCATGACCGTTTCAACGGCGATGCTTTTTTCGCCCATTCGGATGTTGTCGGTGATAGTCCCCGAGAAAATGAAGACGTCCTGCATCACCGTGGCGACTCGGCGTCGAAGCTCGCGGAGGTCCCACTCTTTCACGTCCACGCCGTCGACGAGCACGGCGCCTTTCTGCACGTCGTAAAAACGGCAGACAAGGTTCGTGATCGTGGTTTTTCCCGCGCCGGTCGCGCCGACGACCGCGTAGGTCTGGCCGGGCTCGATGGTGAAGGAGAGGTCGCGCAGCACCGGCTCGTCGGGTTTGTATTCGAAGGTGACGTTATTAAATTCCACTTTGCCGTGGAAGGTCGCGGGTACGTACGGGTCTTTCGGGCTGGTGATCGTGGATTTTTCGTCGAGGAGTATGAATATCCGCTCGCCCGCGGCGATGGCGCTCTGCAGGATGTTGTACTTCGCGCTCAGGTCGATTATCGGGCCGTAGAACATCTCGATATACCAGATAAAGGCGATGAGTGTTCCGCGGTCGATCTTGCCCTGTACGAACTGCCCGCCTCCGTACCATATCAGCAGTCCCATCGCCGTCACGCGGATGAGGCTCATTATCGGCTGGAAAACCGACGAGATTATAAGCTGGGAGATATTCGCATTGTAGTATTTCCCGTTGATGCCGTCGAACCGGCCGAGGTTCTCGTTTTCCCTTCTGAACATCTTCACCACGCGGATGCCGGAAAGGTTCTCGGCGAGGAAGGCGTTGATGCGCGCCAGCGTTTTCCTGACCTGGCGGAAAGCTTTCCTGTGAAGGGACCTGAAAATAAGGGAGATGATTATGATAACCGGCACGGTTGTAAAGAGAACCAGAGTCAGTTCCCATGACAGAATAAGCATTGCCGCGGCGATGCCGATGAAACGAAATACGTCCGCGGCGCTCTGAACCACGACCGCGTTGAAGGCTTCGTAGACGGCCTGCACGTCGTTGGTCGCGCGGGTGACGAGCCGGCCCGTGGGGTTGTTGTCGAAAAACGTAAGGTTCAGTTTCCCGAGGTGCCGGAAGATATGCATACGCAGGTCGAGCATTATGTTCTGGCCCGCGTACTCCAGGGTCAGAAGGCTCACAACGCGAAAAACTATCTGTACGACGATTGAACCGAAGAAAATCATGGCGATGATATACAGAAGGTTCAACCGCCCGGAGCGTTCAGTTTCTATTCTTTCTTTGACGACGGGATCCAGGGAATCCGGATCTTCCTTGTATGTTCGAACGAGGTTGTCGTATTCGGGCCCGGAGCCGGTCGCGATCGCGCCGTCCATCGCGAACTTCTGCATTATCGGAAGCGCGAGGTCGATGCACGCCATCAGGAGCAGGAGCACGATAACGAAAAGCAGAAGCTTCCGATACGGTATTGCATACCGCCACAGCCGGCGGAGGTACTTGATGTCGTACATCCGACCGAGGTCTTTCTCGTCGTGAAATCCGTGGCCGTGTCCGCCATGACCGCCGCCGAAGTGAGGCATTACTTTACCCCGCTTTTCGCGTCGTCGCTTTCAAATTGCTCCAACTCGCGCTGGAGCTGTTGCCTGCGGTACAGGTCCGCGTACAACCCCTCTTTTTCCACTAACTCGTCATGCGTTCCGGACTGGGTTATCTTGCCGCATTCCAGAACGACTATATTGTCGGCGTCTTTCACCGTCAGTATTCTGTGCGAAACGATGAGGCAGGTTTTGCCCTTGCGTACGTCGCGCAGTTTGTCAAGAATCGCTTCTTCCGTTTCCACGTCAATCGCGGAAAGCGAATCGTCGAGTATCAGTATGTTCGGGTCGAGCAGTAATGCGCGGGCGATTGCAGTGCGCTGCCTCTGGCCGCCCGAAAGGGTTACACCCCGTTCGCCGACCAGGGTATCGAACCCCTGGGGGAATCCCCGTATGTCGTCGATGAGCTGCGAGACTTCGGCGGCGTGCTGTATGAGTTCCTCCGGCGCGTCCGTGCGGCCGAAGGCAATATTCTGGGCAATCGAATCTGAAAACAGGAATGAATCCTGCGGCACTATTCCAATGGAGCGCCTGAGAGATTCGACCTTGAGTTTGCGCACGTCCGTCCCGTCGAAGAAAACCGTTCCCTCGGGCGGGTCGTGGAGCCTGAGCAGGAGATCGATAAGAGTCGTCTTACCCGATCCGGTCCTCCCGATGATGCCGGTTGTCTTGCCTTTCTCAAACGTAACCGAAAGGTCATGCAGGACCGGTTCCTCGGTGTCATCGTATTTGAAATCCAGATTGCGGATTTCTATCGGCCCGGTCAGGGATTCCATCTCTATTGCGTCCGGCGCGTCCTTGATGTCCGGGTCTGCATCCATAACTTCTGATAAGCGGAGCATCGAGGCGCCGCCGCGCTGAAAAAGGTTGACGAGCCACCCGACCGCCATGAACGGCCAGGCGATCATCTGCAGGTACATGAAGAATGCCACGAACATTCCCGTCGAAATGTCTCCGAAGATTGCCGCCTTGCCGCCGAAATAAAGCAGAATACCGATGGCGATCGAAACGAGGCAGTGCACGACGGGGCCGAACATACCCCAGGTAATGGCAACACGGATGGCTGCCCGGAAAAGGTTCCGATTCAATCCGGAATACTGTTCCGCAAAGTTTTCTTCCTGCGTATATCCCTGAATCACGCGGATGCCGGAGATTGTTTCCTGCACGTGCTCGGTGACGTCGGCGTACGCCTTCTGCTGCTCCTTGAAGCGCCTGTGGAGTACCCGGCCCACGGTCAGGACGAGAATCGTGATGAACGGGCACGGAAGGGCTGCGAACAAAGTCAGTTTCCAGCTTATATGCAGCATCATCACGGCGCATACAATGCCCATGAAGATCGCGTCAACCATGAGGATGAGACCCATTCCAACCGCCATGCGGACCGCGTTGAGATCGTTGGTGGCGAGCGCCATGAGCTCGCCGATTTTCCGCCTGGCGTGGAAGCCGACCGACAGTTTCTGAAGGTGGTCGAAGAAGTCACGTCTGATGTCACGGTCAACCCTGAAAGAAACTCCGACGAATGTAAGCCTCCAGAGAAACCGGAAGACACCGATGGAAAGCGAGATAGCAAAAATAGCCAGGGAAGTCCGGAGTATGTACCATGACGTGAACCGGGGCGTTCCGAGCGCATCAAAGTACCACTGGACCAGTTTTGGGATGAGGAGCTGGACGGAATCGACGAGTAAGAGGGCCCCCAATCCTATAACCAGCAACGGCCAGTGACGCTTGAGGTACCTGAATGCACGCCAGAGCGATCTCATCTTTACCTCGGTCGACCCGTGCCGGTCTTCATAATATATATACGTGGGACTCGGCCTCAACGGGGGTTGACTATCCTAACAATTTGCTTAGAAACTTCAACGGAAAAAAGAATACAGAACCTGATTATGCCGATTTTTTTGCCCCTTTCCCGCTCTGATGAGGGTTTACATTGGGGTTCAAGATTGATAAAATCAACCCCTATGGCGGCGTCAAACAGGAGAAATTACAGGCACTGGGACCTGCTCGAATCGTGCGCGATCTGCCCGCGGGAGTGCGGCGTAAACCGGCTGGAAGACGAGCGCGGCACGTGCAAAGGCGGGCGCGACGTGCTGGTCTCATCCGCACACCCGCACCACGGCGAAGAGCCGGTCCTGGTCGGCTATGGGGGAAGCGGGACCATATTCCTCGGCGGCTGCAACCTCGGCTGTGTTTTCTGCCAGAACTACGATATCTCGCACGACGCCGCCGGCAGCACGGTCTCGGTCGAGCGGCTTGCCGAGCTTATTCTCGGCATGCAGGGAACGGGTTGCGAGAACGTCAACTTCGTGACGCCGACTCATTTCACAATCCACATTCTGAACGCGATCGAAATCGCCCGGGACAACGGCCTCGAGGTTCCGACCGTCTGGAATTCGGGCGGCTATGATTCGGTGGAGACGCTCAAGCTGCTTGAGGGCGCGGTTGACATTTACATGCCCGACGCGAAATACTGGGACAACGCTGCCGCGGACAAGTTTTCAAATGCACCGGATTACAGGGAGACGATGACCGCCGCCCTGAAGGAGATGCACCGCCAGGTGGGCGACCTTGAAATCAATGAGAAGGGAGTGGCGAGGAAGGGCCTGATGATCCGCCACCTCGTCATGCCGAACGGCCTCGCGGGCACGAAGGAAATCTGCGATTTCATCGCGGACGAGATTTCGCCGAATACGTACGTAAACATTATGGCGCAGTACAGGCCGTGTTTCAGGGCCGTGAATTATCCCGATATAAACCGCTATCCCAGCCGGAAGGAATTCATCGAAGCATACGAATACGCGGAATCGAAAGGCCTCCGCCTGGCGAGATAACCGGAAGGAGAAAAGATGAAAGTCATCGCATTCAACGGCAGTCCGCGGAAGGACGGTAACACCTTCAGACTGCTGAACTACGTTCTCGATGAGCTGAAAAACGAAGGCATCGAAACCGAGCTTCACCAGCTCGGCGGAAGGAACCTCCACGGTTGCATAGCATGCTACAAGTGCGCGGAAAGAAAAGACAGGAGCTGCTCGGTCAAAACCGACGACATGAACGAGTGCATAGAAAAGATGATAGAGGCCGACGGAATCATCATCGGCTCGCCCACGTATTTCAGCAACGTGACGGCCGAGGTGAAAGCCCTTATCGACAGGTCGGGTCTCGTCGCCAAGGTCAACGGCAGCCTGTTCAAGCGCAAGCTGGGCGCGGCCGTCACCGCGGTCAGGCGAGCGGGCAGCCTGCACGCCTTCAACTCGATAAACCACCTCTTCACCATCAACGAGATGATTATCCCCGGCTCGTGCTACTGGAACATGGGCATCGGCCACGAAAAAGGCGACGTGGAAAAAGACGAGGAAGGCATCGAGATAATGAAAACCCTCGGCCGGAACATGGCCTGGCTGCTGAAGAAGATCAATGAATAATAGACTCAGAAGGATTTATCTCTGGATCTTCCCCGTTGCGAGAGTAGAGGTGTCTGCTCTTATCTCCGTGGTGGCAGTATATCTTTTCCTGAGTATAAATGGTCCGGGAAGAATGTTCGAGAGCCTAAGTGAGGAATGGTCGAAAGGCAGTTATGGGTCTGCAATTGTGTTGGGTCTTATTGTACTGTTTGCAGCATTGCTCCTTCTTATTCCGTTTATCTCGATTATCCGCTGGCGACAATTTGACGAGAATGCGGCAAAACTCAGCGTTTTTATATCCACGTTTGTTCTTGCGTGCTGTTATGGTTGGTTAATGGAGACATATTTTCAGTTATACGTTATCAGTCAAAAATGGCTGGGCATGAATATTTATCTGCTGTTGGCAGTCATTTCCACATTAAGTCTATCTTTGCTGATAGCGGCTATGTTTTTTATCTGGGGTTTTGATTCCAGCGAACTGCCGGAATTCAACCCCGGCGGCGGTATAAGTTCTCTGCTACTTCTGGTCAATCTCATCTTGACAATCGTTCTAATAACGGGTAATTATTATTTTGAGTTGCTTGGAAAATCTGATGAGGCCCTGATTCTGTTCAATACATATTTTCTTGTATCTAAACTCGTCGGCAGAAAATCGACAGATGCTATGATAACAGGGGAGAAAGCAAAATAAGATGTACGAAGGAATGGTAATACGACCGCCGAGCGAAGCAAGGAGCCTGATCCTGCAGATCACTCTCGGGTGCTCGCACAACAGGTGCACGTTCTGCGGAACGTACAACGACAAGAAGTTCCGCATCAAGGGCCTTGAGGAAGTTTTCGCCGACATCGAGGAAGCGGTGCCCGAGGTGAGGGGATACACGAAGCGCGTTTTCCTCGCCGACGGCGACGCCATGATGCTTCCGACCGACCACCTTGTGAAAATCCTCGACAAGCTGCAACAGGAGATGCCCGAGCTCGGCCGCGTCGGCATTTACGCAAATGCGCGCGACATTCTTGGTAAAACGGAAGAAGAGCTGAAGCTTCTGGAATCGAAAAAGCTCGGCATCATCTATCTCGGCCTCGAGTCGGGGGACGATGAAGTCCTGAAATCGGTCAAGAAAGGCGCGACCGCGCAGGAGATGACTGACGCGGTAATCAAGGCCCAGGAGTGCGGAATAAAGGCTTCGGTTATCGCGCTCCTCGGCCTCGGCGGGCGCGGGGAAGGCGGCCGGCGTCACGCCGAGGCGACGGGCAAAGTCGCAAGCAGGATGAATCCGCGGTTTTTCTCATGCCTTACGCTGATGGTGCTTGAGAACACGCCAATCGGCCGCGCATACGAGCGTGGGGAATTCGAGCTTATTACGCCCGAAGAATCGCTCAAGGAACTGCGTATTATTATTGAAAACCTTGACGTTAAAAATACGATTTTCCGTGCAAACCACGCCTCGAATTACCTGCCCATCGGCGGTACGCTTCCACGTGACAGGCAGAAAGTCCTGGATGCGATCGACGCATGTCTCAGGGGCGATACCGGCATGCGCCCCGAATTCCTCCGCGGCCTGTGATGATTCCAGTACCAGGTTCCGGGTATCGCGTATCGAGTTGGATTTTTTGGTTGCCTTCGCCGGTGTGGTGCTGTAATATGATTTATCGACGTAAATGCGTCATGGGGGTAAACGCGGATGAAAGTTATCGCACATCGCGGTGCCGCTGCCGAGGCGCCTGAAAACACGCTTGAAGCGGTAGCACGCGCAATCGAACTGGGCGCGGATCTCGTCGAAGTCGACGTGCGCTCCACTTCGGACGGGATTCCGGTCCTGATACACGACGCCGACCTCGTGCGCACGCACAGCGTGGCGAAGCTCGTGGGCGACCTCGAGCTTTCTGAGCTTGAAAAGATCACGGCGGAGCACGGCACGGCCGTACCGACGCTTTCGATGCTTTTCGCCAGATACGGCGGCAAGGTCGATTTTATCCTGGAGATAAAGGACGCGTTGGCAACCGAGTCCGTCGTCCGGCAGATCGTTTCCGATGGCTATATCGAGAACGTGCTCGTGGCGTGTGCGAGCCTTCGCGTGCTGCGCAATGTCAAGTTTGAGATTCCCGAGATCAAGACGGGCTTTGTCCTCGGCAGCTCGGCCGACGAGGGTTTTGAGTCGAGCAAATCCCGCCACAACGGCTACGGTTTCAGCGTTTCGGAGCGCGTTCTTCCGGTAATCGACGTGATGATGCCTTACTGGCGGCTCGTGCGGCACCACTTCGTCGCGGGCTGCAGGCGGTACGCTCTGCCGGTTTATGCATGGCTTGCACTTTTCGACGAAGACCCCGGCCCCAGGTACGATATTTTTTCGCAGATGGCCGAAGTGGGGATTGACGGCCTTGCGACAATCCGCCCGGAAGCCTTGCGCGCCCACCTGGCCGCGCCTTCGGCCGCGCACTAGCAGCGTCAAGCGTCGAGAGTCAAGAGTCAAAACACGCCCCGGCAATGCCGCAGTTTCGTCTTGCCTTACATCAAATGTGTTCGTAGAATGCCGTCCAAGAGGCGGCATTTTCAGATTGCGGATTTCTTGCGACCTGTTACTTGCGACCTGAATTGGAAAGGAGTTGCGTGCACGTCGGGCTGGTTAGCCACGGTTATCCAGATAAAGGCGCCGCAGGCGGTATCGGCACGGCGACGCGCACCCTTGCGCACGCGCTGGCCTCGATAGGCCACGGCGTTACCGTTATAGCGGAAGATGAAGACGTAGGGGAAGGGCGTTTCAAAGACGGGCCTGTAAGCGTAGTGCGGTACAGGCCGGGCAGGTTTTTTTACCGCGCGGCCTTTCGTATCCTTTCCGCGCTACCGATAAGGCAGCCCCGCAAGGACCGGCTGCGGCAGCTTGTTTACTCGCTGCAGCGCGCCGCCGAGATTGACGCACTTCTGAGGCGCCTGGTGCGCGAGGAGGGGATTGAGGTCGTCGAGTTTCCCGAGTGGGATTTCCCGGCGTTTTTTTTCGTTCGCCGTCCGCCCGTGCCGGCGGTTATAAAAATCCACTCGCCGCACTTCCTCATCGAGGACAGGCTTGCGCTTCCGCCGTATGAAAGGAATTACGCGAAGATGATGTGCGAGCGTGCCGCGCTCAGGCGCGCCGACCTGGTCGTCGGCGTCGCTTCGGCTGTTGCGCTGAGGGTTGCCCGTAAATACAATATACCCGGCAACCGTCTGGCTGTCGTGCCGCATCCGTTCAGGCTCGATGGAATCGCGGAAAAACTGCCCGGGCGTGAATCGACAGGTCTTGTCGTCCAGGTAGGAAGGATAGAGCTGACGAAGGGCGCGGATATTACCGCCAGGGCGATTCCGAAGATTCTCGAGCGCGTGCCCCGGGCCCGTTTCCGTTTTATCGGCGAACCCGGTTACCATCAGTACAGCAGACGGAATTTTACAGATACGATTCGCTCAGCTCTTGAAAAAGCCGGAGTAAGCGACAGGGTGGAATTCACCGGACTGGTCCCGCATTCTGAAGTGCCGGGCCTTCTCGCCGAGGCCGACGTTCTTCTGCTGCCCTCGCGCTTTGAAAACTATTCGATATCACTGCTCGAGGCGATGTACGTTGGCACGGCGATCGTCGCGACGGACGTCGGCGGCAACGCGGAAGTCCTCGATGGAGGAAAGGCCGGCGTGCTGGTGCCGCCCCGCGACCCCGTCGCGCTTGCCGACGCCGCCGCTCTGCTTCTTACCAATCATGAAAAACGCGAGCGCATCCGGCGGCACGGGTGGAACCTCGTGCGGACGCGAAACAACCTCGAGCGCATCGCCGGCAGGACGGCGGGAATTTACGGGACGCTGATTTCCATGCGGAGGCGCCGCCGATGAAGCTGCTTATCGTCTATTACGGCTGGACCGACCCCGACCATGACACGCAGCTGCCCCTGTTCAGGGAACTGGCGGCGCGCCTCGATTTCCTTTACGTGCGGGAGCCGATTCCTTTCAGAAAGATTCTGCAGCGTCGCGGCGAAGCCCGCCTGACCGAGCGGTCCGACGGCCTTTTCCACATTGAGCCGGTTTCCGTTCTGCCGTTCGGCAGGCGGCCGGACGTGCTGCAGAAGAACTATATGCGCGGCGGGCTCCGGCGCGCACTTGAAAGTTTCCCCGGCCGCAGGCGCGTCGTCATGGCGTGCAGGCCGAAAATGCACGTGCTGAAAAAAATGGCGGACGAGAAGATTTTTATTTACGATTGTTACGACGATTATGTTTTCTATAAAAAGAAAGCTGCCGAGCAGGAACTCGTCCGGTCTGAAGAGCGGAAAATGCTTGCTGTTGCCGACGCCGCCTTTTGCACGGCCGATACCCTTGTGGAAAAGTGCCGCGTCGGCGCCGGGCAGACGTTTAAAGTCCCGACAGGCGTGAATTTTGAAATGTTCAGTAATCCCGGTGAAGAACCGGCCGACATCCGTGAAATACCCCGTCCGCGGATTGGGACGATAGGCAAATTCAACCGGCGGGTCGACCTGGGTCTGATTGCCTCGGCCGCGGACGCACGGCCAGACTGGTCGTTTATTCTCGTCGGCCCGGTTTTCTCGCAGGATAGAAGTTTCGACCGGGCTTTTAAGAAACTTGTCCGCGAGCGCTCCAACGTGTATCATCTCGGCGGCAAGCCTTACGAAACGCTGCCCGACTACCTTGCGGCTTTCGATGCGGCGATTGTGCCGTATGCGCTGGGCGAAGTCACGCAGGGCGTCAGTCCGCTGAAGATTTACCAGTTCTGTGCGCAGGGTAAGCCGGTTGTCGCGACGCCTCTGCCCGAGGTGGAGAAACATTCGGACTTTGTTGAAGTTGCGAAAGGCGCGGACGCCTTTATCGAGGCAATCGAGCGCGCGCTTGAAGAAAGCGACGCAGGGCTGGTGGAAAAGCGGGTTGAATACGCCCGCGCGAATACGTGGGCTTCCCGGGCAGAGCAGGTAATCGAAATTATCCGCAAGCTGCTTGAGGGTGTGAGTTGAGGTGTCTTTTTATAAATGACCACATCGGCGCCTACGGCGGCGTCGAGCGCTATATCTCGCTTGTCAGCGTGGCGCTTGAAAAACGCGGCTTCGAGATCGCCTATCTGCACACGCGGATCGGGCAGCGCACGACCGCGGGCCGCAGGCAGGCGTGGCACGTGCCCGCCGTGGAAGCGCATCCGCGGCGCCTTGCGGGCCCGGTGAAAGAGCGCATCCGGGAAATCCTCGACGGCTGGCAGCCCGACGTTATTTTCTGGCACAATCTTTCTCACCCCGGCCTGCTCCAATTCTGTCTCGAGATAAGGCCTGTCGTAATTTTCCAGCACACGCTCGATGCGGTCTGCCCCGGCGGCAGAAAATTCCTTCCGGGCGGCGCCTCCTGTGAATCGACGATGGGAGCGGCGTGCCTGCTTAAGCCGTTTTATGCCGGCTGCGCGTCGAGGCGGCCCTGGCGGCTTTTCGGGGCGTTTCGGCGCGTGCGGAAAATGCAGAACCTGATGAGCCGGGCTGCCGGCATTGTGGTCGCGAGCGAGTTCATGGCGGGGAGGCTTGCCGAGGTCGGAATTCCCCGCGACGGCGTCGAGGTCATACCGCTGTTTGCATCCCCAAGGGCGTTTGCCGCCCAGATGACGGACCCCGAATCCAGCAACCGCCTTTTCTGCGTAGGCCGTTTCGTGCCGGGAAAGGGGCATGCCCGTCTGCTCGAAGCGCTCACGGGAGTGGAACAGCCTTTCAAACTGGTACTTGCCGGTGAGGGACCGAACCGGCCGAAGCTGGAGAGCCTTGCGGCGGCGCTGCCCGAGGGCAGCGTCGAAATGCTCGATTATCTCGGCGAAAAGAGGATGAGCGCCGAGTACATGAAGGCCGCGTTTTTTGTTTTCCCCTCGATTCTTCCCGAGCCCTTCGGGTTGGCCGGCGTCGAAGCCATGGCCCACGGGCGGCTGGTCGTTACCTTCGACGTCGGCGGCGTAGGCGAATGGCTGGTGCCGGACGGGGACGCGCCGACGGGCGTCCTGGTTCCCTGCGGCGACATGGAGGCGTTTCGCTCAGCACTCGAGCGGATGCTGTCCGGCCCCGAGACCATGTTCGAAATGGGGGCAGCGGCAAGGCGGGTGGCAAAGGAGCGTTTCACCCTTAGCAGGCATGCGGAAAAGCTTATGCCTGTGCTTCAAAAAGCGGCCAAAGGGAAACCATGACCGCAATTACCCTCATAATACTGTTTGCGGCCGGCTCATACGGTTGCGGGCTTCTGCTGCTTCCGCTGTTCAGAATCAAGGTGCACGGGTGGATTGAGGAAATCACCCTTTCAGCGGCGGTCGGGCTGGGCGCGCTCGGGCTCGTTGTCATGGCGATGACCATGGCGCACCTGCTTTCGACTGCCGCGCTGGTGGCCCTGACCGTAATCTACCTGCTGGCCGGAGCGACGGGTATTGCGCTTCGGCGCCGCCCCGAGCGACTGGGCGGCGGGCAAAAGACCGAGCCGGTATTGGGATGGGAGATCGGCGTTGCGATTTACATCGGCATCTTTTTTGTGTTTGCAATCGTTTTCTGTTTCGTGCCTTCCTGGCGTCCCGATGAAATACTTTACCATCTGGCAATACCCAAAGTTTTCCTGAAGAACGGCGGGGTTAAGTTCGTCCCGACGGTATGGCAGGCGAATTACCCTCTTTTCACCGAAATGTATTTCCTTATCGGTATGGCGCTTCAGGGTCAGACGCTTGCAAAGCTTTTCTCATGCCTTATCGGGGTGCTTTTCCTCGGCTCGGCCTGGTGCCTTTCGCGAAGGATCTACGGGCGGGAGGCCGGCGCCCTTACCGTGCTCATACTTGTCGCCATCCCAATGGTTTTCAACCAGTCGTCAACCACCTTCGTGGACGTTGCCGTAACGGCATGGCTGGTTCTTGCCTCCTATGTCTGCGCCGTATACCGGGAGGAGCCGAGCTACCGGACGGCGCTGCTGGCAGGCCTTTTCGCGGGCTGCGCCGCGGGCTCGAAACTGCCCGCGATGCTCGGGATGTTTTTTGTCGCCGCGGTTATCCTGGTTCTTGGATTAATGAAAAAAGGGAAAGCTTTTTCTCTTCTCGCCATGTGCCTGACGGGGGGCGTGGCCTTGCTCGTGGCGGCGCCGTGGTATGTGAAAAACCTTGTACTGACCGGCAATCCCCTGTGGCCTTTCGGGCAGAGCATCTTCGGCGGCGATTACCTCACGCGGGAAGTCGTAGCGACGCTGCATACGGAAATAAGTCTTTTTGGAGAACCGAAAACCCTTAAAGCGTTTTTAAAGTTCCCATATTTAATTCTCCATGACTTTACCCCTTTGCTTGTTCTCGGCCTTGCCATGCTGCCTTTCGTCCGTGAGCGGCGGAAGGAAACAATCTTTCTTATCTGTACGGCCGCGCTTTTTACCGGTATCTATTTCTGGATCAACTCTCAGCTCAGGTTCATTCTTATCGTTGCCGTGCTCCTTGCTGTTTCCGGTGGAGCGGTCTTCAGTTTGAAGAGCATGCGGAAGAACATAACATATGCCGTTATTCTGATTGCGGCCATATTTGCATTTTACAGGGCGGAACGCCACCCGGCAAAGAGGCTGATTGAAGAAGGCCGGGGGATTACGGACCGTGAGGGCATCCTGGGTGAAAGGGTTTCTGAATACAGAGACTACGTGAAGATGAACCGGACTTTGCCCGAAGGTGCGCTGGTGATGCTTCATGCCGAGGCGCCCTATTATCTCGACCGCGATTGGTTTCGCGCCTACCTCGGCGAGCAGGCGTACGTTGATTTCACCCGATTGGATTCGGAAGAAGCACTTATCGCGCGGATCAGGGAGGTCGGCGTCACCCATGTTTATGTCAATAAACGATCGTCGCACGTTTCCAGGCTGTTCCCGGGAGTGAAGGTGCAAAAGCGTATTTACGAAATGGGGAAATCGGGCAAGCTGAGCATTGTGTTTGAAACGAATTACTCGGCCCTGTTCAGCGTCAGTCGTCAGGCGCCGGGCGCCGGGCGTCAAGAGGAATAAATGTTAATTTACTGCGGGGCACAACGTACGAATTTTGGCCTTGCGGACAATCCCAATCTCGGCATAATGGACCATGACAGTTATTGAAGCCGGGCTTTGCCTGAAGTTTTGTTCCAAGGCGGCAAAACCGTTATGAAAATAGCGATCGTGATTTCATTTTTCCCGCCCGACCGCATCGCGGGCGCGGAGCTTGGCGCGTACTTCATGGCGCGCGAGCTTGCGCGCATGGGGCACGACGTGCACGTTATCGTAACGAGGCGCGGCGGCATGCCGCTCGGAAAAGAGCGGCGGGACGGGTTCACAATACACTGGCTGCCGTTCATCGATATTCCCGGTCTGCGGTTCGTGGGCGAGCTGTTTTTCGGCGCGCTTGCGATTGCCGATATCAGGCCCGACCTCATCCACGGGCAGTGTCTTCTGCCCGGCGGTTTCCTTGCCGCGCTCATGGGGCTTCTTCTTCGCAGGCCGTCGATTATGTATCTTTACGGCCAGGACGTGACCCATGTAAAGCCGCATTTCCGCGTTACTTTCGGCTGGTTCGCCGTCAGGTACTGCTGCCACGTAATGGCCCAGGCAAAGCATACGTGCGAAGTCGCCATGCGGACGTACTCCGGCCGGCCGATCGAGGTGTTCTATTCGGGCATAGACCTTTCCCGTTTCCGGATTCCCGAGCGGGATTACCGCGGCGAGCTGAAGCTGCCCGCCGACGGCGTTAACGTGTTGTTCGTCGGGCGCTTCCTCGATATAAAGAATATCGACGTACTTCTGGACGCCGTGGCGCAGGTCCGGAACGATGCCGGCGATATAAACCTGCTTCTTATCGGCACCGGGGATATAGAAGCTGCGCTCCATGCGCAGGCCGTGCGACTGGGCATTACAGATATAGTATATTTTCTCGGCACCGTCCCCAATTCGGAGATAGCGAGGTATTTCGCCTCCGCCGACATATTCGTCCTGCCGAGCAGGTCGGAATCCTTCGGACTGGTCAACGTCGAGGCGATGGCGATGGGGCTGCCGGTAATCTCGACGACCGTTATGGGAATCCCGGAAGTGGTCGAGGACGGCGTTAATGGATACCTCGTGCCGCCCGGAAAGGTCGTGCCGCTTGCGGAAAAGATTCGCGCGCTCGCAAAGGACGCCGGACTCAGGCGCCGTTTTGCAAAAGCCAACCGGGAGAAGGCCGCGCGCTACGACTGGTGCGAGATAGTGCCCGAGCTGGAGCGGCGCTACCGCCTCCTTGCTGCCGCCGGGCCGTATGCGTCGAGAGTCACGGGTCGAACGTCGGGCGTCAGGAAAATAATATAACTCTTGACTCTCGACGCATGACGCCTGACGCTTGACGCTTGGAAGGTGCAGAATGCCGGATGAAACCGACCCGATCATGGTTTCAGTCATAATGCCCGTGCACAACGAGGAGGAGAACTTGAAAGACCTCGCGGAGCGCACGGCCGCCGCTATGGAAAAGAGCGGGCGGAGTTTTGAAATCATATTCGTGGACGACGGGTCCGACGACGAGAGTTTCAAGGTATTGGAGGCGCTGGCCCAGTCCGATCCGCGGATGCGGGTCCTCCGGCTGACGCGGAATTTCGGGCAGAGCGTCGCGCTCGAGGCCGGCTTCCGCGCGGCGCGCGGCGAAGTGATTGTCCCGATGGACGCCGACGGACAGAACGACCCCGAGGACATACCGCGGCTCCTGATGAAACTCGACGACGGGTTCGACGTGGTGAGCGGATACCGCCGCCACCGCCGCGACCCGCTGGTGAGGAAAGTTGTCCCGTCGCGTGTGGCGAATATGCTTATCCGGCTTCTCACCGGTGTGCGGCTTCACGATTTCGGCTGCACGCTCAAGGCATATCGCGTGTGGGTGCTCGAGGACGTCCGGCTTTACGGCGAGATGCACAGGTTTCTTCCCGTATTCGCTCACTGGAACGGTGGGAAAATAACCGAGCTCGATGTCGCGCACCACCCGCGCGTGCACGGCAGGTCGCATTACTCGCTCGGTCGCGTGTTCAAGGTTCTCGTCGACCTTATCACGGTGACGTTCATGACCAATTTCGCGTCGAAGCCCGGCTACCTGTTCGGATGCGTCGGCTTTATCTCAATGCTCGGCGGATTGGGCTTTGCGGGATGGACGCTTTACGAGCGGCTTGCGCTTAACGTCCCTGTTCACCGGAATCCGCGTGCGCTTCTTGCCGTGTTCCTGTTTCTCATGGGAGTTATAGTGGTACTGATGGGCCTTATCGCGGAAATGCTTGTGCGCCTGCGCGAGGAATCAAGGAAAATACCGCCCTACAAGATCCGTTCCAAAATTAATTTCCCGGAAAAATAATGTGTGGAATCTGCGGTTTCTGTTTCTCAGGTGATTTCGCAAATAAGGCGGGCAGGGAAACGCTTGTTCGCATGACGGAGATGCTTTCCCGGCGCGGACCGGACGGCAGCGGCGTTTTCCATCACGTCTATCCGGGAGAGGGGAGCAAGCCGCCTGCGGTCGTCGGGCTCGGGCACCGCCGCCTTGCGATAATCGACCTCATCACCGGCGACCAGCCCATCGCAAACGAAGATGAAACCGTCTTCGTCATGGCGAACGGCGAAATCTACAACTTCCGCGAGTTACGGAACGCTCTGGAAAACTCCGGTCATGTTTTCCGTACAAAAACCGATATAGAAGTCATAGTACACCTCTATGAAGAAAAAGGCCTGGATTTTGTAAACGACCTGAACGGGATGTTTGCGCTCGCCCTGTGGGACGGGAAGCGGAGAAGGCTGGCGCTTGCGCGCGACCGGTTCGGCATCAAACCGCTTCATTTTATAAAGTCAGAAAACGGTATTGCGTTTGCAAGCGAAATAAAGTCGCTTCTTTCGCTTCCCTGGGTGGAGCCCGAGCTGAATTACGCGGGCCTTGACCGCTACCTTGCGCTGGAGTACGTTCCCGCGCCCCATACGATGTTCAGGGGAATCGAAAAGCTTCCGGCGTCGCACATGCTGGTCCGGGACGGAAGTGAAGTTAAGGAGAAACGTTACTGGTCGCTTCCGCGCCGAGGCCCGGAGGAGATCGGGGAGAGCACCGCGGTGGACGAGATCCGGTCGCGGCTGCGGGAAGCTGTCTCGCGCAGGCTTGTCGCGGACGTCCCGGTCGGTGTGTTCCTTTCGGGCGGTGTCGATTCGTCTCTTGTAGCCGCATTCGCAAGCGGCGAAAGCGATGGAGTAATCCCTACATTCTCAATCGGGTTTCGGGACCGTTCTTTCGATGAGTCGGATTACGCGCGTCTTGCCGCGCAGGCTCTCGGCACCGAACACAATGATAAATTGTGCACGCCTGACGACATGCGTGCGATTATTCCGCACCTGTACGATTTTCTCGACGAGCCGTTTGCCGATGCGTCGGTAATCCCGACGGCGCTGCTGTCGGCGTTCGCAAGGAATAAAGTAAAGGTCGTTCTCGGCGGTGACGGCGGCGACGAGCTTTTCGCCGGTTATCCGACATACCAGGCGCACAGGCTTGCAGCGCTCGCAAAACGTTTGCCGGGAGTGGTGAAGGAGCGGCTCCTGCCCGCCATCGTGAAGCGGCTGCCGACATCGCTTTCGAACATCAGCTTCGACTTCAAGCTCAAGCGGTTCATGCGCGGCCTGCCGCTCGAGCCTGTTGAGCGGAACGTCGCGTGGCTGGGTGCGTTTACCGCGCCCGAGAGAAAAAATTTATTAACGGGAACTTCCCTTGACCTGTTAGGGGACTCCGACCCCATGCGGGAGCTCGAGGCCCTTACGGACGAATGCCCGCATGACGACGACCTTGCCCGGATGCTTTACCTCGATCTGAGAACCTACCTCGCGGACGACATATTGGTGAAGGTCGACCGGGCGAGCATGGCGCATTCTCTCGAGGTCAGGACGCCGTTCCTCGACCACGAGTTCGTCGAATACGTGTGGAGCCTGCCGCTTGCGTACCGCCTCAGCGGACTGACGACGAAATATATTTTGAAAGAAGCTGCACGGGGGTTTTTGCCGAATGAAATAATAGACAGGCCAAAAAAGGGATTCGGTGTTCCTGTCGGCCGTTGGTTTCTAAGTGAAATGCGCCACATGCTTGAAGAATACCTTTCGCCGGACCGGATTCAATCGGAAGGGATTTTCGAGGCGCGCGCCGTCTCGCGGTATGTCGACGACCACCTCGCGCGGCGGCGCGACTGCCGGAAAGAGCTGTGGACGCTTCTGAATTTCGAGATGTGGCTGGAAAAGTACCGGCCGCGCGTCTGAACGTTCAGGGTCAGAGGAAGCGAAGTGAGCGAAAAGCCCCCGCGAGTATCGATCATCATACCGTCGTTCGACGGCTACCGCGGCGGCCTGCTGCCGAAGCTGCTCGAAGATTTAAAAAAGCAGACATTTTCCGATTACGAAGTCATCGTACAGAAAGGCTATCACAGGCAGGGCAGGGCCATAAACGACGGCGTGAAAAAAGCGCGCGGCGAAATCGTCATGACAATGGACGATGATACCGTTCCGGGGAACCGCGACCTTGTCGAGCGTATCGTCGCCGCTGTCGACTCCGATCCGAAGATCGGGCTTGCAGGCGCGTCGTGCCTGCCTCCGCGGGATGCCAGCGAGTTCCAGCGCGAGGCCTCGCGCCAGATTCCCAGGCGGTTTTTTCCTGTTGTGAAAAAGACTATCGACAGCGACATGGTGCAGCACCCGTGTCTTGCCGCGCGCAAGGAAGTTTTCCTCGAGGTCGGCGGCGAGGACGAGGAGCTTATCCGCGGGCTCGACCCGCTTCTTCGGCACAGGATGCGGAAGGCGGGTTACCGCGTCGTAATCGTCGCGGGCACGTGGGTCAGCCACCCGATGCCGGACAGTTTTCCGAAAGTTCTGAAAATGTATTTCAGAAACGGGAGGGGCTCCGCGTTCGCGAGGCGGCATTATCCGGAGCGGATTTACGAGCTCGGAAGCGGATTCGAGGGGGACGACTTTGCGCCGAAGAAATCGTTCGCATCCCGGGTGTTCAGGCGGGTATGGAGCTTTGCACGCTCGGTTGTGGATCTGGAGATTTACAGAACAGGTACCGATATCGCCTATGCGCTCGGGTTTCTTTATGAAACGGTATTCGTAAGAAGCGGACCCGACCCCGGGAAAGGCCACGGCGTCTGATGCCATACCGTACGGACAAGAGCGGAGATGCGCCGGACTTCACGGTCGTTATTGTAACTTACAACGGCGGTGATTTCGTGGAGCGCTGCGTGCGCTCGGTGCTTGGCGCGGCGGGGGGGAAATCGGTCGAAGCGATTGTGGTTGACAACGCTTCCACGGACGGAAGCGCGGAGGCGGCCGAGGCGGTCGGGAACGTGAAGGTGCTCCGGAATAAAAAGAACCTGGGTTTTGCAGCAGCGGCCAACCGCGGCGCCGCGGGCCGGCCCGGGGGGCGGCGAGGGGGGGGGGACACCGCCCCCCCGGTGG
>SOJX01000150.1 GCA_004376375.1 Planctomycetota bacterium
TCCGCGGCCTTCGCGAGCGACTCCGGGTCCAGGTGTCTGACGATATCGTTGGGCGAGTGTATCGTGAGAAGAACCCGTATGGTTCGCGAGGTTAAAGTGAGAGTTTCAAAACCGCGAAGCGCGAACGGGAACTTGTCGAATCCCACGCCGATTGGAATGTAGAGCCTTCCGGCATTATCGTCCTCTGCTTCGAGGATTCGCGAAAGAGTTCTGGACGTAGTCACCGGCGGTATGCCGTAACGGTCGATAATCCCGATTTTGGGGCCGCAACCGACGGAATCGATATTGACGACCAGGGTATTTTCCTTATCGAACTCTCCGGCGTGTGCCTGTGTGTATCGGATCGCCCCTGCGAGCCCCATTTCCTCCGCGCCCGGGAAAAGGAAAATCACATTCGTTTTCGCTGGCGGGTTCTTGCTCAATCGTCTGGCGAGCTCGAGAAGGATGCCGCATCCGCTTCCGTTGTCGAGCGCGCCTTCCGATTTATTGCGCGTAAAACCGAGAAGCATCATCGCGGCCGCGGCCAGCGGAATCCAGGAGATTATCCATAAAACGTGGCTGAATCGGGCCATCCACGGAGGCGGCGAGCCCGATTTTATGAGCAGGATAATCCCCGTAACAAGAACTGCAAGGCCGATGAGGGCTGAAAGGGGCACGCTGAGAATTGAGCCGATATAACGCAGGCCGATCGGAAGCGTCTGGCTTTTCGAGTCGTGGTGCGCGACGAAAATTATTGTCTTTTCTGCGTTTTCCGCTTTTATTTCTCCAATAATGTTTGCCGATTTCAACCTGAAGGGCAGGTCGAACAGTTTTTCAGCCAGGCGGCTCCAGCGCGAAGCCAGGGGAATGAAGGCCAGTGAGGCGAAGGCCAGAAGCGCTCCCACCAGCGGGTGCTCAAAGACAAGAAAAGCCGCCGCGAATACGATTGCGGTTAAAATAACGGGGACAAGGATGAAACCGAGTCTCATCGGCAGTACTGAGAACTCGAAATGCTCACGTCTGGGCTCTATGCCGAGGCTGTTCAGTTTGGATTCGAGCAGGTCGAGCGTTTCCTTTTCGCCGGGCGTGCCGGCGAGGCGCGGCCTGGCGATTTCGGTAATGTCGTTGATGATGCGTTGTCCTGCGTCTTGAGAGTTCATGATCGGCGGGGACGTCCGTCGGGTGTAAGCATTGCTGTTTTCGTTTCAGAACAGGTAATATCGTCTCCACCGCCGTTCTCGTCGTTGCGGTTCGGCCCTGAAGAATACAACAGGCAATCGGCAACGGCATCGGCGGCATCGGCGGGGGGCTTGTACATATATGGTGTACCCCACGGATCAAGAACGTATCCGTTTCGTACAGTGGCGACGGTAAAGTCGAAATAGGAGCGGTTCCGGGCGGGAGAGTACCTGCCGCTCAGGGATTCGACGAGGTTTTTGTTGCCTGCCGGCGGATAGAGGCCGGTGTCGATTTTGAACTCCCTGATCGCGACGTCGAGCATGGTTACCTCTAGCCGTGCAAGAGATATCTGGTGCGTCTCCTTTATCTCTTCCTTTTTCGGCATGAGGTAAAGCCCGAGCACGATGAGCCAGGCGGCCAGGGTTACTATAAGCAACAGCTTCAGCAACCGCGTGAACAGAAAAGACCAGATTTTCGTCGTCATGAAAAGCAGGAAAAGAACGACAAGGACTATACCGCCGACGATGAGCGCGTCGCGCTGGGACTTGAAGTTGATGTACTCGAGCAGGGACTTGAAAAACGCGATTGGAAAATAACGGCTGACCGCGCCTGCCGCGCGTTTGATCTTGTCCTTTATCCCGGTCGGGACAATCACGGGGATGGGTTTGTTGATTCTGCAGACTTCCTGCGCGTCCGTAACGAGATGTTTGAATCTGTCTTTTATGGTTCCGCCCATCGAACAGAAACGCTCGTACGTGTTCACGGTGGATTTCAGGTCGACGTGCTGAGCGGGGGGGGCGCACAGGAAATCGCTGTACGCGCCCGCGGCCCTGATGAATACTACCGCGTGAACGGTGATTGACACGAGGACGGCAAAAATCAGCGCCAGCGCAAATGCTCCGAGCGCCCTTACGCCCCCGCTTGGAGGTCCCGATTCAACCTGCACGGGCTGGGTTTCGATTCCGTTTGTCTCAGGATTCTCTGTCATATGGCAACCGGAAACTTTGGCGAATACATGGCCGTTTAACGGAAGTGTTTCCTAATCTGTTATCGGCAAGAAAAGCAAAAATGTTTTGCTGAACGTATATTATCAGCCGATACGGTTTTTTCCAAGCTAAAACTGGCCAGCCGCAATATAGTCTGGCTGAATAGTTCAATTCGGGGATGAAATGAGGAGTTATTTCTTTTTCTTGTCCGGATTTCTGATAGGCATGTCAGGGTCGACGGAGTGATCGCCGGTCGGGTCGGCGGAATCGGGAACCGGCTCGCCTATGCCGGACGGGACATCGATCGGTTTCACCGGGTCGATTACAGGTTCCGCGGCGCTGCTCACGCCGGGCCTCGGGAACTCGGTGACGCGGACGGCTTTGGCCGACTTTGACGTGTTGAATGCGTGGCCGGCTGAAACGGGGAGAGCGGCTTTTTTGTTATCCGCGGGGATGCAGCGGACTTCGCCTTCTTTCACGGTACAGACTGTGACGGAATCCCTGAACTCGACATAGAATTCGGTGCCGACGACGACCACGGTAAGGTTTTTCGTCGCGACATTGAAAGTCCTGCCGTCGGTCTGCTTCTCGACTTTTGCGAAAAGCGTGCCCGTCTCGAGCGTGACGGTGGTTCCATTCTCGCCGTATTTTACTTCTCCGGCGCCGCCCGCCCAGAGGTCGATGGTGCTGCCGTCGCGCAGCTTGTTGTGGCCGATTTCCAGAGTCTCAACGGCGGCGATAGTTGTAACCGGGGTAATTGTCTCCGTTTCGCGGGGAAGCATATTAACAAGCCCGATGGCAATCAGCAGTACGGCCGCGGCCGCGGCAATCCAGAGCAGGATTCTGCGCGGCTTGCGCCCGGGAACCGCAGTCAGGCGGCGGCTCGGGATGAGGTTCAGTGTGCGGGAAGCGAATTCTTTTGTGAAGGGGTGTCCGGCAAGAGACAGTGACATCAGCCTGCCGACCTTTTCAAGCTCTTCGTAACGGGCCCTGCACGCGCCGCAGCCGTCCAGGTGGGCGCGTACGTTCTTTTCCTCGTGCGGGGCGGTTTCCCCGTCGATGAGTTTTGAAATCAGTGGTTGTATCGAAATGCAATTCATAAATTATTCGTCCAGGTATTTCCTCAGCCTGTCGAGAACCATCTGTCTTCCGCGGAAGAGCCTGCTCTCAACCGCTGAGTTGGAAACGCCGAGCGTCTTGGCGATTTCCTGGTACGACAGGTTTTCAATGTGCTTGAGCATTACTACTTCGCGATACTTCTGAGGCAGACCGTTTATCGCCTCGAGTATCTTCCCGTGAAGCTCCTCGCTTTCGAGCTTTCTTGCAGGCTCGGATACGAGCGCGTCACCGGCGACCTTCCCGATTTCGCTCGGGTCCATCGGGAGCGAAACGACCCTGGCTTTGTTTTTCCGCAGGTGGTCGATCGAGGTCGTCTTCACTATGCCGCAGAGCCAGCTTTTGAACCGCTCGACTTCCCTGAGCGAGGCGAGGTTGGTCCAGGCTTTTATGAACGAGTCCTGGACCGCGTCGCTCGCATGGTCGAAGTCGCCGAGCACGCCCATCGCAACAGAGCCGGCCAGCGCGATGTAACGCTCCATCAAATTGCCAAAGGCAGCCTTGTCGCCGCTGAGACTGAGCCGGATGAGTTCTGCATCAGTCTGCGGCATTGGCTTCTCCGCCGGTCATCCCGGCCATCCAGTAATATGACGCTGATATTTCGGCCATCTTGCAGGATTTATGAGAAAATTTCATATAAGTCCAGTCGCCACGGTTCGGCACATGTTCGGTTCACATTAGGCATTATAGCACAAAGGGTTATGAGATGGAAGAAAATATGAAGGATGAAGGACGAAGTTTGGAGTATGAAGGATGAAGGATGAAAGTGGCGCATATTAGGCCGTCGAGTTTGACCTCCATGTTGTCATTTAGCCGCTGGGCTTGCCTGGCAGTTTTCGGCTTCATCTAGTGGGCGCAGCTTTTTGATTTTGCGTGCAATCCGTTACGTTTCAGAAATCAGTCCGTTTAGGATTCAAGCAGCGATTTTATCTCCCGTTCAAGAACTGGCAGGTTGTTCTGCACTATATTCCAGACCACGCGGTCGTCCACGATGGTGTATCCGTGAATCAGGATATTGCGAAATGCGATGATGCGCTTGTAATTACTGATAGTGTCCGCGGCTTTCGGCTCGATCTTGACAAGCCCGGCAAGCGCTTCGCCGATAATTTCAAACTGCCGCTCCACTCCCGACTTGAGAAGCGCGTCACCGGCGTAATCGTTCCAGTCCTTGTCTTTTGTAAACTCGCGAATATTTGCCGCCGCCTGCCTCATATCCTCCAGATATTTTTTTGCTTCAAGCCGCATATATCACCTTCCTTGTCTTATCTATCGCCTCAAGGAAGTAGGGATTCTTCACCGCCACGAGCATTACAAGGTCGACATGGCAGCCGAACAACTCTTCCAGCGCTTCAAGTAAACCGAAATACACCTCTGAATGTTCCCCGGGGTCTAACGGCAAAAACTCGACGAGAAAATCCAGGTCGCTGTCCGGCTCCTTGAATTCACCTCCAACCGCCGAGCCGAAGATTTCAAGCCGCTTGACCTTGTGCTCTCTGCACAACCGCGCAACCTCAGGAATGTTTTTTTCGACGATATTGATCATTCATCTCACCTCTCTAAATCAAAAAGGCGCAGACGCCTATTTCACGGAAGAAACCAGTATCATGACAGCCTTCTGGGCGTGGAGGCGGTTTTCGGCCTCGTCGAGGACGACGGACTGAGGTGAATCGACGACCTCGTCGGTTACTTCCTCGCCGCGATGGGCGGGGAGGCAGTGCATGAAAATCGCGTCAGGTTTTGCGCGTTTCATAAGGTCGGAGTTTACCTGATAGGATTTGAATAATTTCAGACGCTCTTCGTGCTCGGCTTCCTGTCCCATCGAGGCCCAGACGTCGGTATAAACGATGTCGGCCGCCTCGACCGCTTCGATGCTTGTCGAGACCGCGACCGAGCCTTCCGACTCGTTTGCGAAACCGGTTGCCTTCTCGACGACCGCGGGCAGAGGCGCGAATCCTTCCGCGTGGACTACGACGACGTGCATCCCCATTTTCGCACAGCCGAACAGAAGCGAATGGGCGACGTTGTTGCCGTCGCCGATGTAAACAAGTCGTAAGCCTTCCAGTTTTCCTTTATGTTCGCGGATGGTCTGGAGGTCGGCGAGTATCTGGCAGGGGTGATTGTAATCCGAAAGACCGTTAATTACCGGCACGGTCGCGTGTTTTGCGAGTTGAACGATGTCGTCGTGCGCAAAGACGCGGGCCATGATTAGATCGACATAGCGCGACAGCACTTTCGCCGTGTCGGCGATGGTCTCACCGCGGCCGAGCTGCATATCGTTTGCGCCGAGGTACATTCCGATGCCGCCCAGCTGGTATATCCCGGTCTCGAACGAAACGCGCGTCCTCGTGGAAGGCTTCTGGAAAATCATGGCGAGCACGCGGCGTTTGAGGGCTTTCTTGAAATCCTTCGGCTTTGCCTTGACGCTATCGGCGAGGTCCAGTATCTGCCCTATTTCTTCCGCTTTGAGCTCTTCAAGCGAGACGAGATCCTTATGGTTCCAGTCGGCCATTTCTTGTCTTCCTTTCGGGGAACGATATGGGTTCCTGCGCGTCCTTCGAGCGCGGCCTCGAGCAATCCGGCGCGGGTTATGATGACGCGTTTCCCGCCGCCGGAAAGATAGTTAATCGTCGCCTGGATTTTCGGCAGCATGCTGCCGGGTGCGAAGTGCCCTTCCCTTATGTATTTTTTTGCCTCGTGGGTCGTCATTCTTTCAACTCCGTAGGCGCTCGGTTTGTCGTAGTTGAGGTAGACCTGGCCGACGTCGGTAAGAATTATGAAGACGTCTGCGCCTATTTCCTTCGCAAGCCAGGCGGAGGCAAGGTCTTTATCGATTACCGCGTCTATTCCCTCCCACTCACCGTTTGGCTTTGTGTATACGGAGATTCCGCCGCCGCCTGCGGCAATGATTATTTTGCCGGAAAGCGCCAACTCGCGAATCGTCCTGCGCTGTATGACTCGTTGAGGCTTTGGGCTCGGCACGACTCGACGCCAGCCGCGACCGGCGACTTCAACCATCTTTATGCCGGTTTTCATAAGCTCATTTGCACGCGCCTTTGTTACGAACGGGCCGACAGGTTTTGTTGGTTTCTTGAAGGCCGGGTCTTTCCTGTCGACAAGGACTTCGGTTATCATCGTAAGGACGCGCTTGTCGTGCATCTCCTGCTTCCAGAATTCGTTCAGGAGAGCGTTCTGAAGCAGGTAACCCATCGAGCCCTGCGTCCATGCGACGCAGATGTCAAGCGGCTGAACGGGGACGGTCTTCCTCGCAGCTTCGGTACGGATGAGCATGTTGCCCACCTGCGGGCCGTTGCCGTGGGTTATAACGAGGTTGTAGTTCAGCTTCACCATCGTGACGAGGCGCTGAACGATTTCAAGCGCGTTCAACTCCTGTTCGCCGATGGTTCCCCGCTGGCCAAGCTGGATAAGGACGTTGCCGCCGAGCGCTACCAGTGCGAGAGGCTTTTTCTTTTTACGTTTCGCCTTTGCCATACGACACGCCTAGAGAGTGGCGCACACCTCCGTGATGATGTCAAACGCCTTTTCGAGTTCTTCCCCGGTAACGACGAGCGGTGGAATGAAGCGTATAACGTTTCCGTGCGGTCCGCAGTTCACGATGACGAGGTCTTTCTCGAGGCATCCGGCCATGAGTTTGCTTACGGCGGCGCCGTTCGGCTCTTTCGTCTTCGGGTCTTTTACGAACTCGACGCCGATCATGAAACCGAGGCCGCGCACGTCTCCGATAATCGGATACTTTTGCTTTAGTTCACCCCAGTGGCGTTTGGCCTGCTCGGCGCGGGCGGCGCCGTTTTCGAGCAGCTTTTCCTCGCGGATGGCGGTGATGACTCCATCGACGGCCGCGCAGGCGACCGGGTTGCCGCCGAAAGTCGTCCCGTGCGCGCCCGGAGGCCATGCTTCCATGATTTCGCGCGTACCGCCGATAAACGAGATCGGCATCCCGTCGCCGACCGATTTTGCGATGCACATGACGTCGGGCTTGACGCCGAAATGGTCGGCTGCGAACCATTTCGCAGTTCTGCCCATTCCGGTCTGCACCTCGTCGAGAACGAGGAGCGCGCCGATCTCGTCCGCCTTCTCGCGCAGGTATTTCATGAACGCGGGCGGGCAGGGGAGGTAGCCGCCCTCGCCCTGCTGCGGCTCGACGAGAAACGCCGCCACCTCATCTGATGGAACGATGTGGTTGAGCATGGTTTCAATCGACTGGATGCTGTGTTTTACCGCGGCATCCTCGTCTCCCATGTAGTACGGGTGCGGGAACGGTGCCTGGTAAATACTCGGGATGAGCGGGCCGTAAAAGTGACGGTACTTGACCGCGCTCGAGGTTACCGAGGTTGCGCCGAGCGTGCGGCCGTGAAACGCGCCGGTGAAGCATATGATGTACTGGCGTCTGGTCGTGAAGCGGGCGAGTTTTATCGCGCCGTCTATCGTTTCCGAGCCGCCGTTGAGCGGGAAAAACATCTCGATGCCGTCCGGCGTCACCTCGGAAAGAAGCTCGCCGGCGCGGGCGAGCGGCTCGTAAAAAAACGAGCAGCCGGAATGGACGTATTTATCCATCTGCTCGCGCATCTTCGCGATAACCGCGGGGTGCCGGTGTCCGACGTTCAGGACGGCGATGCCGCATGAGAAGTCCATTATTTTTCGGCCGTCGTCGGTCCAGACGTATATTCCTTCCGCCTTTTCGGCCGCAAGGTTGACGTCGAATCCGAGCGCGGGAGTTATTACCTTTTTTGTGCGCGAGATTACGTCTGACATGTTTCCTCCAGTATTCTGCCGCCGCGCGCCCCCAAGCGGCGTGCCGGTTTAGAAGTCAACGAGAAGTTCTTCAAGGTCCGGCGCATCTATTTCCTCTATTTCATAGGTGACGCGAACGCTCGGCTTTTCGATCTTTATAATTCGGTTGAGATTGATAGGCGTTCCGACCACGACCGCGTCGCAATCGGTTGCGTTGATCGTCGCCTCGAGGTCGTGGACCTGTTCATCTCCGTAGCCGACGGCCGGCAGCAGCGTGCCGATACCCGGATATTTCTCGAAAGTATCTTTCAGGCTGCCGACGAGAAACGGGCGCGGGTCGACAAGCTCGGCTGCGCCCGCGCGCCGGGCGGCCACCACGCCTGCGCCGTATTTCATACCGCCGTGGGTAAGCGTCGGTCCGTCCTCGACGACGAGGACACGCTTCCCTTTCAGCAGGTCCGGGTTGTCGCAGGAAACGACGGAATTAGCCCTCACTATAACTGCTTTTGGATTGATTTCTCTGCAATTGTTAATTACGGTTTCAATGTCTTCCTGCCTTGCCTGGTTGACCTTGTTTACAATAACGACGTCGGCAAGTTGCACGTTTGTTATGCTTGGGAAATACTTCAATTCGTCGCCTGGACGCAAGGAGTCGGCGATCGTGATATGCAGCTTCGCTCTGTAGTGGGGCGTGTCGTTGTTGCCGCCGTCCCAGAGAATGACCTCGGCCTCCTTCTCGGCCTCGGCCAGGATATCCGCGTAGTCTACACCGGCGTAGACGACGAAACCGTTCTTGATATGCGGCTCGTATTCTTCCATTTCCTCGATTGTGCAGTCGTGCTTTTCCAAATCTTCGACCGTGGCAAAACGCTGGACACGCTGCGCGACCAGGTCGCCGTACGGCATCGGGTGCCTTATTACAACGACCTTCCTGCCTTTTTCGCGGAGTATCCTCGAAATCAGCCGCGCGGCAGGCGACTTGCCCGCGCCCGTCCGCACCGCGCAGACCGCTATCAACGGAACACCGGTCGGCAGAAGCGTCGGCTCAATGTCGAACGTTCTGAATTTTGCGCCGGCATTGATTGCGGTTTTTTCCCGCTCGGCAATATGATTAAACGAGACGTCTGAATACGCGAATATTACCTCGTCCACTTTCTGCTTCTGAATAATATCAGCCAGCTCTTCTTCGGGCTCGATAGGAATACCGTCGGGATATTCCGGCCCGGCAAGCTCCGGCGGGTAACGCCTGTCGTCGATGTTGGGAATCTGGGCGGCGGTAAATGCGACCACGCGGACTTCGGGATTGCCGCGGTAGGTCGTATTGAAAACGTGAAAATCCTTGCCCGCCGCCCCCATAATGAGCACACGCCTGGCCATTTCTCCTCCGAGGTCGTAATCATCTGTAATGGGGCGACTTTACGGCTTGTCCAGAATGCGATGGATTCTAACGAGGCAAACACGTAAAGTCAACCAGAATCCTCAAAACCGCCCAAATCGGCGAACTATCCACATATTTTGGATTTTTCCTTGAAAGTTAGGTATATATTAGGTATACTGTATATGGAAGGTTAATGCTTAATCTAGCAGGAATCATCCTTTGGGATTGGTGGCGATGGTTAAGAAAGGAGGCCGCCATGGAAACGCGAAAAAGAAAAAAAGCCGCCAGGCGTGGCGGAAAACGAAAATCAAAGGATTCTGAGAATCGACTGATAGAGCTTCGTAACCGCCGGCATGAGCTTATGGACGAACTGAGCGAAGTAGACGTTGAAATCAGGCGGCTCGAGCAGGAGCCCGGAAACGACGTTGGCGAGCCGCTTTCCTTCGACGATATCCTTCCGGGTTTCGATAACGAGGTGACGGCCGCGGCGTTTGAGTATTGCAGGCAGCTTCTGTTCACGCATGAGGAGCGTGCAAACGGGAAGGTTGAAAAAAAGAAGCACGACGACTTCGGCTACAAGCTTACCAGCCGCTGGTTCATGCTTCTGAAGTTTTCGCGCTACTATTTCGACGTCTGGGTAAACCCGAAATTCAGGCTGCACGAAAGGCTGCCCGAGGATTTACGGATAGAGCTCAACCTGCGCAAATCGAAGAACCGCGGCTGGGAAGGCCTGCGCCTCTCCAGCCTGGACCAGGTCAGGCGCCTTGCGCCTTACCTCGAGAAGCACGTGGATAATTGATTTCGTTTTGACGCCCGCCGGGAAGCGTGTTAGAATACTTCTCCATTAACCGGGAGAAAAGATGACTGCAGAAAATAAACCGGAATTGCTCGGCGACCTCGATATCGGCGCGGACGTCGATCACGTCTTTCTCGTGACCGACATCCAGAAGCGCAGCACGAAGGACGGCACGCCGTATCTTACGATGCTTCTCCGCGACCGTTCCGACTCGATGAAAGCGGTGCTGTGGACGTTTATCGAGGCCGCGCACGGTGATATCCGCAAGGGCGATTTCGTACACGTGACCGGCTCAATCGGCGAATACAACAACCAGCCGCAGATGAAAGTGAACAGGCTTGAAAAAGCCCCGGATGACAAGATTAGCATTGAGGATTTTCTCCCGGTGACGCCGCAGGACCGGGCCAAGCTGTGGGAAAAAATCCGTTTCCTGCTGAACGAGATACATGACCCGCATCTTCGCGCCCTGGTCGACGGTCTCCTTGGTGATGAAAAATTCATCGACAAGTTCAGCCGCGCACCGGCCGCGGTGGTCAAGCACCAGCCGTATCTCGGCGGCCTGCTGGAGCATACCCATAACTGCGTCCGCATGGCCAAGGCGCTGTCCATGATTTACCCGTTTGTCGATAGAGAGCTTCTGGTTGTGGGCACCTTCCTGCACGACGTGGGCAAAATCGATGAGTATGCATATGACAAACAGATTGAGTTCACGACTGTCGGGCGTTTGAAGGGACATCTCGTTATGGGTGTGGAGATGGTGAGGCGCGCCGCGGGGAAAATCGACGGCTTTCCCGAAGAGCTCCTTCTCAAGCTCGAACACATGGTCCTTGCCCACCACGGCCGGCTCGAATGGGGAAGTCCGGTGAAGCCTCTGTTCCTGGAAGCGAACCTTCTGCACTTCATGGACAACATGGATGCGAAGACTTTCATGTTCCGCGAAGCCTCCGGGACCGGACGGCCCGGCGACGAATGGTCGCAGTATTCCAGGTCGCTCGAGCGTTTCGTATACCTCGGGGACGGCGATGCCGCCGACTGATTCCCACCCGCTTTCCATACTTCACATCGACATGGATGCATATTACGCTTCCATAGAGGAGCGTGAAGACCCTTCGCTTCGCGGCAGGCCCGTTATCGTAGGCGGGTCGGCCGAAGGGCGGGGCGTCGTGTCCGCGGCAAGTTACGCGGCGCGGAAGTACGGCGTGCATTCGGCAATGCCCGCGGGCCAGGCCAAACGGCTCTGCCCGCACGCGATTTTCATCCGGCCGCGCATACGGTTTTACGCCTCCGTGTCGGAGCAGATACAGAATATTTTCCGCGATTACACGCCTCTGATCCAGCCGCTTTCGCTGGACGAGGCTTTTCTCGACGTTTCCGGCTGCGAGCGGCTGCTGGGCGACGCCGTCAAAATCGGGCGTGAAATCCAGTGCAGGGTAAAGGACGAACTGGAGCTTCCCAGCTCGGTCGGCGTCGCGCCGAACAAGTTTCTTGCAAAGCTCGCAAGCGACCTCGAGAAGCCCAACGGTTTTGTCGTTATTCCCGAGGAGAAGAAACTCGAAATCCTTGCACCGCTTCCGGCATCGCGGCTGTGGGGCGTCGGGAAAGTCGCCCAGAAAAGGCTGCAGGACGCCGGCTTGAAAACGATCGGTCAGATGCGTGAATTGACGAAGGAGCAGCTTGTCTCGATGTTCGGCGTGTGGGGTGAGACGCTTTACCATCTCTCCCGCGGCGAGGACGACCGCGAAGTAGTGCCCGAGCACGAGGCAAAATCGATCAGCCATGAGACGACTTTCCATGAAGACGTTACCGATAAAGAAAGGCTTGCCGACGTGCTTCTCGGCCTTACCGAGGATACGGCGGCGCGCGTCAGGCGCCGTGGCTTCTGGGGACGCACGGTCACGCTCAAGGTGCGCTACCATGACTTCCGCCGCATCACCCGCAGCGTTACCCTGGACCGCCCGACGCAGCATACTCTGGAAATTTATCATGCTGCGAAAATGCTTCTGGAAGAAAAAGTAAAAATCCCGCAGAAAGGTGTCAGGCTGATAGGCGTGGGTCTTTCAAACCTGACGACCGGGCCTGACGTTCAGGGCGACCTGTTCGGCGGGATGGATGATGAGCGTGAGAGCAAAATCGACGCGGTGGTGGACGAGATCCGCAAGGAGTTCGGGCGCGATTCGATAAGCAGGGGAGGGTTATCGGATTCATGAAATACATTATCCTTTTATCAGGCGGGCTTGACAGCGCGGTGAACCTTGCGGTTGCCTCAAAAGAGGGCGAGGTGGTATGCGCCCTTTTCTTTGACTACGGTCAGAAGGCCAGGTACCGCGAGCGCTTTTCCGCCGAATCACTATCAAAACACTACGGCTGCAGACTGGAGACGATTGAGCTTCCCTGGCTCAAGGAAATAACAGATACGGCGCTCGTCGAACCTGACGCCCATATTCCCGACGTCACGGCGGACACGCTTCCGGAGGACGTAAGCGCGGTCTGGGTGCCGAACCGCAACGGTGTTTTTATCGCAATAGCCGCAGCGCATGCCGAATCGATGGGAGCGGATGCGGTCGTCGCCGGTTTCAATCGCGAGGAGGGCGCAATCTTTCCCGACAACTCGCCCGAATTCAGAAAGGCCGCGGAGGCTGCGCTCGGCTATTCTACTCTTTCCGGGGTCAAGCTGGTTGCGTTTACCGAAAACATGGATAAGAAGGAAATCGTGGGCGAGGGTCGAAAGCTCGGCGTTCCGTTCGACTTTATCTGGCCATGCTACCGCGGCGGCGAAACGCCCTGCGGCAAATGCGAATCCTGCGTCCGCTACAAGCGGGCGATGGAGTAAAAGGCTATCAGCTTTCAGCAGTCAGCGGTCAGCTATTTTTTTGAAACCGGTCCTGCGAGCGTTGCGATTGTGGCGACCGCGGTCCTGGTGATGTTTAACATCAGGCTGAATGAATTAAGGCCGTTGCCGATATCGTCGGTTCCCACCCCATACCTTATCGGATTGATCTCTTCGGTATCCTCGTGAAAGAATACGGCCGCGTAGCCGTTGGTCCAGAACGAAGTATAGTCGGAATCGAAGTTGCCCGCTATGCCGGGGTCATTGTAATTAAAGGGTTTGATGGCGAAGCCGGGAACGTAGGTCTGCTGCGCGGCGATTGAGGCGTCTTTCAGGCCGTCATCGTAATTCGTGTGCCATATCAGGTCGATGTCTTCGGTGTCGCCGCTTGCCACATAACCTATCATATCGAGATTTATCGCGCCCCTGATGTCGAGGCTGTTGGCACTGGCGTCGGCGGCGAAATCGCTGCTGCCGTGAAGTCCGATTTCCTCGCCTGAGAACGCGACAAGCATTATCGTGGCTTCAAAGTTGTACTGGTTGAAAATCTTTAATAATTCAACAATAGCCGCCATGCCTGAGCCGTTGTCGTCAGCGCCCGGACTGCCGGGGTCGGTGTCGTAGTGCGCGCCTGCGACGTAAATCTCGTCCGGCCTGGTCGAGCCGGCAAGTGTTACTATTACGTTGGGTGAAATGGTAGTGGCGCCGGCCGTGACGGTCTGGTACTTGACGTCGGCCGCGCCCAGGCCTGTGAATGTCTGGTGAATAAAGGTCGCAGCGTCGTCGCCGGCCGAAGTGGTGGACGGCCGCGGGCTGATGGCGATAAGCTGGTTCAGGAAATCCAGCATATCGCTTTGTGAGACAAGCGAAACCATTTCCGTGATAAGCTGGCCGGTTGTTCCAGTGCCTGTTCCGGTACCCGTGCCTGTGCCGGTTCCCGTTCCCGTTCCCGTCGGCAGGTAGGCGAAGTTATCGCTTTTCTTGCCCGAGCTGCAGGCGGGGATACTGAAAGCCAGCGCGATTGCCAGGGAAAATAATAAGGCGAAACGTGAAAGGGGGCTCGCATTTGTAAATGAGCGATTAACCATTTTCTTTCTCATGGTTCCCCCTTTATGTGTAGGATTATTTGCCGTTCCCCTGAAGCGCAGCGGTTATTTTATCGCTAATAATTATACCCGAAAATCTGTTTTCTGCAAACGTTTCCCGTTTTCTAATCCGTTTGCATCCTCGCAGCTGGCGCTTTGCAGGATTTTTATAGATATTTCATGCCTTATATATAGAATTATATAATAAGCTGTGATCGGCGATAGGGTGGGTTGTTTTGAAGGAGCAGTCATGACGAAGATAATAGTTCCCGCAAGTATTGTGGCGGTTATCAGCCTGGCCCTTGTGCTGACAGGTTGCAGCTGCTCGAAAAAATCGAATAGTAACAAATTACCGATCATTCCTGGAACAGGTACGGGCACTGGTACGGGAACCGGCGGCGGTGGAGGCATAGCTGATAAATACACCGGTGACGAAGGGATTGAGAACGATCCCGACGTTGTCTTCGCGGAAATGTTCGAGGAAAATACTCTTGACGATGTCAAGGCGAACTGGGAAGAGGCAAAAGATGACGGCGTTTTATCGCTTTCCACCGACGTACCGAGTAATAGCCCGGGCACCAACTCTCTCTTGATGACTCACACCGGCGGAAGCGGCAACACGGGCGGTCATCTGTACAGCCGCCTTCTGCCCGGATATGACCAACTCTATTTGCGTTTCTATGTCAAGTTCGATACCGCCTGTCATCCGATCCATCACTTTGTGCACATGGGCGGCTACAACCCGTCGTCAGCGTGGCCGCAGGGCGGTGCGGGGGAAAGACCGACAGGCGACGACAGGCTTACGACCGGCATCGAGCCCTGCGGTGACAAGTGGCGCTGGGACTTTTATTCCTACTGGATGGAGATGCGTGGAAATCCGGGGGGGCCGGAATTCTGGGGAAACGATTTTATCAACGACGAAAACTTCACCGTCGAGCGCGGCAAATGGCTCTGCGTCGAGCTTATGATGAAAATGAACAGCCCCACCACAGATAAAAACGGCGAACAACGGATGTGGATAAACGGCCAGGACTGGACAAAAGATGGACAACTGGTCAGCCATCTTTTAAAAGGCTCCCCGAAAGGCAACTGGGTCTGGGACAGCTTCAATCCGGATCCGGTCGGCACACCGTTCGAAGGTTTTCGCTGGCGGTCGAGTGAAAGCCTGAATCTGAACTTTCTCTGGATGCTTCTCTATATAACCACGGCGCCTCCCGGACATGTAAGCAAGGTCTGGTTCGACCACATCGTGGTGGCAACAAAATACATCGGGCCGTTAAAGTAGAGCCGGCAGCCATTCGGATTGAAATTAAAATGCAGAACGAGTTTGAGGATATTCTATACACGGCCGAGCAGATTCAGGAGCGCGTGCGGGAGCTTGCGCTGGAGATAGATTCCGAATACCGTGGAAAAGACCTCACAATCGTCGGCGTGCTGAGCGGCTCGCTGATTTTCATGGCCGACCTTATCCGCTATCTGCCGTTTCCGGTCAGGCTTGATTTCCTGACGGCAAGGAGCTACCGCGACGCCGTTCCGGACGGCGAGATTGAATACGTCGAGCACTTCCGGGAAGATTTGACCGACCGCCACGTGCTTTTAATTGACGACATTATAGACACCGGCGGCACGATGAAATGCGTATGCAAGAATATTATGCGCTACAGTCCGGCCTCGCTTGCGGTCTGCGTTCTGCTCGACAAGTCGGTCAGGCGGGAGGTTGAAGTTTCGGTGGACTGGACCGGATTTGTGGTGCCTGATAAGTTCGTAGTCGGCTACGGTCTCGATTACAATGGCCGCCACCGCAACCTGCCGTTCATTGCAGCAATACAAGAAGGTTTGTAGGTTCGTAGGTTCGCGGGTTCGAAAGTTCAAAGGTTCGAAAGTTCGAAGGTTCCTACACACCTGCAAACCTACGAACCTATCCGAGTCGCAGATCATAATATATAATAACGTTTATTCCTTATGACGTTTGACGTTTGACGTTCGACCTTTGACTTTCGACTTATTTTATTCTGGCAGGTATTCGAAATGGTAGGTCTGGCGGTTCCAGCGGATCAGCTTCTGATTGCTTTTCCACCAATCCATCCACTTTGACGCGACAGCTTGCCTGGTTTTTTCGTCCGCGTTCGGCTCGAACCTGAATTCGGGAGCGGAAGTTTCCCGAAACTTCTCGAAATACTTTACGGTAATCTGCAGGGCGAGGTCGCAGACGCGTAAGGTGTAACGGCCCGTATCTGTGCTGAAAGCGGCGCGGGTCGTGTTTGTGTTCGAAATGGCCTTGATAAGAGGGCCGACGGCTTTTTCACCTACTCTCGACAGCTTGTGGAAACTGGCAGTCGGGCCGTCATTCATCCCCTTGCTTTTTTTCAGGTTACGAATATGCTTACCGACGTTAATCATTTTTCGCCCAGTTTTGAACTGGCTCATCCGGCAGCTTTTCTATCCTGCCCGAGCACCAGCCCTTGGGAAAACAGGCTGCAAAATAACCCTCTGCCTTGAGTTTCCCTACGAATTGGCCGTATTATATCAGAACATAGAAAAATGCAACTGAAATCTCAGATTAGTGCAACTTTTTCATGAAGCTGGCAGATTTTCTCTCCAAAAGATACGCATTTTGGATGATTTTTAAGGATTCCATCAAATCTATGGCTGCGGCGGGTTGACTTTTTCTACAAGAAAGTCTCGGACTCCTATAACTTCCCCATCCATCGAGAGTTGGAACTGATACATCCCCGGTTTCTGAAGCGGCAGATTTCGGAGCTGAAATACAGGATCGATAATGCCGAAAGGTCCGTCTGCCTTGAGTTTCAATTCTGGAGTCGGAGGCAGGACGTCTTTCCCCGAGGAATCCACTATGTGAACCGATACTGAGTGCTCGCCTTCGGAGCACGAGATCTCAGCCGCCAGCGCGCATTCGGGATGCATGCATGGAAATTTTCCTGCAAATATCGTTTTGAAAATGCCCAGGAGGTATTTCTTGCCCTGCACCGCTGTAACGCCGTCGCACAAAATGAGGTAATGAAGCTTTGCAGACACCGGACCTCCTTTTGGACAATGCTGAAGCAGGTCGCATTGTACAAAAAAATTACGATGGGCTCAAGTAATATCGGGCCCATCGTAATTGTAAAGGCGAAACAGAAGCGCAGCAGCCGTTGTACAAGTACTACTGCGTTTCCGGCGGGCGTTCGCCGACTTTCACATCGAGTTTGATTATTTTGCCGTAACGGTCGATTTCCATCTTCAGCGTGCCGTTAACTCCGGCCTTGGTGATGAAACCCCTGACTTCTTCAACCAGGTTGACCGGTTTGCCGTTTATCTTGAGAATAATATCGTATTGCTTGAGGCCGGACTTTGCGGCAGGATAGCCTTCAATCACTCTCAGGATTTCTACGCCCTTGTCACCTTGCGGTGCGCTTTCAAGCACAACGCCGAGGAACGGAGCCCCGGCCTTGGGCTGCGATGATGGCTTCTCGGGCTTCTCCGTCTTATCGGGCTCTACCGGTTTCTTTCTAACGGTAGGCTTGGTTTCTTTCTTGGCTGTGGGCTTGGTTTCCTTCTTGGCTGTAGGCCTGGTCGGCTTCTCGGATTTTGCCCGGCCTTTCTTGAGGTTTTTAAGGCGCCTGATAAGTCCGTTCAGGCGCTTGCGCAGTTGAGTCAGTTCCCGCTCGATCTCGGCCAGTTCTTTATCGCTTAATGCCGCGGTTTGCGGCTCCTTCTTTGCTACGGGCTTCTTTTTTTTCACCACTGGCTTTTTTTGGGTGGTGGTGGTTTTTTCAGACGCAAAACGTATCACCTTTTCCTCTTCCCAGCCGTCTTCGGTTATTACCGTTATTCTCAGCTTGCTGCCCGCTTTTTCCAGAACCTCCACCAGGTCGTCTTCGGATTTGATATCCTTGCCAGCCATCGTGATTATTATCATTCCTTCCTTGATGCCCGCTTTTTCGGCCGGAGAACCTTCCCGGACCTCGATTACCTTGAGGCCGAGTCCCGGCTCGAGATCAAGCTTTTTTGCCTCAGCCGAATCGACCTCTTCAACCTTTACGCCGAGCGACGCCGCGAATGAGGTGTTTGTAAATCCAAGCAGCAAAAGGGCTGCTAACGCCACAGAGATCATGTAGCGGTGCATAACTAATCTCCTTATGAAATGATATATCGTACGTAAAATCCGTCTATCCTTAGTTTTATTACGCCTACAGGCCGCGGGTGTTTGATTATTCTTCCTTGTTTTCGCCCTCTGACTGCTTTTTGGGCATATTGACCTTTTCTTCCAGTTCGCCGCGGCGTTTCACCACCTTTGTCCCGAGGGGCCAGTAATCATATCTGCGCCAGGATACGTCGTCGACCCACTCGTCCATTGTCTCGACGACCTTGCCGTCTTCGTCCGTGCGTATACGCCATACCATGTAATAGAGTTTATCTTCATGGCGTTTTTCAGTCAGTTCTTTCACATATGATTTCCGGAGCTGGATACTGTCGTCACGTAACACGTCCATGTAGCCGCGGCACGAATACAGCGGCTCAGTAACTTCATATTTGAGGCGCAGGACGGCTCTGTAGTCGCCCGACTTCTGCAGCTCCCGCAAGCGGCCTAATTCACCTTCAGGTTTGAGCGGGTCGTCTCCCGCGACGCCCCTACCGGTGAAGGGGTCCGGGTTTTCCACGGGTTTCATTCCCGGCTTGTATGCGTCCGGGAAAATCGAGACGATTTCTTCACGCATTTTACCGGTCAGGCGCTTGCCGGCGACTATCAGATATTCTCCGCCAAGCTGAAATTGCCTGAGCTCGCGCTTCTTAACCTTCTCCGACGCGGCAATGGCCAGATTGCCTTCGAGTATCTTCCGGGTGTCCCGCATTTGCGCAAGTGTTTTCTGAAAGAACGCCTCGATATCTTCAACGGCCCGATCGGCCTCCGCCTTCCGTTTGACCTCTATCTGGTAGTTTGCCTTCATCCCGGCGAGAAGCATTGTATATCGGCCGAGCCGGTCGCCGTACTTCTCGTGCCCGGCGGCGACCTCCTTCCATTTCCCGGCTTCTGCTTCCCCAATTATGGTCTTGGCGGAAGACAAAAGGGGCGAAAGCGTCTCTTTCAGGTCGGCAACGGCCTGTTTGAAGCTTACAACGTTTGCCGCGTTGCCGAATTCCGCAAAGCCCTTTATCCAGCCGTCAGATTCGTTTATCAGTTCGGTGGCGCGTTCGTGAAACCGGCGCAGGCATTCGACATATGCCTCTAGCTCGGCTCTGTCGTCGGGCCCGGCCGGGTTCTGTGAATCCGCCGGTTCCCCGGCAGAGGCGGGAGGAGTGAACGCGGATATAACCGCCTGACGACTGTTGTTTGATTGAAACAACCCCGTCAGATAGAGAAAAAGTACTGCCGCTGCAATCAGCGCGGGCAGTACGAAAGGAATTGATTTCTTGACAGCCTGAAAAGAGGGTCCTGTAATCGCTTTTTTCATAACAGCACCTATTTCTTTAAAAGAAGCACCAGGGCACGATACGAGTCAAAGTCGTACTGCCCATCCATTTCATCCTTTATAAGCCTGAGCGCAGGAAAAGTATTCAATGCCTTCCTGTAGGAACGGTCGGTGGTCAGGGCGTCGAAGACGTCCGCGATAAAAGCGATGCGTGCGTATGGGTGGATATCATCGCCCTTCAAGCCCTGGGGGTATCCGTACCCGTTCATTTTTTCATGGTGCTGGTGGATAATCGCGAGGCTTTCCGCGGAGATATCCTCGGAATCCTGCACAATCTCGAGCCCGAACTCGGGATGACATTTCATAATGCGGAACTCATCATCGGTCAGTTTGCCCGGCTTGTTCAGAATATAGCGGGAAATCTTGGATTTACCCACGTCGTGAAGCAGGGAGCCCATCCCGAAGTCATAGAGCTCCTCCTGGGAGTCGAATTTCAGCGCCTTTGCGAGCGAAATTCCGTATGCGCATACGTTGACGCAGTGGGTGTAGGTGTAATAATCGAACGACGTAATGGATAAAAGGCTTTTGAATGCATGGGGGTTGTTGAGGACGTATTCGACGGTGTTGCGCACGATGTTCTCGCTGCGCTTGAAATTCTCGCGAAGGTGGGGCCGTTCGAGCATTTCTTCCACAAGGTTGGTCGCGGAGGAGTAAAGGATCTTCCCCCGTTTCTGAAGCGGGATATCATCGTCCTTCATGATGGAAGAAAGGTGTTTTTCGATATAGACGTGGTATTTCTTCTTGTCGGTGAACTCGATGTAAAGCGTCTTCTGCTGGTGATCCACGAGGCGTTTGCGGTCCCTTTCGCGGAAAGGCAGATTCGCGGAACGGTAAAGGACGTATTCAAGCGATGACTGCTTGAGGTATATCGCGAAATCAAGGACAGTCTCTATCCTCAGCCCCTCCAGGTGGATGGGGTAGTAGCGTTTTGGGCCCGTTTCAAAGGCTTTCTGCTGGCTGGGGTCGCCGGTGTCGTTCAAAGTAGAGTCTCCGTCACAGCTTGCCTGAACGTATTATCCCGATTGCTAGCGCGATGCCGAGAATACCTGCCACTATGAAACCGAAAACCGCGGAGAAGAGGACGAACCCGCTCGGTTCCTTTGCCCACGTGAGGATAAGCGACGACCCGACTATAAGGGCGCCGATTATGACTGCGAAAGAAACTCTGCTGGATACGCGCGCAAGCTCTCCGAAAAAATCCTCCAGGCCGGTATGTTTGAACTGTATCGAAAGCTCGTCCCGCTGGATTTTTGATAGAATTGACCTGAACTGGTTCGGAAACGAGCGGAGCAGCTCTGCAACGTCAAGGAGCGTGCGCATTATGCCCGCAATACTCCGGCGGGGATCGAACCTGCCCAGCATGAGGCGGCGGACGAATGGCCTGGCCTCTTCGATCAGGTCGAAGTTCGGGTCGAGAACCGTGGTGACCTGGTCCAGTGTTACCAGGGTTTTAACCATCAGCGCAAAGTGCGGCGGTATGCGGATCTTATGTCTGCGCGCGCTTTTAATCAGGTCGGCCAGCAGAAGGCCCAGATTGACCTCCTTCAGCGGCAAGCCGTAAAACTGGTCGAGAATGTCTTCAAGGTCTTCGCGGAGCCCGCGCGGGTCCCGCGGCTCCTGCTCGCCTACGAGCTTTATGAAAGCACGATACAGGGAATCGGTATCGTGGCCTACGATGGCAATCAGCAGGTCTGCGAGCCGTTCCCGCCCGTGAAGGTCTATGCGGCCTATCATGCCGAAATCAATAAACGCAAGCCTGTTGCCGTCCAGTATGAAAATATTTCCAGGATGCGGGTCGGCATGGAACAGGCCGTCTGTGAAAATCTGTTTGAAAACGGCTCTTGCCCCCAAGAGCGCAATTTCACGCCTCTGGGCGGGGGTGCCGTTGAGTTCGGTTATCTTCGTGCCCGTTATTTTCTCGATAGTCAATATTCGCCGGCTGGAATGGGACGGAAATACGTGTGGGATGTGGATTTCGGGATTTCCCTTAAAGTTCTCGGCGAATTTCGCGATGTTGCGCGCTTCACGGCGATAATCAAGCTCGTGGGAGATGGCTTTGGCAAACTCCTCAACAATTCCGGTAAGGTTTATTTCTTCAGCCGCCGAGACGTGCTTCTCGAGCTGGCGCGCTACGAACCGGATTATTTCCAGGTCGCTTTGCACCTGTTTCTCGACGCCGGGGCGCTGAACTTTTACAACGACCGGGATGCCGGACGTAAGGGTCGCTTCATATACCTGTCCGATGGAGGCCGCGGCAAAAGGCTCGGAGGCGAAACTGGCGAAGAGTTCGTCGCGATGGGTGCTGAGCTCTTCGTTAAGGAAGGCATCCATGTCGGAAACAGGCGTGGAGGGCACCTTGTCCTGGAGTTTTTCAAATTCCGTTCGGATGTCGTCAGGCACCAGGTCGGGTCGGGTTGAAAGCACCTGGGCCATCTTAATAAAAGTCGGCCCCAGGTTCTCGCATGCGTGGCGCAGCCTTTCCGCGAAACTGGCCGTACCGGGTGATTTCTTTGGTTCGGGATGCGACGACCCGAAAAGTTCACGCATCGAAATCTTGGCTTCCTGCAGTAAAGCGCCGAAACCGTGCTTTATCAGAACGCCGAGTATTTCGGCAAATCGGTTGGTATCGCGAATGGTTTTTAGTACTTGCATGCTTTCCCAGGATATAGTGTTTAAACACTTTCTCTGCCGGACCACGCCAATTAATATTATGCCGTGAAGGGCAAAGTTTTGCAACCAAAAAGCGGCAGCCCCGGCACTCTTGCCGGGCGTTTCCGTTGGCCCGACTGGAGAGTCGGGCCTGCCGATTCACCCCGCGGGTGACGCATTACAGTTTCGCAGGCACAAAGCACTTGTATCACGCCTGGCCTGTGGATATAATTCGTCCGTGATGGATACGGCAGCACAATCGTCGACAGCGGTTTCGCCCCCACAGGATTTGCGGGATAAACTCAAGCAGATTACGTCCCATAAGTCATTCTTTCCGGCACTCTGTTTTATTTGCCCGTTCATGCTGTATACGATAACCATCCCCGGTGAAGTCACCTTCGGTGACAGCGCGGAATTCATGACGGCGGCCTACCTGCTGGGCGGACCCCACCCGAGCGGCTATCCGCTCTACATATTGCTCGGCAAGCTGGTAATGACGATTATTCCATTTGGCACCTACGGTTTCAGGTTTACCTTGCTTAACTGTGCGTTCGGCGGGCTTGCCTGTATCTGGCTGTACCGAACCTGCAGAATGCTTACGAACAGGCGCTATTTTTCCTTCTGCGCGGTCATGATATACGCGACATGCGAAATAGTATGGTCCGAATGCAGGCATGTTGAGGTATATGCGCTACATTCCTTCTTAATGTCGGCATGCCTTTTCTACCTTTTCCGATGGCATATGAAAAAGCAGCCCCGCGACGTGGTCATAGCGTCCGCTTTTTTCGGCTTTGCCTTCACCAACCACCTCACAACGGCGTTCTTCTTCCCCGCCGTCGTATACATCTTTTTCTTTGTGAAACCCAGGGTCCCGCTTGACTGGAAACTGTGGGTGAAGATCTCTCTTGTCTTTGTTATCCCGCTTTCCATTTACGCATATCTCCCGATCCAGTCCATGTACGGCCAGGGGGAAAAGATTTCCTGGGGCGGCGACCTGACGAACATTAAATCCCTGCTTTTCCATGTCAGGGGCGGGCAGTACGGATTGTATTCGGCTTATAAATCCCTCGGCGACATGGCGACAAGCATCTTGGAGCGGTTTCAGGATTTCTGCAGGCGCCTGATGGAGATGTTCCTCGTACCTGGGGTTGCGCTCGGGCTTTTCGGAATCTGGGAAGGATGGCTGGAGAAGCGGAAGATACTCCTGTTTTTCCTGATCTTCGCGGTGACGCTGCTCGGGTATTGCCTGTATTACAAGATTGAAGATATCGACGCCTATTATCTTCCGGTTTTCCAGGTGTTCGGAGTGCTGATGGCTTTCGGGCTGACCCGTCTGAACACTTCGCTCGGCGAGATTCAGTTTGAAAAAGTTACAGGTTACCGGATTTTTTACGGGGCGGTTGCGGGCATCGGCGCCATTCTGATTGCGGCCGCGTCGCTGGTTGCGCTGTCTCACAGCCGGAGCGACCCGGCGGTCGCCGGGGGCGGCTTTCTTCAATACTTCCATACAGGCTTTAAAAACGTATTGCCGCTTGTCATGTTTCTCGGCCTGCTCGGAGCGGCGACGATCGGGGTTTCCGTTTTTTTCCTGGCAAAGAAAAAAGCTTCCGTTGAGCCGAACCTTGTGGCGCACGCGCGCAAGGTGCGCGAGTTTTTCCGCATAATAGTGTACTGCATTATCCTCCTTCCGGTTATCCTCGTTTACAGGAACTGGTTTCTGAAATACGACAGCCTTATCGCGCCGGTCTACGGCCGTGAAATCATCACGAAAGCCGAACCGGGCAGCATAATCCTTACCGATGAGGACGGCACGACCTTTGTCCTCTGGTATTACATGTACGTAAACAAGAAAACAAGGCGGGATGATGTAACAGTGATTGACATACGGATGTACCACTGGGCGGACTGGTTTCGGGAATACCTGCGAAAAGCGCGGCCCGACATCAAATGGCCCGATCAGCGGAAAGACCCTAAATATCCCCAAAAGAAACTTGGTTGGTGGGACTATTACCACAACGTCATGCATGCACCTGCCGGGCCCATGCATTACTGGGATAAACCGTGGCCCCAACGAGGTCAGGACATCAACGTTATCCCGTATATACTGTACAAAAATCTTCTGACGCGTGAAAATCCGCCGACCATCTATACTTCGTTCGGGTTGCAGGATTACCAGAGAGAAGAGACAAACACGTGGCATTATTACATGTGGGGGGAATTTAAAACCATCAATAACGGCTTCCTGAACCGGGTGGTCGAAAAAACGGAAGATGAAAAAACAGAGAAAAGCTCGATAAACCTCGCCAAGCATGCCGCGCTTATCAGGGAGTTGGTAAAGTATCGCTCCTTCGGGCAGGACCGCAGGATCGAGCCAAGGGGTTTCGCGGATGTCTTCCGCCCCGGTGAAAGCGCATTTTTCCTCGTCGTATGGTCCGCAAGGTATTCCCGGCGCGTCGTTCACCAGTGGTTCGGTCCCGACGGCACCCGGATCCATTACGAGCACGGCGAGGACGATAAATACACCAACCAGATATGGCCTTCGTTCGATATTCCAGAAAAAGCGGAGGCGGGGAATTATTCCATGAAGCTGAACTCGTGGCGTCTCATAGAGGTTGACCTGTCCGAGCTCGCCGGTCTTGAAACCGGGGACCTGGACGATGAAACCGTAAAAGAGATACGCGTCGTGCCCGGGTCCTGCCTGAAGGTCGTAAAAGCCAAAAAGCCGAAAGTTACCGGGTTCCGCCGGCCCGACCGTTTTATCCGGCCGGGCGATATTCTGCTCGCAATAGAGGTCCGTGAAGACGAACGGTCTCCTTTCAAGGAGTATAACGCGCTTGTCGCGCTGCTGGGCGAACGGGATGAAAGGAATAGAAAGAACGTCGGCGAACACGATAAAAAGACTCGCTGCATGAGCGCTTCGGGCATGCGCAGATTTATCAGGTTTGCCGGCGGGAAATTCAAACCAAAGCGACGGGATATAAGCATCAGGACGTTTAAAAAATCCAGGGCGATAATCGCCAGGCGCGAGCCGCACATGGAAAGAAAATTCACGGTAAAACCATAGCTCCCGGACTGTTCTACGATTTCCGCTTGCAAACTCACGTTTACTTTGGAATACTTGTGTTGAAGAATCTTCATCGCGCCGTGCGGCACGATGCGAAAAGTCGATAGACTTTTGTTGCAAGCACTCCGATATGCCTCGCATTGGAACCATATTTTTTGACGCCGGAAACACGCTTTTCGATCTGAAAGAGGCCGGGCTTTCTCCCGAACGGGTCCGTGGAAAAATTTATGCCGACGTGGCGCGGCGTTATGGAAACGACGTCTCCGATGACGAGATGACGAAACATATGACGGAAATCGTGCGCGCCATGCCGCAGAGGATCGACGGTGCGTACCGCTATTCCGTCAAGTGGTTTCGGATATTCATAGACCGACTCTTTGAGAGGCTCGGCGGTGTCAGTGACGCCAGGCTGGCGACGCAGGAGCTTTTCACGTACTTCAGGGACGACGGGAATTTTTTCGTTTTCGACGACGTTTCCCCGGTGCTCGAGGAACTGCGCAAACGCGGATACCGGATGGGGATAATTTCAAACTGGAGCCCGACGCTGCCGATGGTGCTTTACAACCTGGGATTGCTCGAGTTTTTCAAATGCGTTGTGGTGAGCGCGACCGTTGAGCTTGAAAAACCCGGGAAAGCCATTTTCGATAAAGCCCTTGAATGCACGGGCGCCGCGCCTGGCATGGCCTTACATGTCGGCGACAGTTTTAAACACGATTACCAGGGCGCCGGGGACGCGGGCCTGAAGGCGCTCCTTCTTGACCGGCCCGGTGACAGCCCGCATGCCGATGAAGTGGGCGATGATAGAATCCGTTCGTTAACCGAGCTTTCCGGGATACTGGCTCATGCCGCCGAATGACCGTCGAATTCGTGTGACGCATATCATAACCCGACTCGTCAGAGGCGGCGCGGCGCAGGTTGTGCTTATGAACGCGGCAGGATTGGACAAGTCACGTTTTAAATCGACAATCGTCTGCGGCCCCGAGTCCGGCTCGGAAGGCGATTGTTTTGGGGATGCGAGAAGGCGCGGCGTGCCGGTCCATATAATTCCGAGCCTCGTCAGAGACATCTCGCCGGGAAAGGACCTGAAGGCTCTTCTGAGTATGATAGATATTCTGCGCCGGAGGCGGGTTGATATTGTTCACACACATACGTCAAAGGCCGGTGTCCTTGGCAGGTTTGCCGCGGCGATTTCCGGTATACGCGCCGTTGTCCATTCTCCTCACGGTCATATTTTCGGCCAGGATGCGAACATCCCGGCTGTGACGGGGCGTCCACTGAGAAAGGCGTTTTTTTATTTCCTGGAGCGCGCGGCTGCCCCGCAGGCCCGGAAGATAGTAACGCTTACAAAAAGGAACAGGAACGATCATATAGCGCTCGGGCTCGCTTCCCCTTCAAAGCTGTTTGTGCTTCACAACGCGGTCGACGTGGATTGCTTTGAAGCGGCGGAGCCAGGAAGGGAGGCGACGCGGGCCGAGCTGGGTTATGAGCCGGATGACTGCGTTATCGGAATTATCGGGCGGCTCACGTCGGAAAAAGGGCATAAATCTCTCCTCGAGGCGTTTTGTACCGTAAGTAAAAAGATGCCGAAGGTGAGACTTCTGGTTGTCGGCGGCGGGCCATTGCGCGATGACCTGGAGCGTAAGGCATGCGAATTAAAACTTGATGATTGCGTCCGGTTTCTCGGAGTACGCGAAGATGTTCCGGAACTCGTGTCCGCAACGGATATAATAGCCCTTGCTTCAACCTACGAAGGGCTTGGCATCGTACTCCTCGAGGCGATGGCGCTTGGGAAGCCCGTTGTTGCAACGCGGGTGGGGGGCGTGCCGGAAATCGTGGTCGGCGGCGAGACAGGGCTCCTTGTGGAGCCAAGCGATCCTAAGGCGATGGCGGATGCGATTGAGCGCCTTGCGTGCGATGAAAACATGCGCGCACGCCTGGGTAATGCCGGGAAGAAACGCGTGCAGGAAAACTTCACATTGCCGATAATGTTAAAGCGGCTTGAAAAACTTTACGAGGGCGTATTAAGGTGTCAAAGCAGATTATAATTACGGGCGGCGCGGGATTCATTGGCAGCAACCTTGCCAGAAGACTTGCAGGCGAAGGCAACGGCGTTTGCATTATTGACTCCTTTGACGACTGCTACGACCCGGCGATCAAGCGGGACAATGCAGCGGAAACTCTGAAACTGTATCCGGGCGTTGAACTCGCCGAAGGCGATATCCGCGACAGCGGATTTCTTGACGCCGCATATAAAAGCTTCAAACCGGATGTGATTATTCACCTTGCGGCAAGGCCCGGCGTGCGCGCGTCTATCGCCGATCCTTTGCTTTATACTGATGTTAATATAGTCGGGACGCAGCAGCTCCTTGAAGCATGCCGGCGCCACGGGGTCGGAAAATTCATTTTCGGATCTTCGTCTTCGGTGTATGGGGTGACTTCGAGGATTCCGTTCAGCGAGGAAGATCCCTGCGACAGGCCGGTCAGCCCTTATGCAGCTACGAAGAGGGTCGGTGAAATCATCTGCGCAAACTACAGCCACCTTTTCGGGCTGGGCATTACCTGTCTGAGATTTTTCACCGTATACGGCCCGATGCAGAGGCCGGAAATGGCAATTCACAAGTTCTCCCGCCTGATAAGCGGGGGCCACCCGATTCCGATGTATGGCGACGGCAGCTCAAAAAGGGATTATACTTATGTCGATGATATAGTACAGGGTGTCGGTGCCGCTCTGGAAAAAATAGAAGGTTACAGGATTTACAATCTGGGAAACTCGCAGACGACCGAGCTTTCAAAACTCATTCAAATCGTCGGTGATGTGCTCGGCCAGAAACCCAAAATCAATCGCGAGCCCGACCAGCAGGGCGACGTACCCATTACGTTCGCCGACATCACCAAATCCCGGCAGGAATTGGGCTATAATCCTGAAACTTCAATTGAAGACGGTGTCGAGAAGTTTGTCGAATGGTTCCGCGCACGAGGGAGCCGGCCCGGTTAGTCCTGCTTTTTCCAACGCGAGCTTGAAGAAAGTCGCTGCTTTATCAGTTCCGCCCTCATTATCAACGGCGGGTTGCTGATATGATCCACCGGGAGGACGCCGTCCAGGTGATCAATCTCGTGCAGCATGACGCGCGCCATTTTACCTTCGCATGAGATTATGTGTTTGTCGCCGTTTTCGTCATTGTATTTCATCGCGATCGTCTTCGGCCGCTTGATCTTGACGACGAAAGACATCTGAAAAGAAAAGCAGGTTTCCCAGTCTTCCTCTTCCTCCTTTGACCGGCCCGATATTTCAGGGTTGATAATAAAAAACGGGGCCGGGTCGCCGCGGAAATATATAATCCGCTTATGAATCCCCAAAAGCGGAGCGGCAAGCGCAAGGCCCGTACCGAAACGGGCCTGAAGAACGGTGAGCGTACGCTTTAGGTCTCCCAGGAGCGCCCGCAATTCAGGCGCCTTAAAGTCGGTTACCGGCGTGGATTTCTCCCGCAGCTCCGGGTCACCAAGAAGCAGAACGTTGTATACCGGCATTGTTTCCTCCCACCCACGTTGTTCAACTTAGCATGATACCGACATGTGGGGGTCGGTGCAAGGAAAAGTTTGCATATTGGTCATTTGGTCTGTTGGTTCCTTGGTCCCTTGGCTTATTAGCCATTTTCCTTATCGACCAAGAAGTCAGGGGACCAAAGGACCAAGGGACCTTATATACAAAATAAACCGGACAGGTAAGAACCTGCCCGGCCGAAGGGGGAAACGGGAAAATCATGTTACCGGCCATGCATGTGCCGGTTAGTATCTGCTAGTATCTCCTTATTACGCCGCGGACAATGCCGCGTATCTCGCAATTGTCGACGTAAATCGGCTCGTATTTTTCGTTGGCGGGCTGGAGGCGGATGCGGCCGCCTTCGCGGTGGAAGCGTTTGAGCGTCGCTTCGTTGTCATCGACGATTGCGACCACGGTCTCGCCGTCGCGCGCGGTGGTGCGCTTCTCTACGATGACGAAATCTCCGGACTGGATTCCGTCTTCGATCATGCTGTCGCCGACGGCTTCGAGAATGTAGCAGTCGTCGCCGCTCGGCAACAGGTCCTTGAGGGAAACGTGCTCGGGAGTTTCAAGGGCCTCGATGGGAGCGCCTGCGGCAATGCGGCCCATGACCTGCATCTTGTCCTCGCGGAATTCAGGTGCGAGTATTTCGATCGAGCGGGCGAGATGTTTTTCCTTTTTAAGGGCGCCCTTTCTGCACAATGCCTCAATATGTTCGTGAATCGTGATTTTGGAAACACCGAAGTCTGCTGCGATTTCATCAAGGGTGGGGGAGACCCTATGTTCCTGCTGATAGTCGCGGATGAATTCAAGAATCGCCAGCTGTTTTTTTGTGAATCGCATTGTGTTTCCTTTCGTGGTAGGATACGGTTCCTAACTTTTCCCTATTATATTACCCTGACATGTGCCTAATGTCAACCACAAGAATTAAATTTTCGGGAAATTTTTGCGATAATAAATTGTGGAAAACCTGTGGAGTACTGGGCCGGTAACAGCGTTGCAGAATTGAAGCCGCACCCTATTTTTTGAGTTTGTCGCTCTTCTGCAACTCGATTCCGTACGCCTCCAGGTTGATGCCTTCGGCATGCTTCAATTCGGCAAGAGCGATCTGCAGGTCGATTCTCGCCTGTATCAGCCCGAGTTCCGCCAGCGCAAGAAACTCCTGCGCGGCCAGGACTTCGAAATTCGTGGACAGGCCTTCACGCTGACGAACCTGTTCTGCCGCAAGGGCTTCTTCAGCGGCTTTGACGGATTTACCGCGGGCGCGTATCTGTTCGCGTGCGGTTTTCACGTTTCGGTGGGCGTTGCGGACTTCAAAAATCAAAAGATGTTTGAGGCCTGTCTTTTCCTCGCGCGCCTTCGACGTTTCAAGACGCGCCCGGCGGTAGGCCGCCTTTTCCGCGCGAAGCCTGAACGGCCATATAAACGTGAGCGAGAACTCCCAGTCGTAGAACCGGCCGGTGCCCAGCCTGTCACGTGCGTTCCCGAAGTTGCTGTCTATTCCGTTCCACTGCATTGAGCCGGAAATGTCCAGCTGCGGCAGCCGGTCTTTGCGTTTTTTGGCCTCGTCGAGGAGTTTGGACTTGAGGCTCAACTCGGCCATGGTTAAATCCGGCCGGTTGCCGAGCGCGGTCTCCAGGCATTCCTCGATTGACGCGACCGGCGTATTGTCATATGGCTTTGTGGTCGGAATTATATCGAGGTCCCAGTCCCTGTTGCTGACCGAGGGTTGCATGACCAGAAGAAGCCAGTCGCGGGCGGTTTTTATCAGGTTCTTTGCCCGGACTATCTTCGCCTCGATATCCGCGACGGTGGCTTCGGGCTGGAGTTCGTCTATTTTTGCGGCTTCACCGACCCTGATCCGCTCACGCGTTCTTCGGAGAAGCTCCTTCGCGCGATCGAGCGACCTCATCTGTACAGCAAGAGTCTCGCGGGTGAGAATAAGGTTCCAGTAGGCTTTTTCGGTTTCGGCTATGGTCTGGATTCCCGTCCAGCGGAGCTGCTCTTTGGCTATTTTATGGCCGTACTTCGCTAGTTCGATATATGTCCTGTTATAGTCGGTTCCGAATCCCTTGAGCAGGGGCTGGGTCAGCGTAATCGAGGTGTACGGATAATAGCCGGGATTGAACGGGTCCATCCGGCTCTCGGTCTGGCGGCGCATGCTTCCGGCCGCGAGTGTGTAGGATGTTCCGGTCGTGAACTTCTGTGTAAGCGACAGGGTGAGGTTGAAACTCTCGGACTGCGAAACCACACCTCCCGGACCTAAGAATTCCAGAAAAGACGGATCTATACCCATGACAAGGGATGCGTTGTTACCGTATTTTTTCTGGGCCTCTTTTGCGGCGATAGCATAAGCGTTCGGAGCGCGATCCTGGCCAAGTGTTGCAATCGTACTGAAGTATTCGTCGAATTCTGCCTTGGGAAGCTCTATCGCCTCCTGTGCGATATCAACGCCGAGCTTGCCTATCAGAATTTTCTGGTTGTGACGCACGGCAATTCGGACAGCCTGGTCGAGTGATAGCTCCAGCTTTGCAGGAGCTATGGGTTTATCGGTTTTGGATGCAGGTTCTGATACTGGAGGTTCGGGCTTTTCCGGTTTGGGAGACGGTGAAGTCTCCCCGCTCAGTGCCGTTGAAGGGAAGAAAAGTATTGCCAGAAACAGTAAACATGCAGCGATGCGGCTCACGGCTTTTCCTTTCACATGTTTCCGGGGCGTAAACAGTTGGGAAAGCATAGCGAATATTTGCCGAAAATGCAAGCCCAAAGTGCCTGTGGCTCAGGATGACAAATTCAGAATTTTGATTGATTGAATACTTGACCGCTATGCGGCTATATGCTAGATTCAGAACTGAAAATTGAATCCGCAGTGTCTACCCATCGGGCAGGAGTTTAAAATGGCGTTTTCCCGGTTTCTCGGCGTCGGAGTCTTTTTCGTGATTGGGATGTTTCTGGGTGCTCTTGGTGTTTTCATGGCCAGCCATTACCAGAAGCAGGCCAGTACGGACATGCGCCGGTCCAAGATTCATTTCAAAGACGCAAAAACGCGTTTTATTCCCAGGTTGCGGGAAATCGCCCAGCAGAAACGGAAAGTATCGGTTCTGGAGCGAAAGTTATTAAACCAGCACGATCAGAATCTCAGGAAGCGCTGGCGTGAAACTGTGGATGAGCGTATTCGGGTTGAACAGCGTTATTACAATACATTACTGCCCAACCGAAACTATGCCATGATGATTGCGGTCCTCGGCTTCGCATTCATGGTGTGGGGACTTTTCCGCGTACTCCAGGATTAGCTCTGCTTCAAATTACCTGCAGGAAAAAACTTCCCGTTTATTTCCCGGTCCGTACTTTATTTCGCGGGGGGAGGGTTCACTTGCTCTCTGCCGGCCCGGCGGGGTGTATCGTCCCGTTATGCGTTTCGGCAGGCCAGAACCGGGAACTCTCAATGGCGGGGTGTGCAATCGCAATGCAGATCGCCGCGAGGCCGATCAGGATGAAAAAAAGGATAATGTTTGAAAGAAGGTTGTATCGTCCGGGCTCGTCCATCATTCCATGCCTTCCATGTATTTTTTAAGCACCCATTTAGATAACTCTCTGCGGGCGAGCCAGCCCATTTTTGTGAACTCGACGCCGAAACCCTTTTTCTCTCCACCGGGAATCCAGCGGACTATGGCCGGCACTTTATAGCGCCTGAGGCGCCCGGGAAGCCGGAAGGCGAGCGTGACTCGGGTCCCCACCGGCAACTCACGGTCTGTTTCGACAAAAGCGCCTTTCGGACCGATGTTCGTAATTCTCGCCCTGCCGGGCTCGTCCAGGTACTTGTCATGATCGAGGAGAAAAATTGTGGTTTTTACGCGGTAGTGTTTTCGCTTTTCCATCTTCTAAACCCTTCCACGCCAGTATATCAGGCAGGAACAGAAGGGACAAGCTAAAACAGGAAGGAGAAAGTCAAACGAAAAAGAGTTCGAAGGTTCAAAGGTTAGAAAGTTCAAAGGTTCGAACTTTTCAACCTTCGAACTTTCCAACCTTCGAACTTTCCAACTTACTGAGGATGTCGGCTGCGTTATATGAAGAACGTATGTAAGGCCCGCATGCGGCCGCGAGGAAGCCTTTGCGCCGCGCGGCCTTCTCAAGTTCATTGAATTCCCCAGGCGGCGCAAAACGTGCGACTGGAAGATGTTTTTCGCTTGGCGCAAGATACTGCCCTATGGTTATGACGTCGCAGGCCGCGCAGCGCAGATCGTCCATCACCGAAAGCACCTCGTCAGGCGTTTCCCCGCACCCGACCATCATGCCGCTTTTGGTTGCGATATGCTGAAACTCATCTTTAACCAGGCGCAGGAGCTCGAGCGACCTTTCGTAATCCGCTCCGGGCCGGACGTCGCGGTAAAGGCGTGGAACAGTTTCAACGTTATGGTTGTATACTTCCGGTCCGGCTTTCGCGACAGTGCGAATTGCCTTCATGCTGCCCCTGAAGTCCGGGGTCAGAACTTCAACCGTTCGTCCGTCGTTGTGAAGGAGCTCGATACACCGCGCAAAGACGCCTGCGCCACCGTCGGGAAGGTCATCCCGCGTAACGGACGTGATAACGACGTGGCGAAGGTTCATTCGGGCTGCAGCCTTTGCCACGCGTCCCGCTTCGTCTTCGGCCACGGGTTCCGGCCTGCCTTCGCTTATGTTGCAGAAGCGGCAGTTCCGCGTGCAGACACGGCCGAGAATCATAAACGTGGCAGTGTGCCGCGAAAAGCATTCACCGATGTTGGGGCATTTTGCGCCGTGGCAGACTGTGGCAAGACCGAGCTCGCCGAGGATTTTCCGGGTTGCTTCGATGCCGGCTCCATGCGCGATCGGGCGGCGAAGCCATTGGGGAAAACGCGGTTTTTTCTGGTTAGCGGCCATTAGTTTCTATGCGTGGCGTGGCAGGCCCATCCAGAGGTGCGCGGCCTCCTCGATTGATTCCGAAAAGCCGGGGTGGGCGTGCACCGTTTCGGCAAGGTCGCTTACTTTAAGCTTTTTTGTAATCGCAATCGCGCCTTCGTGGATAAGCTCGCCCGCGCCGTGGGCCATGATATGCATGCCGAGCACGCGCCCGCTTTCCTCGTCGCCGATAATCTTGACAAAGCCGATAAGCTCATCCTCGGCCTGTGCGCGCCCGAGTGCGCGGACGTCAAACCGCGCCGATTTCACTTTATGACCGGCTTCTTTTGCAGCGTCTTCTGTCAGGCCGACGCTTGCTATTTCGGGTTTCGTATACACGACGCCCGGAACGGCGTTTTTATCCAGATGGGCTTCTTCGCCGAGCGCGGCGACGACCGCCGCCGAACACTGGGCGCTTGCGAAATGCGCAAGCATCAACTGTCCGGTTACGTCGCCGGCTGCAAAAAGTTTTTCAACGCCGGTCTTTCCCGTCGAGTCAGCGGCCACGAAGCCGTTCTGCTGCAGAAGACCAGGCGGGTCGATTTCAATGTCTTCCGTATTCGGCTTTCTACCGATTACGACAAGCACCTTCTCAGCTTCGACTGTTTTTCCATTGCCCAGCTCCACGCGGACTTTTTTCGGCCCCGCGTCGAATGTCTCTGCGGTGGTGCCTGTGTGCGCGATAATTTTTCTTCGTTTCAGGAGGCGGGCGGCCTCTTTGCTGATATCAACGTCAAGCGTGGGTAGAACACCGTTCAGTGCTTCGACAAGCGTGACTTCGGTGCCAAACGCGTGAAAGAGTTCAGCCATCTCAAAGCCGATAGCTCCGGCGCCGATAATGCAGAGAGATGCCGGCGGCCTCGCGAGCGAAAGCGCTTCGTCCGAGGTGATGATATTCTCGCCGTCGAAAGGTATCGCGGACGGCATCGCAGGTTTCGAGCCGGTAGCGATTATCAGGCCTTTGGAGGCGGTTATTCGCTCAGTCTTTCCGTTCGATTCAACCTCGACGGTATCGGGTGCGACTACTTTCCCCTGTCCCGATACGAGTTCGATTTTGCGTTTTTTCAGAAGCGCGAGAATTCCTTTCTCCAGCCGCGATACTACGTCGTTTTTTCTTTTCATCAGCGCGCCGAAATCAATTTCAAAACCCTTGTGCTTAACGGCAAAAACTTCCGACTTCGACATGCTCATGGCGAGATGCGCCGTGGCAAGGAGGGTTTTCGTCGGGATGCAGCCGCGGTGGAGGCAAGTGCCGCCGACCCGGTCACGCTCGATGAGAGTGACGGACGCGCCGCGAACCGCCGCGGCCAGGGCGCCGACATAACCGCCCGGCCCGCCGCCGAGGATGACTATATCGCTGGTTTTCGTCAAAACTCGATCCCCTTTCTTGCCTTGACACCGGACTGAAACGGGTGCTTGACTTCTTTCATCTCCGTGACCATGGCCGCGCGCTTCACAAGCTCCGGGTGCGCGTCGCGGCCGGTCATGAAGATGTAAACGTGCTCAGGCCGCGAATCGAGAACCCCGCAGACTTCCGCAACGGTTGAGAGTGAAAAATCAATTATATATGTTACTTCGTCAAGTATAACCAGGTCGTAATCGCCGGAAGAAATTTTTTCCTTCGCAAGCCGGAGCGCTTCGCGGGCCGCTTCGATATCATCCGGCGTCGGCTCTTTGCCTTTAACGCCGACGAAGCCCTTGCCTGTCTGGTGGATTTCGACCGCGTCGCCGAATTTCCTGAGCGATTCAAGCTCCGCGCTCGGCCTGGATTTTAAAAACTGGATAAGGCAGACACGTTTACCGTGGCCCAGCATCCTGAGCGCCGCGCCTATCGCGGCCGTAGTCTTCCCTTTGCCGTCACCGGTGTTGAGGAGTATGAACCCGCCTTTGTCCGACATCGTTTCGATTCCAAAAGAGAATAATAGAGTGTTTATAGGATACAAAAAACCTGTTGGATTGCAAGAAAAGACGGGGAGGGTGGCTGGAGCGGTTGCGTGTAAGATCTGTTGCCTGACAGCCATTACTCTATTGTCACGGCAAAGAAAAAGCCGGCGTGATGCCGGCTTTACGGTAAAATTAAAGGATACCTTCCCGCTACCTGAATTTTGCCCCGAGAAATGTCGCCATTGAATTTACGACGGTATCGATTTCCTCGGCGCTGTTGGCTTTCTTTGTGGGCGAGACGGCAGCGGTTTCGCCGGTTGCGACTTTGATTACCCGGGCGGTTATTACGAACTTGGTGCCGAGCTTGGCAATGGAGCCGACCAGGATGTATTCAACCTTGAGCAGTTTACCTATCTGGACGGCCGTGTCTTCGGATACCCGCTCGGTGTTTGCGAAGTCCTGCTCGAGCAGGACTTTTCTGATTTGTTCCCGCTCTATCAACCGGAAGCATTCTGTCTGGTAAAGGGCGGTATGGAAGAGGTCGGCCACGATGCTTCCGTAATCCGTTTTGCCTCCGGGCGACTTGTCTTCGAAATTAAATACGGCCAGCTTGGGACGTTGTTCTTCCGGAAGCGGCTCGAAATCCTTCGGTTTTTTCGTAATGTCGGGGGGGATTTCCTTTGGCTTCCTGGTTTTTTTGGGCTTTTTAATCGGGATATCCGCCTTGCCCCCGAGGTCTATCGGTATCTCGTAGAGGTGCGCCTTTATAGTGTGCTCCATGTTGGCGATCTGGGTGTTGTGTGCCGCAAGAGGAAGGCTCCAGAACCACGATATCGGGAATGCGGGGCCCAGGAGCACGCAGCACGTCATCTGATAACCGCCGGGAGCCTTGTCATCCATATCAAGATATGAAAGCTCGGCAAGTCCTCCAATAAGGTTGAGAACGACGGCAGTGCCGGGATTTTTGTATTGTTTTGCTCCCTTGATAATCTTGTTTTTAATTAGCCAGTCCCATTGATCCTGCTGCTCGGCAGTGAGGGTGGCGCACCCGGTGGCAAAGGCGCCTGCGAGTACAAGCAACATCAGGCCGTATATTCTCTTACGCATTTAAATCCCTCTTCCTGGAACAGTGCTGTTGATTACAAAGGGATTATAGCAAACGCACGTAAGCACGTAAAGAGGCGATGTGAAAAAAATAAGCCCGAATATGGTGTTTTTGCGCGGGATGCCAGACAAAAGAAACCGGCGGAGAAGGGAAAACGTTATTCTTTCCCCTTGATGCGCTTCAGGCGGAAGGTGTTCTCGCGTTCCATTTCCTCGAGGCGCAGCCTGATAAAGGCCTCGGCCTCCTGAAGGTCGGGAATGACCTTGAACTCGAGCGCGTTCACGCGCCTCTTGGTCTTCTCGATCTCGTCGAGAAGCTTTTTCATGGTCGTCTCAATCCCGGCGGCGCGGATAATCGTCTCGACAAGCTCTTCGAAGGTGTCGCAGGCCTCGTCGATCCGAATGGATGGGTTTATCATCGAGAAACCGCGCTTGTCGATGCGGCTCTTGATGGACTTGGCATCAATGGTCGGAACAACGACGCCCATGATGTTCTGGCTTCCGACTTTGAGGTCCGGGTCGGCTTTGCGGCTGAGTGCGGCCGAGCGGACGGCAGTTCTTCCCTTGACTGCTTCGGCTATGCCGACGCGCTCGGAAGCTGTGACGTATTTGGCGACCAGTTCCTGCCTTATCGACTTGGCCTCGTTCAGGATTTTGAAAAACTCGATGATAAGACCGTCGCGCTTCATCTTGAGAATCTTGTAGCCGGTCTGCGAAAGCTTGATTTTCTTCCGCAGCTCAATGAGCTGTGAGCGCGTCGGTTTAACGTCAATCGCCATCTATTTCATCTCCGCCTACGCTTCGGCAGGCTCCTCTTTCTTTTTTTCAGCCGGCTCTTCTTTTTTGCCCGTGTGAGCCGGATGGTATTTGTGTATCAGTTTCCTGTCGATACGCGTGAGCGCCGTCTCGGGCAGGTGCGCAAGAAGCCTCCAGAACAGGTCGAGAGTCTCGAAGATTGTTCTGTCTTCATTGCGGCCCTGGCGCACGAGCTGGTCTTCGAACATGTCGGCGAAATCGAGGAACGCGCGGTCACGTTCGGAAAGCGCTTCCTTACCGACGATTGCAACGAGGCCGCGGAGGTCGCAGCCTTCAGCGTACGCCGCATAGCACTGGTCCGAAACCGCCTTGTGGTCGTCGCGGGTCAAGCCTTCGCCAATCCCATCCTTCATCAGCCTGGAAAGGGACGGCAGTACATTTACCGGCGGGTAGATGCCTTTCATGTGGAGTTCACGGGAAATGATAATCTGGCCTTCCGTGATATAGCCGGTAAGGTCGGGAATCGGGTGCGTGATGTCGTCGCCGGGCATCGTGAGGATCGGGTACTGGGTTATCGTCCCGTTACGCCCCTTGATACGGCCCGCGCGCTCGTAAATCGACGCAAGGTCGGTGTACATGTAACCGGGATAACCGCGGCGGCCGGGAACCTCTTCACGGGCTGCGCCGATCTCGCGCAAGGCTTCGCAGTAGTTGGTCATGTCAGTGAGAATAACCAGCACATGCATGTCGTGGTCATAGGCAAGATATTCAGCGCAGGTCAGGGCGAAACGCGGGGTAATCAGCCGCTCAACGGCCGGGTCGTCCGCAAGGTTGAGGAATACGGTCGCACGTTTGAGCGCGCCCGTTCGTTCAAAGTCCTGAATAAAATACTGTGCTTCCTCGTTCGTAATGCCCATCGCGCAGAAAACGACTGCAAACTCCTCACCCTCACCGACAACCTTGGCCTGGCGCGCGATCTGGAGCGCGATCTCGTTGTGCGGAAGGCCGCTTCCCGAAAAAATCGGCAGCTTCTGGCCGCGGACGAGCGTGTTCATGCCGTCAATAGTTGAAATGCCCGTCTGGATGAATTCACGCGGATACTCGCGGGCGTACGGGTTGATTGCCGCGCCGACGATGTCGCGCCTCTCCTCGGGCAGGACGGGCGGACCGCCGTCGAGCGGGTCGCCCGAGCCGGACAGAATGCGCCCAAGCATGTCCTTCGACAGGTTGACCTTGATGGTTTCGCCGAGGAACTTCACGGAACTCGCCCGGTCGATGCCGCTCGTACCCTCGAATATCTGGATAACAACGATATTGTCGGCCGTGTCAAGCACCTGTCCGCGCTTGATAGAGCCGTCGGGCAGCGTCACGTGCACGAGTTCGTTGTAGCCTATCGGCTCGGTCTTCTCCACGAAGACGAGCGGACCGGCGATCTTGCTTATTGTACGGTATTCCTTGCTCATCTTTCCTCCGGAATGAGTTAGAACGTTCGAACGTTGGAATGTTGGAAGGTTCTAACTCAAGAACGTTTTTCATGCCCCTTAATTTCCTTATCAAGGTATTTGACGAAGTTCGCTAACTTTCTCGATATTTTTTCTGCCTCATTATTAAGTTCAGCATGTTTCTGCTCAGAGATATACTTAAAGTCCAGAACGGCATAAAACAGCGCGCGCAGTTCCCCTGCGGATGCCTTCGCGATATATAAAAACCGGCGAAATTCTTTTTTGCTTCCGTGTTCAAATCCCTCCGCAATATTCGCCATTACTGAGACGGCCGAACGAGTTATCTGGTCTCTCAGTACATAATTCTTTTGCAGGCGAGTGCTTTCGATAAGATCATGCACGGTTCTCAAAAGTCGCCTTGCATCCTGCCATGCCTCAATGTCTTCAAATCTATCTATACGCGGCATCACCGCCCCTTTTATCCCAACCTTTCCACTTTCGAACTTTTGAACCTTCGAACTTTCAAACCTTTGAACTTTCCAACGCTATTTCATTCCCATCTTTTCGAAGTCTGTTTTCATTTCCTTCTTGGCGGCCGCGAGCGCTTCGTCGAAGTTTTCTTCAAAGCGGGTCTTTGCCAGGGAGTCGCGGCTGGGTGCGGCGACGATCTCGCTTATAGCTGCGTGACGCTCCAGCGCTTCCTTCGCCAACTCGCCGAACTCCATGATTGCCTTCATAAGCTCGTACTGCTTGTCCATCGGGCAGAACGAGTCGACGTCGTGGAAAGCGTTCTGCTGCAGGAAGATTTCGCGGACCATTCGCGCGATTTCGAGCGTAAGCTGCTCCGACTCCGGCAGCGAGTCGCTTCCGACAAGCTGGACGATTTCCTGGAGCTCCGCTTCCTTCTGGAGCAGAGCCTTTGCATCACCGCGCATCTTTGCCATTTCCGGGTGTACGTTCTCGTTGAACCAGTTCTCGAGTATGTCGTCGTAGAGCGAATAACTTGTGAGCCAGTTTATCGACGGGAAGTGGCGGCGCTGCATCAGCTTTGCGTCGAGCGCCCAGAACACCTTGACTATGCGCAGCGTGTTCTGGGTGACCGGCTCGGAGAAGTCGCCGCCCGGAGGCGAGACCGCGCCGATAATTGTGACCGAGCCTTCAAGCTCGTTGAGGGTGATGACGCGGCCCGCGCGCTCGTAGAACTGGGAGAGTCTCGCTGAAAGGTATGCGGGGTATCCCTCCTCGCCCGGCATTTCCTCGAGCCGGCTGGAAATCTCGCGCATCGCTTCCGCCCAGCGGGAAGTCGAATCCGCCATGAGTGAGACGCCGTAGCCCATGTCGCGGAAGTATTCGGCAATTGTGACGCCGGTGTAAACCGAGCATTCGCGCGCCGCGACCGGCATGTTGGAGGTGTTTGCGATGAGCACGGTCCGGTTCATAAGCGGCTCGCCCGTCTTCGGGTCCGTGAGCTTCGGGAACTCGGTAAGCACGTCGGTCATCTCGTTTCCGCGCTCGCCGCAACCGACGTAAACGACCAACTCGGTGTCGGACCATTTGGCAAGCTGGTGCTGGGAGACGGTCTTTCCGCTTCCGAAGGGACCGGGGATTGCGGCCGTTCCGCCCTTGGCGATGGGGAAGAAGCCGTCGAAAATCCGCTGGCCCGTAATGAGCGGGATGTCGGGCAGGAGCTTCTTTTTGAAGGGGCGCGGAACACGGACAGGCCATTTGTGCATCAGCTGGAGCTTTTCACCGGTATCAAGGGTGCAGACGACGTCGTCAACCGTGAACTCGCCTTTCTTGATGTCGGTGATTTTACCGCCCTTGGACTTCGGTGGGACGGTGATGCGGTGCTCGATTTTTGTTTCCTGCACCCAGCCGATAACTTCGCCCGCTTTGACCTCATCACCGACAGCCTTAGTCGGGGTGAAATCCCATTTGCGTGCATGGTCGAGCCCAGGGGCTGTGAGACCGCGCTCGATGAAGTCACCCATTTTTTCCGCCAGGACGGGGAGGGGGCGCTGGATGCCGTCGTAAATCTGTGTCAGCATCCCTGGGCCCAACTCTACGACTAGCGGCTCGCCGGTGGCGACAACCGGCTCGCCCGGCTTTATGCCGGAGGTGTCCTCGTAGACCTGGATGACGGATTTGTCACCTTCTATCTTGATCACTTCCCCCATCAGTTTTTCGTTACCGATGTGGACGACGTCGTACATCCGCGGGTTTATACCGGTAGCGGTAACGACCGGCCCGGAAATGCGGAAAATTTCGCCCTGTTCTTCAGCCATCGTTCTTCCCTCGTATAATACTGTGCCTTTCGTAGCACCGTTTAGTAGAGGTCTATTCCAATCGCCTGTCGAATCTTATCGCGCAGGTCACCGACGTCTGTGCGTCCGATTGAGATTATTACCGGCCGCACCGAGTCAAGAAGCACTTTTCTTCGGTGCGGAGGAAATACGCGCATGTCTCTATCCCGAACGATGAGGATACCGACCGACTTGTCGCTCATTGCTTCGAGCAGTTTGTCTTCGAAACGGTCATTTTCGCCGACGGCGAACATTTTCTTTATCCCCGCCAGTTGAAAGCCGACGAGAAAGTCGAGGTTTCCACAAACAGCCAGTTCTGAGATATCCATATATCCTGCTCCGTCTGTCCTATTCGGGCCAGACGAGAAACGCGATTGTTTTCTCCGGCAGCTTCAGTTCCCTGCCGCGGGCGATTATTCTGATATTGTCGATTTCACGCTGCTTCTGCAGGATGAAATCCAGTACCGGCACGATCGAAAGCGGATGCGAGTAACTGAATTTCCCGGTTCCCGTCCGCGCCCAGCGTTTGAGCAGCCTGCCGAGCGTGCCCAGCGATTTCTTTTCAAGAGCTTCTTCCAGTCCCTCTGCGATGTACTTGTATACCGAATGACGCCTGAGAAACTCTCCGCAGGCGGCGAGGTTTTCAACTTCAGAGAGCTTTTTCCATTCCTCCGTCTTAAAAATCGAGTTTTCAGCGATGACCAGCCGTTTCAGGATGTCCTCAGCCGGCACGTTCTCATTTTTGAGCGTGAAAAGCGTCTTCAGGTTCATCGCGTCGATCATTTTTCCAATGAAGCTTCTGGCCATTTCTTTGGCCTTGGTTTCCCCGGTGAAACCGGCCGCAAGTCGCTCGAAATACAGTCTTTCTATCGCCTCCTCGTAGGGGGCGAGGTTATCCCATGTGCCCGTTTCCTCGTATACTTCCCTCAGCGGCGCACCAAACTCGGTTTTGTCGAGCTCGCCGAGTATCTCGTCGTAACCTGCTTTTTCATAAAGCCGCATCCAGAATTCGATTTCATAATGCCCGGCGCCGATAAGGGCCCATTCGAGTTCCTCGGCGGGTGCGGCATAAAGCTTGGCGCGCAGGACGGTTTTAAGGTTCTGCCCATCGTATTTCGATACGTATATTTCCAGCAGTTCGCGCAGCTCGCCTTTCGACCAGCCGACGATCTTGCTGAGTGTGCGCCCGAGGTTGAGATTGAGCGCGTGCTCGATAAGGTCTGCGCCGCGGTACTTGAGGGCAAGCGAATCGATTTCAAGCCTGTAAGCCGATTCACCGACCAGGCGCGCTATCTGAGGCAGGTCCATCGTTATCATCTTCGCCAGCGTATCGCGTGGAAAGAGCGACGGTTTCATCGCTTTTACCCGTGCGACGACGTACGGGAAGTTCGACGCTCCCGCCGAGCGCTTTTTCGGGCGTTTGCCGGCCCGTTTGGCGTCGGAGCGCTTCTTCCAGGCGTCGAAGATCTTGAGGACGCCCATTGCTGAATCGCGGAATTTACCCATTTACTTTTCGCCGAAAAGCCGTTTAGTTATATCTCTGAGATGCTCGTTCCAGATGTTTTCGAGCTTTGTCTCGAATCGCATGTCGAGAGTGACGGAACCATCTTCCGAAGTAACAATGAAACCACCCGTGCTGTCTATCGGATCGCCCATGGTGTACTTCACAAGCTTTTTGACCGTCTCGACGTCTGCCTTAGCGCACCGGATGGTTCCGGTTGGAATCTCACCGGAGGCTTCGGCGATAAGCTTCTTCAGGATTGCTTCGCGCTTAGCCTTGGGAAGTTTGCCGAATGCGTCCAGTACGGACGAACGGAGCTTCTCCAGAACGTCGTTCTGTGCGTTGAGGACGGTCTTTCGCGCCTCTATTTCGGCCGATGAAAGCTCCTGCGTTCTGAGTCTTTCAATTTCGGCCGAAACGGTCTCGGCATGCTTTTTTTCAGCGTTTTCGGCCTCGGTTTTCGCCTTGCCGGTGATCTTTTCCGCATCAGCCTCGGCTTCGGCTTTCATGCTTTTGCACTCAGCCTCGCCGGCATCCTTGATTTTTTCAAGGACAGCGTCAAGTCCCATTGGTACTCCTTGTCCGGAATCTTACGATTTCAGATAACCCGTGAGAATAATCGCGATAACGAAACCGAACAGCACAATCGTTTCCGGAAGCGCCGTCAGGACCAGGCCCTTGACGAAGAGCTTCTCGTTTTCCGCCATTGCGCCGACTGCGGCCGAGCCGACGTCTTTCTGCACGATTGCGGTCGCATAGCCGGTGATGGCAATCGCGATACCGGCTGCGATGGCGATACCGAAAATGCCCCACTGTTTACTCTCTTTTCCCGCTTCCTTGACTTCTTTGTCACCACCCGCGGGGGGTTCCGTCGCAAACGCCGGTGCGACGAACAACAGGATCACCGCGACGACCAGAAGAACTTTGAATAGCCTCATGATATTTCCTCCAAATGATTACGTTGATGTAACCTTGTTTATTTCCCCGTTCCGGGTTTAACAAACTTCGGAACCCATCCGAAGGGAGCATACGCGGTTCCACCGCCCTTGACGAACTTCATGAACATTTCGTAGTAATTTAAACGCAGCCCCTGTATGAAGGCTGAGAGAAATCCGAGAATCAGAACCATCAGATGCGCGGCCACCAGTATGAAAATACCCATGACGACCCAGCCGCCTCCCTGTGTAAGCGGCTTAATGCCGAGGTCGTTAAACGCCCCGACCAGAAATCCCTTTGCCACTCCTATGGCCGCCAGACGAGCGAAAGAAACCATGTTTGCAAAAGGGCCGACGAATTCGAGGATTTCCATGGGGTTGCCCGCAAGTATGAAGATTAACCCCGGAATCAGGAATATGAGCACGGTCGTCATGCTGCCGAGGAACGGCAGCGTTGCGACGATCTTTTTGGCAAGGTCTGAAAATTTTATTACTTTCGCGTCGAAGGTGATAACCAGAATGCCGAAACCGAAAAGAACCAGGAAGAATCCCACCTTTACCAGAGCGTGCTTGATTCCGTGAACTCCATGCGCTATCTCGTTCAGGAATCCAAGGAATAAACCGAAAAGCATGTATGCGCAGCCGAAAAGAATCGTCAGTGTAAGCATGCTTTTTATATGTTCACCGTTGGTCTTGTGGTAGTAGCCTCCCCAAAGACCCGTTATTCCCAGAATCTGCTCCCACGAATTCCATGTTTTGTCCGGGTCAGGATGCGCGCTGTGGAAAGGTATCCCGAACACGTCGGCGAACATGATTCCGCCGAAAACCGCCGCAAAAAAACCGCCGGTAATAAGATACCAGCCCATTGTCCGGATTCCGACGTCGAGGCTCTTTTTCGAGGCAATAATCAGCCCGATAATCATGAATATCAAGCCGTATGCGAGGTCGCCAATCATAAAGCCGAACATAATCGGGAACCCGAACGTAATTACCGGCGTCGGGTCGATCTCATCGTGCTTCGGCGTGGTGAACATGTTGATCAGCGTTTCAAAGCCGCGGACGCCTTTGGGGTTGTCGTATGCGGTAGGCGGTTCTTCGGCGTTTTCCTCTTCCCCGTGATGATCGGCGCCTTTGGATTCCATCTTTGTTACATGCAGCCCCTCGCCGACGTCACTGGAAAGTTTTTTCGAAAGTGGGTCAAATATCTCTGAAGGAATCCAGAAATCGATTACAAATGCATTGTCGGAACATGTGAACTGGAGCGGTGCTTCCGCCTTTTCGAGCTGCACCCTGAGGTATTCTTCCGCGGCGCAGAGGAAGGCCCGGGACGTGTCTTTGGATTTTTCGATTTCTTCGCGGAGCTTCTCCCGGCTGGTTTTCAGGCGTGAAATCCGCTCCTTGCATTCGCCGACCAGCGCGATCGGGTCGCCGGTTTCTTCGGGCACCCGCTCGGGATTGTAGCCAACGTCGCGGAGCAGGCTTTCAATTTCATCCGCCGCTTCAGCAGGAACGAAAAGGGCATATATGCCTTTCGGTTCGGTGCCGTAAACGAAATGGTAGTTCGGCGTAATCTTATCAATTCTATCGCCCAGATTTTCACGCGTCGTGCCGACAAAACAGGCAAGGCTCTTATAGCCGTGGTACAGGTCGAATGGGATTCCGAGATCGGCGAAGGGCTCGAGTTCGGCAATCCTTGCCTCGAGGGTCGCCAGCTCTGATTCGGTGGAATTGAGGGTTTCGTGCCGATCGAGGATGAGCTTCTCTAGCTCGTCAATTCTTTTTTCGAGTGTTCCAACAAGGTCCGCTTCGTGGTACGTCTCGCTCGGCATTCCCTCGGTGCTGAGGTTCAGCGCGCTCAGAATCGACCGGACGCGCACCAGCAGCTCGGCGGTGCGTCCAGCCTCCGGGAGTGCGCGGCCATGCGCAAACTCATCCTGCTCGGCGGGTAATTCGATAAGGTGTGCCGCGTTGAGTGAGTGCAGGCTGCGTATCGTGGTTTCCAGTTTGTCGAGGGAGCCAACGATCAGCGCCCTCGTCATCGGTTTCGGTTTAAACATCGAAGGAACGCTCGAACTCTGAAACGATGAACTGGGTTGCCTCATCCAACTTCTTGCCGGTGCGCTCGATGAGAGCGCGGGCATCTTCTTCGCCTTTTGCAAAAATCGCGGCTTTTTTTCCCGCGATTTCTTTCCTGAAAGTTTCCAGCGCTTCCTCGCGGCTGTGCCGTTGTTTTTCCTCCGATGCGCTTATTATGTCTTTGGCTTCCGTTTCCGCATCGGCAATGGTTTTGCGGCATTCAGAGTCGCAATCACTTTTCATCTTATTTACAGCCGCTTCAGCTTCCTTGATTCGTGTGAGGATTTTTACTCGTTCCATGTCGTTTGTCACCCCAAATCAGGGCCTGGAATTGTTTCCGTGCGAGCCGGTTTTAAAGGGAGCGTGTTAGATATCACAATCGCGTAATCTAGTCAAGAAAAAAATTGTGCGAAAATTCACGAAACGTATTCGAGACAGTATTGACTCTGGGAAGCTTTTCCATATTTACGGCGTATTTGAATATTCGGCGATTATGCGGTTTTACGGGCTACACCGCAGGCGTTATCACATTCTACGGTATTCATTATCCGCAAAACCGGAAGTCGGTTGCGTGTGATGAATTTGCTGATATAATTATTTTATCAAGGTCGCGTTGATGTTTCGCGTTTGCAAATTGAGAGCCGAAATTGCCAAATGTAATTTTCTTCCCTTCTTCCGACCTTCTCAAACCGTCGGACAGGCTCGATGGAAAGAAAACTGAAAGCCTGGCAAGGCGCCGATTTTCAGTCGGCGGAAAACGTTTTCATCTGAAAGTGGATCCGCAGTTTGTTTCGATGATAAGGCTTACGGGCGGCTGGCTTGCGGCAAACCTCGGCAGCGCACTCCGGGGGCGGTCGGACTCGCTGACAATTGCATACGGGTTGCAGGCGCGTGAGAGAGAAATATCCTTTGCCGTTGACGGCTCTCTGACAGGCCCGATTGCCCTGGATGTCGATGAACTGCGGATAAAAGTGCATCCGGCATTTGCGGAAATCGAGCACCGCGGGGTTGCGTCCGCGCTGATATGCGCCGGTACCGCCGTTCTGCTTGGGGAAGTGTTCGGAAATCCTGCAGTTGTCTCACGAACCACACGCGAGGAGGCGACCCGTCTCTTCCTCCTGCTCCTTGCCGAGAACCTAGCAATCGCGGGCGAAGTTACCCCGTCGGACGTGGTCCAGGGGCTGGGTTGTGTTCTGCCGCAGAGCGATTCTCTGGCAGTCATGATCCGCAACAAGTTTCACGAGTTCACCGAGTCCGTTGCCTGGCAGCGCCACGCCGCAGCATCTGAACGAACGAGGGTGTTTCTTTTCCCGGCGGCTTTCGGCAGGCTGGAGCGGTCCGAGAAACGGCGCGCAATCGTCGGGGGCATTCTTGCCTGGTACGATTTCCTGATGCTGGGTTTGCTGCGGTTTGTTCCGTTTATTCGCAGTCATCCTTATTTCATTCCTGCAAGAATGGTGTTGCGCGGCTGGCTGGGCGAGCGCGAGCTTTTTGCCGGGGGCGCCGCGCGGAGACTCAAGCGGGCGCTTGGAAAGGGGCGGATTGTTACGGCTTCCGAAGCTTTCTGGGCAGGCTGGAGCCCCAGGCTGACTGCGATAATCCTGAAGCCGGTCTATCGTTTTTTGGGCGGAAACAGGCGTCCGTTTCTGGCTACGCTGGGGACGTTTTCGCTTACCGCAATCATCGTGCACCCCTTGTGGATTACGCTGGGGCTGACCGGCGTTGCAGCCCTTCTCTATCTGCCCTATCCGGCCGAAATTGCCGCGACGCGAATACTGCATCCGATAAATTTCATTCTACATGGAATAGTAATCGGCCTGTGGGTAGGCTGGGGATTTGTAATCGGGTTGTTGAAATGGAAGCGGTTCCGCGTCGAGCGTCAGGCGTCGGGCGTCGAGAGTCTTGGATCATGAAAATATTTCATCGTTGCTTTTCAGTATTTTTTCAAATTCAACTTTCACATCTGCAAGAGCTTTTGCCCTGTGGCTGACCTTGTTTTTTTCTTCCGTGCCCATTTCCGCAAACGTCTGGTTCTTCGGCGGGTAAAAGAAGAGAGGGTCATATCCGAAACCGCTTTCCCCGCGGGGCTTTTCCAGTATCAATCCATCGCATACGCCGCGGGCCGTAAAAAGAATCTTTTCAGGCGAAGCTACCGCGGCCACGCAGACAAATCTGGCGGTGCGTTTTCCCTTCGGAACGTTCTTTAGCTCACTCAGAAGTTTCCTGTTGTTCGCCGAATGGGAGCGGGATTCGCCTGCATATCTTGCGGAGTAAACGCCGGGTGCGCCGTCGAGCGCGCCGACTTCGAGCCCGGAGTCCTCGGCAAGCGCGATCAGGCCGCTTTCACGGGCAAGCTCGCTTGCCTTTTTAGCGGCGTTTTCCTCGAAGGTTTCGCCGTCTTCGATAACTTCAGGCATGCCGGGAATATCATCGAGGGTGACTATTTCGATTGGCAGTTCCGCGAGCAGGGATTTAAGCTCGCGCAGCTTGCCGGGATTCCGAGTTGCAGCAAGGATTTTCATCTTCTGGACACGCGGCGTCTGGCTTTTTTGGGTGGCGGCTGCAGGCCGCCGTGGGTGAACGTGCCTTCTTTCAAGCCGAGCGATTCTTCCTGTATCTCTGTAAGGCGCTTGATTGCACGCTTGCCTGCGCTAAGAAACGACATGAGGTTCCGCTCGGAATATACACCTTGCTCGGCCGTTCCCTGGATTTCGACCAGGTCGCCTTCCCCGGTCATCACAAGATTCATATCGACGTCGGCGTGGCGGTCCTCTTCGGAGTTGAGGTCCACCAGGTTGCGCTTATCGAGGCGGCCGATTGAAACGCCGGCGATGGAGCGGCGAAGCGGCCAGTTGCGGATTTCGCCTTCGCGGTAAAGCCATGCGCAGGCATCGAACAGGGCAACGAACGCGCCCGTAATCGATACGGTACGCGTGCCTCCGTCAGCCTGGAGTACGTCGCAGTCGATCCAGATTGTTTTTTCCGGGAAGGCCGTCAAATCGCATGCCGCTCTCAGGCTGCGGCCGATAAGGCGTTGAATCTCCTGTGTTCGGCCGGAGATATTGGTTCGGTTGCGCTCCCGCCTGCGCCGCCCGATTACTGAAGAAGGCAGCATATTATATTCTGCGGTCAGCCAGCCGCTTTTTCTGTCAAGCAGCCAGTCGGGTATGCTGGCTTCAACGGTCGCGGTGCATAGAACGCGTGTCAGGCCGGCGGAGATAAGCACGCTTCCAGCGGGGAAAGAAGTAAACTTCCGTTTGATCGTAACTTTTCGCAGTTCGTCTTTCATGCGGCCGTCGATGCGTTTTCGCCGCTTTGCCATGGCAGGCGTCCTTTCGTTGTCGATCAGCGGGCGCACAATGCGCCGCGGTGCTGCTATTCAAATTTTACTTTTTGGGTAAATACGGCAACGATGTCCGGGTCGAACTGTGTTCCCGCGCCTTCGGAGATGCGCGCGATCGCTTCCTTGTGCGACAAAGGCTCGGTGCGGTACGGGCGTTCCGTCGTCATGGCGTTGTAGGAGTCCGCTACGCACAGAATGCGGGCGCCCATCGGAATATTATCGCTTTTTAAGCCGTCGGGGTAGCCGGACCCGTCCCAGCATTCGTGATGATGCCGTATGGTCGTCAGTACCGCGGAAAGGTCCTGGATAGGCTCCAGGATGCTGGAAGAAACTTTTGTATGCTCCTTTACGACCGCAAATTCGTCCCTGGACAGCTTGCCGGGCTTCTTAAGTATCGTTTCATCGACCGACAGCATCCCGATATCGTGGAAAGCCCCCGCTATGCCGAGAAGGCTTATCTCACGTGGCGGGAATTTCATCGCCTTTGCAATCTTCCTGACAATCGTGGCAACGTTTCGGGAGTGCTCTTCGTGGAACTTGTGGGTCGCGGCCATCGTGTTCATGATGACCTGGAGCACGTTAAGAAAGAGCTGCTGATTCTTGGCGTTGCTTTGCCGGAGCTCGCGTACAAGCAGATGCTTTGTCAGGGCTTTCTCAACCAGCAGGTCGACACTCTCGAGCGGAAAGGGCTTGACCAGGAACTCCACGTTTTCCAGTTCGCGGACCCGCTCACGCTCGGTCTCACCGACGTGCGCGGCAAGCAGGATCACCGGGGACTGGCTGAGCTCGCGGATTTTCCGGCAGATTTCGTACCCGTCGTAGACCGGAAGCATAACGTCGAGCATGAACAGATCGAACTCCGCCCCCTTTCGCCGGAACGCGTCGATAATCTCAAGGGCGTGCTCGCTGTCGGATGCACACGTTACCTTGGTGTAGCCGGAGCGCTTAAGCTGCAGCCGGAGGAGGGTGAGAATATCGGCGTCGTGGTCGGCGATAAGTACGGTAGCTTCATGGATGCGTTCAGCGAGGTCCTGCATGGCATAATAATATCCTATTTTTCCGCCGTTTTCAATCTTGTAGTATACTTTTATTAAGGTCCATCGGTCAATTGGTCTTCCGGTCGTTTGGTCGTTAAAACCAAACGACCAAAGGACCGAGGGACCAAACGACCAAAGGACCGAAAGAGATTGACACGATTTTCAGGGATGTTAGAATACCCGCGGTTACGGTGAAAACAAATGCCAGATTCTCCTGTAAATGAACTGTTTTTCCTGTTGCGTATTGTCGGCGTTTACGGCATATCGCTTGTCGCGGCCTTCTACCTGGCCTTTTCCACCCGCTCGATACTGGGGCGATACTTTCTGGGCCAGGTGCTCAAGAATTTCCTTCTGACACTGACGATTCTTGTCGGAGTTGTCCTTTTCTTCACCGCGGCCCAGATGCTTCATAAAGGCCTGCTGGTACATTTCATAAGGACGGCACACCTTACAATTTTCCTGTATCTTCCGTGGGGAGTGATACAGGTTTCTTATCTCGTTGCGGTAACGCTTGCACTCGGGCGGATGGCCGCGGACAACGAGATTGACGTGTTGCGCTCGAGCGGTGTCTCGCTTGTAAGGATTATCGGCCCGGTAATAGCATTCGGCGCCATCCTTTCCGGCGTTTCTTTCTGGATAAGCTCTGAAATCGCTCCCTACTGCTACGCGCAGAAGCAGCTTGCCCCCAGGGCTTTCGTGCGCGAACTCGAATCTCTCGCCTCGGGCCGGAACAAGACGATTCAGTTCGGGGATTTCAAGTTTTTCTGCAGCAATTTCGACAAGAACGTATTCCACAACATAACTCTCTACCGCCGAAACGTCGAGCCTTACAAGGGGCGCAACCAGAAAACGCTGAAACAGTTCAAGGCTAACCGTGCCTATCTCGGATTCCATGAGTCAGGCAAAATCGCCCTGTTCAGGATGATCGACGTACAGGTTGTTCAGATAAAGCCTGAATTCATGTACTGGAAGTTCGACTCGTGCGACCTTCCATTCATCCTTGCACGAACGCCGAGGATCGGTCCTGCGGCCTGCACCAACGCAGAATTACATAAAATGCTTGACGTCTGCCGTGAAAAAGTGAAGGAAGGCATGGCAGATTTTGATCGGCTTACGCGGGAAAAAGACCGGGTCGCCAATGACCCCAACATGAGTGCCGTCAAGCGCGAAAGGCTGATCAGAAGTATCGACGAAACCAGCGCGGTTGCGTACCGCATGTGGTGGGACGGGAAAACAGAGTTTTACCGCTTCCTGACCGAACTGCACAGGCGTTATGCCTTTCCGCTCATGCCGTTTCTATGGACCCTGATCGCGCTTCCGATTGCGCTTACACTCAGGCGGCAGAACCGGCTTGTGCCGATGTTCATATCGCTGCTTCTCGCTCTTCTTTTAAACTTTGCGCCGACGATTGTGGGCATGAATTTTTGCGCAGGCGGTTCCCACCCGGGGACGAAAACTCCAGATACGTTGCAGGACTTTTACCGAATGCCACTTGACCAGTCTCCCCCCCTTTCAATCTGGGTCCACATGGGCACCGCTTTTGCTCTCATCCTTATTATATTCCTTAATCTGTATCTCCCATATCGGATGAGGCGCGGCAAAAGCGGCTGGTTCACGCGATTTCTGGATGGACTCACCATTCTGCTTGCCGAGTTCTGGAAAACGATGAAGCTGGTTGCCGGGAAACTGGTTTCGCTGACGGCCGGGAGTGCCGCTATGGGGGAGGGCGGCGAATATGCCGACCCGGACCGCAGACTGGAAGCAAGACGCGGGCTTTGGCGCTGGATGACCCGCCTGCGGATAACCATATTTGACGCCTATTGTTCCAGGTTGTTTATCGCCCGGCTTGTAATGTGCGGTTTGTCTTTCCTTGCGTTGTTTATCTGTCTGGACCTGATATTGAATCTGAACAAGTTCCGAAGCAATCTTCAGATTTCGGTTATCAGCCTGATATTTCAGCATTATACGGTGTATTCTCTTGCCATACTGTATAACCTGGCGCCCTTTATCGCTCTTCTTGCCGCGATGTTCACGGTGACCCGGCTCAACAAATCCAACGAGCTGGTTCCTCTGATGGTGGCGGGAGTGCCGACGGTCAGAACCCTTGTTCCCGTTTTCATAGGGACATTTGTCTTCAGCGTAATTATGATGGGCGCGCAGGAATTTATCGTTCCGCGAATGGCCGACAGCATGCGACGGACAAAAGGATTGGCATTCGTCAGGCCGATGATTTTTCCCGACAGCTATGGAAACCTGTTTAATATGGACCGGTATTTCCCCAGCATGAAGAGAATGGAAAATATCCAGATTACCAACGATGCTACGGGGAACCAGATTTTTGCGGGCAATGCTTCGTTTACGCGGGTAAAGGTAAGAGGCATAAAAGTGCGGGGGTGGCGCCTTAACGGGTGTACTGTTTACCGTTTCGGAGCGGATCGCAGGCTGCTTAATCTGCCCGACGGAACAAAAGCCATTGAGAAGTGCGGTGATTCGCTGTTTATCGCATGCGTTGAGCCTGACCGGACGCACGAGCTTCCGCCGGAGTTTCGAGACTTCCGAACGGATATTAAACCCGAGGATCTTGAGAGTTCAACGAGGGGGATTTACGATCTGGCCCATCTCTCAATGAGAGACCTTCTCAGGCAGCATGAGAGGAGACCATATCTGACTCATCTCAATATGCAGTTCTGGTCCAGAATCACGTTTACGTTTTCGAATCTCGTGTTGCTTCTAATCGGTCTTCCGTTTGCGCTTAAGTTCACCATGCGCAGTTACTTTTACGGCGTGGCCATGTGCATTTGCGTCTGCCTGGTTTTTATCATAATTACGTACCTGTTTGCGGAACTCGGCAACCGGGGTGATCTTATGCCTGTAATTGCCGCCTGGATGCCGATAGCCATATTCGGCGCTGCCGGCGTGGCATTCTTCGACGGGGTAACGACATAGTTTGAACGTTCGAAAGTTTGAATGTTCGAAGGTCTGAACGTTCGTATTATTTACATACTTGCCGGCCTGCCGGCCGGCGAATGCGACAGACAAAAAATGTCCGTCCCACGATTTGATTATCATTCCTGCGGAAGCAGCGAAGCTCATTTTACCTTGTTGCCTTGTCAACTTGTTACCTTGTCCCTTCTCAGGACGCTTGCACTCTCCGCGTTTGCCTGTACAATATAGAAGAAGTACCGAGTACCGAGTACCAAGAACCAAGTACCGGGTACCGAAAAAGAAAATAAGAAATGAATTCGACAATCGAAAATCGTAAATCGAAAATTGATGGGAGGGTTCCATGACCCGGCTTATCATAACTGTTTTACTCATCTTCGTATCCGGTTGCACGCCGACGCCCGCTGACGGCGATGGGCCCGTGAGCGCCGCTGACACCGTATTCACGAACGCCGATATCTACACGATGGATCCCGAACGCCCCCGGGCCGACGCCCTGGCGGTCAGGGACGGAAAAATCATTGCGGTGGGCGGCGATACCGATATCCTGAAGTTCTGCGGCCCGAATACCGGGAAGGTGGACCTGAAGGGCCGCGTTGTCGTGCCCGGCCTCATCGACTCACACGCGCACCTGGCCAGTCTCGGAAGCCTCGTCACGGGCAGTCTCGATCTGCGCCAGACGCGGAGCTATGACAAGATGCTGGAAGCCGTCAAGGAAGCGGTTGCAAAGGCGAAGAAAGGCGACTGGATTACCGGTGGGCGCTGGGACCAGGCCAACTGGGGGCAGAAGAAGTTACCGACACATCACCGGCTGAGCGAGGTCTCGCCTGACAATCCGGTATGGCTCACGCGTGTGGACGGGCACGCCGGCCTCGCGAATGCCAGGGCGATGGAACTGGCCGGTATCGATGATTCCACCCCGAATCCGCGCGGTGGCGAGATCCTGCGCGACAGTAAAGGCAAGGCGACCGGTATCTTCGTTGACAACGCCAAGAGCCTGATCATACGCGCCATGCCGTACAGTGCGGGGAGCAGCGTGGAGGATTACGTACTCGCGGCGCAGAAGCGGTGCCTCGCGGTCGGATTGACAGGTGTTCATGACGCCGGCGTTTCGCCGGCCGAGATCGGGTTATACAAGAAGCTTGCCGACGACCATAAGCTCAAGCTCCGCATTTATGCGATGGTGGATTCCGGTTCCGCTGTCCCGTATTTTGAGAAGAACAAGCCGCTCATCGGATATGGAGACAATCGCATTACCGTGCGGGCGGTCAAGTGCATGGTCGACGGCGCGATGGGGTCGCGTGGCGCGTGGCTGCTTGCGGACTACAGTGACCGCAAAGGCTACCGGGGCCTGCCGGGGCAGCAACCCGAGTTCATCCTGAAAATCTCGCGGGCGGCGCTCAAGCACGGCTACCAGGTATGCACACACGCCATCGGTGATCGCGGAAACCGCGAAACCATCGACGTATACGAAAAAGCGTTGAAAGACAATCCGGTCAAGGATCACCGGTTCCGGGTGGAGCACGCGCAGATGGTGTCGCTCGAGGACATTCCCAGGTTCGCAGAGCTGGGTATCATTCCGTCAATGCAACAGACCCACTGCACGAGCGATATGCGCTGGGCCGAGGACCGCGTCGGCCCCGAGCGTGTGAAGGGATGCTATGCGTGGGCGAAGTTCCTTCGCGCCGGATGTCGCATCGCGGGAGGGTCGGACTTTCCGGTGGAGAGCGAAAATCCGCTGCTCGGTTTTTACGCGGCGGTGACGCGGGCCAATGCGGAGGGCCTCCCCAGCGGCGGTTGGCGTCCCGAGGACCTGATGACGCGCGAAGAAGCGCTCCGGTCGTTCACGATCGACGCAGCTTATGCCGCGTTTGAAGAGAAGATCAAGGGCTCGCTGGAGGTCGGGAAACTGGCCGACTTCGTCGTCCTCTCAAAAAATATCATGACCTGCGCGGCGGCGGAGATTCTGAAAACGGAATGTCTGATGACCGTCATCGGCGGCGAGATGGTGTACGAAAAAAAACAGTGATGCCTCGATTATGTTTGCGGGTGAACAGGGGCTTTCTGTGCTTTGTCCTTCCGTGTTTTACAAAAACGCGCCGCGCAAGCGTGGCTAACAATTTGGGCGGGTCTGAGACCGGCTCATACAACTTTCGGTCACCACGCCTTCCGGCGTGGTGCTTCCAATCGAAAATCGACAATCGCTGAAGAAGTACGGAGTACCAAGTACCGGGAATTTCATTTTCATCATTCATAATTCTGAATTCATAATTTCCGTCCTGGTATTTAACTTAGAACTTTTAACTTTAAACTTTTAACTCTTCCCCAAATCGACAATCGATACGCGTTACTCGAAGAGCGCGTCCCAGCGTTCCTGTGGATCCCGGCCCCGGCCGCGCTCGTCTTCGCTCTGGGGGCTTACGGCAAGGAACTTGAACTCCTCACAAAAGTTCTTGTCCGCGGGATTCGACACGTGTTCGGTCGTATCGCTTTTGCACCGGTTCGAAAGCTTCGGGTTGTAGAGCACGCAGTTGAGGCAGCAATGCAGATATGAGTGACAGTCTTCGCAAAGTTCGTTGAAGCCGGGGTCGTGCTTGTTTTTCCATTCTCGGCCGCATTTAAAACATCGCTTCATAACGTTCTCCCTGGCGCGAAGCGTGGATACTTCCCAAGGTTATTAAATGCTCTCAAACGCCGATTCCATGTCCGCGATAATATCGGCGGCGCGTTCGATCCCGACCGACATCCGGATTCCGGTTGGTGACATTTCGCTTTTTTCCTTGGCTTCATCTGACACAACGAAGTGGGTCATGTTTGTAGGCGATTCCACCAGCGTGCGCAATTGCCCGAGAGAAACGGCAAGGGTGAGGGCATACGAGTTTTTCCCGATCCAGTTGAGGAAGCTGACCGCATCCTCGCGTTTATCGCTTGCCAGTTCGAAGTAGATCATGTTGCCGGGCGCGAAATCACCGTCAAAGTCGAGCATCTGTTTCCGCGCCAGGTCGGCCTGGACAAAACTTTCAAGGCCGGGATAATTTACGCGGGCGACCTTTGGATTATTTTCCAGGTATTCGGCAATCTTGTACGCGCTCCTGGTCTGGTGGCGCACGCGAATCGGGAGCGTCGGCAGGCCGTACGTCAGAATCTGCCAGCCAACCTTGGGGCTCATCGCGCCGCCGAAATCCTTGCGGTAAAGAAGCAGGTCGCCCTCGAGTTCGCTGGACGTAACGACGACGCCGCCCATATCGGTGCCGAAACCTCCGATGTTTTTCGTAAGAGAATGCAGGACGATATCGCACCCGATCTCTATCGGGCGCTGGCAGAACGGCGTTGCAAACGTGTTGTCGATAACCATCCTGACGCGGTCGCTTTCGTCGCGGTCGGCGTTTATTTCGTCAAGCACGGTGCGCACACCCGCGATGTCGATCAGCTCGAGCGTGGGGTTGGCAGGGGACTCGAAGTATACGGTTTTCGTCTCCGGTCTGATTGCGTCCCGAAGCTTGTCAAGGTCGCGCATGTCGACGAGATCGACGCCGAGCCCCATCCGGGGGAACCAGTTCTCAAACAGAGAGAAGGTGCAGCCGTAAAGAGTTGTGTGGCCGGTCACTCGATCGCCGGTCCTGAGGCAAACACCGAAGACGGCGGATATGGCCGCCATGCCGGTTGCGAAACAGACACCGACTTCGCCGCTTTCGACTTTTGCAAGCCGCGTCTCGAGCATCGAGCGCGTCGGTTCGTCGAGGCGGTCGTAGACGTAGATAGGCGCGTGTTCAATCTGGCTTGGGCGCGCGAAGTCTTCAAAGCCGAGCGCTCCCCGCTCTACCGAGTCCAGCCTGTAAGAGGCGGAGCAGGATATCGGTGGAATTATGTGGTGTGAGTAGTCCCATTTTTCAGTTGTGAATTCTCCGTGCAGAATCTGCGATTCCGTAGAATACTTCCCGATGAGTTCATTGTCTTCTTTCATGGTTTTTATCCTTAAATCGTATCGGTTTGGACTGACTATTTACCGGATCGTTTGAGTACATTGCGGATTGCGGAAACGATATCGCTCGAAGTCAGGCCGAACTCGCTCATGAGTTCTTCAGGGTCGCCCGACTCGCCGAAACGGTCATCTACCGCGACGAACTCCATTGGAACGGGGCAGTGCTGCACGACCTGTTCGGCAACGGCCCCGCAAAATCCTCCGTAAATCTGGTGTTCCTCGGCGGCGACGATGCAGCCGCATTTTTCTGCGCAGGAGACTATCGCGCCCGTGTCAATCGGTTTAACCGTATGCAGATTTACGACGCGGACCGAGATGCCTTCTTTTTCGAGTTCCTCCGCGGCGCAAAGGGCTTCATAAACCATGACTCCGCACGCGATGACTGCGACGTCATTCCCGTCTCTAACCAGGTTTGCATTTCCGATCTCGAACGGGTCGTCCTCCTTCGTCCAGCTCGGCACCGCCTCCCGGCCGAAACGTACGTAGCAGGGGCCGAGCATCTCCCCGGCGGCGATCGTGGCTTTTCGTGTTTCGGTGGCGTCGGCCGGGACGATAACGGTCATATTCGGGATGGCGCGCATGTTGCCGATTTCCTCGAGCGCCTGGTGCGTGGCGCCGTCGGGACCGACGGAGATGCCGCCGTGCGCGCCGCCGATTTTGACGTTCAGTTCCGTATAACATATCGTGGTGCGAATCTGGTCCCAGCACCGCCCGGAGGCAAACACGCCGTAGGTGGAAAAAAACGGTACAAAACCGGCAAGCGAAAGTCCGGCCGCAATCTGCGCGGCGTTCTGCTCCGCGATACCGATTGAGAAAAACCGGTCCGGAAACGCATCCTTGAAAAGGCTTACCATTACCGAGCCGGTTATATCGCAGCCGAGGGCGACAACGCGGGGGTTCCGTCTGCCGAGCTCGACGAGCCCTTCTCCGAACCCGTTCTTTGTCGGCTTCATATCCACCATGTTCAGAGGGCTCCGAGTTCTTTCAGCGCGATTTCGGCTTCGTCAGCGTTTGGCGCCTTGCCGTGCCACCCGGCGACGTTTTCCATAAACGAGACGCCCTTGCCTTTGACCGTCTTCGCGAGAATCGCCGTCGGCTTGTCTTTGCATCCCGAAGCTTCTTCGTATGCCCGAAGAAGGTCAGCCATATCATGGCCGCCGCATTTGACGACGTTCCAGTTAAAAGCCCTGAACTTCTCATCGAGAGGCTCGATGTTCATCACCTTGCAGACTTCGCCGTCTATCTGCAGGCCGTTCATGTCAACGATGGTCGCGAGATTGTCAAGCCTGTAATGGCCGGCTGCCATTGCGGATTCCCAGATAGAGCCTTCCTGCATTTCGCCGTCGCCGTTGAGGCACCAGACGCGGTTCGGCCTGCCGTCGATTTTAAGGCCAAGGGCCACGCCTGCCCCGATGCCAAGGCCCTGTCCAAGCGAACCGGAAGAGACCTCGATGCCTGGAAGTCCCTTGTTTTTTGCCGGGTGTCCCTGAAGGCGGGAATCGAGTTTGCGGAGCGTCATCAATTCCTCGACCGGGAAATAGCCTGCCCTGGCAAGGGCGGTGTAGAGAGCCGGGCATACGTGGCCTTTGGAGAGGATAAAGAAATCGCGCTCTTCCCATGTAGGGCTTTCAGGATCGTGTTTCATAAAGTTGAAGTAGAGCGCGACAAGAATATCCACAGAGGAAAGGCTGCCGCCCGAGTGGCCGGAACCGGCTTCAGCAAGCATCCGTATAATATCGATGCGGCATTGCCTGGCTTGTTCCTCGAGCTCAGACACGCTCATATTGAGGTTAACCACACTGTGCTCCACGGTCTGACGGCGGACTGTGCAACTGGAAATCAAAGCAGATCGAATGTAAAAGGGAGAACTTTATTATAAATAACGGACGTGCCATTGCAACGAAAATCCATCGTTTTACGACGGATTCGCATCAGGCTCCCGTCGGCTTCTTACGATAGTAAAAAGACGCCTCAGCAATGTTTTCGCCATTGTCAGAAAAGCAATTGTAATGTTTGAAAACCTGTTTACGGCCCAGGTCTTTTCTCCACGAGAAACCGCGACGCAGCGGCCGAGGAGCGCTTCCCGGGCCAGCGGCCGATCAGGATAGGGCAATGCGTCTCCCTGGCAGACAAGCATGGTGCGTCCGCCTTTTCTGCGTTTGAAAAGGAAACGGTGCGCAACCAGAACGTGGCCGCGCAAGTATAATACTATGTCGCCGAAGCGCAGGTCGGCCGGGCTTGTTTCCACCCACTGCAACCTGTCGCCGGGCAGCAGCGCCGGTATCATGCTTGAGGAGGACACGGGACATTCGCTGTGCATTGGGGGTAGTTCCATCTCTGGCCAGGAGACTTTATTATAGCGCAAACGGCAACGGATTACAAGAATCATCCTGCTGGAGGAAAAATTATTTATCCCGAAACCTTGCAAAACCGCTTGTGTTTGACATAATAGTACAAAGGAGACCTAGAGCGACTATACAGGCCATTTGGCAAAGGAGCATTCTTATGCGAAAATCGACCATATTCTTCTTTTCCGTGACACTTGTTGTCATACTTACTTTGTGTATAAGTACTTATGCACAGGACAGGCCCGATGCAAAAGCCGCCCGGAAAGCCAGGGCTGAAGCACAGAAGAGGGCCAGAGCGAAGCAGAAACCTGCCAGAATTAACACAAAAGACCTGCCCAAAGATGTTGTTGAAGCCATAAAAAAATTGTATGCCCGGTTGCAACAGCTTGAGAAAGAAAACAGGCAGTATAAAGGTATAGCGAAACGTAATCAGGACACTATTGCCCGCTATAAAGAAATGGTTCAGAAAGCAAGGGGAGGCACCAAAGTCAGACAGCCTCAGAGAAGGCCGCAGACCGCCAGGGCAAAAGCGAGACCGCAAGCCAGGGCGCGCCAACCCGGAGCGCGCCAACCAAAGGCACGCCAGCCCAAACCACAGAAGCGTGGTGACAAAGCCAGGCGCGACCGCAAAGCACGTGACCCGCGTGCTGAAGCACTAAGAAAACGCCAGCGCGCAATGAGGGGCCGTATGCGCGGTCAGGGCCGTGGCCAGTTCGGTCGCATGCGTGGCCGTGGGGGCCAGGGCCAGTTCGGCCGGATGCGCGGCAGAGGCCAGGGTCAGTTCGGCCGCCGGATGCGCGGCAGGGGTCAGGGCCAGTTCGGTCGCATGCGTGACAGGGGCCAGGGTCAGTTCGGCGGCATGCGCGGCATGCAGGGCCGTATGCGTGGTCAGCAGGGACGTATGAGAGGCATGCAAGGTCCCATGCGCGGCATGCGCGAAGGTCAGGAAATGATGCGCCGCCGTTACGGCAACCCGCCGGGCATGCAGCAGGGCCAGGAGATGATGCGCCGCCGCATGCAGGAAGTTTTGAAGCGCCTCCAGGGTATGTCGCCTGAGCAGCGCCAGCGTATTATGCCGAGACTCGAACAGCTGAAAAAGCGTTTTCAAGGCCTTCAGGGAAATATGCCGGGGCAGATGCAGAAGCATCCCGCTCTGAAAAAACAGATGAAAGGCCTGATGCCCCATCAGGGCCCGAAAGGTTTTCCACCCGATATGCCTCACAAGAAGATGAAGCAGCCCGGTCTTCACCCGGATATGCCTTATAAGAAAATGAAGAAGCAGCCTCACAAGGTGCAGAAGAAAAAAGCGCCGAAGCACAAGGTCAAAAAACAAAAGCAGGGGAAGCCTGCCCGTAAAGGCAAAGTTGACAAGCGCGGCACCGACATCGACCGCCAGGCAAAGCGCCTGATGGACGAAATTAAAAAGAAGCAGCAAATGCTCCGAAAACTGAAGGAGAAAAAACGGCAGCAGCAGATGAAGGAAAAAAAGCAACGTAGTAAGAAAGGCTGGCCGGACGAGCCCAGGCGCCGGGACCGCCGCTTCCGCGGTGAGTTTGAGGGCCGTGGTGAATTAATGTAAAAAAGTTATTCTGAACCGCAATCTGACGAAACGCCCCGGATCACTCAGGTCCGGGGCTTGTTTTTTCTTCAGGCCCGGCCCGTTGTTTATCCTTCTTTTCAGCCCTGTTAAAAAGCTCCACAACGAACAGGTCGATAACGAGCTGGGTGGGGTGATAGATTATCGTCGGTATCGGCGCGAGGGCGAGGGCCGGATTCATTTTGGCGAACTCGTCTCCGAGATAAAACCCGACCGGAAGAGTCTTCTGCGCGCCTGAAAAAAGAAGTGGAATCATCTGGTCGCGTTCCAGCTTCATCAGCCTGCCAATCGAATATGCGATTATGAGCAGAATGACGTGCATTCCCGGAAGGGCAAACAGGATAACCAGGAGTCGCGCAGCCGAGGTTTTGGATATCTGGTCATGCGCCCGTCCGACCGCGATAAATACCATGAAAATAACAAGTACCTGCGTAATATAGGTGACGGCTTTGCGTGAACGCTCCGCGTTTTTCAGCCCGACGAGCAGGCGAAGCACCTGGCCCGAAATCACCGGCAGAATAAGGACAAGAGCCAGTTTCTTCAATGTTTCCACGAACGAAAATAACTCAAAAACGTTTACTGGCTGTCCACTGTTTCCAATGATTTCTATCCCGGCGAAGTACAAGCCGATTGACAGGATGGTCGGCGTCACGATCACGCTGGATATATTGGCAATGAAAATAAATGCAATGCAGACGCCGTCGTTTCCGCCTGCGAGCCGGGTCCAGACCGCCGCAGACGCCATGGTGGTCGGGATAGCGGCAACGATAATAATGCCGACGAACGCCCCCGGCTGGTTGCGGAAAAAAGCAAAACCGATTGCTAAGGCGAGGAGAGTGCCCACTACCCAGTTGGTGATAAAGGCCGCTATATGCACCCGTCCGCTGAGCATACCTTCGCGCAGCTTGCTCGCGCGCATCGAAAAGCTCGAAAGGAACAGTAGCGCGGCGATGTGAATTTTCGCGTCGTAGTACTGATATATTTTTGCGACCCATGAGTGCCCGATGTAGCCGATAACGCACATGATGAACAGAAGGCCGAGGAACCATGTCTTGTCTATGAATTGTCTGAGATTCATTCAGCAGCGTCCTCGAGGGTTGCGATTCGCGCTTCATAGTCCCGCTTGAACTCCCACGGCAGGGGCGGGTGCTCCGGGTCGCGCTCCACGGGATCGTATCCCCCCGCCGTCCATGGATTACATCTGCAAATCCGCCATGTGCCTTTAAGTATTCCCCTGACGAGTCCCCGCTTCTGTATCGCTTCCACCATGTATTGGGAACAGCTTGGCTCGTACCTGCACGACGGCGGCAGCCACGACGAGAAACACGTCTGCCACAGGCGGATAAGGCGAATTGCGAACCAGCGCAGCATGCGAATCAATTCCGGTTACCTCTTTATGTAGGGGCAGGCCCCCGCGCCTGCCCGGAACTGTAGGGGCACGGCGCGCCCTGGGCCGACATTTTTACCCCACCCGGTGGGGGGCAAAGCAATTTCCGCATGTCTTGAGTGAAACCGTCCAGAGTGTATTCCGGTTTCTTCGTCGGCAAGGCAATTATCTCCATGCCTTCCGGGATTTCGCCTTTGAGATTCCGGAACGCTTCCCGAAGCAGCCGCTTGATTCGGTTGCGCGCAACCGCGTTCCCGAATTTGCGCGACACCAGGAATCCGATACGCGTGTCCTCGCCCGGCTTTTCGACAATATAACACACCAGCCGGTCGCCGCGGCGCAGGAGACCCGTTTTCATAATCCGCTGAAAGTCCGGCCGCTTCAGAATCCTGCGCGATTTCGGAAATGACGCATCAGCTTTTGACATATATCCCGCCGCGGATTATAGCTTCTTACATACCCGATGGCAAGCCGCTTTACTCTACTGCTGAGAAGTACAATACTACAAAGCCGTTATTGACATTCATGTTGAGAATGAGTAGAATAATTACATCCGAAGCCCGTCTAAAAGACAAACATCCTGATGTCCTGCCACAGAGCATGGTCAAATAGCCGAATAATGAGGTTTTATTTATGTTACGTAAGAAATGTAATATATACATCGTAGTACTGATATGCGCACTATCCGCATGCGGACAGCTACTCGTTTGTGGGTGCAACAAAAAAGAGAAACTCTATGAAAAGTACCCCGGCCTTCTCATCAATACGGGCACCGGAACCGGTACGGTAACTGGTGTCGGTTCGTGGCTGCCTACTTCTACAGCCGATAACTGCCCGTCACCAAGATGGGATCATACGGCTGTTTGGACCGGTTCGAAGATGATTGTATGGGGAGGAATGGATGATAATGGAAAAAGATTAAACACGGGTGGAATATATGACCCTGAAACAGATTCCTGGCTTCAGGTATCTACCGGAATCGACTGCCCTTCGCCGAGATCTTTACATACGGCTGTCTGGGCAGGTTCCAAAATGGTAATCTGGGGTGGTTTATTTCAGGATAATGGTAACTCAATCATTTTGGGCAATGGAAGTGTGTATGATCCAGAAACGAATTCATGGTTCGCCACATCAATTAACGGTGATTGCCCGTCCCCAAGGTTTTCGCATATTGCCGTATCAACAGGATCACAGATGATAATATGGGGCGGTGTAGGAAATCAAAGTCAATTCAATGATGGTGCTGTATTCGATCCCAATTTGAATACATGGACAAAAATAAATAATGGCAATGAGTGTCCATCGGCAAGGTATGTGCATACCGGAGTATGGACCGGTACGGATATGATAATCTGGGGTGGGATTGCCGGAGGGAGTTCAACCCATACTGGTGCTGTCTACAATCCTGGCAACGACTCATGGTCTTCTACAAGTGAAAGTAATGGTCCCAGACTGAGATGGGGACACACAGCCGTCTGGACGGGCAATGAGATGATTATATGGGGTGTTGATGTTATAGCACCGGGTGTTAAAACCCCCGGCGGTGTATACGACCCCGTCCTGAATATCTGGAAGGCTACATCAACACTTGGAGCCTGCCCGACGGACAGAAGTTGCCATACGGCAGTTTCCATTGGCGGAAAGATGATTGTGTGGGGCGGTTCGAGTATTGGCGGGCCTTATGAGGAGGTTGGTAGCGGAGGCGTTTACAATCCTGAGGATGACAGATGGGAACCAACATCAATGGATGGTGATTGCCCGGTCAAGAGGAGCTACCACACAGCAATATCAACCGGGAGTACCATGATCATTTGGGGTGGAGCAGGCGGAACGGAGAATATCTCGACTAACACAGGTGGGATTTTCACGCCGTGATATTACTTTGTAGAACTGCCTTTCCGAGAAGTAAACTCCCAAGTCGGCCCGCAGAACATTTTCTATATTTAACGCGCCGCAGACCACACCGCACGCGGCGAGCAAGCTCGCCCGCTAAACGAAGACCCGGCGAGTAAACTCGCCGACTAATTATATTTTCCGCAATCGACAATCGAAAATCCGCGCAGTCCTTTTTCCTTGACTTCAAACACCGTGCAAATATAATCCATTATTCGGCTTATCGGGGAATAATAATGCGTGTTGGTCTTGGAATCGACGGCCATAAGTTCTGCGAGGACCGCCCGTTGATGCTGGGCGGGCTTATCGTTAAGCACGACAAAGGGTTGCTTGGCCACTCCGACGGCGACGTCGTGCTTCACGCCGCGATCGACGCGATCCTCGGCGCTTCCGGCGAGGGCGACATCGGCGACCTTTTCCCTGATACTGACTCGAGGTTCAAAGACATATCCAGCGCCGTGCTGGCCCGGGAAGTATGCGCGATGGTCGAGGACGAAGGCTGGATTATTACAAGCCTTGATATCACGATAATCGCCGATGCGCCGAAGCTCGGCGGAGTCAAGTCGCAGATCGGCCAGAACATGGGCGCGATCTTCGGATGCCCGGTGTCAGTCAAGGCCAAGACGACCGAAGGCTTGGGTGCGTCGGGCGATTCGATGTCCGCCTACGCCATCGCTCTGCTCGTTCCGAAAGATTCGCAAGAGAAAAAGGAATGACCGTAAGAGTACGCTACGCTCCCTCACCGACCGGCTACCAGCATTTCGGAAACCTCCGGACGGCTGTTTTCAACTACCTGTTCGCCCGGAAGCACGGCGGTGTTTTCGTCCTCCGAATCGAAGACACCGACCGCGAGCGCTCAAAAAAGGAATACGAAGACCTCATCAGGGAAGATTTCGAATGGCTCGGTATCGCAATCGACGAGTCACCCTGGCACGGCGGCGAGTACGGGCCGTACCGCCAGAGCGAAAGGTTGCATATCTATAAAGAACACCTGGAGCGCCTGGTCAAGAAAGACATGGTGTTTAGATGCTTTTGCGAAGGGGAGGGTGAGCCAGAAGCGGAAAAGAAACAGGTCGTCAGCCCCGACCCGTGCCGTTTCCTCCCGGCGGAAGATGTGAAGCGTTTTGAAAAGGAAGGACGGCCGTTCTGCTGGCGGTTCGCGACGCCGCGGGATGCGATTGTCAGATTCAAAGACCTCGTGCGCGGCAACGTGCGCGTCAAGGCCTCCGAAGTGACGGATTTCGTGGTCATAAAACAGGACGGCATGCCGACATACCATTTCGGCGTTGTCGTCGACGACGCGCTTATGAAGATAACGCACGTTATCCGCGGCCGCGACCACCTGACCAACACGGCGAACCACTGGCTGCTTTACGACGCTTTCGGATATGAAAAACCGACGTGGTGCCATATAAGCCGCACGAGCAAACTCAAGAAGCGGGAAATGCTCGACGCGCTCGACCACCTCGAGATGGGCGTCCGGCCAAAGAAACCGATACCGGTAATCGGTTACCGGAAGCTGGGATATCTTCCCGAAGCGATTGTGAATTACTCGGCCCTTCTGGGATGGCATCCGAGGGACGAAATCGAGAAGTTCAACCTGGACGATAAAATCGAGGAATTCGACCCGAAAGACCTCACCAAGGGAGATTCAGCCTTCGATATCTCCAAGTTCAACTGGCTTTCGGAGAAATATATCAAAGAGGCCGACATCGACCGCCTGTCCGAACTGGCGCGGCCGTTTTTCGAGGCGGCGGACATAACGCCACCTGAAGATAAACTGTACCTGCGCCTCATCGACGCGCTTCGCGGAAAGTGCGCAATGGTTTCAGAGCTTCCGCCGCGGTTCGTTCCGTTTATCGGCGGCGTCAAGCTGGCTGAAGACGGCCGGAAAACCCTCCAGGAACCGGGCGCGAAAAAAGTCCTTGGCTTGATTGTTAATAAAATGGAAGCGAAAACTGATTTGAAGCCGGAGGATTTCGACCCGATAATACGCGAGGTCGGAGAAGAGCTTGGCGTAAAGGGAAAGAATCTTTTCTTCCCGATCCGGAGCTCGATTATCGGCACGCCGCACGGGCCGATGATGTCGCTCTATCTCGAGATTTTCGGCAAAGACGAAGTCCTGCGCCGCCTGCGCGCGGGGATTGGAGAGTAATCATGCCGCTGATGCTGAACAGCACTTTGCACGGCAGGAAAGTCGAGTTCAAGCCTATCCACGAAGGCGAGGTCCGCATGTACCATTGCGGGCCGACCGTCTACGATTACGCGCACATCGGCAACTTCCGCGCATTCGTTTTCTCAGACCTTCTTCGGCGGTACTTCGAGTACAGGGGATACAAGGTCAAACAGGTCATGAACATAACCGACGTCGGCCACCTGACGACCGATGCGGACGAAGGCGAGGACAAGATCCTCGTCGCCATGCGCCGTGAAGGCCTGAAAGACCCGTGGGAGGTCGCGCGGTTCTATGAAGAAAAATTCTTCGAAGACCTTGACACGCTCGACATCAGGCGCGCGCACCATTACCCACGCGCGACCGAAATGGTGCCCGAGATGCTGGAGTGTACAAAGAAACTGCTGGAGAAAGGCAACGCGTACGAGGTAAACGGCTCCGTGTATTTCGACGTGGATACGTTTCCGGAGTACGGCAAGCTCTCGGGCAACGACGTCGCCAGGCTCCGGGCCGGTGCGCGGCTCGAGCTGAATCCCGACAAGCGCCACCCGTACGATTTCGCCCTGTGGAAGCAAGACCCCAGCCATATAATGAAATGGGATTCGCCCTGGGGAGAAGGATTTCCCGGCTGGCACCTCGAATGCTCCGTCATGGGGACCAAATTCCTCGGCCAGCCGTTCGACATCCACACCGGCGGCGAGGACAACACCTTCCCCCACCACGAATGCGAAATCGCCCAGGCGGAAGCCGCGTACGACAAACCGTTCGTGAATTACTGGCTGCATGTGCGGCACCTGCTGGTCGACGGCGAAAAGATGTCCAAGTCCAGAGGAAATTTCTACACCCTGCGCGATCTCCTGGACCAGGGTTATGACCGCAAGGCTATCCGCTACCAGCTCATGGTTTCATATTACGGTGTAAACCAGAATTTCACGATGGACGGAATCGGCGCCGCCCGCCGCTCAATCGACAGGCTCAACCAGTGCATCCGCCGCCTGAAAGATATGAGAGGAGAGGTAGACAACCCTGATTTCGGCCCGCTGATGGAAACTGCGCGAAACGAGTTTGACCGTGAGATGGAAGACGACCTGAACGTCACCGGCGCGATGGGCAAGGTCTTTGAGTTCGTCACCAGTATTAATAAGCTCGAGCTTTCTCTTTCGCAGGCGACTGAAGCCTTGAATTTTTTCAGAGAGATTAACGGGATTCTCGGAGTGCTCGAGCTGAGCGACGTCGAGGTCCCGGAAGAGATAATGGAAATTATCCAGAGGCGCGAAGTCGTCCGCCGCGCGAAAAACTGGGCCGAATCGGATAAACTACGCGACGAGCTGAAAGAACTTGGCTGGGCGGTCGAGGATACTTCAACCGGCCCCGTCGCCAAGCGTTTAACGCATCCTATCGACTGATAAAGTCACTTCGATTTGGGATTGCGGATTTTTTCTTTAATCTGAAATCCGCAATCCTAAATCCGCAATCCGAGGATGGCGTGCCTGCCGGAACTATCCACAAGCTTCAGGAATTCTGGGACAAAAAGGAGTGCCGCTGGGTTTGTATTATCTTCTTCGCGCTATGCGTTAGTGCATATCTCGCTACCTGCACGTGGAAGGCCGGTATCTGGGAAAGCCGAACGGTAACTGCGATTGAGAATTCCGTTCCGGATGCCCAAGATAAATCTAAACCGGAAAAGAAAATTAAATTAAACGACTCCGCGGTGTTTTATCTTGCAGGCCGATACGCGTTTTCAGAAGAACTCTACTCGTTCGAAGCGCCGCCGACCGCGCCCGGGCGGCCGGGGCGCGATTTTCTTTACCCTCCCTTCTTCGCCATGCTGGTCTGGCCGATAACGGTATTCGGGTTCCGCCCCTTCATCGTAATATGGCTCCTGGAGAACCTGGCGCTGGTAATACTTTCCGTGTGGCTTGCGGCGAAGTTTATCGGAAGGCGCGAAAATGAGCCGGTAAAATGGTGGATGTGGCTTCTGCCGCTCCTGCTGACGCTCCGGGCATTCGACGCAAACTTCCGGCAGGGACAGGCAAACGTGCTGACGTTGTTTTTCCTTGTCGCCGCATTTGCCGCGATAACGTGCAGGCGCGAATTCCTGGGCGGCCTGGCGTATGCGGTTGCGTGTATTCTGAAGATAACCCCTATCCTGATCCTTCCGTACTTCCTTTTGAAACGTCAGTGGTTTTTTCTCCTGGGCTGGCTGGTGGGAATTATGTGTACCGTAATAGTTATTCCATCCTTATTGCTCGGCCCGGGAAAAGCGTACCAGCGGCATGCGGATTTTTATAATAAAATAGTCGACCCGTTCGTCACCAAGGCGGGGCAGAACCCCAGGGAAGGGGCGGGGCAGTCGCTTCACGCCGCGGTGGACCGTTTCCTTTCCCCGATTGACGCAAGCCGACATGACGATACTGTATTGCGTTTGAACGTGGTCTCCCTGTCGCGCAAGGCAAGGTACGCCATTAAAATAATTCTGGTTGTCCTGATTGCAGCGGTTACCGGTTTCGTTTGCAGGAGAAAACCGTCTGAAAACAGGGAACTGCTTCTTGCGCTCGAGTTTGCAGCCATCGTTGCATTCATGCTTATGGCGTCGCCGCTGTCGAGGAAGGCGAGTTTCGTTGTAATGCTGGTTCCGTACGTTGCAGCCGTACATTACTTTTCCAGATCGCAACCCGGCGGCTGTCGAATCTTTTTCACGATTGTCTTCGCGTTTTCGGTATTTACCCATACTTTTACCGCGCCTTTCTGGTTCGGCAAAACGGTCGGCACGTATCTGCTCGCCTGTTCAATAATGTTCTTCGGAACGCTTTTCCTGTGGCTGGGGTTTTCTATAACCTTGAATAAAGAACATTCAGGTCAAATAGAAAATTAAGGACTGGATGTGAATCAGCATTTAGCATCTGACAAGAGTAAATCCGGAGTATTGCACTCACTGTTCCTGTTTCTCGCTTTTCCCTCACGCGGTGAACGGTGGCGTATAGTCCGGCTCTGGGCTTTTGTATTCAGCATGCTGGTCATCTGGAGCCGCTTGGGTGTTTTTCTCCACGAAGCTGCCGGCCATGCCCTTGCCTGGTGGTTATGGGGCGGCAGCGTGGACTCAATTGAAGTTTACCTCTTCGCCGGCGGCATTGTACGCCGAGGCCATTTCCCAGCGTGCGAATGTCCGGAATTTATTTTCTGCATGGCCGGGCTATTTGTTCAGATAATACTGGGTGCGGCTCTGGCGATTATCGTAGCGTTTTCCATTCGTGGGAAAGCGGAAGTCACATACCGGCGCGCGACAATATTACATGTCCTCGCCTGGGGAGCCGGTCTCAATCTGATTGGCGCATTGCATTACTCGTTACTGGGCGCTTTCTACGGATATGGCGATTCAGCCGGCTATTCATGGTTATTTCTACCTTCACTTCTTCTTATATTTATCTTCGCACCCGTCACAATATACCTATGGGTAAAAACGCTTGGGCCGTTTTTGGTCAGCGGTATTCCAAAAACTGAAGATAATGGAAACGTGTTTTCTACCAGGCGTCGGCTCGGGCTGACAGGTGTTTTGATCTTCGCGGTTCCAGCTCTGATTTACTTGAGTGGGCTTGCACTGGAGACCAAGTATACTGGGAAAAGCTTTGCTTCGCTCAGAGCGGAGGGAGTCGCGACTGAACGCGCTATAGAGGAAAAGAAAAAGGAAAAACTTAATACGTGGCGCGAAACTCACGGTGACAAGCCTCCCCCGCCCGAAGTTATTGAGGTGAAGGAGGAAGAAATAGATAAACCTTTTCCGCTTATGTATGTTATTTTCGGTCTTGACCTTTTACTTGCATTGTTTTTTCTTTTCCTGCCTTTGCGGTTCTACACGCTGAGGTCAGGGTCGTCCTTTTCCGGCTCCGAAGGCAAACGTCATAAAATCCGCATTCCATGGGTCACGCCGCTCGCGGCAGCGTTGCTGGCCCTGTTTCTCTGCTACCTGTTCTATCCGCTGGCGAGAATTTACTTCGACAAAGCACTTGCCGACTGGCGCAAGGGCAATTCGGATAATGCAATTGTGTATTTTAATAAGGCGATTGAACATGAACCGGAATGGGCATCTGCCTTTTACAATCGCGGGCTGGTCAAACGTGACATAAATGATATCGACGGTGCTATTGCGGATATGACCAGAGCTATTGAGTTCAACCCGGAATTCGCAGATGCCTATTTGAATCGAGGCCGTCTAAAACGCAGGAAAGAAGACTTTGAAGGTGCGATACAGGACTTCAACGAGGCGATTAAACTTGCACCGGATAAGTTCAATGCCTATTACGCCCGGGGGCTCGCAAGGTGGAAAAGGGGAAATATTGACGGTGCACTTAGTGACTTTGCCAAAGCGGTTGAACTGGAACCTGAATACTGGCGGATATTTTACAGTCGCGGTTTCTGTTTATTCTGGAATGGTATGCTTGAGAAGGCATTGGAAGACTTTACCAGGGTTTTAGATATTCTTGGACGTGGAGAAGAGTTTTATGATCATACATTCGTTTATTGCTGCATTATCAAGGCGCGTCTGGACGAAATCTCAGCAATGCGGAGCAAAGCTAAAGAATATCTTCCACTTATTAAAGGCAATGAGCGCCTGAAGCAGATTTTGTCATTCCTTTCCGGCGATATAGATGAGAATGAACTGCTGGAAACCTTCAGGTCAGTCGATGATCCTGACACAAGAAAAAAATGGGAATGCTCCATGTATTATTTTGTCGCGGAAATGCGGCTTGCCGCCGGCGACAGGTCGGGCGCGAAAGAGTTTTTCAATAAATGTATTGGTACGGGCGAAGCGGAAACTACAGAGTACAAGTGTGCTGTTTATGAGTTGAAGCGGCTGGAATCGCCGCAAGGCGACTAGATGTCGCCGCTACTCCGCATTCAGGAACCCCTATTACCAGAATAGGCTTGAAAAAACGTTAAAAATGCAATAGATTAACCATATAGAAGGTTTTCCTGACCCCCAACCGGGGAATAAAATGAAGCTGCCAGTCTGGAGTTCCATTTCAGCCGAATTCAAGATTTTTATCCTGATAATCCTCGCGCTGGTCGTGCCGAGTCTCCTCCTTTCGATAGCAAGCATGAACGCGCTCGGCAACGTTCAGGAGCGCTCGAGGCGGCAGCTCCGCGAGCGTTACGAGCGGCTGACCGGCGACGTTGCCCGCGAAGTGATGCGGCGCTTCAGGGAAGAAATAGACGGTGCAAGGCGGCTGATCGATCAGGCCGTCGGCCCGGGTTCGGAAGTGGCGAAAGCTGAAAGCGTTTTTAAAACTTATCTCGACGGTAAGGTTCTGTTCGCCAATCTTTTTATTTTCAATTCCAACGCTTCGCTGATTTACCCCCGGATTCCGCACGCAAACGCCCGGGGTATTAATGGCGAAGAGGATATCGAAGATAAAGAGCCGATATTTGAGAACGCGAAATACTACGAATACGAACGAAAAGCCTACGCCAGGGCAAAAATGGAATACGAGCGGATAGCAGGTACCGCGTCCGATCCGAAAATCCGCGCTTATGCCTTCCTGGCCGCGGGCAGGTGCGCGGGAAAAGCCGGCCTCGTCGACGAGGCGAAAAAGTTCTATGAAATTATTGTCCGGGATTATCCGGGCCATCGTGATGCCGAGGGCTTTTACTACGGCCTTGCCGCGCGTTACCGCATCTCAGAGCTTGCGGCCGATGAAGGCCCGTATTCGCGCGCCGGCAAACTGCTGGATACTCTGGAATTCCTGCTGGATGAGCAGCACGTAATCGACCGTGAGCAATATTACTATTTTGAAAGCCGCGTTCTGATGGAACTGGAAGATATTGAGATTACGGACAAGGACAAGCTGGAGAGCTTTCAGACTCGCCTTTCAAAACTGCTGGCGCGGCGCAAAGTGCTTGCCCGGGCAGCCGAGTTCGGCCTGGAGTTCAGGAACCTGTTCGATGACGTAATACAGAGGTATATTAACGCCCCCGGCAGGCGTTTGCGGTTCGAGCGCATCGGTAAATCGAAGACGAAAACGGAGAACCGCCTTTTCGCATATATTACCATTTCCGGCCCTGCCGGAGGTGCAGTGGGCTTTGAGATTGTCCCCAAGAATTTCCTGGAAGCAATTGTAAGGCCTGCAAGAAACAAGGTCCTGGAAGAAGAGAACCTGCCCGCCGACAGCCAGATAACCCTTACCGAAGGCGGCAAAAGCCTGTTCCCGGACGAAGATTTCTCAAAATTCTACCGGCTTTACGACGTCCAGCTTGGTGAGCCGCTTGAGAACCTTTGGGCGGTAGCGTTTCTGCGCGACGTTTCGGTGTTGAGCAGACTGACCTCGGAGACGAGGATATGGGTCATTATCGCATCGGCAATCGCGCTTCTTATCGGCGTGTATTTTACTTCACGTACTGTTTCAAAACAAATGAAGATCGCTCGCCTGCAGTCCGACTTCGTCTCGAACGTCACGCACGAGCTCAAGACGCCGCTGACTTCGATTCAAATGTTCGTCGAGACCTTGCAGATGGGCCGGGTCAGGGACGAGGAAGAGGAAAAGGAGTGCCTCGATATTATTTCCAGCGAGACTCTCAGGCTTTCCCGCCTGATTGATCGCGTGCTGACGTTCGCCCGAGTCGAACGCGGGATGCGCGAATTCCATTTCCGCTGGGCCTGGGTTGAAGATATTATTCGCGAGACAATCGCCGTTTTCAAAACGCAGGTCAAGCACGAGCGTATTCAGATGAACGTGCAGATCGACCCCAAGCTGCCCAAGCTGTGGGTGGATCCCGACGCCGTGCGGGAAGTGCTGCTCAACCTGTTTTCAAACGCCGTGAAATATTCCAAGGACGAGAAACGCATACAGGTCGTGGCACGCCAGGGCGTGAAGTACGTCTATATCGACGTCCGCGACTTTGGCATCGGCATATCGAAATGGGAGCGGAAACAGATATTTGAAAAGTTTTACCGCTCCGATTCCCGCCTTGCGCGCGAGGTGGAAGGGACGGGCCTCGGGCTTACGATTTCGCTCCAGATAGCGAAAACCCACGGCGGTGATATAAAAGTCGTGAGCCACAAGGGGCGCGGCTCGACGTTTGCGCTTATACTGCCGAAGAAACCGCCCGCGCGCGAGCATAGTTCGGCGGAAAAAGCCAAGGGCGATACAGACGATCCGGCGCCTCCACACGGGCCCGGGCCGAAAAAGGAATAAATGGATTTTAGATTTTCGATTTACGATTAAAAAATCGACAATCGTAAATCGACAATCAAAGCCACGCGGAGATTAAACCATGGCCGAACGGATTCTGGTGGTTGAAGACGACCGTGCTATCGTACTGGGAATCGAGAAGAACCTTCGCTTCGAAGGCTTCGAGGTCCTTGTCGCAACGGACGGGGAAAAAGGCCTCAGCATAGCCATCGACAAGCAGCCCGACCTGATAATCCTCGATATCATGCTCCCGAAGATGAACGGTTATGAGGTCTGCAAGACCTTGCGCAAGCACGAAATCGACATTCCCATAATCTTCCTTTCCGCAAAGAACCAGACCATCGACAAGGTGATGGGGCTTGACCTCGGCGGCGACGATTATATCTCCAAGCCGTTTCGGATCGACGAGCTGCTGGCCAGGGTCAACGCCACGCTGCGCCGAAAACGCCTTGCGGCCCGCAAGCTGGGAAGCCTGGAGTTCGGTAACGTCAAGCTGGACGTCGGCGGGCGCGTCCTGCGCGTAAAGGGCAAGGAAGTCGAGCTTTCGACGCGGGAATTCATGCTGCTTAAATACCTCGCTGAAAACGAGGGCGTGGTGCTTGACCGCCAGTCGATTCTGAACAAGGTCTGGGGTTACGATTACTACGGCACCTCGCGGACGATCGATAACTTCGTTACCAAGCTCCGCCAGAAGATCGAGGACGACCCGGAGAATCCGCGCCACCTGATGACGATAAGGGGGGTCGGATACAAGTTTCTCCTCGAACCGATCGGAAAAAAGAAACCCGCAGCGGGGAAGAAAGCGGCGCCCACAAGAAAGCCTGTTCCAAAAAGTCAAAGCTCGAAGCGGAAATCACAGCCGTCCGGCCGACGGTCAACCGGAAAATCGCGGAGGAAGCCGCGCTCCTCCTAACGGTCGAACAGGCAGCATTATCGAGCTCGGCAGCCTGTCCGGCGTGCTGATACCCGGCAAAGACCCTTATGCTTAATGACTGGCCCATCCTTTTTCACAGCATGTTGCCTGTGTTGGGGTTTTTTGTGGGCGTTTTCGGCTCATCCACCGGCCTCGGCGGAACGATTATTCTGACGCCGCTGCTTGCCACGGTTTTTGGACTGCCATACAACACAGCAATTGGAACCGCGCTCGCCCAGATGATCGGGATGTCGCTCTCAGGGCTCATACGACATTACCGTCTGGGAAACGTTGATCTGAAATTTGCCCTGAATTTCCTGGTCGGTTCCCTCCCTGCGGCGATTTGCGGCCGCCTGGCCCTTCAGCATATTACGATCCGATACGGAATGGAAGAAAACACAAGGCTCGTGTTTAATATTTTCTACGCAGTAGCCGTGAGCGCAGCCGCGATTTCGATGCTTATAAAACTCATCCGCTACATCAGGCGGCGGCGACGTGGAGAAGCGTCAAAAAAACGACTGAAGAACCCGGTGAGCCGTGCGATAGTCGTGTTTGTTGCCGGCGCAATTACCGGATTTCTCGGCGGCCTGCTGGCGCTGGGCGGCGGAATTATCACGCTTCCGGTGCTTGTTGGGATTATCGGTGTAAGGCTGGAGACTGCAGTCGGTACTTCGGTTTTCCAGATGGTTTTCATGGGTGTCGCTGCGACACTGACCTCGCTCGGCACAAACGACCTGAACTGGGTCGTTATTGGATTGCTGCTGGCCGGTTCTGTTCCGGGCTCGTTGATTGGGCCGTTGATTCTGAATCGTGTGGTGACACGCTTCGAGAGTTCGCGCCTGGTCAAAGCAAAGCGGACAATACAGCCGTAACGCGACAGCTATTCCAGAGACAGTATATATATTTCGAGATTTTTCGATAAACTTGTCCTTGACCTACAGAATAGCGCACATATAATCGCCGTCAAGTTATTTTGCGTGCCAGATGACGAGGATGATCGGTGCGTGCGGGAAGATTACTTTTATGAAAGAAAGCGGCTTCCAGCCCAGGTTCACGATTACCAACGCTGTCACGGCAGCGCTGACGCGTATCGAGCGGGCGCGCGGATTCATCGAGGCGGTTGCGCTGTCCGAGGACTGGGTTCGCGCCATGGGCGAGCGGGCGCTGGTTCTGGAAGCGCATCACACCACCCACATCGAGGGCACGCGCCTTACGTTGGAGCAGTCCGAGCGCCTGTTGGCCGGCGAGAGTGTTCCTGAAGCGGACCCCGACGACGCCAGAGAACTCTTGAATTACCGCATTGCGTTTGATTTCGTCTCGGAATATCTGGATAGTGGCGCACCTATTACCGAGGGGATGATTCGAGAGATTCATAAACGGTTGGTGGAAGGAGTACGTGGCGGCGCGGCAGCTCCAGGCGAGTACCGCAAGGTGCAGAACTACGTGGTCGACTCCGCCACGGGCGAAATCGTTTATACGCCGCCTCCGGCGCATGATGTTCCCTCTCTTATGTCGGAATTAGCGGCATGGCTGAACCTTGAACAGAAAACCCACCCGGTGTTAATCAGCGGCGTCGCCCAGTTTCAGTTGGTGCATATTCATCCTTTCCTGGACGGCAACGGCCGCGCATCGCGGTTGCTTTCTACACTGTGTCTGTACCGGGCGGGTTATGATTTCAAACGGCTCTTCTCCATCAGCGAATATTACGACCGTGACCGCGCCGGCTTTTACCAGGCCATCCAGAACGTCCGGGGACGGGATATGGACATGACCGGGTGGCTTGAATACTTCACCGAAGGATTGGCTACGCAGATGCGGGAAGTGACCCGGCGCGGGGAAAAGGTCATCCGCCGGGATGTACTGGTCAAGGAACATGGCCTTTCCGAGCGCCAGGCGCTGGCCCTGAGGCATGTACTCGAACAAGGCAGCCTGACCATTCAAGAATACGAAGGTTTATGCCCGAAAGTCAACCGACGCTCACTCCAGCGAGACCTGAAGGCTATGGTGGATAAGCAATTGCTGGTTGAACGAGGAACCAGCCCCACTGACCCGACCAAACGATATCTGTTGGCAGAGGGGAAGAAGCCGTAATCTGCTGTGACAAGCTGTGACACGTAGCTGTGACAAGCTATGGAAAGTTCCGGGAACACAATACTTAACTCTACCCAACGGCCGGTGATTTGATTTACCGGTAGCCTTACCTACAAAACGAGTTTTCACTGGACAGTTGGCGGAAAATCTTTATAGTGGTTGGTCGCTAGTGGTTGGTCATTAATCGTTAGTGGTCAGGAACGGCATGCGCTTCATCGCCACAATTTTCATAGTCTTCGGATTCATCGTTTTGGACCCCGCCGGCAATGTTCGTGCAGGGGAAGATCTTCTTGCCCGTGCAAACGGGGAGGGGGGAATCAAGGCTGAAAAGACGACCGCCCCGAATGCAGTGGAAACCGGGCGCGAAGATGCATCAAAGACGGATCCATTCTCCGACGGCCTTCTGGGAATGAACCAGAGGATGAAACGTATTCCCGAGCTCGAGCGCGGCATCAATATTTCACTGTGGCCGATATACCGGCAATACCGCGGACCAGACAAGCATACTACAACTGCTCTCTGGCCGCTTTTCGAGCACAGGAAAACCAAATCCGGAGACAGTTTCACTTACAGTTTCCCGCTGTTCTGGCATTCGTCGCGCAGCGACAAATCCGGCTTTACATCGTTTTTTCCGCTCTTTTTCAGGACCTGGGACGGCAAAGGGAACGGCTCCCTTGCGATAGCGCCGCCGCTGTTCATAAGCGTCAAAAGATCGGAAAACGACCGGCAGTACTCGTTTCTATGGCCGTTCTACGGCTGGAGGCTCGCGCCGGAGCGGACCCAGATCGATGCCTTTCCGTTCTTTTACCGCAGGCAGGCGAAAAGCGAGATTCGCCCGTACTTTGAAGATCGTAAAGACCTTCTCGGGACGGGATTCGCCGAGCCGCCGGCGTTTATGAATGAAGTGGAAGCCGACGACTACTGCATCATCTTCCCGATTTTCTGGCACTTCAAGAAAGGGCGAAAAACGTATACACACGTGTGGCCGCTTTTCGGATACGACCGGGACGACCGGAACTGGCGCCGTTATTCTCTTTTCACATGGCTCTACATGTACGAAACAGCCCCGGAGGAGAATCGTTTCGAGTTCTTCTGTCTGCTGTTCAAATACGCCAGGCAGGAAATAATCGACAGGGCCGGCAATAAAAAAGGCGTTGTTAAATCTTACGGTATTCTTCCGCTTGGCCTGTTTCCGGTTTTTCAGTACGGCCACTCTCCGACTTCGACCGTGAACATGCTTTTCGGGGTCTACAGCTACCAGGCAGACCACCGCAAAGGGGAAGGGCAATTAAGCCTTTTCATCCTGCTGCATTTGCGACACTGGGACAGGGAATCGACAACGCAATGGTACCTTGGGCCGTTGTTCCGATACAAACGAAACACTGCTGAAAAGTCACGTTCTTACAGTATTCTTGCGCTTCCTTACACCGAAAGGTGGCACATCTTCGGCGTTGGAGGCAAAAAGGACGATTTTTTCCTTGAGTTTCACCCATTATTCCAATATAAGGTTGAAGATGGTCTGTCCCGTTTTTATATCTTATACGGGCTTTTTGGGTTATACCACGAACGACCGGCAGGCAAACCTAAGGCGGAAGCGGCCAGACGTTTCCGTATACTCTGGTTTTTTTCTTTTTAGGAGTCGGCGGTGAAACCGGGGGGCGCTCTGAAATCTTACATCATCTTTGGCGCAGCCATAGCAGTTCTTATATTGCTTGCGGCCCCGACGAATGCTGTCGCGCTCGAGGCGCTTTTCCCATACGCAAACGGCGACTCCGAACCATCCAAGACAAAAAAAGACGTCGGTAGTGAAAAGAAGCTTCCCTTACCAGCCAAGACGAAAGACACCGGCGCCGAAAAAAAGTTTTCCTTTCCGCCTTTCTACGTTCGCGAGAAAACCGCAAAACGTGACCTCACCCAGATCCTCTGGCCGTTGTATGCCCATGAAAAGACCGCGGCGGGCGAGGAATATCGGCAGATAATAAACCTTTACATGTCCGACCGCTCGGTAAAGCGAAACGCGGACATGAAAGGCGTGCTGTGGGTCGGGCTGTGGCTTGCCGAATGGGGGCATGAGGGTAACCTCTCAAAGACCGCGTTCAGGCCTTTTTTCTGTTATGAGCGGGACGAGGAAGATGACTATACCGAGTTCGACCTGCTTTTCCCGTTATGGGAGCGGTTCTCGCTGATAAACTACAGACGCAGCAAAACCGAATCAAGATTCCGTATCTTCCCTATTCTCTGGTCGCGTTCAGGAAAGAAATTCGCACATTTAGTCGGATTCCCGCTTTTCTGGTACGTGCGGGATTCGGAGAAGAAAATCACCAATACGGTCATTTTCCCCCTTTACTGGCACAAGGCGGACGCGAACAGAGGTTATTCGCGGCACATAATACCACCGCTCCTGACCGCATCCACCAGGGATGATTCAAGGGATTATTATCGTTTAGACGCGCTTTTCCCCCTTTTCGGCTACCGGCGCGAGTATAACCGCTCGCGTGCGTGGCTTGTTCCGCTCTTCTATTTAAACAGTAACGCACGTACCAGCTTTGCCGTAGGATTTCCGCTCTTCTGGCATTACGCGCATTCGAAGGGCACCAGAAACGAGAAAGGCACGACCCTGCTTTTCCCGCTCGCGGCCCGGGGGTATCGCGGCTCCAAGCCGGGAGACAGGTATCGCAGATACTGGATACTGCCGCCGCTTTTCACCTGGGTTACGGACGAGCGGGACGACCGGCTCGGCATCCAGTTGCTTCCGCCGTTCGGACTCATGTATAATTCCAACCGGAAAACAACCAGGGCGCATTACCTGATCCTGGGATGGCACCGCAGGTACGGGGCCACGAAAGAACAGGAAGTAACCTCCAGCGGTTTCCTGCCCCTTTATATCTCCTATCGCGACAACAAGCACAAAACCGCCTGGTGGATGGCGACTCCGCTTTTATGGCATCTCGAAAACGAGAAAGAATCATATACCTGGGCCGCACCGCCTCTCTTCATGCATTACCGCGACAAGAAAGAAAACAACGAGACTTACTGGGCCGGATTGCTCTATTACCAGAACAAGAAGCGCCAGTCGACCCTGCGGGTCCTTTTCCCGTTGTACTGGCAGCGGTGGCTCAAAGACAAGCGGGAACACTATATTGCGTTTCCCGCCCTGCTTTCAGGGTGGTACGGCGAATACGATAAAGCAGGCAAACCGCAGTACGAGCGCTACTTCTTCACGCCCTTCTTCCATTACGCGTTCGACCGCCGCAAGGAAAAAAATACCAGGCGTTTTGACGCGATATATCCTCTCATTTCCTACCATAGCTGGAAGGGCGGGAAGCATGCGCGTTTTGCGCCGTTTTTCTGGTACGGTAAGAACCACGGCGGGAAAGACTATCTGGGGTTTCCGCCGTTTTACTTCCAGTGGCGCGACAACTCCGAAAGCATCAGGATGATTTCCGCACTCGCGTGGGAGTTCTCGGACAAAAAGAAAGGAACGCGCTACCGGACGGTGTTTCCGATACTGCACGACTATGTTACCAAGGACCGCCGCGTTTCCGCGCTGTTTCCTTTTGTATACTATCTCCGCGAAAACGAAACCAAGCGGAAGAGCCTGATCGTATTTCCGTTGTATCTCCGCGACTGGTCGGAGGATCATACCGCCGACATAAGCCCGTTGTTTTTCCGCATACACGACCGGAAGAAAAACAGATTGGATTGGGGCATATTCCCGCTCGTTTATGACTCTATCGACAAGACGGCGAACACAAGGACGTCCGTTGCCTTTCCCCTGTATTTTTACTTCCGCAATGCTGAAGACCGTACACGCGTCGTCGGGCCAGGATTGTATTATCGCCAGACCAAAGGCGATCATTTTTCCAGGCTGTTCGTTCTCGGCCCAATCTTCCACAGGACTGTGGATAAAAAGGAAAAATACTGGCGCACGGACGTACTTTTCCCCCTCGTCAAGTACGAGCGCGACGGCGATTATGTGGACGTGCGCGGTTTCCCCTTTTACTGGCGGAGCGGCACGGAAAAGAAAGGCGGCGAGGCAATTTTCCCGTTTTTCTGGCGGCTCTGGGACACGGAGCGGAAATACAAGCATTACGGTATCATGCCGCCCTTATACCTCCGGACGACATGCGAAACGGAGGATTATTCGCGTACGGACGTAATCTGGCCGTTTGCTTCCTTCTGCCGGAGCGGCAAGGACAGTCACAGCCGTATCATACCGCTCTGGTGGCACTGGCGAAACGGTAAGCGTTCCGTTTCTTCCGTCGCTTTCCCGTTTTACTGGAATTTCGGACGCAATCTCGACAAGCCTGAGCGCAGGTTCAAGGCAACCGCCTATTTCCCGGTTTTCGCCAGGATAGAACGCGGCAAATCTTACACGGCGAACATTGCTCTGTTGAACCTTCTCTCATGGTCGAGCGATCCGGAGCGGGGCAGGGGAAGCCTCAATGTAGCGTGGCCTCTTTTCCGCTACCGCTATTCGCCGCACCACACCAAAATGCAGTTTTTCCCGCTTTTCAATTACAGCAGAAGCACGGATGCGCATGGGGTCCCCAAGCGCACGAACCTCGGCGTGCTGCCCCTGCTCTGGTACATGTATCGCAGAAGCACGAACCCGGTGAAACCCCAGGAATATCGCGACCTGTTCATTCTTCCGCCCCTGTTTATAGAGCGAAGGAATTATCACGCACCCGGCGCCGACGGCGGCGTGCTGTATCCCATCCTGCTTGGTTATCACACGGAGCCCAGGCGTACGTATGTCTGGTCATTCCCGCTCTTCGTGTACTGGAAGAACCATTTAACAAGCGAGTCGAATCTTTTCGCCCTGCCGTTCGTTATAGGCGATATTAGTTACCGCAGCAGGCGGTATACCTGGGCGCTTCCGTTCTGGGGCCGTACGGTGCGCGGCTCCCACACCAGGCACGCGGTATTCCCCGCGCTTACGTCGTGGTATACGTATTCTGACAGCAAAAACCATGGCGGGACGTTCCTGTGGCCGCTCGGGTGGTGGAAAAGCACCAGGAGCTACGGCTATCTCAGGTTCCATCCCCTTTTCTATTATTCACGGGTGAAAGATGAGCGGCACATCGTGGCTTTGCCGCCCCTGTTTTTCGCCGGTGAGAATAAAGCCGAGGGATCCGGCTATCGGGCTTTTTTCCCTCTTTACTGGGATTTCTTTGATAAGAAGAAGCGCACAACGCATATCCTGCCGTTCTTCGGCTACTATCGCAAAACCATGGCCACGGGAAATGTATGGTCGGCATGGGTGCTGGGCCCGGTTTTCTGGACAGCTCGTGACGAGGTGATGAAGGCCGGCGAGTACAATTTCCTCTGGCCGATTGCCAGATATGCCTGGTGCGGCGACGAGGAAAAAGAATGTCACGTCATACCGTTTTTCTGGTATCAGAAGAACAAAAAAACAGGATATAAGACGTTCTACCTTTTCCCGTATTACAGCCGTATCGACGCGAGAGCGGATGTTGATATAATCTTCCCGCTTTACTGGAGATGGAAGTGGCGGAAGTCGGGCGAATCGACGAGGATTATTTTCCCGCTGTACTGGAGTTCGCGTGACGCGGAAGGCAACTACCGGAGTTATTATTTCCCGTTCTGGGGGCATGGAAAATTCAAGTATGAAGGAAATCTCTACGACGAGAATATGTTTATTTTCCCGCTGCTTTACAATGAGCGCTCCACCGAGCTCGGGTATTCGAGCACGTGGGTGGTGTGGCCGATTTTCAACACAATGACAAGCCCCGACCGCGCGCGCTCATTCCTGTTCCCGGCTTTCCATTACACGCGCAAGGGGTCCGGCAAAGACGCAGAACTCAACTTCAACCTGCTTGGAATAGTTGCGAACTACAACCGCGAAGGCTTTGACACGGATTTCCGCATCCTCTGGGAAGTAATCCATAAAAAAACCAGAAATAACGGCCAGGACGGGTCTTTCCATATACTGTGGGGCCTGTTCGGTTACGAGCGCGAAGCCGCCGCGGTGCGCTTGCGCATACTCTGGTTTTTCTCATTAGGAATAAAAGACTGAGAGGCTTGAGGCTTGAGACTTGAGGCCTGAGGCTTAAAAAATAAAACCGAAAAACCAAGGAACCGAAGATATGAGTTTTGCACGCCGCCTGCGTTTTCTACGCAAAGATCAAAGATTAACCCAGTCTCAACTTGCGACCAAACTGGGCATTACCGTCGATATGATCCGCGGCCTCGAGAACGGCACCAGGCAGCCGTCGCGTCATATAATAAAATTATGCACCGAGGCTTTCGGCCTGAAGACTGATTTCTTCACCAAAGATTCGGAAGACCCGGGCCTTAAAAAAACAGTCAAGGGGGCCAAACGGAATAAAGAAGCAGAAAAGCTCCGAAGAGAGTTGGCTCGAACAGAAGAGGAAATCGAACGCCGCGCCTCGGAAACGTCCAGAAGAATCGCCCCTGCCGACGCCATTGGAGCCACACTCAGAATAAAAAAAGACGATGACGATAAAGAAGAAAAAGAGAAATCCGAGCCCAAGAAAAAGGGAAAGCCGAAAGATGATTTTGACTTCGCAGGATTCGTGGCAAGCTCATCCGAGGAGGAACCCTACACCGACCCGCCGGAGCTTTTGACGACCTTGCCCCTCGAATCGGCCGGTGAGCCGCCCATACTTGCCGATGTGGAGGAAGAGGATCGCGTGCCGGACGGGCGGGGCGAACTGCGCGCCTCCGCGCACGGTAAGCCGGTTGCGCCCAAAAAAGCCAAAAAGGCCCGCAAGGCCGGCGGACCGAAGACGCTCGATGAGATGATACGGGAGCTCATCAGACGACAGAATGCCCTTATGAAGCTGCTGATCGAAAAGCGCGTGATAACAAAACAGGAATTCCGGGATAAGCTGCAGTAATTACCGCCTGTTTGGAATCCTTACTGTTTCTTTTTCCACTCCTCGTATTTTTCCATGAATTGCTCCAGCATATTCAGAAACTTTTGATCCGCAGGCTCAACCTTGTCGATACCGGGGGGAATCGGCTGTGTGCCGTCGGGCAGGAAGAAATACACGGTCGGGTTGTGGCTGTGGCCGAGAAGCGCCCTGAAGAACTTGTTCTTTTCCTCTTCGTATACAAGTTCATGAATCGCAACAATCCCGTTTTTCTTTATGAACTCCGGTACGCCCGGCGCAGCGTTCCATCTTTCTTTTTCGTATCCGTAAACGTTACGGAACATCCATTTGCATGATGGTCATATTTCGAAAGGCATCGAGAGCTCGATAATATAAGGAAGGTTCTTTTCCTTGACCAGCTCCATGCCCGCTTCATAGCCGACGAACTTGACGAATCGGAACTCCTTCTGGTTTTCTTTTTTACGGTTTTCGGCATCTTCTTTTGTCGGGGAAGCGGCATTGAGCAGATATGCCATCAGTGATTTATGAATCCATTCCGCACTGAGCTTTTCCTGCTCTTCTGCCTCCTCGAGAAGTTTTTCAGCCTCTTTTTCGTTTCCATCTTCTTCCAGTTTATCCGCTTGCTCGTAGAGTTCCTCCGCCTTTTCCTCTATAATCCGAAGTTCGCTCAGCTTTTTATTCAGGATTCCGATAAGTTTCTTATATTTTACAGGTTCATTCCTGAAATTTTCCCTTTCCTCTATTGCTTCATCGAACTCAGCCCAGCCCGGCCAGTCGGGGTCTTCATCCGGCTCAACTTTTCTGGGGCAGATGAACCTGCTTTTTCCCCATTCTTTTATCTGGTCAACGTAGTATTCTCTCGGGTCTTTTGCATTATGGCATTCTCTTTCCACCCCTTTAGCGCAAGAGGGGATATAAGTGACGTAGTGGCCCAGGCGGTAATCTCCGAACCGGGATTTTTCATCTAAATCTCCCCATGAACCGCGGAGAATTGTCGCGCCTATGATAATGGCAACGGTGACCACGATGATGGAAAGAATCAACGGAACGGTGAATTTCATCTTACGCCTTCGCTTGTGCTTTTTCTTTTCCCATCTCGATACCGCGCGCAAGCGCGGCAAGGTTTATTTCTTTCGTACGAGGCGGAACCCTGCCCGCAACGGCTTCGCGAAGCGAATCTTCCTTTACGATACCCGTGACGCCGCAGAGAATGCCGAGCGCGATTATGTTGGATACGAGCGGCGTGCCGAATTCCGCTCGCGCGGTGCGGGTTATCGGGAACGGGAGCCACGGCTCGCGCGGCGGTTTCATCACGAAAGTGGAATCGGCGATCAGGATGCCTCCGTCCTTCCCGCTGTCTCCGAATTTGTCCGCCGCCTCGCTGCTCATTATCAGGACAATGTCAAGCGAGGTCGGCTTGGGGTAAATAATCTCTTCCTGCGAAATGATCAGCTCTGTTTTTGATGCGCCGCCGCGGGCTTCGGGACCGTAGGAGGAAGTCATTATAACCTTGCGGTCTTCGTAGAGCGCAACCGCGCGGGCAAGAATCACCCCTGCAAGCTGAAGTCCCTGTCCGCCGGCGCCGGCAAGGCATACTTCACAGTAGAACGATTTGTCCTTTGCATCAGCCATTTGTTTATTCTCAAGACGATATAGGGTTTTCCATATCTTTCTTCCGCTTCTTGACAAGCTCGGCGTAGCTGTTGCAAAACTCGTTTTTTCTCTCGTCGCGGAAAATCCCGATGTGAAACTTGCCGCCCTCCAGGCTTCCGGGCGGCTTGCGCCTGTTTAGAAGCGTTTTCTTGAACGGAACCGCGTCCTTGCCGAGCTGGGCAATCATACCGGTCGGGGTTTTTGCCTCGTTCCGCCTGCCGTATCCAGTATAACACGGCGCATAGACTTCGACAACGCTGAAGCCCGGGTTTCGGATTCCGAGTGTAATATATTCTTTCAGCTCGGCGACGTGGTAGACGGTGCTTCTGGCAACGAACGTGGCGCCGGAGCCGAGCGCAAGGTCACATGTATCGAACGGGTTCTCGATATTGCCGTAAGGCGCCGTTGTCAGTATCGAGCCTTCCGGCGTCGTCGGTGAGTTCTGCCCACCCGTCATTCCGTAGTTGAAGTTGTTTATAACGACAGCGGTGATGTCTATATTCCGCCGGCAGGAATGTATGAAATGGTTTCCGCCGATGGCGAGCGCGTCGCCGTCGCCCATGACCGCGATAACGTTCAGCGCCGGCCGCCCGAATTTTGCGCCTGTCCCGAAAGCGAGTGCGCGGCCGTGGGTCGTGTGCAGCGTATTAAAGTCCACGTATCCCGGCAGGCGGCTGGAACAGCCTATGCCCGAGACAACCAGCACGTCGTCTTTTTTCAGCCCGATATGCTCGATGGAACGGATAAGCGAGCCGAGGACGATCCCGATGCCGCAGCCCGAGCACCAGACGTGCGGGAACTTACTGGTCTTTCGCAGGTAGCAGTCGTAAAGCTCGTCGGCTGTGGATGCGGCGTTGATTTTTTCTCCGTCGGCCGGTTCGGTCATTACACTTCCTCCAATGCGGCCTTCAAAGACGCGTATATCTCGTCCGGCGTAATAAGCTCGCCGTCGAAGCGGTTGACCTGCACAATGCGGGTAGCCGGCGCTGCGTACTTGCGCACTTCTTCCACAAGCTGGCCCGCATTCATCTCCGGTACGACTACAGTCTTTGCAGCGGAGATGGAATTTTTCAAATCGTCAGCCGGGAACGGCCATAACGTAATGGGGCGGTACAAACCGACGCTCCGGCCTTCGGACCTGAGCCGGTTTATGACCACCCGCGCCGCTCGCGATGCGGTGCCGACGGCAACGAATGCGATTTCCGCATTTTCTATCCCGTCGGTTTCGCGCCAGAACAGTTTATCGGCGTTTTCAGTAACCTTATCGAGCAGGCGGTTGTGGCACTTCGCGATCAGTTCGGGGTCGTTGGTCGGGAAACCGGTTTCGTCGTGGGTCAGGCCCGTGACGTGGAACCGGGCTCCGTCTCCATAATTCGCCAGCGGTTTGCCGATTTGGGCCGTTGCATGGTCGTAGTGGCTGTAGGTGGAAAAGTCCTCAGGCTTTATGCGCTCGACGACTTCATAAGAGCCGGGCTCCGGCATTTCGACCGCTTCGATCATGTGGCCGAGAACTTCATCGGCGAGGATGCTGACCGGCGTCCTGAAGGTTTCGGCGAAATTAAATGCCTTTACGGTTGCGTCGAAGGCTTCCCGCACCGTGGCCGGAACAAACGCAATCGCGGGCGCATCGCCGTGCGTGCCGTACTTTGCCTGGTAGAGGTCGCCCTGCGAAGTCTTTGTCGGAAGGCCGGTCGAGGGACCGCCCCGCATTACATTCACGACGACGACCGGAACCTCACCCATCGCCGCGAAGCCGATGTGCTCCTGCATCAGAGAATAACCGGGGCCGGATGTCGCGGTCATCACCTTGTGGCCAACGAGTGATGCGCCTATGCACGCGGCCAACGAGGCAAGCTCGTCTTCCATCTGGATGAAGTATCCGCCGATTTCCGGCAGCTTTCGCGAGAGGGATTCCGCGATTTCGCTTGACGGCGTTATCGGGTAGCCGCCGAAAAACGTGCAGCCTGCGGCCAGTGCGGCTTCGGCTATTATATGGTTCCCGGTTATGAGGCGGACACGTTCAGCCACTACTCTTTCTCCTTTTCGCCGGGTACGGTTTTATCGTCGGGAGGCGGCGATTCGTAATCATGCGGCTGTTTCTTTTCGCCCTTCGATTTCACGATAAGGACGAAGTCCGGACAACGCTCTTCGCACTGTTTACAGCCGCTGCAAAGCTCCGGTCTCCTGACAACGGGCTGTGCGGTCACGTCGTCCCAGTCGAAAACGCCGTCCGGGCAGAGCTCGTAGCATATCTTGCACTGCTTGCACCAATCGGAGTGGAGCTGGGTGATTTCGAATTCCTCGGTCCTGCACGGGTTTTCCTGGCAGTGCAGGCACCGTATGCACTCGTCCGACTCGTCGCCCGGCAGAATTTCCTCATCAACGGGACAAATACTCTTGCATGAGCGGCAGTCCGTGCAGTTGCCGCGGCTGCGCGACATCGAGAAAAAGCTGAACGAGTTGAAAATGCCGAGCATCGCCGCTATCGGGCAGACCGCGCGGCAGAAGAAGCGGTGGATGTAGACAAACGAAACCAGAAATCCCACCAGCAGCCACATACGCCACGACAGCAGTAATTGCATTACGGTCATGTGGAACGAAATCCAACCTTCGCCGAAGTGCGGAGGTAATGCGGCTTCGAGAGTTCCAGCCGGGCACCAGTTGCAAAAGAAATAAACCGCGTTCGGATTCTCCGGCGTAAAGTTTGTGCCGAAAATCAATGCAACGATTATGGTGAAACCGAACAGGAAAACGTATTTCCCCCACCGAAGCGGCTGCGGCATCACGATTTTTTTCGAAGGAATCATGTAAAGCAGTTCCTGGAGGAAACCGAACGGGCAGAACCAGCCGCACAGGAGCCGGCCGACAAGCGCGCCGACAAGCACGATGGTTCCGACGAGGAGAAGCGGCCAGTAGCCGTCGGCGATGGCCTTGCCGAGTGCGCCTACCGGGCAGGAGTATACCGCCCACGGACAGCTCCAGCAGTTCATCACTGGAACGCACATTTCCTTGAGCTGGAAATATGCGTTTGAGTTGAACAGTCTGATGAAAAGCGGATTCAGAAAGAAGAAGGAAATGGTCTGAACCACGCGCCGGATCGGGTTCAGCTTTCCCCATTTCCTGGTTATGGACTCCATAACCAGCTCCATGTCCATAGTCTCTGTCAGGCCGTACAGATGTAGACTTTCTCGTCGATGCGCCTGCCGTCCGCGGCATAACCGATTTGTCTTGTCTGGAGGTAATGCTCGCGTACGGTGGATTTCTCGACGAGTGGGTTCCAGGAAAGCTCTTTACGCTCAATGCTTCCAATCGGGCCAGCTTCCTTGTGAGCCGTGTAAGGGACAAGCAGTCCGAGCAATATAAGCAGAAGCGAGAGCGCCCAGAGCAGCCAGACGATTTTTTTACGCCGGATGGACTTTACTATTCGATCATTTGGATCGTGCATGCTTATCCCGTTTCTTTTATCGGCAGCGGGATACAACATCTTAAACACGTAACAGGCGATTCCAGTGCCTTCATTTTCAAGTATAACTTGAACAAAGGGGAGTGCAAGGATAATAATTAAATGCTAGGTTCCCGCGCCTTTGAGGTAGCGAAGGTTTTCGATGCGGACGGTAACGCCCGTAAGATCGAAATGCTCGAGGAGGGCATAGGCGAATTTTCTCGTCGTGCCCAGGACGTCGCGGAAACTTGCTGCGCCGATTTTCTCGTGTTCTTTAAGCGTATCAATCAGGATCTTCCTGGCTTCCTCTATGGCATCTGCGTGAAAGTAGATACCGTCCAACGATATGAGAGTTCCTTCCTGCGCCGACAGCACAAGGAGCTCCGTCACTATCTTTGGGGAGGTTTTCAGGATTTTCGCCAGGCCTTCGGCCTGTGGAGGCTTGAAGCGATCCGCTTTGAGTTGCTCTTCAATTTCCCGTTTCAATTTTATTCTTTTTCTGTCAAGCGACACCTTGAAAGACGAAAGGCGAAGAAGGCCGCTTTCCTCAATCATCGCGCCGGACGACGTCATTGAAGAAACAAGTTCATCAAGAAGCGTTGTATCAAGTTTCAGGCCTTTTCTGAGATCGACCCTCGACATCCCAAGCGAGACGGGTTTTCGGTCGTGGTAATCCTGGAGTACGGAAGTGACTTTTTGCTCTAGGTCCTCGAAAGGGAGAACGTGTATATATAAATCTTTGCCGCCGACCTTTACGACTTTGCGGGCCTCAACCAGTTCGTTTATCAATGTTGAAAGCTGGTCGCGGGGCATGTTTGCCTTTTTCGCCAGGTCCGGGATTCTGACAGGCGTATGGCGGCCTTCTTTCACCAGATGTTCAACAAAACGGGCCTGGTTCGTTATGGAAGACTCTTTCTCGACCAGGTCGTCTATTATCCACTGTTTGAACTGCTTGAGTTTCCTTCTGCCCCCGCTGAGGAGAATGCCGCCCCCAACGGTGACGACCGGCGAGTTCAGGCGGATAATATAATTGTCACCCGGGCCTACAACGATATCGTCATCCAGCCTGAACTGCACAAGCGCTTCCTGCCCGGGTTCGAGGACAGAGCTTTCAAGAAGGATGACGCGGCCCATGACTTCGGTCGTTCCGGTGTGGAAACGGACCGGCGTGCGGTTCTTGAGGGCGGAGGGCGACGAGCCGAGAAGCTTCAGGCGGGCGGAAAGAAAGGGAGTCGGCTCAAAATATCCCGGAGTTACGAGGCACATTCCCCTGACAATCTCCTGCTGGCTGAGGTCGGTTACGTTCAAAGCCACGCACTCGCCTGCGAACCCTTCGTCAGCCATTTCGTTATAAACCTGCATCCCGCGGACGCGGCATGTCTTGCCGCCGGGAAGCAGCTCAAGTGTATCTCCGACGGCGACGCGGCCTGAAAAGGGTATGCCGGTTACAACGGTGCCGTAACCTTTCAGGATAAAGGCGCGCTCCACGGGAAGCCTGAAGACACCGGTGACTTCACGCGGCTTTACGCTTGATACGATTTCGCTCAGGGCTTTGTAAAATTTTTCGAACCCGTCGCCGGTTATCGAGGAGACCGGGCAGATCGGGGCGTCTTCGAGAAACGACCCTTTCAGGTAATCACGCAATTCCTCGATTACCAGCTCGGTCATCTCCTGTTCGACCATATCGATTTTCGTTACCGCGACGAGCCCCTTCTTTACTCCGAGAAGCTCGACGATGGACAGGTGCTCGCGCGTCTGCGGCATGATGCCGTCGTCGGCTGCAACGACGAGAAGGACGGTATCAATACCCGCAACGCCCGCAACCATGTTCTTTATGAATTTCTCATGACCGGGAACGTCGACGATGCCGACCTGGCTGTTATTGGAAAGCTTGCACGGGGCAAAGCCCAGGTTTATTGTGAGGCCGCGCCGTTTCTCTTCTTCCAGCGTATCGGTTTCACAGCCGGTTAAAAGCCTCACGAGAGCGGTTTTCCCGTGGTCTATATGACCGGCGGTGCCTATCATTACGTTGACGGTGTCGTGGGTTCTTGCCACAAGGGTGTTCCCCGAAAACCGAGTACCAAGTACCGAGTACAAGTACCAAGTTTCGAGTATCGAGTTTCGAGTACCGAGTTTCGAGTACCGAGTGAAGAACCCAAACAATCATTTCTTTACTCGAAACTCGGCACTCGAAACTCGAAACTTCTTTACTCAGATTCCGCATGCGGGCGTGACCAGAATCTTCGCAAGCGCTTCGGCCACGATATCTACTTCATCATGCTCGAGCGTACGGACGTCGAAATACATTTTATCTTTCTGCGTCCGCGCGACGATTGCCGGCTCGTTCATTCGAAGCTTCATGGCGAACTTTTCCATACTCATCCCGATACCGGTGACGGAAACCACCTTTGTGGGGAGGTTCTGGCCGGGAATCGAACCGCCGCCGAGCTGGCTGAACCCGTCTTCAACCTCGAAAGTGCCGTACGCACCCTTTTCCTTCGCCATGTCACACAGGCGCTCTGCGTCTTTTTCGAGGTCCGGGAGCTTCCTGTTCAGCATCCTGAGCGTTGGAATTGTTTCAAAACGTTTCTTTTCATCCAAGAAAAGCTTGAGGGTCGCTTCAATGACCGTAATACACATCTTGTCGACGCGGAGCGCCCTTGCGAACGGGTTTTTCCTGATGCGCTCGATAAGGTCGGCGTTACCGCATATAATTCCGCCCTGCGCGCTGCCGATCAGCTTGTCGGCGGAAAAACAGACGACGTCCGCGCCCGCCTCGATACTGTGCCTGACCATGGGCTCGTCTTCGAAGTCGAATTTCGCGAAATCGAAAAGCGCGCCCGAGCCGAGGTCGTCGACCACGGGAAGGTGCCGCTTGCGCCCCAGTGCGGCGAGGTCCTCAATCGGCACCTCGGCGGTGAATCCGACAATGCGGAAATTGGAGTTATGGACCCGAAGCAATGCGCCCGTGTTTTCGGTAATCGCGTTTTCATAGTCGCGCAGATGTGTGCGGTTGGTCGTGCCGACCTCGACGAGCTTTGCGCCCGAAGTTTCCATTACGTCCGGTATGCGGAACGCGCCGCCTATTTCAACCATCTGGCCGCGGGAACAGATGACTTCCTTGCCTTCCGCGAGAGTGTTCAGGATAAGCAGAGTCGCCCCCGCGTTGTTGTTTACGACGGTTCCCCTTTCGCATCCCGTGAGTTCCTGAAGCAGCCACTCGATATGCAGGTCGCGGTCGCGGCGCTTGCCGGTTTCGCGGCTGGTCGCAAGCAGGGAATAGCGTGAGCAGTGCTCCCTGAGCGCGTCCATCGCCGCTTCGGGCACAACGGCGCGCCCGAGACCGGTGTGGAGGATAACGCCGGTCGCGTTTACGGACCTGCAGTGGGACACCTGCATCCTGCGAATAAGCTCGAGCTCGACGCGCCCCAGTATCGCTTCCGGAGAGAGTTCACTCTCGGGATATGTGCCCTCGATCGCGCCGGCACGGACCTCGTCCAGGATGGCGCGGATCGAGCTTACGACTATTTCCCGGGGGTTTGCCGCAAGAAGCGGTTCGCACTTCTCATGGTTCAGGAGGTCGGTAACCGCCGGGATCTTTCGAAGAATTTCCTGTGACGGTAGACTTACATCTGACATGATTTTCCTCCAGCATAAGCTTAAAAATCAAATTTAGCATGAAGCGCAAAAATAGTCAACCCAAAAACGGCCTGCACTGGATTTTGGAGCTGAAAGTTTTCGCTGGACAAGGCTTTTAAGGTCAGTTATGGTTACGCGCTGACAGGCGAAATTGCGACAGACCTGGGCCGGAAATACTCATTTCCTTATCGGAATCGGGGGCTTAATCATGCTGGGAAAGCGTGATCGTTGGGGCGGACGTGTTGCGTTCATCATGGCTGCGGTCGGGAGCGCCGTCGGGCTCGGCAACATCTGGCGTTTCCCGTATATCGCTTTTAAGAACGGCGGCTTCCTGTGGTGCCTCAGGCGGGCATTGCAGGGCGGGAAGGATCAGCTTGCACCTGGAGATACACAACCGTAGGACACTGAAATATTAAGGATTATCGGGAACTTTTCCCAAACATCGGGGTGATAAGTATGTATAGAGGGAAAACACTTGCCTATGTGAGTGTATCGTGCTAGAATGCACGACGTAACTAAAGACGTATATCATGGTTTCCTTTTGTAATCGGGGAGGAAAGAACATGTCAACGCGTACTATGGTTTGGGCAGTTGTGGTGGCGCTGGTAATCGGCACAGGATTACCCGTTCTGGCCGGCGATCTCGAAGATGCGAAGAAAGAATTCAAAGAGGCGATCGGGATTCAGGATTACTCGGCTGCCGGGCGGGCCTTCTCGACCGCAGCCAGGGAAGATGACGGCAAAGCGGCCAAGTGGATTATCCAGAACGGCGCCAAGAAACAGAAGTTCGAACTATATGACGGCGCCAAGAACGCTCTCCTCACGATGAAGAGCGACGACGCCATCGAAGCCATGTGTTCCAAGGCGAGAAAGGGCAGCTTCGAGGAAAAGATGCTGCTCGCCGAGGTCTTCCGCGGCATGAGCGACAAGAAGACCGCACAGGCGTTAACTCAGATGGTCCTCGACAAGAAGCCCGAGGTCGTCCGCGAGGCCGCCATTTCGCTCAGCGAGCGCGGCATCCGCGACGGGGTCGACAACCTTATCGAGGCGATGGAGACCTACGAGAAGATAAAGGGCCGCACTTATGACGAAATCCGCAGAGCCCTTGTCGGTCTAGTAGGCGGCGGCGCCGACCTAACCTCCGCGGCCGACTGGAGAAACTACTGGGACATCAAGAAGGCCGAGAAAGACGCGGAACCGGTCACCAGCGGCCCCAAAGTAGATGAAGATGGCGGGGTAATGAAGGACGGCGGACCCCATACCGTTTCCGATAACCCGAAGTTTTTCGGGACGGAAGTCGCGTCGAAGCGGATCCTTTTCATACTGGACGGCTCCGGTTCGATGCAGGCCTCGGCATCTGATCCAAGGCAGCGGGGCCGGCCGGGCCAGCCGCTTGCCGATGCGCGTATCAATGTTACAAAAGCAGAACTCAAGAACTGCATCCAGGGCCTCAAAAAGACTGCCAAGTTCGATATTATCGTCTATAATAACGTGGTAAAGGTATGGGCCGGCAAATTGGCTTCGGCAAAAGGGGCCGCAAAAAAATCGGCTGCCAAGTTCATCGACGAGTGGGATGCGAACCAGGTCACCCACACTGATGACGCAGTTGAGAAAGCTTTTTCCAGCAAGGGCTACAAGGACGTCGACACGATTTTCCTGCTCTCCGACGGCTGCCCGACGCACTCGGGAAGGAACGACGATACTCCGCAGCTTATCGCTGAAATCCTCTCATACGTGAAAGACAAGAATGCTACCCGCAAAATCAAAATTTTCACCTTCGGTTTCCTGTCGCCCAACCCGCAGGGCCCGGACATCCTGGCCCAGTTCATGAAAGACCTGGCTGAACAGAACGGGGGCAAATTCAAAGCCCTTCCGTAACGCATGAATTGCATTATAAACCCGACCGGCGTGGCATCTCAGCCGCGCCGGTTTTTTTGTGCCTGCAACTCTAATTATTCAGCTGCTTATTCTTCATTCTTAAATATAGAACTGAAGAACCGAAGAACTGAGGAACCGGAGAACTAGCGAACCGTTTTCGCTTGACAGTATTATGCGATTCTGTTAATATCCGCCGTGCATACGCAAACTCAACGGAAAAATCCAGTCAGGTGAAGTTTCTGCCGTGAATCCGTCGATTTCCGCCATGAAAGGGCTCCAGCTCGTTACAAGCCTTCGCGACCGCGTGCTTGAAGGTGGCCGCATAGACGGGGAAGAAGCCCTGCTTCTTCTCGAACTCGACGGCTGCGACCGTTTCGATCTCATTGCCGCCGCCAACCGCATACGGGTGGCGTTTCACGGCGAATCGGTGCACCTCTGCGGCATTGTCAATGCGAAATCCGGTTCTTGTCCGGAAGACTGTGCATTCTGCGCCCAGAGCGCGCGTCACATGACCGATGCACCGGCTTACGGCCTGCTTGATGAGGAGGGGATTGTTTCGAAAGCCAGAGCGACCGCGGAGGCCGGCGCCGGGTATTTCGGCATCGTAACTTCCGGCCGTACGCTTGATAGTCCTGGCGAGTTCGATACAGTGCTGAGATCTGTTCGCAGAATCAGGACCGAGCTTGATATCGAACCGGATGCTTCGCTCGGCTGCATAACGTACGAGCAGGCCCTGGCGTTGAAGGAGGCCGGGTGCGCGCGTTATCATCATAATCTCGAAACCGCCAGGTCGTTTTACCCTGAAATCTGCTCAACCCGCGATTACGACGATAACGTCCGTACCGTACGGAATGCCGCGCGGGCGGGGCTTGACGTCTGCAGCGGCGGTATTCTGGGGATGGGGGAATCGCCCGGGCAGCGAATTGAGCTTGCGATTGAGCTTTGCGATCTCGGCGTTTCGCGGGTACCGATTAATTTTCTCATGCCGATAAAAGGTACGCGCCTGGAAAAACTGGAGCCGCTCAGGCCGCTTGAGTGCCTCTCGATTATTGCGGTTTACCGCTTTCTTCTTCCGCGACTTGAGATTTCCGTTTGCGCGGGCAGGGATACGTTGCTCAGGGACCTGCAATCAATGGTTTTCTTCGCCGGAGCGACGGGGTGCATGATAGGCAACTACCTTACGACAGCCGGCCGTTCAGTCGAGGCTGACCGCCAGCTCCTGGAAGACCTGGAGGTCGAGATTCGATGAAGAAACGAAGCAAAAAGATAAAAGGCATTTTCGTGTCCGGCACCGACACCGGCGTGGGGAAGACGGTTATCGCGGCGGGTATCGCGGCCTACCTGCGCAGGCGCGGCGTCAACGTCGGTGTAATGAAGCCGGTTACGACCGGCGTCGGCAGCTCTGATGCCGGTATGCTGATCAAGGCTGCCGGCGTAAGCGACAAGAAAGAAACGGTAAGTCCGTATCGCCTGCGCGAATGTCTGGCGCCACACCTTGCCAGCTCGCTCGAGAACGTCAATATCGACCTGGCGTGGCTCTTGCAGCTTTACCAGGAGCTGGGGAAAAGGCATGATTTCATGATTGTTGAAGGCGCGGGCGGCATACTCGTGCCCTTGAAGATGAATTTCTTCATGGCCGACCTGATAAAGATGCTTGAACTGCCCATGCTTGTTGTCTCCCGGCCTACTCTCGGCACTATCAATCACACCCTGCTTACGATACGCTACGCCCAGTCCACCGGCATTCCCGTGAAAGGGATGGTGTTCGTTTACGACAAGGATTATAAACGGGGAATCGCCGAGGACACCAATCCGGCAGAGCTACGGAAATTTACAGGCGTCAAGGTTATCGGGGAACTCCCGTACATCAAAAAGTTGAAGCTGACGCGAAAAGGGGGGATAGATAAGCTCGTCGATGCAATGGAAACTCACCTCGACCTGAACGCCATTCTCAAGATTAAACGATAGTGCGCCGCTGAATTGATTTTCGATTATCGATTTTCAATTTCCCTGTTACTCGATCCTCAAGTCTCATGCCTTGAGCTTTTCCTTCCGGTATGGCGGAGAATTTCCAGCCTCAGCAGGTTAAGTGCAGTGTTTGCCGAGCGCATCTTAACGTCTTTACGGTTCCCGGGAATCCGGAGTACCCGACTCGTCGTGCGCTCCGGGCCCGCCACCGCGAAACAAACCGTTCCCACCGGCTTTTCAGGCGTTCCACCGGTCGGGCCCGCGATGCCGGTTGTCGAGACGGCGTAATCGGCTCCCATGCGTTCCCGGGCGCCTTCAGCCATCGCCTCCGCCGTCTCGACCGATACGGCGCCGTAGTTTTCGATAGTCTCGGCCGGAACGCTCAGGTCGCGCACTTTTGCCTCGTTTGAATAAGTTATAAACCCGGCGAGGTAATGTGCTGAAATGCCGGGATCTTCCGTCAGTAAATGGCCCACCAGCGCGCCTGTGCATGA
>SOJX01000081.1 GCA_004376375.1 Planctomycetota bacterium
AGATCGCGTGTGGCTTTTGCGCCGGTTGGCTTGAACCTGTCCAGGAGGTAGACGCGCAAACTGTATTTGCCCGCGGGCAGGTTGGCGGGAAGGTAATCGCAGAGGTTGATATAGAGGTGCTGTATGTGCGACTGCGTGGTGTATTCCCACGCGTCGAAATGCGGTTTTTCAAAAACCACCCTGTCGGCCGTGTTCCGTATCTCGTATCCCACTTCCATGCTTGTAATAAAGGACGAGCCCGTCTTTCTTTCGTTGATGAAGTTTTCAATCTCGATATATGCGCTGAAGTACGAGCCGGGAGAAAAGTTGTCGGAGGAAGCGGGCGTGTACCGGCCGTAATCTTCGATTGTCCTGGCGAAGGATGCGACCGGAATCGACAGCGACGCCAGCGTTTTTGCCTCGCCGAGCACAGCCTTCAGCTCTCTGCAGAATCTGTCGTAACTGCCGAGCTCGAATTCCAGCCTTGCCTTTTCGATACGGGGGGCGAAATTTTTCTCCGCTTCGAGACCGGCGAGGGACCTTTTCGCGTCCTCGATGCGGCCGCTCATGCGCAGGAGCTCGGCAAGACGCAGCTTCGCGCTCACGTCCCGCGGTTTTTCGCGGACTTTCCGCCTCTGGCGGCGAAGGAGCTCTTTAAGGAGATCATCGGTTGACAAAGACCGGATGTCCCGGGCTTTCGGCTCGGGCTTTTTCTCGATTTTTGTCTCTTTCGGTTCTGTTTTACGCGCGGGTGCGGCGACGGTCCCGGCGTCATCCTGTTTCCTGATGAAAAGCCGTGTCGGTTTTTCCGGCTCAGGCGATTTTTTTAGCGGGGAAACGCCCGGCTTTGCCCCCACGCGCGTGTTTTCCGGTATGCGTGTTTTTGGCTCGAAAGCGGTCTTTTCGGGCTTGAGTTCCGGCAGTTCCCCGGGCGCAGTCGATGTCGGTAGAACTGATGTTTCAGGCGCCGGCCCGGGCTTCTTTGTTTTACGAATCGTGAGCCCGCCGGATTTTTTGCCGTTTCCGCCTTTTCCGCTTTTTCCGCCTTTTCCTGATGCCGGCTCCGCTCCGGGGTTTTTTTCAGGCTGATTCAGCACCTGCCTGGTTTCCAGGGGATCCTGCGATTCTGTGCGCAGAGCGTTCGCGCATCCCGGAACGAGAAACGCTAAAATACAAAGGAGAGACAAGACTGCTTTCATGATGAACTTCCCCCGTTCGAAGACGAGCCGTTCTGGCCCTTGACCCGTTTTATTTTTTCGGTGGTGAGTGACTTGAGGTCGGAGGGGCATTTCTTGAAGCGCAGGGTTGTGGAATATGCTTCAAAGGCATAGGAGAAATCGTTCGTTTCCTCATAGTTCTCGCCGATCTTGATCAGGATTGAACACGCCTGCCCGGCGTCGTCGATTGTGTGGTTCAGCCCGGAGACGAGTTCGAGTTCGTGCTGGGCCGCGCGCGGGTGGCCGGAGTTGAAGTACACCTTGGCCAGGTTTATCCGCGCCACCACCTCGCGTTTGAGGAGCGCAGGGCTCTTGGCGGCTAGGCAGAAGTCGATCTCTTTCTTGCAGTATTTTTCCGCGGCCACGTAGTCTTTCAAAAGACTGCAGACGTACGTGAGGTTGCGGTACGTGTCCGGCCAGTCGGGGCCGTAGATGAGCGATTTTTCAAACAGCGTCCGCGCGAGCGCAAGGTTGCGGTTCCTCGACATGGGGTCGCGGAGAGTCATCTTTGCGAGCCCCTCGTTATAGAGTTGTTCCGCTTTATCGTTCAGCTCGCGCAGCCTGCCCTTGCTCGAGGGGGGCGGCTTTCGAAAAGAGGTTACTTCAAGCGTTTTGAAATCGAACGTTGCAATGTTGCGTGCGATATCGACGGCTTCGATGCGGAGGCGATAGCTCCTTCTCCTGAACGGCATGCGCATTTTAAAGCGGCCATGATACGTCGGGCCTGTTTCGTTTTCACTCCAGGTGAGCTTAACGATCTGTGCCACGAATTCAGTGCCGGAACCGGTCGCCGAAAGCATGCGGACCTTCGGCCTGCCGGATCTCTCGGTGACGGTGAAGTCAATATTTGCCTCCGTACCGCCCTTGTATTCGAACTTGCTGTGCGCGGATTCGATCTTCGGCGCGATCTGGTCGATAAGAGTTTTGGCCTGTGGCCTCGGGTGGTCGGTCGGAGGAGGAAGACCGGGAATGGGCTGGCCTTTCTTCCCGAGGGCGTAGACGTAAAAGAGAAAAGTATTGTCGGTAGCGCCGCCCCGATTAAGCTGGAAATCGAACCATTGAAGCTGTTCGGCCTGGCCCAGAAAGTCAATCCAATCCTCCGTTCCCTTTACCTTGTACTTCAGGTGGAGGCTGCCGACCTCGCCTATGTAACGCGGGTCAACCGTCAAATCTATTCTGAACCGGTCGGTATTGTATGTATCCCTTATTTTCAGGTTTATCCCGACCAGTCCTTCCGGCGGGCCGCTTTCGGAAATTCGAAGGTCTTTTGTATGAACGCGCTGGTTCCCCGCCAGGTCGGTCGCAGCCACGCGCAGCTTGTATTTGCCCGGCTCGTAAGCCGAAAGCGGAACTTTTGCAATACCGGTGTTCGGGTAATTCCTGACTTTTGAATACACCCAATGGTTTTCCTTTTTCTCACCTATCCAGACGGATATCGGCTGGTGGCCGAAATTGGTGTCCGATGCTTCCCACTCCAGCTGGAGCGCCTGGTCCTGTACGACGATAAGGTTGAGAGTTTTTATCGTGACAAACGGCGCAACCGTATCGATAACCAGCCAGACGTCAGGCGGGTCGCCGGCCTTGGGTATACCGCGCGTCTCAATGAACCCCGCCCGGTTTTCCTTGGTTATGATAAAACCGTAAACTCCGTCAACTCTTCCGGCTTCGGGGGGGATCGTGTAATTCATTTGAGGTATGGGGGACCCGGGCTGGTCTGCCACCGGCCGCCAGGTGTGGCTTTTGCAGTCGATCATCCAGAGCACTACCTTGGCGATGTCTTCAGGCTTTTCCGGCTGTTTCCAGGTAATGGTTACGTCGGCCGAATTCAGATAAACGTAAGGCACCGGCTTCTTGATTGGTGGGATCTTCTCTTTTGCCTCGCCTGCACTCAGAGTCGACGTGAAAGCGAGAGATAGAAATACACCGGCGACGATGAGGACGAACAGACTGCGAATCGGTTTCATAAGGCCCCTCTCAAAACGGAGGTCTGTCATATCTGAAAAATCGCAAGGGCGCGGACAGAGCTACACCCCACTCACAGTATTAATATTATCGGCTGTTTCGTCAGACAAGTTTTGCTTCCAGTAGTTATTTATACCTGATTATAACCGAATTGTAACCGTTGAAAAGCAGTTTTTTTATCTGCACAACTCATTAGTTAACAAGATGTAATGACATTAATGCGGCAATAACCGGAAAAATTGTGTGAAATTTTTATTGACAAAGTCACAAAAATAACAACTAATGTGACGGCAGAGGGGAAAAAATCACATTCGCGGCATGCGCTGTGTGTTTTTGAGAGGGGGGAATGAAGCTATGTCGAAGAAGTGCAAGCGTTGTGGTAAGACCGAGAAGATACCGAAAGAACAGGTCCTCAAGTTTGATGTGCGGGAGCATCCCGTCTGCTCTTGGTGCTGGAACAAGTTCCGCAAGTGGTTTTCCCAGGCTCAGGTCAACTCGCATAGATACGGCACAGCCGCCTAGAAGAAAGTATAAAGTATGAAGGATGAAGGCTGAAAAGAAGAATATATTAATAATATAATAATTAGCCGCCGAGCGTAACCAGACCGGTTTGCTCGGCGAGTTCTTTAAAGATGAAGGACGGATTATAAAATAAATATTCTTAATTCATACTTCAGCCTTCATACTTCATACTTTCTTCAGCCTTCATCCTTCATTCTTTATCCATCCATCATAATCCATTTCCATATAATCAAATGAATTTCCCGCATACGTGCGCGTATTTATTGAGGGCGGCGTGAGCGCTAAACAGTTGCTTAAACTGCCCTTTTCTGGTAAAATTATTACCTGTACCTGTTGCCGGAATACGGAGGGATAGAGATATGAATCCCAAACACGCGCTAATCTGTTTCGGTGTCATAATCGCCCTGTTGCTGGTCGTATCCGCGGGCTGCCGCGACAACAGGAAATATCGCCGTTATGATCCCGACCCTGACGACGTCGGATACCAGACCACGGTTGCCGGCGGAAAAGGCGACCAGAGACGCCCCGACATTGCCCGTAACGATCTGGACCGGAATTTTCTCGTTGTCTATGAAACCGACCAGTTCGGCGACGGCGATATCGTGGCAAGGGAGCTTACGGCAGGAGTTACTTTTATTCTGATCGAGGGCGCCGCGGGCGCGCAGCGTTATCCTTCGGTGGCGTACAACTCCAACGCGAACCAGTACCTTGTCGCCTGGGAAGACAAGCGGGGCGGCCCTGCAGCGGACATCTACGGCCGGCTCATAGACGCCGATGTCGGCGAGACCATCGGAAACAGCTTCATAATCACCGCGGCCGCGGCCGACGAGGAAATGCCGGTCGTCGCGTTCGCCGAGGACAGCGACGTGTACTGCGTGGCCTGGCAGGACGACGCCTCGGGCAAGCGCGACATACGTGCGGTTATCCTCGATTCGGGCGGATCGCCCGTCACCGGGGCGCTTGACGTCTGCACGGAGACCGACAACCAGCGCGACCCGAGAATCACATATTCACCGTCGGAGGATGAGTTTTTCATCGTATGGACCGATTACCGCAATGACGCGGGCCCCGACATTTACGGCCGGCTCCTCGAGGCCGACGGCTCTTTCCCTTACAGCGACGTTGAAATAATGTGCCAGAATGAGCAGATCGAGACGCCGGACGTCGTCTGGAATCCACTGAAGCGCAATTACTGCGTTGTAGCTTCCAGGCTGGGAAGTCAGGCCTGGCAGATTGTCGGGCGCCTGCTTACACGGACCGGCTCGGCTTCAAGCTCGATAAAGCAGCTTTCGATGAACTGGAACGACCAGCGCAGCCCGAGGGTGAGCTATAATCCGCGCAAGGGTCGTTATAACGTCGTGTGGGAGGAATCGGAACGGTACTACGCTACCCAGGATATAGCGCGAAGGTTTTTCGGTTCAAGCCTGATACCCGTGGCTTTTACGCGTATTGTGAGCGGCAGCGGCATAAATCAGGGCCCTGCCGTCGCAGTCGGGGACGACGGTACAATCATCACCGTCTGGACGTCATTCAAGAATAATTCTGACGACATCCTCAGCTTTGTTGAAAAATGATGGATACCGACAACGCGGGCGGCACACCGGCGCCCGGGGAAACAGACAATACGGACGCAGGCGGGAAAGACCCGCTTGCGTCCCGTTTTATTTCAGGATATGACCCGAACGCCGGCAGGCCGGCGTTTTTCTTTTTTAAGGATAGTGCGGAAAAACAGGATGTGGAAAAACGCGTTCAAGAGGTTGCCGGTTCAATCCCCGCGCTTCTCTGCACCGTGTGGTACGGCGAAGAAGGTGAGCTTGCCGCGTTGACCATATCGAACGTTGACGCTTCCGGCGAGCGGCACGGCCTCGGCATTTATTTTCGGGACGTAAGCGTACGGACAGCCCCGAACGGGACCGTGCATCTGGAGCTTTCCACCGCGCCGTGCATCCGCCAGGTGCAGGGCGCGGGCACGCTTTTCATCGACGCCTCGGAAACCGCCTGCTATTTTCGCCTCGACATTCCAAAGGAAATAGGGGAATAAGGGAATAAGGAAATAAGGAAACAAGGGAACAAGGAAATAAAGAAACAAGGAAACAAGGGAATAAGGGAATAAGGGAATAATTAAAAATTCTTTTTATTTTTTTACTTGTTTCCTTATCTACTTATTTCCTTATCACCTCTTCATATAGCGGCGCAGCTTGCTGCGCGTGTTTTATAGATAAGGGAACAAGTGAACGATTATTTTTTCCATGCCCGAAATGCAATTTATCATGTAAGTTAATTTTAATATTACACCATGTTCTGGAAACAGTTAGGGATGTTTAGGGTTTGTTGGCTTGGCAATACTGCAATCATGTGGTATAATTGGTTAATTAAGAAATAAACCACCGGGGCGAAAAAGAACACTGTAACCATGAGGTAATCAAAATGAAGAAGGGCTTGCTCTGCACGACGGTCCTGTTCCTTATGCTCGCAGGATTACCGGCCGTGATGGCCGGCGACGGACCCAGCGTGAACCTTCCCGAAGACCCTGTGAGTGTCAGGATATATCAAAGCCCATATGCCTACACGCTGACCAGGCTTTCCGATGTTCCCGAAGGTTACGATGTAACGAACACCGGCTACAAAGGCTGGTGCGTCGACATAACCCAGCTCGTATACCTGTGGTGGCCGTACACCGCCACCCTGTATTCGTCCTGCGGCGAAGAAATCCTGACGGTGTTCCCGAAATACGAAGCCGGCGACTGGAACAAGGTCAACTATATACTCAACCACAAGAAGGGGAGTTTCGAGGACGTCCAGTCGGCCATCTGGGGGACGCTCGAGCCCGATCACCCGGAACGGCCGTGGTGGTGGAGCCTCAACCAGGAGAACATCGACGGCATGATCGCGGACGCGCACGCCAACGGCGCGGACTACGTGCCCGGCGGCGGCGACGTAATGGCGCTTATCGTCTTCATCGCTCCCGACGTTCAATCCACGGTAATCGAATGGACCGTTATCCCCCGCCCGTCGGTATCGGGTAACGTTTTCATCGATGCACTTGCCGACGGAAAATTCGGGCCAGGCGAACCCGGCCTTCAGAACGTTACGGTAGAACTCCACGCGGAAGACGGCGCCCTCGTTTCCTCGACGCTGACCGACGGGTCCGGCTTCTACGAATTCGAGGATGTCGCCGCGGGAGCTTACTCGGTTTCCGTGTCCGTCGACGCCGCTATAGCAAATTATTTCGAGCCGACCGCTGACGGACCCAGACAGGTTACGGTGGAAAATGAGGACGTCACCGGTATCAATTTCGGGTTCGCGCCGAATACCGGCTCTATCCTGGACGACATCGGCGGCTTTGCCGGCGACGGAAAAAACCTCGGCTTCTGGAAACACCAGCTGAAGACCGCTATCTCGGGCAAGGGCAAGGCGCATGTCCCGGCGTCGACACTCGAAATATACCTCGACGATATCGAAAACCTCGCGCTGCCCGGGCTTTTCACATTCTACGGCCCGGATGCCTTTCTTTACGCGTACGATATCCTGAGCATCACTTCAAGGGAGGCGGACGACATCCTCTGCAAGCATCTGCTTGCCGCCGAGTTCAACGAGGTCGCCGGGCTGGGGCTTTACGAGCCGTTCGGCGCGCTCCAGACCGCGCTCATCGCCTGGGCCGAATACCTGGCTGACAACCCCGGCGAGTTTACCCGGCAGGAACTCCTCACGGCCAAGGACATCATGGAAGCGATGAACAACTCCGGCGAGTAAGGGAATAAGGAAACAAGGAAACAAGGGAACAAGGGAACAAGGAAATAAGGAAACAAGGAAACAAGGGAATAAGGGAATAATTAAAAATTCTTTTTATTTTTTTACTTGTTTCCTTATCTACTTATTTCCTTATCACCTCTTCATATAGCGGCGCCGCTTGCGGCGCGTTAATAATTAGCCGGCGAGCTTGCTCGCCGCGTTTCTTTAAGCAAGCGATACGGCTAACCAACGACACACGACAAACCACACACGACAAACCACAAACCACACACGACAAACCACCAACCACCACCGACAAACCGCGAAATTTCTTTTTGCGCTGCGGTGTCTGCATGATATAATTCCGACTGGCGGTTATATGGACGGAGAGTTTGTGCAATTACCGGAGGATAAGCCTACCGTGGCGGTGCGCCTTGGGGAATATCTGCTTGAACGGAGAATCGGCTCCGGCGGCATGGGCCAGGTTTTCCTCGGCAGGCAGGAGTCGCTTGATCGCATGGTCGCCATAAAGATCATGCCGCGGCAGACCGCGTCCGACCAGCAGTCCGTGCAGCGCTTTCAGCGCGAGGCAAAATCCATCGCGCAATTGATTCACCCGAATATAGTCCAGGTGTTTTCATTCGGCGTCGAAAAGGGCGTTCCCTATTTCGCCATGGAGTACGTCGACGGCGAGGACCTTTCCGCCAAACTGAAGAATGGGGAGGAGTTCACGACCGACGAGGTGGTCCACATCTTTATCGAGGTTGCCAAGGCGCTCGAGGCCGCGGCCGCGCACGACATGGTGCACCGCGATATAAAGCCGTCGAACATAATGATTGCCAAGACCGGCGAGGTCAAGGTCATGGACTTCGGCCTTGCAAAGACGCTGACGAAACCAAGCGACGTTACGACCGTCGGCATGGTCCTCGGAACGCCTCAATACATGTCGCCCGAGCAGGGCAAGGGAGAGAAGCTCGACCCGCGGGCCGACATGTACTCTCTCGGGTGCGTTGTATACCAGCTTCTTACCGGCTCGCCGCCCTTCGAGGCGGATTTGCCGACGGCGGTGGTTTGCAGGCACATCCACGACAAGCCGAAACCGATACAGGAACTGAATCCCGACGTGCCGGACAAGCTCGCGGCGATTGTTATGCGCTGCCTGAAGAAAGACCCGGACAGGCGCTTCGCCGACCCCTGCATGCTGAGGACTATGCTTGAAGGCCTTCAAAAGGGCGAAACCACCTCTGAAATGCTGGAGAGCCTCGATACGGAGCAGCCGCCGGCCGAGGAATTACCCCAGCCGGAACCGGCGGGCGTTCAGGAGACGGGCGGAGGCGGCGGCGCGTGGGTTGCCATTTTCGGCGCTGTCGGCCTGTTCATAGCTGTTGCGGTTTTCGCACTGATTCTTTTCAGGCACGAGTTGTTCGGCAATCGCGGCGATACCGGCACGGGGCGGCAGGAACCGGTGGTGGCGCGCGTGCGCGACCCCGGCATGCTTGGCGAGCCGCCGTGTGAGATATTCTTCCCCGGCGGCGAGCTCAGAAAACATTACGGTGACATGGCCAATGCCGTTTTGATTGCTGAAGACGAAAGGAGCGCCCCGGTCGAGCTTGAAAACCGCCTGCTCTGTGCCGGAAGGTACAGGCTGCGTATCGAGCGGGAGGGATTCGACTCGCTTACGATCGGCCCGTTTGAGCTACGGCTTCTCGACAATACGAATTCCATCAATTTAGACGACCTTTCCGTGCTTAAACTCTCGAAAGATACCGTGGACGGGATAGGAAAGGCTGTCGCGCATTTCGAAGACGGCCGTTACCTGGATGCCGAGATGCGCTTCAGCGAAATAGCGAAGTTTGCACCCGAGGTGCCCGTGGGTCCGTTTGCGAACGCATCGGAGGCCATCGAGGCCTGCAGGCAGGAAGCGAAGGGAAACAAGGCCTATGCCGATTTGCGGGCCGACGCGCAAAGCTTGCTGGGCGATGCAAGGCCGCAGGAGGCGCTCGAGATTCTCGAGCGCATCCCGAAGGATAGCACGTTTTGCCGCAAGCATGACATCGCCGGCCTTATCCGCCACGCCAAGGAAAAGACCAATACCGCGCAGATGTTCCTTGTTGACGCGAAGAAGGAATTGTGCAACGGCAGGTTCCAGGAAGTCCGTGCGCTTGCGAAGAAAGCGGGGGCGCTCGACCAGGACCTGACCGAAGCGGGCGAGATTCTCGCCAGTTGCGACCGGGCCGCGGAATTCCGCGAAAAGGCCAGGAGCGCGTTCGGCGAAAAGGACAATCGAAACGCGGTTGCGCACTACCGCAAGTACCTCGAGGTCGCTACCGAGGACAAGAAAGTCAGGGCAATTTTCGAGCGGCTTGAAAAGAAGGTCAAGGCCGAGGACGCAAGGCTGGCCCAAATCAGTTCGCGCCTGGCCGCGGTCGAAAAGGCGATGGAGGAGAAGCGGCCCGCGGACGCGATTACCGAGTACGATTACATTCTCGCCAACCTCAAACCGGACAAGGCGGAGGTCGTCCGTTTTACCCGCCTGCGCGCCGATGCCGTCAGGACGGGGAAGAAACTCGGCATAGAGAAAACGCTGGCCGAGCTCGATAAAGCCTATATGTCCCGCGATCCGGATGCCGTGCTTGCGCTGCTGACTGCCGAGGCGAAAAAACATGCAACCGTCCGGGAAGAGCTCGAGATCTTCCTGCAGGAGGCCGGCGCCGTGAAACTGTCGCGTCACGAGATTCAATCCATGACTCTCGAGGACGGCAAGGAGGCCGCGACCACCCGGTGGGTCTTTTCAGTCTTTTTCACCGGCGTTCCCGAGCCGGCCGACGGCAGCATAGCCATGACCTACAGGTTCACCGATTCCGGCAAAGGCTGGAAAATAGCGGCGATAACGCCGGGAGACTGAGTAGGTTCGTAGGTTTGTAGGTTCGTAGGCATATAGGTATGTAGGTTTGTAGGAGGGAATGTTTTGAGGATATACACTGAACTGAAAGTGTGGCAGAAAAGCCATAAACTTGTTCTTGAAGTCTTCAGGGTGACGGCAAAGTTCCCGAAAGAGGAGAAGTACGGCCTGACGAGTCAGATGCGTCGCGCTTCCTTCTCTATTCCGGCTAATATAGCGGAAGGTTGCGCCAAGGAGGGTGACAAAGATTTCGCACGGTTTCTTCAGATATCGCTTGGCTCTGCAAATGAGCTTGAATATTTTTTCCTGCTTACTCGCGATCTGCACATGCTTGGTTCTGAAACGTATGAAAAACTGCAAGAACAGATAACCGAAACCAGAAAGATGCTGGTTTCGTTTATTGTAAGCCTTAGGAAGAAGTAGGTATGTAAGTTTGTAGGTGCGTAGGTTAGTAGGTGCGTAGGCATATAGGTTTGTAGGTTTGTAGGTGTGCAGGTTTGTAGGTGTGCAGGTTTGTAGGTGTGTAGGTTTGCAGGTAAGAAAAAACCTATTAACCTACGAACCTATAAACCTAGGAACCTAGGAACCTAGGAACCTACGAACCTAGGAACCTACGAACCTACGAACCTATTTTCAGAGGCTCTAAAATGCGATGCGTACGTGAATCTTTTTTCGCCGTTTTCCTCGCGTTTGCGATTGCAGGCCCTGCCTGCGGAGCCGCGGGAGCTGAAGAATCCGAGCCCGGTATTCTTGGAACCATCAAGGCGGTCAAGGGCGAAGCGATAGTGCTCGACCTCGGCTCCGGGGACGGCGTCGCCCCCAAGATGGAATTTTCGGTTTTTTCAACCGCGAAAGTCGTGAAGCTGCCGTTTACCGGGAAGCCGGTCCTTATCCGTGAGCGCAAGATTGCAACGTTGATCGTAACCTCCGTGGCCGAGGAGACCGCCAACGCGCGTATACACTGGATCCGCGAGGGCGAGACGCTCGAGGCCGGGATGAGCGTGGCCCAGGTGCCGAAAGTGCTTGAGAAGCGGCCCAACGCGCCGCCTGAAGTCAAGCTGGTCGTTGAATCGAAAGATATTTATTCGGGCGCGCAGGTCCAGCTGAGGGCGGACATACAGGACCTGGACGACAAGTTCCATTTCTTCAGGTGGTCCTGCACGGGCGGCTATTTCATGATGAAGGAAACGGTAGAGGCTCGAAACATATGGATACCGCCCGTGGCGCCGGGCGACTATACGCTCACCGTCAGGGCAACCGACCCGAAAAAAGCAAAGGGGACCGACAGCGTGAAGGTTTTCTCCGTCGGTTTTCCGCGCGCCGAAAAACTTCAAATGGGGCCGGCGGGCGCGTTCGGCTATGAAAGCAGGCGATTCGGGGTTGCGACCGACCTGGTCTTCTCCGAGGACGGCTCGCTTATCCTGCTTGATTCGGCGAACCGCTGTCTCGGGCTTCTGAGTGCTGATTTCAAGGTGAAGCGGGTGGGGGTTCCCTTCGGGGATGATCAGGAGTTCAGCCGCGTGGCGGTGCGCTGCGGCATTATCGCCGCGATTGACCCCGATGAATACAGGGTTTCCGTCTTCGATTACAAGTCCTCGCTTGACCTGACCGCGCCCAGGCACGCTTTCGGCTCATACGGTTACACCAACGGATGTTTCCAGAAGCCGGTCGATCTGGTAATTATGAAAACGAGTGAGATCGTGGTGCTCGACCGCAAGGCGAAACGGATGCAGGCCTTTGACAGGAAAGGCAGATTCGCGTTTTCCGTTGGAATGGAAGGCGAGGAAGAATACCAGCTCAAGGACCCGGTCGGGCTGTGCCTTGACGCGACGGACGCGCTTTACGTGCTTGACGCCGGCAACCTGAAAGTTCAGCGCTACGTCGACTTCCGCCACGAGCGTGAGATAAAGCTGGAGGAAGAAGACGTCAAAGAACCCTGCGCCATAGCGTATAATCCGCGGACCAAGTTGCTACAGATTCTTGACGCCGCGGACGGCTCCGTAAAGGCCTACAGCCTCTCGGGCAAAAAACAGGATTTCATTTTCAACGAGTCGCCTGCCGCGCTCGCCGTACCCGAAAACCCGACCCGGATACATTGCGACGTTTTCGGCAATATATATCTCACGGTGCAGGAAGACGCCGCGCTGCTGAAATACTCGTGGAGCGGCAAATTTCTCGGCAAGTGGGGCGGTGAAGAAACCAACCGCGCCATTCGCGCGGCGGCGGGACCGAACGGCGAAATGTATCTCCTTGCACCCTCGACGGGGTGGCTTTTCTCGGACCGCAGCCGCAACTGCATCTGGAAGCTCGACCAGAACGGCTGGATTGTGCAGCGGATAAGCGGACCGGGCACCGAAGCCGTATTCGACGAGGCCGTCGACTTCGTATGCAGCCCGGACGGCCACCTCTTTGTTCTGGACGTGGGCGCCGGGATCGTCGCACATATCATGCCTGACGGCACGCGCGCAACCGATATCGGTGAAAACGTTTTTGAAGATCCCATTGATATTGCCGCCGGCCCCGGCGGATTTGCAGTCCTCCTGTACAAGACCAGGGAATGCGTGCACCTTTTCGATTACAAGGGCAATCCGGCCGGCTCGCCGATTCCCCCGGCCGACGGTGAAGTCGAAACCTACAAGCCGCACCGCGTTGCATGCGGCCCCGGCGGTATGGTTTACGTTTATTCCCGCTCCGACCACACCGTCCAGGCGTTCAATTCCGACGGCACGCTGTCGGCCAATTGGGCCAACAACAACTTCGACGTGGTTCTCGATGACCTCGAAGTCTCCCCGATCGGCCCGCTTTTCATGCCCGAATACAAGGGGCTTGCGGTAATCGCGCCCAAGCGCCCGGAGCTACAGAGGATCGAGTTTCCCGAGCTCGTAACGCGCCCGCTCGACATCGCCGTGGACCCGCTCGGCCGGGTTTACGTGCTGAACGAAGAGCCCCGCCGCCTGATAATGTTCCGGTTCTGGAAATAGGAGAAGAAAGTTAAAAGTTTTAAGTTTAAAGTTAAAAGCCGAATTAGTCCAAATCTGATTATTTAGCCGCCGGGCTTGACTGGCGAGCCAACGAACCATCTTAACTTTCATAATTCATAATTTTGAATTTATAATTTATTCTCTGCGCCTTCCGTGGCTCCGCGGTTAAAACAAATCCCCGGCAAATATGCTCATATTTATGTCGATATGTATAACTCAAAACGCTTCACTCCGGGTCCGCGGCGCAGCGGAATCCCTGGCTGACGATGTTCCATCCCTGCGGATTCATATAGATGCGGAACGCGACCCGGCTCGTAGCGGGCCGCGCCAGCCACGACCCGCCCTTGACTATGTGCCCCTCGGGAGTCGGGTTCCTCCGCTCCGGGTTCCGGTCGGAATGTTCCCCGCGAAAGTCGGCGGCGTAATAATCGCTCACCCACTCCCATACGTTACCGCACATGTCAGAGCATCCGTAAGGGCTGTCTCCTCCCCTGGGGAAACTGCCCACTTCTACGGGACCGCTGCCGTTCAGGTTCGCGTGGCCCGGCAGGAACGTGTTCCCCCACGGCCAGGTGCGGCCGTCCGTGCCGCGGGCCGCCTTCTCCCACTCCGCCTCCGTGGGAAGCCTGAGCCTTACCCATCTGCAGAACGCGTCGGCGTCTTTCCACGAAACTCCGGCAATGGGGTTGTTGCCGAAACACTCGGATTCGGGGTTGTACTCGGAAACCGGGTAGGAGGCCTTCGAGAATGCCGTATAAACCTTGTACTGCCAGCATGTGACCTCGTGTTTCTGAATGAGGTAGATTCTGAGGAAGATTTTTCGCTGCGGCGCCTCGGACTGAATAATGGGCTTTTCCACCTCGTCGAAAGACCCGTCAGCGAATATCTTTTCCGCGTTCTCCCCGGTCGTGCCCAGGAGAAAACGGCCGGACGGAATGCGGGCAGTGTCGGCCAGGATGGACCGGCGGAGTTCTTTCCTGACAAGCTCGGTGCTGCGCCCGCCGAGCCCCTCGAGGAACTCGAGAGCCCTCTTGCGCTCCTGTGTCTTTTCGGCAAAGAGCATGCGCGCGAAGTAGCGGATGCGCAGTTCCCGGTATACGTAACACCCAAGAATAACACACCCGAACACTGCGAGGATGGCGGCGATCCACAAAAACGGAAAACCGGCCTTCTTTTCGCGTTCGTCCATACTTGGTTCTTTGTTAATACCAAAAACTAATAACCTTCTTTTCCCTAAGTCATTATAATGCCTGGAAGATCAAAAGCAAATCGGAACGGGTGCGATAAGTAATGCGTCGGGTGGCGCGCCGCAATTTGTCCAAAAAAGTGCTTTCCATTGGCCGAACAACAAGTATAATTATAAGAAGAGGCAACGTCTGCATAGGACGGAGGGTAGCGAAGTGAAATGGAACCTGAAAAAACCGATTCTCTTCATCGCTGCATTTTCTCTGGTGCTCGGCTGGTCCGTTAGCGCGGCCGCTGACGATGAAGACGCCCTTGCGGCAAAGATAAAGCTCGGCTGGTGGCAGGTCTCGCTCCAGGGCGATTTTTATTCCGATGATGAAGGCACTCCCGGCTCGACCATCAAATTCGACCAGAAGGACTTTGTCGATTTCGACCGCTCAGAGGCCACGGTCGTGCCCGAGCTTACGCTCGACGTCGGCCCGTTCCGGTTCAATGTGTCCTACTGGAAGTTCGAGTTCCTGGCCGACGAGATTATCAACGTGCAGGATTTCAGTTTCGGGGGGCTTGACTTCCCGGCTGCGGTGACGGCGGGGCTTACGGGCAGCATGTTCATCGAAGAAATCGACGTTTCACTCGGTTTCAACCTTCTCGAGTTTACCGATACTCTTGACATCTGGGCCGGCGCAGGAGTGAGGATGTACGGCATCGGCGGTGAATTCGAGGCCGTGTCGCTGATTCCCATGATTGTTCCCGAATTCGAGGCCACGCGGACCGAGCGCATGCCCGTCCCCGTGATTGCAGGCCAGGCCGAGGCCCATATAAGTTTCCTGGACGCCGGCATTCGCGGCGCGTGGTGCAACTACCGCTCCGAGTCGATTGAGACGGACATCAACCTTTACGACGTAAGACTATACGCAGGCATTTCCACCGATCATTTCGGGGTGGAGGTGGGATACCATTTTCTGCGCCTCGATTTCGCGTTCGGGCAGTTCGACAAGGACCCGATTTCGTTCGACGGAACCCTCGCGGGGGCGTACATCTTCGCAGTCCTGAAGTTCTAGCGGCCGGTGATATCCATGAATATCCCGCAGGCTGCAATGGGTAAAATTTCCATTCAAACAAGGCGACGTTTAACTCTGAGTGCAACCGCGGTTTTCATTCTTACCGTACTCGCTGCGATGATTATTCTTTTCGCGGCGGGCGAAAACCGTTTCACGCTCGCGTGCGTGCTGCCGTTTCTTTTTATCGCAGGCGTTGTGCCTTTTCTGGCGGCGCGGATTATTGATCCAGTCTCGACAGATCAGAAAACGGTTCCGAAAAACCGGCTCATGAAATATGTTCACAGCGGGCTTCTTGATTTTGTTGCGTTCATTCTGGGGCTTGTTATCGGCCTGCTCGTCGCGGCGCCGAGCGCATCGCTTCTTGTTTCAATCGCCCTTATGATTTCCTTTGCGTTATCTGTTTTGGGCCTTACAGTATTACTTGCCCTGGTGCTGAAACCTGCCTTTGGAGCTCTTATCGGCTCGGCTGCGGGCTGGGTCGTTTTGCTTTCGCCGGTTTGTTTCGGACCGCTTCTGAGACATTCGGGCCCGACCCTGAAGCAGGTTCTGCTCTGGGCCGCGTACTGGCTCAACCCGATGGCGATCGCGACCCATGCGGGGCTTGGCAGAGATTTCTTTCGATTCAGAGGCGGGCCGGTCTCGTTTTATGACCTGGGAATTGCCGATTATGTTTATCCCTACCCCGCCTGGTGGGCGGTCGCGCTTTTGCACGCGATTGCGGGCCTGGCCGTGTTCACGCTGGCGTTGTGGTTTTCGGGCAGAAGAAATGCCGGTCGGCAGGAGGCTGGCGATGCTGCGTAACATTATCGCGCTTGCGGTTCTTCTTTGTCTCGCGCTTCCCGCGTATGGGGCGTCGCGCAGGGGTGGGAAGAAAGACATCGACAATTACCATATTACCTGGCTCCACTCGCTTGACAATGGAATGATCGTCGCGGCCAAGTACCTCCGCCCGATCGTGCTCCACTTCTGCCCCGACGGGACCAAGGTCGCTTTCAACGAGGACGCGTCCACTTTCGATACGAGACAGATTAAAGTGCTTGCGCCGAACGTGGTTTTCGTCCGGATCCAGCCCGACGTCGAGCCCGAGCTCGAGAAGAAGTATGACGTGAAGGAAATACCGTCCCTGATTCTTATCGACGAGAAGGGCAAGAGGCTCAGTAAGAATATCGAGGGCCACTGCGCCTGGGAAGACCTCGAAAAGATCATAAAAGCCGCGCACAGGAAGCGGAAGCCGCTTAAAAAGAAAAGTATTCAGAGGCTCGACCGCGCATGGGCGCTTTACGAAAGGGCGATCAAGAAAAAGGAATACAGAAAGGCCGTAAAGGCCCTTTCCACCGTAAAAACCGTGAGCCGCAAGACGTGGTTCCACGAGCAGGCGGACAAGGCGCTCGAAGTGATCGATAAAATCGCGGAAAAACAATACGCCGACCTGGAAGAGCTTTCAAAGACCGAACCTGAAAAGGCCAGGAAGCAGCTTTCCGAGGTTGAAAAGAGTTTCGTCGGCCGTCCCGCTGCGAAAAAGGCGAAAGAGCTGCGCGGGAAATTATTGAAGGAAAAGAAAATAAAGGCCGGCGAAAAAGAACCCAAGGTTACCGCGCGTTCGCTCTTCAAGGAAGCCCTGGATCTGAGGGAAGCCGGCGAAGTTGAAAAAGCGAAAGCGAAACTCAGGGAGCTCATAGAGAAATTCCCAAAAGACCCGTTCGCAGGGGAAGCGCGGCGCATACTTGAAGAACTTGAAAAAGGATAATAAAAGCCGTTTGTGGTTTGTGGTTTGTCGTTAGTCGTTTGTGATTATTAAATCTTTATAATGACACACGACACACGACAAACAACACACGACACACGACAAAGTTCGAAATGAGCGATAACCTGAAAAAATATCTGTTTTCCCAATCGCCTTCGCCGCCGAGGCGGCTTTTCGGCATACGCACGAAAATCGTAGTCCCTTTCGTGCTGCTTTTCCTGCTGTGCCTTCTGCTCGTGGGCTCGATTGCGGTAAACCAGGTCACGGGGAGCGTGGAGCGGCGCCTGGACCCGCGGCGTCTCGGCGAGCTTGTTTCACGGGCCGGCTTTCCGCTTAATGAAGCATCGCTCGAGCGCATCCGAAAGATAATCGACTGCGAGATAGTCTCCTTCAGCGCCGACTTCGATCTGCTTGCAACGACTCTGCCCGAGGAGAAACGCGGCCCGCTCCGGGAATGGTTGAAGCGCCGGGGCGCCTCTTTCAGGCCGTCGGAGATGATGAGGGACAGCGGTTTCCCGGGCTACTACTTTGTTTCTCACGAGGTGACGGCCGCGCCCGGCGACCGGTCGCAACCGGCAGGTCTTCTCCTTGCCGTTTCTGAGAGCGTAATGAAGTCGGAAAAAATGAAAACAGTCCGCCCCATTATCATCGCCGCCGTAATCGGTACGGTATTGATAATAATTATAGGGCTTTACATCTCGCATACGATCACGCGCCCGCTGCGGGAGCTGACGAGTTTCGCCTCCGAACTGAGAGTGGAGGGGAGCGAGCAGATAAATCTGGATAAGCAGATTGTCGTATATTCGCGCGATGAGACCCGGGACCTGGCAAACGCCTTCAACGCCATGCTCGAGCGCCTGCGCAGCTCCGAGTCGCAGCTTGTCGAGGGGGAGAAAATGGCCGCCATCGGAAGCATCGCGACCGGAATGGCGCACGAGATACGAAACCCGCTTTCCTCCATCCGGATGACGGTGCAGCTGCTGCTCCGCCGGACGGAGGACGAGAAAATAAAGTCCGAGCTCGAACTCATCCTGCGCGAGATCGAGCGGCTTTCTTTTACGCTTTCCGAGCTCCTGATTTTCGCGCGCCCGCCCCGCCCGGGCCTCGCCGGGACCGACGTCGCCCGGCTTGTCGACGAGACGCTCGGGATACTCCGTCCGCAGTTCGAGCACCACGACGTCGAGGTGGACCGGGATTACGCCGCTGATTTGCCGCCGGTCGCCCTGGACCACAACCATTTCAAGCAGGTACTGATGAACCTGATGATTAATTCGATTGAGGCGATGCCCGGCGGCGGCGGCATAGCTATTTCGATGAGCGTTGAAAACGGCGACTTCACGTTCCGCATGCGCGATACCGGCGAAGGCGTGCCGCCCGAGCTGGGCGACCGCATATTCGACCCGTTCTTTACGACCAAGGGCGGCGGAAGCGGGCTCGGGCTTGCCGTGACGAAAATTATCGTCGAATCGCACGACGGCACGATTCAGTACAGTTCCGACTCCGGCGGCACGGAATTTACTATCAGGATTCCGCATCATGAAATCGAGGAAGGAAAGTCGAAGGAATCGGAGATCGAGGAAGAGATCCGCAAACTCGAAAAAAGATAGCTGGAAGAAGGTATCAGGTGTTAGGTATCAGGTTTTAGGTCTTATATTATAAAAATATAAACCTGACACCTGATACCTGACACCTGAAACCTGAAACCTAAAACCTGAAACCTTAAAATTATGGCGCATATACTTGTAATCGACGACGAAGCCAATATCTGCCGGAGCTTCGAGCTTTACTTCGGCGAGATGGGCCACCGCGTCTCGTCCGCGCCGAGCGGGGAACGCGGCCTCGAAATGTTCGACTCCGACCGGCCGGACGCGGTCATACTCGACGTGCGCCTGCCGGGCAGGAGCGGGCTCGAAATACTCGAGGATATCAGGAAACGCGACTCCAGCATGCCGGTCGTCGTCCTAACCGGTCACGGCACGAGGGAAACCGCCGTCACCGCGATGAAAAACGGGGCTTTCGATTACCTGACCAAGCCGATCGACCTCCCCGAGGCGCGCGCGGTCATTGAGAAAGCGTTCAGGTCGCGGGAGCTTGCACGCGAGCTTCAGCGGCTCCGCGCCGAAGTGGAGATGGACCACGGACTCCTGACCGGGCGGACCCCGGTCATGCAGGACCTTTACAAGAAGATCGGCGCCGTCGCGGGAAGCGATGCGTCGGTCCTCGTAATCGGGGAATCCGGCGTAGGCAAGGAGCTCGTCGCCCGCGCTATTCATGAAAACTCGCACAGGCACGGGAAACCGTTTGAGCCCGTCCAGTGCGCGGCCCTTCCGGCGACCCTGCTCGAAAGCGAACTTTACGGCTACGAAAAAGGCGCGTTTACCGGCGCGGAAAGCACGAAGCCGGGCAGGTTCGCCGTCGCCGACGGCGGCACAATCTTCCTCGACGAAGTCAGTGAAATTCCGCTTGAGACGCAGGTCAAGCTGCTCAGGTTCCTTCAGGAGAGAACCATCGAGCCGCTCGGCTCGACGAAACGGATAAAGCTCGACGTGCGCGTGATTGCCGCGACGAATGCGCCCCTCTCCGAGCGCATAAAGTCGGGGCAGTTCCGCGAGGACCTGTTTTTCAGGTTGGCGGTAGTCACGATAGTCGTACCGCCGCTGCGTGACCGCATGGACGACGTGCCGCTCCTGGTCGCGCGGTTCCTGGAGGAGGCCGGGTGTGCCGATGTCGGCGTCGCCTCCGCGGCGCTCGACCGCATGCGCGCATACCACTGGCCGGGCAACGTGCGCGAGCTCAAGAATGCGATCGAGCATGCGGCGGTTATCGCCCGCGGCTCGACGATACTTCCCGAGCACCTTCCCGACACCATGCGCGGTGAAACGCCGCCGGACGGCTCGCTCGAGGAAATGGTCTCGCGGATAATAGGCGAGATAATCGCCGCCGGCGCCGCGGAGGACCTGACGCACGAGCGCATCATGGAGCTCTGGGAAAAACCGTTCCTGCGGGCGGTCCTTAAAAAGACGGGCGGCAACAAGCTCCGCGCGGCCGAGATTCTCAAGATAAACCGCACGACGCTCAGGCGCAAGCTGAAGCGCCTCGGCCTCGATTAGCACTTTGTTACGCCTGATATGATAAGTAAGCCGTCATTGCGAGGAGCGAAGCGATGAAGTCGAGGTTTCAGGTTTCGGGTTTTAGGTTTTAGGTTTCAGGTTTCAGGTTTTATTAATTAAAATATCTTGATACCTGACACCTGAAACCTGACACCTAACACCTGATTCCCATGGAGAGGCAAATCCTGATGGAAAAAGAAACTTTTTCAGTATACGACATAGGCGCGAGGCTCTACACCTTTCCCGTCGTGCACGCCAAAGATACTTTCTTCTCGCTCGTCCAGGAGCTCACCGACATCTACCCGACCAGCAGGTTCGAGCAGGAGCGTTTCAGCTTCATGGCCTCCAAGGAGCAGATGTGCGAGGTGGGGACCGACTATATCCAGATCGTGGAGCCCGCCCGGGAGGACGGCGAAGCGGCGATTGAAAGGGTGACGGGGATTGCGAGGCGGGTGTGCGGCCTTCTGGGGGTTTCGACCCTGGAGGCGCTCGACGTTACCGTTTCCGGCCTGCTCGACGCGGGAAAGCTGGGCGGCAGAAGCGACGTCATATACTTTTCCGGGCACGAGTTCCTCGAAAGCTATCTCTTCGGCCAGGTCGACCTTTCCGACCTCGGAATAGGCGGCGAGCTGGATAGCCTGGGGTTCCAGATCTCCTTCCGCCGCGGCGACGACAAGTACAGCGTCCGCATCTCGCCTTTCGAAAAGGAAAAACGCTTCCTCTTCCTCGACGTGCAGCTCGCCTACAAGGAGCAGGAGTACGAGGTCACCGAAATCCGCCAGAAGGCTAAAGATGGCGTGCGGTTCCTCGAAAAGGAAGTCGTGCAGTTCCTTCAGAACATCGCCCGCATCAGAAGCGCGGGGAAATGATTTAAAATGCAGGGGCGGCCCCCTGCGGCCGCCCGGAAAACCACCGGATGCCTAACGGGCAGGCGCGGGGGCCTGCCCCTGCAAACGCGCAAAGCTTATTGACTTTACGTGCATAAAATCCTATAATACTTATCAGTGCTGCACGTCCTCTCGGAAAACCACTCTGATGTGTCATAGTTGTTCCCATTCGAACAGGCTATTCGCGGATAGATCGGTGTATTAGAGCCTCTAATTACGGAGGAATTATAATGTGCTGTAAAAGACTGCTCCTTTGCGCCCTTTCGATATTGTCGCTTCTTACGTCCGTCGCGTGCTCCAAAATCTGCCACTACGACGATACTAAAATCGGAGAGGTCCCGGTTCATGGCTGCCGCCGCTATTCTCTTGCATCGTCGGCGTCGTTCAAGCTGAGCAAACTACCCGATTACAGCGGCCAGACGGGGGTAGTCGTAAACGGCGAGTTTTACCTGACGAACGGCTGGAAGTACAACTTCGGAAACGACGCGTGGATCGCGATTCCAAAACTCGAGGCAAACGTCCTGGTGGGCGCCGGGGATATTATCTATTGCCTGTTCCCCTACGCGCGCACGAGGTCGCTTTTCACGAACAACCTGCGCGCCCCGCAGGATTACGACAACGAGCAGGATTATTTCCGCAATGAAATCTGGTCGTTCGATACCGTTACCGGAGTCCTTGATTTCCTCGGAACGACCCCGCTTGCCGGCGAGGAAATCTTCAACTTTGCAAGGGGCGGTAACCTGGCCTTCTACGACAACGCGACCGCCAACCTTCACCTCTTTTCCAGGACCGATTCGTCGGGCGGGCGCCTGCACATATACAATACTACCGGCGACACGTGGCAGACCGACAACTGCCCCGTCTCAGGCGAAGTCGATTTCAGTAGCGACAGCTCAACCATTTTTAACAACAAGGTGTATTTCTGGGGCTATGACAGGTTCGTAAATTACGATCCCGCCGCGGACGCGTGGGGCGAAATCACGACCGTCCCTCCCGGCCTTCTGAATGCGGCCAGGGTGATACTCAGGAGCGATGAGAATGAAAGCGCGCTGTGGGCCTTCGATCTGGATATGTACAGCGCAAGCGCGAACGAGGGGAATTTCAACGGCTACAAGATTACCGACGTTGAAGGCTCCTTCAATATCGCGCATAAGATGTCGCTGAATAACCATTTCGCGGACCTGAGCCCGTATTACCTTGACGTGAAGTCCGACGTCGTTTTTCTTGTTTACCGCCAGACATTTTATAAGGAATCGCAATGGGGTTACAAAAAGACGTGCGGCGACAGCGACGTGTTGCTGAAGTTTGACGTCTCGACGGGCCAGAAGATTAAATTCAACCTCAGCCCGTCCCCGCACGCCAGTTACTTCCAGACGGAGTATTTCGACAAGCTGGGCTGCTTCTTCAGGGGCGCGGTACAGGTATGCTACAACGGCGACCTGTACTACTTCGGCGGATTCTACATAGCGGGCAAGGTAATGAAGGACTGCTAACTTCAGACGCGGCGACACGGAGACACGGCGACACGGCGAGAGAAATTATGAATTCAAAATTATGAATGATGAAAGTTAAGAAGTATTGAAGTGGGGAAGTTGGTTTGTAGGTTTGTAGGTTAGTAGGTTCGCAGGTTTGCAGGTTCTTATTTTATTAACTGAAGAACTGAATAACCGAATAACTGAAGAACTTCCGGGCGCGTTATCTCGTGCCGAAGTTCTGCGTCCAGTGCCTCAGGCAACCGTCGCACTGGCCGACGCCGATATGGGTATAGCTTCCGTTGAGGATGTTCGCCCTGTGGCCCGACGAGTTCATCCACCCGTTCATGACCTCCGCAGGCGTCGTGTAGCCGTACGCAATATTCTCGGCAACACCCCACGAGTACGGGTCGGGAACTATCGGGGCGAATGTGAACCTGCCCGCATGGCCGTACTGGGCGCGTTCCGACGGGCCTTCGCCTTCGGGATTGGTATGGTCGAAAAATCCGCGCTCGCACATGTCGTTCGAGTGCGCTTTGGCGCACGCGTAAAGCCCGTCGCACCATGCCAGCGGCCCGACTCCCGCCTTCGCGCGCTCCGTGTTGACCATGTCGAACACTTCCATTTCATCGGGATTGCCGTCACCGTCTACTACGCTGCCGGCATTCACCGTTATGGTGAGAAAGGCCTGCGTGCCTGCCGAGTCACGGCCATATAACCTGTCGGTGCAGTCCCCGTTCGGGCCGACGACGTAATTCCCCGCGCCCGTATTCTGGTCGTAGTTGCCGGCAGGCGACTGGCCGGACGAATAGCTTTGCAGATCGGCGGCGGTCAGGAAGCCGATTTCATAGGGAGGTACTCCGCCGCTGAGCGTGAAGTTGACTGTCTGGCCCGGGTCAATGGTTGTGGACGACGGGTTAAAAGCCAGCGCGTTTGTGTTCGTGCCGCCTGTTCCTGTACCGCCTGTGCCCGTTCCGCCGGTACCTGTGCCGCCGGTTCCTGTGCCGGTAGGATTCAGCGGTGGACCTGGCTCCGGTTCAGTTATAACATAATTATCTTTCGCCTCTGAGCTGCAGCCGGGGAACATCAGCATTGCCGCCGCGGCAACGACAATCAGCAGACAGGCATATCTGACCAGCTTCATAATCGGGCTCCTTAAGTTGTCATTTGGGACTAGTAGGTACTTTAATTAAGCAAACCACATGCCAGTTTCTAACCGGAAAAGGGGAAAGCCTCAACCAATGTTATCTCAATTAGTTATGACTAGCCCCCGGGGAGGAAAGTTCAGATTTGCAAGGATTAGTGTATTTTTTCACTCACATTAAAACCTATTATGCTCCAAAATGACGCCACTGGAGGATACCAGAAGTGTTACCTATATGGTGGCACAAGGTGTATATTATGTCATAGCACTGCACAATGCTGCGCCCGGTCGGTCTGAAATCCGTGCATGTCTGAGGGTTCTTAGTATCTGAGGTAATAACTGTTCATCCCGCTTATCCAGCTCGACACCGCTTTCTTCGGAGTGCCGTCGAATTTGTACAGCCCGAGGTACTGGAGGTAGGCCTCGAATTCCGCATTGCCGATAAGGCCGGGGAAGAACGATTCCATCAGGTACTGGAAAAAGTCGTCGCCGAAGTCGCCCTGTATCCAGTACAGAAGGGCCGGGATCGAATCCCGGTATTTCGGATACTCCCTGAACATCTCTGCGACGTAGGCGGCCTGCCCGGCCTCGTCCGAATCGAGGACAGGCGATGTGGCGTAACCTATTTCCGTGATGACCACCGGCCTGCCGCCCGCGGATGCGACCATCCCCGCGAAAACGGTATCGAGAGCACCCATGTTGCCGAATGAGAATCCCGCGCCGAAGCCGTAGAAGGTGTACGCGACGACGTCGCTCCACTCGTTTACCGAGGCGATTATGTCGGGCCTCGCGCCGTGGTATTTCGTGATAACGCCAATCAGCATGTTGGGGTAGTCCAGCTTCAGTGCGGTCTTGACCTGCCCGTAGAAGTTCTTGAAGCTGTCTATCTCGCTTTCGTTTATTTCGAAATAAGTATCGACTTCGTTTCCGACGAAGAAGTAGAACTCCTCGCCGGCGCCCACGCCGCTGGCGTTCAGGAATTCCTTTACAAAGCTGACGTACCGTGAAACCACCATCGCGTTGTCGAAGGCTGCGCCGGCCAGGTCGGGCGGCAATGCTTCCAGGAAGTTCATGTTGATAACAAGTACCCGGTACGAGAACTCGGTCCTCGACCTGTACTGCGGGATGTTTCTGTCGAAATATTCGTTCAGAAGTTTCATGCTCTCGAAATCGTAGGTCATGGGCGCGGTTTCATGCTCGGTCCACGACGCGTCCAGCATCCCGAACTGGCACCCGGCTTCTACGAATCTCTTGAGCGCCTCGAGCGTATTGTTCGGCATGGGATCGTCGTACGCGGGGTAAGGGTACATCCCTATTTTCCCGACCGGCATATTCTTGAAAAACGTCTTGTCGGAGATTTTTACCGGGGCGCCGGAGTCGGGAAGAATGAGGAGATCGTCGATACACATGAATTTTTCGCCAAGGTCCTTGAAATAGAAGACGCCCGACAGGTCGACTATTGCAAGGCTCGAGATAAGGTTTCCTTCGAACTTCCTGCTGGGGTCGACCGGCTTCCCCTCGATGTCCTGAAAGAGCTGCACGGACTGGAAAGAGATTTTTTCCCACGCCGTGGAATTCACGCGGAAGCTGGCGATATAATCGTAAGTGTCCGCCTCGCCGACGAGCATGTGATAGGTTCCCGGGTGCGATACTTTTATCCGGAACTCGAACCTGATGTCTTCGGTAGCATTGGCCAGGCTGAGCGGCGCCCCAATGAAATGGCCCTGGTTTTCCGTGTCGGTGTAGATGTGTTTCAGGCACCCGTCACCCCTGTAGGGCGAGTCGCCCGACACCCCGAAGGAAACGGAGCCGGGACCAATCCCGACGAAGCCCCCGGTATCGTTGTCGAAGCTCCAGTACGCGATCGCATTCGAAGGCGGGAACGGCGGCGTGAAAAAATATTTCTTTGATTTCTTCCGCTTGCACTCTGCGAATGAAAAGAGAACTACGAAAAGAAGCGGAACTATCACGAACTTTCCGGAAATAGCGCGTCGAACTCCACCGCGACAGCGGTTTTCCGATAGTGTTTTTTCCATGATTACTCCTTCGAGTATCGTGCTATTCTATACGATTCCCGCAGTTATTTCATGCTAATTATCTATACACGAATCTCTCCGCCGGGGTTTTCAAAAATCCTCAACAGCAGGGGCGACCGGATATTTTATCTCCTGCTTGACGTAAAGATGCGCAGACTATAAAATTACAGAAGGAGTTCCATTCAAGCGTTCCCTGCAACCCGAACCGGAAAACATCATGACGAAAAACGAGAGTCTGACCACAATTGAAAGACTGACCATCACCGCCGGCATCTGCACGGCTACGGGAAATACTGACGAGATAAAGAATGTTTTCAAACGCATTTATGAAAACAATCTCGATTTCACGCCCGTGCGCGAGGCAATGCTTGTTGTCATGTTTATTGCGGGCGCGCCGAGGGTTATCGAAGCGTTTTTCGCGCTAAGTGAAGTCTGCGAGGAAACAGGCAACCCTTACCCCGATTTCCCCGAAGACACGGTCCCGGGCGGGCCTGCCGCCCATCGCCTGAAGGGCGAGGAAATAATGAAGGTTGTCTACGGTCCGAAGTACGAGTCATTTTCAAAAAAAATGGCTGCGCTCGACGCCGAGTTCTGGAACTGGCTCCAGACCGACGCGTACGGCAAATGCCTCGGCAGACCCGGCCTTGACGGCCGGATGCGCGAGCTTTCAATAGTGGGAATACTCACGGGCCTCAACCGCCCGATGCAGCTTGCGACCCATCTCAACGGCTCGCTTAATTACGGCGCAACCCCTGAGCAGGTCGACGCGGCAATCGCAATCGCGGCTGAAATCGGTTATGACACTGAAAGCGCAACGAGGGTATGGAAACGCGTAAAAGAAAAACGCATAAAGAAAAAATAGCATGCATAGCAGATGCGCAGAGGGGCAGAAAAGAAGCTCATATATCCCGACCATTCCGGAATTCTGCTTGAAGGCTCGAAGATAGACCCGCCTGCCAGCTTATAATAACTTACCGGCTCCATTTGTTTTTCATTACTTCCCGCCCGGCAGTTTGCCGGTGGTGCGGCCGGCGGCTTTGCGGAAGGCATCGGACTCGGAGCGGTACTTGTCAACGTCTTTGATTATTGATTCATACGAGCGGCCTTTTGATCCCTGTTCGGCGATATATTTTTCCCACTCGAGCTCGTGTTTGAAAAGCTCTGCAAAGACGGATTCATTTCCCTCTGAAGCTGCATCGCGCAGTTTCGAGAGCGCTTTTTCCGCGCCGGGAAAATCGCGGGCTTTCACCTTTCCGATGAACGCGGCAAGTGCGGCGGCGTACTTGTTTTTGGCCACCAGCTTCGAGCTTGCCATTGCCCAGCGGGCCGCGGCGCCGAGTTTCCTTGTCTGCCACAGCGTTTCGACAAGACCGGCAAGCGCCTCGCCGTTCAGCGTAAGCCGCACGCTGGTCCTGAAATCGCGCAAAGCGGCATGAAGGTCGGGTTTTTCTTTTACAAGCTCGGCAATGCCCGTCTGTGCGAAAAAATCGGAAAGCGTTTTATCAATATTCGTAAAATTCGGGCAGACACGAACCATTTTACGGGCGTTCGACCGCGCTTCGTTCAGGTCGCCGCGCTCAAACGCCGCCTCGGCAAGCTTCTTGTAACAGAGCGCGCGTCCGTTTGCCACTTCACGCGGGTAGCGTTTATTGACGAGAATTCCAGCCAGAATTTCCACAGCCTTTTCAAACTTTTTGGCGTTGAAGAGATTGACAGCCGTGTCCCATTTCTCTTTCGCTTTCGCCGGCGGGTTTTTCAGAATCGAAAGCTTCAAGTCGATATTCGCGAAACCGTCCGCAGAGGTGTAGGCTTTCAGCATGGCGTCGCCCGGTGGGTTTTTTGATTCACCGACACGGTTCAGGGCATATGCGTATGTCGCGCCGCGAAAAATGTCTTTCTGTGCGCCCATGGCAAGGGATAAAAGCACAGGCTTGCTGAGAGGCTCGCGGTCCTCCACCAGATCAAGGACGTCTCCGCCCAGCTCGAAACAATTGGACGAACAAAGCGAGGCGCCGATAATCAAAAGCGTGTCCGAGTCGATCGAGCCCGGAATATCAAGCTTCGTTTTCTCGACCGCGACGCGGACAAGCGAAGCGCAGTGCGGTGCGGCAAGAATCCCTATCTGCAGCAACGCGGTTACATCTTTCTCAAATAACACCGCACGCTCCAGGTACTTCACGGCGATTTCGGAGTTCCCGTCGTCCAGCGCGCGGCCCGCATAGCGCCTGAGTTTGTCGGCGTCGCTCGAGTTTGCAAGCAGCCACTCGCGGCCGAATTCAAACTCGAACGTCTCGAGCTCATACGTGCCCGGCGAATAATTAAGGGGTTTCTGCAGCCGCGGGTCCGAAACCATTATCGTCCAGGGGCGCATCGGGATACGCCGGACAAGCGCGGTAACGTCAAGCGTAATCGAATTATCGCCGGTCTCGACAAGCTCCGGCGGAAACGGCAGCTCATCCATCGTTATCAGCCCGGCCGGCGGCTGAAGAATCTCGTCCTTTGTTTCCTTGCGGAAAAAAGGCGCGCCCTCGATTTCCTTCAGGACTTCGCGATTCTGGTAATGCCTGGGATCGATATTGACGTATGGTGCGTAGCGCTCATAAGTCGGTTTCCAGAAATCCTCGAGCAGAAAAGACACCAGAGCCTTCCCGATATTGACTGGAAGGACGACGCACCCCCAGCATTGCTCGTCGAACTCCTCTTTAAAGGAATACGGTTCCGAGTATCGTACTTCTTCGAATATGGGGGCGTACTCCCGTTCGATACTGTGCGTCCGCACAACCGCAAGGCGGAGAAACGGAGACTTTGAAGTTGGCGTTGAGACGACTTTCACACGGGGCGGGCTTACAGTTTCGTTTCGTGTCTTACCGGTGACGCGTTCGCGGATGCGCTCAACCTTCTGGTCGCCGAAATGGGAACAACCGCAAGGGAGAGCAATCAGGAAAACACATGCGAAGAATATGATGTTCCGCTTGTACATATCAACCTGGAAATTCCGGCTATTCGAATAGTTGTTAGTCGTTAGTCGTTAGTGAAGAAAAACTACTAACCACTAACCACTAACCACTAACCACTAACCACCAACCACCAATACGCCCAAGGATATGTTATTCAATATTTGAAGTCAACATATTACCGGCATATATCAGCCAATGTCAATCGTGCATAAGTATCACTCAGTGCTGTTTTGTCTTGACTGAATTCTGCAATGCTGATAGTATTGATCTTCACTTCATTTCAACTGCCGCAACAAAATCCGGGTTCGATACGGAATCAGTCCGGCCAAAAAACCTGAGTTGATGCACCGCAGAAGGAGGCTTACATGATTTTCAGCGCAAAACGGATTATATTCTGGTCTGCTGTTCTTACGGCTGTCGCATTATTTCTCAGCGGCGGCTGCAAGAAGAAGAAAAAGTATATTGGTATACCGATAAGAACCAGCACGCCGGCGCAGGCCGCAAACCCGACACCGGCTGATGGAGCCACCGACGTTTTACTCGCGCAGATCCTCAACTGGGATAATGCCGAAGACGCGGACACCTACAGCGTTTATTTCGGTACGTCGAGCCCGGGAGCGTTCCAGGGCAACCAGACGGATACGACATTTGATCCCGGCGCCCTCACCGCGGACACCAGTTATTACTGGCGCATCGATACGGTAAACCGGTACGGGATAAATCAGGGCGCGATCTGGAGTTTTAGAACTGTCGGCCCTCCCGATCAGGCGGCAAATCCTGTTCCGGCTGACCAGACCGGGCAGATCCCGTTCGGCCAGCAACTCTCCTGGGACAACGTCACCGATGCGACCGAATACGTCGTCTATTTCGGGACGGCTGTTACGCCGCCTCAAATCGGATGTCAGTCCGGAATAACTTTCGACCCCGGCGTTCTTACCGATGACACCAGTTACTACTGGCGTATCGATACTGCAAACCAGTACGGCACAACGCAGGGCGTGGTCTGGAGTTTCCGCACCGATACGCTTCCCGACCCGGTAAGCAACCCGACGCCGGCCGACGACGCGACCCAGGTTTCGCTTACACAGGATATTTCCTGGGACGCGGCCGACGGTGCTGCTTCGTATGCAGTTTATTTCGGCACGGTCTACCCGCCCGCATACCAGGTAACGATAGCCGGGACGACCTGGGACACCGGAACGATGACCGTGGATACGAGCTACTACTGGCGGATAGATGCCATAAATGCATTCGGCAATACTACCGGTCCGGACTGGAACTTCAATACCGGCACGCCGCCCGACCAGGTTTCGGATATTGACGCTTACCCGTACGACGGAATGGTTAGCGCGCCTCTGGGCGGCAAGTTCGACTGGCAGCCCGCTGCGCGCGCCACTTCTTATGCCGTCTATGCGGGGCAAACCACTCCTCTCAACAGCTCGCATCTTCTCGGGATCACAGGCGAAACCGAATTCCCGTACGGCCTTGGCACGCTTTCACCCAACGCAAACTGGTACTGGCGCGTCGACTCGATAAACGAGTTCGGCAACACGACCGGCGTCGAGTGGAACATCGACACGGCCGACCGCGGAGAATTCAGGCAGGTCCTTACGGCCGGCTGGGACGACCTCGACAGGGGCACGCGTGTGGAGATACTCGACGACGGTGACGTACTGATCGCAGGAGTTTATACGAGCCGCGCATACTTCAACCTGTCCCTGCTCGACGGCATGGGCGACAGAAGCGTGTACATTGCCAGATGCGACGTCGGTCCTCCCGACTTAAGTATTGAATGGAAAACTAGGATACTCAGCACAGTGGAAGCAGTATCCGGCGGCCTGAGCGCGAACTCCGACGGCTCGTTCTATGCCGGCGGCTCGTTCATCAACGATATCATTTTCGACTACGGCCTGCCGACGCAAGCCGACTTCGTCACGGATAATTCGGGCGCGGACGGCATTTATATTGCCAGGTATAACGCCGACGGAACCCTCGATTGGGCAAAGGCTGTGACTGATATCATTGCCGGCAGGATAATTGAACTGCACGGAGTCGCGGCTGCGCCCGATGGCGGAGTCTACGTTACCGGTTACTTCGAGGACATGGTGACTTTCATGGGAACTGTCCTGACCGCTTCCGGCACGTCCGGTACAGATATATTTGTCGCGAAATTCGACGGAGCCGGCAGCCTTGAATGGATAAGACAGTCGGGTTGCCCGGACAATGATGACTTCGGAAACGACGTGGACGTTCTTCCAGACGGCTCGGCGGTCGTTGTCGGCAGCTTCTTCGACTGCGCCACTTTCAGCATCGGCGCACTCGACAATCGGACTGTTTTCTCCAACAGCAGCTCGGTTGATGTATTCATCGCATGCTATGCCGTGGACGGCAGCCTTTCCTGGACCAATTCGGCCGGAGGAAATTCCGATGATTACGGGACGGCGATTGCCGCTTCCCCGGGCGGGGACGTCTACATCACCGGCACATTCGACGTCGGCGCGGTTTTCGGGCCCGGCGAACCGGGTGAAGCCTATATCGAGGATGGCAGCGCCTCGGGTTACAGACAACTCTTCATCGCCAGGTACTTCGGCAACGGAGCATTTGTCTGGGTCGACCAGGGAGAGTCCGGAGGCAATAATGATATTGAAGCCAACAGCATCGCCGCTACGGATAATAACGTCTACATAACCGGAGCATTCCATTCCAGCGACGGCCTGACCCTGTCACCGAACGGAGGCTCGCCGGCATACATGACCACCGGGGTCGCAATGGATGTGTATATCGGTTGCTGGGACAGCGACGGTGTGCTTGTCTGGGGGCAGAGCGCCTACGGACCTACAAGAGATATCGGCAGAGGTATTGACGCCAGTGATAGGGCCGTCTACGTGACCGGCGGCTACAGGGATGGACTCACTTTCGACAGCACGGGTTACTATATTTCTCCCGTAGGCCCGGGGAGCGCCGATATCTGGTTCGCAATTTTTTCGCCCTAGAATGTTGCCAGACGTTCTGAACTCTACCGGCCGGGAATCACTTCCCGGCCGGTTTCTCATCTCCACACCGGGTCAATTCCATATTGGAAATATCTCTCCCGTACCCGTAACGGCATTGTACCTGCAGGTAGAAACCGTTTTCACGGGTCACGGACGCAGCAGAAGCGGATAAAGTTGCGGGCGGATACTTTGCTATTCTTCCTTCTGTGTTGTATAATTATGAAACGAGTTTCATAATATAAGAATCTTTACTTTTGAGCCTTTGCCGCCTGAATAACCCACTAAAGTGGCGCAGAACATTCAATCCTTTATGGAGCCAGCTATGCGGAAAATCCTTCTAATCATTCCGAGTGTTATTATTCTGGCATTGGTCCTCAGCGGTGGATGCAGGAAGAAAAAGTACATCCCCGTCGGATACAGGACCGGAACGCCCGCGCAGGCTGCAAACCCCAACCCGGCCGATGGGTCGACCGACATCGCACTCAACCAGACATTGGGCTGGGATGAAGCCAAAGGTGCCGACACATACAGAGTCTACTTTGGTACCTCGTCCCCGGGAGCGGTCCAGGGCGGCCAGACGGAACTGACTTTTGATCCCGGCGCTCTTACGGAAGGCACCCGGTATTTCTGGCGTATCGACACCATCAACGACTACGGGATCACTTTCGGTAGGGTCTGGACGTTCACGACAGTGCCCCCGATACCGGATGCGCCGGCAATCCCGACGCCCGCGGATAGTGCGGTAAACATTGCGTTGGGCGCGGCACTCGACTGGGAGGATATACCGTATGCGGACGGTTATTACGTGTTTTTCGGAACCGTTCCCGACCCGCCGTATTATTCGACGGAAGCTGTATCTGACTGCAATCCGCCTGCGCTCGCCTGGTACACAACCTATTACTGGAAAGTAATCGCTTACAATTTTTCCGGCAACTCCTCGTCCACGGTATGGTCTTTCAGAACGATAATCGAGGCGCCGGCGGATATTACCGGAATCACTCCCGCAAGCGGATCTACCGCACAACCAACAGCCACGATAATGAACTGGGCTGATTCGGCCAGGGCTGTAGGCTACCATGTATGGTTCGGCGACGTGGACCCTCCCGATTACATCGGCCAGGTTTTGATTAGCGAATACGACAACGGAACGCTTGCTTACGGTACCACTTATTACTGGAAACTGAAAGCCTACAACGCAGGCGGCAACTCCAGCGAGGCGGGCGGGAGCTTCCGCACCAAAGTCATATTTACAATCACTGCCACCGCGGGCGCCGGAGGTACAATCAATCCAAGTGGAAGTATCCCGGTAATTGAGGGCGATAACCAGTCGTTTACGATGACGCCGGATATCGGCTACCACGTTAAAGACGTCCTTGTGGATGGCCTGAGCGTGGGGCCGGTGACGAATTACGAGTTCGTAAACGTTACAGCGGACGACACCATATCCGCGATATTCACTAACACCACCTGGGCGGACGTATCTCCCGGCGGGACGGAAGGTGTGGACTTCCCGACCGCACGGTGAGCTGACGCCGTTGCGTATGATT
>SOJX01000025.1 GCA_004376375.1 Planctomycetota bacterium
CACTTCAGCACTCCAGCACTCCAGCACTCCAGCACTTCAGCACTCCAGCACTCCAGCACTTCAGCACTTCAACACTTCAGCACTTCAACACTTCTCAACTTTCATAACTCCGAATTCATCCTTCATCCTTCAGCCTTCATGATTCCCTTCGTTCGGCCTCGCGACGAATCGTCATTACGGTTCCAATTAAAAATATTCCCTTTACAATAACCAAACCCTGTCCTCTTAAAAATATTCCCTTTACAATAACCAAACCCTGTCCTTGCCATTCAAAACCCAAAATAGGATATAAAGGCCCTTAAGTACTATTTGGATTGACGCATGGAATTATGTGTTTGGGGTGTGCCTGGAGTTGTTGCTTTATCATCAGTGCCTGGATTGCGGCTTTATCATCAATGGGTGTTTTACGGTGCTCTTTTTACTGCACGATTTCATAAAGACCGCTGACCACGCGCAAGCGGCCCAGTTCCACGAGCTTGTCCCACGCCTCCTGCGGAAAAGTACTCGGAGGCTGGATGGCGCAGATGCCGGAACTTCTGCCCCCGGTCAGCGGGCTGCCGCCCAGTTTGGACTCATCGTCGAGTCGATACGATTTCAGACGCTTCTTGAACGCCTTCATTGCCCTTTTCAGGTATGTCTTTTCCATATAGTCGTCGGGCCGCTCGTCATTATTCATGATATTCTCCTTACAGGAAAATCGCCGACATCGGTTTAATGATAAAATCAGCAGGAAAAATATATCATATATCGGTTCTTAATGCCACCTTCCGTTGCGTCAGAGACTGAAGAAAGGACGAAGTCTGAAGGCTGAAGTATGAATCAGGAAAATTTATCCTTCATAATTTTGAATTCATAATTTGACCCGGCACTCAGGACGCGGGACTCTTTTCAACTTCCCCGCTTCAATACTTCCACACTTCAGCACTTCAACACTTCAGAACTTCAGCACTCCCTTTCATCCTTCAAGGCCGATCACCACGTTCTTTTTCATGTGGCTTTTCTCTGTATGATACTCACCTTATTTGCCATTGCGATCCGGTTCTCGGGGATTTTACAACAACCGACAGGTAACCACAAGTAAATCCATAAACCTTCGCAAGGGCAATAATATTTCACATTTCCCGTTATATAGTATAGAATTATTACCGCGGACCAGGTGGAACCGGATATGACGGATTGAAGTGTTTTAGACGAACCGGAAAACCGATGGAGAAAAGGCGATGAAAAACCAGGCCGTAGTATTGGGAATTTTTATAATAGCGGGTATTGTTTTAGGCGCATTCGTCATATCATCGGCCGGCCGCGGTAAACCGCAGGAGCGGGACCTGAAATCGGTCAATGCAAGGATAGATAACCTTGCCCGGAAAATAGACTCTCTTGAGCGGACAATCACTGATCTGAGCGATAAGCTGGATCGTAATTCTCTGGCAATCCGGAGAGACAGCAGAAACATTCGCGAGTTTAAGGACCAGCTTGCCGAAACGGGCGGGGGTGCAGGAAAATCGGCCCGTAAAGATACGCCGGATAATGCCGGCGACAAGGCAGCCGGCAGGTTGGCGAAGGCAGTCGACGCCGGGGACCGTGAAGCCATGGAGCAAATCAAGGAAGCGGTCAAGAAAGAGATCAAGGAAGAGATCAAGGAAGAGGCTCAAATCAAGAAAAAGGAAGCAACAGCCAAGAAGGTGGAAGGGTGGAAGGAAAAAGAGAGGACGCAGTGGCGCAGGAAACTGGACGAAGATTTTGCCGCGCTGGCCGAAAAAATCGGCCTGAATGGAAACCAGGAAGCGGATGTAAAAGAAATTGGCGAGGATACGCTCAGTAGAATAATGGCTCTTTTGGATCGGGCGGACGAATTTACGACCAATGAGCAATGGGGTGAAATCAAGGGGGAATGGGCCAGAGTCTTCGAAGATGCTGAAAGGCAGGTCGGCGATATTGTGAACGAGGAACAGACAGGCGCAATCATGGAATTCTTCAGAGATTCTTCAAAGTAATAGACCAGACAACCCGTTACTGGTTCCCACCAAAAGCAGCAGGCGCTGAAGCCTCAACTCCAACGCCCGAAGATGAAAGAAGTTCTGAAATTTCAGAACGTGCGAGGGTGACGGGACTCGAACCCGCAACCTTCGGATCGACAGTCCGATGCTCTAACCAAAATTGAGCTACACCCCCGGTTATAGTCGTTAGTGGTTAGTCGTTAGTCGTTTGTCATTAGTTATTAATTCTTCACTAACGACCAACCACTAACCACAACCCACCGGTATACAAGAAGATAGTATATACCACGCGTTGCCCGTTATTTCAATAAATTTTTTCGAAACGCGGTAAGGCATCGTATGCAGGGGCACGGCGCGCGCGTGTTTCGTGCCCCTGCAACTATTGCACCTGTCTGCCCACCCGTTTGTGTTCACACGGAAAGCTCTTGCATGAGGATTTCCTCCGGTTAGAATTGCATCTGGCGTTATTCACTCATCAGGCCGACCGGGGGTAGCAGGCAATCGATTATGAACTGCCGGGCCTTTCCATCGTGCTTCCCGCCCACAACGAGGAAGCAGGCATCGAGCGCGCGGTGACAAACGCGGCCGCTTTTGCGGGCGCTCATGCCGGGAAATACGAGATTATCGTCGTGGACGACGGCTCGACCGACGGCACTGCCGCATGCCTGCGCGCGCTCCGGTCCGACTTTTCCGAGCTGAAGGTTCTCACCAACGAAACCAACGAAGGCTACGGCGCGGCGCTGGTCCGAGGTTTCAGGGCCGCGGAATATGAATGGGTCTTCACCACCGATTCCGACAACCAGTTCGATATCAATGAGCTCGCGTATTTTCTGCCGTACACCGGCGGCTGCGATTTCCTGATGGGTTACCGGAAGAACCGGCAGGATTCCTTTACGCGGAAGTTCCTGGCCTGGGGGTTCAACCTGCTTGTCGACTGGGTGTTCAGGGTTAATGTTAAAGATGTTGATTGCGCGTTCAAGCTGATAAGGCGCTCCGTGCTTCAGAAAATGGTGCTGACCAGCCGCGACTTCTTTATCGACACCGAAATTATCGCGCGCGCGAGGCGGATGGGTTGCCGCATCTACCAGCGCGCCGTTTCCCACTATCCGCGCACGGCGGGCGAGACGACGATAAGGCCGTCCAACATCCCCCGCACGCTGCGTGAGATGGTGCGCATCTACCGCGAGCTCGGCAGGACCCGGAAATGAGTTCTTCGAGGAGAAAGGAGCAATATATGCGACGGACAAAATGCATATCCATACTTACCATACTTATTTTAGCGGCGGCAATTATTACTTTTCCCGCTGTCTGCGATGAATCGGAAAAAGGAAAAACAAGAACGCTTGCCGCGCCGAAAAAGAAAGGAACGGTTTCGCTCGAGGACACGCTTTCGCGGCGCCGCTCGGTCCGAAGCTATGAGCCGACGAAACTGACTGACGAGCAGATTTCACAGCTCTGCTGGGCGGCCCAGGGCATTACAGGGCCGAAACGGGGCTTCCGCACCGCGCCGTCCGCAGGCGCGTTGTATCCGATTGAGTTGCATATTATAACCGCTGACGGACGGTTCCGGTATATTCCCAAAAAACATGCTCTGAAAAAGGAGCAGGTTGGAGACAAGCGTGCCGCCTTGATGAAGGTCGCATTAAACCAGGCTTCGATTGGAGAGGCGCCCTGCGTTTTCGTCATGACGGCGGTTTATAAACGCACGGAGAAAAAGTACAGAGACCGTGCAAAGCGATACGTCCATATCGAGGTCGGGCACGTCGGCCAGAACATTTTACTCCAGGCGGTCGCTCTCGGTCTCGGCGGCGTAACCATAGGTGCGTTTCACGATGCAAAAGTCAGGAAGGCGCTGGAGCTGCCTGACGAGGAAGCACCTCTTTACATTATTCCCGTTGGAAAACCGAAAGAAGAAACAAGGAAACAAGAAAACAAGTAAATAAGTAAATAAGGGAATAAGGGAACAAGGAAACAAAGAAATAAGAAGATAAGGACATCCATGTCAGTCATTTAGCCGCCGGGCTTGACCGGCGGGCGATAAAAAGAAACAAGGGAACAAGGGAAGGAAAAACGGTATGGCAGACATTCTTGTCTGCCAATCAATAACGCGCGAGGCTTATTTCAGGAAACCCACATGAAACGCATCACCTGCTTCATTCTGATATTCCTTTTCATTTCCACTTTTGCCTTTGCGGGCGAGGCCGGTGCACCGACGGAGCGACTTCTGCTGCTGCCGGAAGAGTTGGTCGACCTGTTGAGGGCGGAAAAATGGGAAGATGCGGCGAAGTACGTGGCGGCGGACCTCGCGGCCGGCAACACTGATTTTGACAGGCATAAGCTGTGGCAGAACGCGATAGTTCTTGCGCCTCCCGGTAAGTTAATGAAGGACGAGATGGAGCCCAGGCTTCGCGACGTGTATTCCGCGCATGCAAAAGAAAATCTTGGCGACATTGACGCACAGGTGCTTTCGATAAGGGTTATGCATGTAAGCAAACAGGGACCGCTTCTCGATGAGCTGCTCAAGCGCGCCCCCGATAATGCGTGGGCGAATTTCCTGAAAGGTTATCTTTTCTACAATAAAAAAAAACACGGGGAAGCTCTCGAAAACCTCAGGAAAAGCGCCGAGCTCGTGCCGGACAAGTACGGATTTGCCCTTTACTACGCGCTCGCGCTCGAATGGCATTGCGTAAAGGAAAAAGAGCGGATAAATGCGGCCGAAAAAGTCGAGCCCGCCAGAATTGAAAAGCTGAAAGAGTATATAAAAACCGGCCAGGCCGCGTTTGAACGCGCGCTTTCGCTTGCCGATGAAAAGCAGCAAAAGGAAGTTTACACGAATATCCTTCAGTTCACGACCGACCACGCAACGCTTCAGGACTGGGGGGAAGAACATATCCGCAGAGCGCTCGAGAAAGCGCACGAGGACGCCGATTATCATGCTTACCTCGGCTGCCTTCTCGTGAAGCGCGCAAAAGATATGGAGGAACTTTTCAAGGATGAGCCTGCGCCCCCCGAAGCGGAACGTAAAAGCAGACAGGAAAAGATAAAGAAGATTCGCGATGAAGGCATGATGCTGCTCCGGCGCGCCATCGAGTTTGACCCTGAGCAGCCGCACGCGCTGATTGCGCTTTCGGCCATGCTGGCGAGACCGGATTCGGGCGTGAACTGGACGCTTATTGTCGTGGTGATAATAGTCGGCCTCGCAGTCCTCTACGTCGTCCGCTCCGCCATGAAAGCATCGCCGGGAGAAGGTAACAAGGAAACAAGGGAATAAGGTAACAAGGGAAGAAGGGAATAAGGGAACAAGGGAATAAAGAAATAATAAAAAAATAATTAGCCGGCGAGCTTGCTCGCCGAGTCTTCCTTTACCCGGTACCCGGTACTCGGTACTTCTTCCCATGCCAGTCATTTAGCCGCCGGGCTCGGCCGGTGTGGTCTTGACCGGCGGTCTTCATGGGAGGTCTTGCGATGATGGACGATGCCCAACTCCTGGAACTGCACCGCCGGTGCAGGCAGGCCATTCGTTTCGTTCTCGACGGCCTCGACGAATCCGGTTTGCGCGAGCGCGACCCGGCGAGAGGATACTCAATCGCCGAGGAGGTCGGTCACCTGGTTGCCGCCGAGCATTATTTCCTGGCCGACGATCTGGGCGTTGACCCCGGGTTCCCGCACATGGACAGGTACAAGGGCCAGAACGCCTCGGCCGCCGAACTGCGGGAGCGGCTTGACCTGATCGAAGAGCGCTGGCCGCAGCTGCTCAGCGAACATCCCGATAAACGCGAGCTCCGGTATATCATCGCAAGAATGTCTCTCCATACGCTCTACCACATGGCAAGGGTGGTCGACCGCCGGGTAAGGATGGAGCCGGATTTCAAGCTGCCGCACTGGTCGAAACCCGGAAGCTGGGAGTACGCCATAGAGCCGCTGCTCGATTCGGTTGAGGATAAAGACGTTACCCAAAAACCGGATACCGGGGAAGAAAAAAAGAAATAATGTCGTCATCCCCGCGGAGGCGGGGATCCAGAAAAAAATAATCCTGGACTCCCGCCTTCGCGGGAGTGACGGATGTAATCGAAAATCACACCTTGGTGTAAAGCTTGTTCTTGTGGATATATTCCAGTACGGCGGGGTTAAGCATGTCGTCGGCGGGCTCGCCGGCGGCGAGGCGGCGGCGGATTTCCGTACCTGATTCCGGGTGAAGCTCCCCGGTCAGGATATTTTTCCGTACGTCGGGAAACCGCTCAAGTGAGACGAACGGTACAAGCGTGAAGAAGTCTTCACGTGAAAAATCTCCACGCGGGTAAATAATCAGCTCGGCCATCTCGAGAATCTTATCCGGCTCGCGCCACCTGTGCAAATCCTTCACAGAGTCACCGCCGATAATCAGGTAAAGCTTTGATTCTTCGCCGTATTCATCTTTCAATTCTTTGAGCGTGTCAACGGTGTACGAGACATCGCCGCGTTTGCCTTCGATGTCGGATACCTCGAAGTTTTTATTGCCGGACACGGCCAGCTTCACCATTTCGATACGGTCGCGGAACGGCGCGAGGTCGTCCGGGCTTTTCAGCGGCTGGATATTGGCGACGATAAACAGGATTTTATCGAGATTGAACTGCTTGAGTGCGGCTTCGGCTATCGCGGTATGGCCGATGTGGATGGGGTTGAAACTGCCGCCGAAGATTCCGAGGGGGGGCAAAGTAACACTCCATGCTGTGTTAGCCGCCGCGCGTAACCAGACCGGTTTGCGCGGCGAGTGTATTAAGAACGCGCGCCGCAAGCGGCGCGGCTAACATTAGACTTTTGACGGTTCCCGTTCCACTAATGAGAGCGCTTCCTGCTTGCATAGCTGGACGCACATGCCGCAGCCGACGCAGAGCGCTACGTTGATTACCGGCGTCTTGCTCTCGTCAATCGCGAGATAGGGACACTTGATCGAGTCGCAGGCGAGGCACTGCTCGCACTTTTCCGCGTCGTGAACCGCGATCGGGTGCACCGCGTACTTGAACTCGGGAAGCTGCACGCAGATGCGCTCGCTGATGAGGACCGACGGGCCTTCGCGGTATGCGCCGACTTCCTTGACCGCTTCCCGCGTCGCCTTGAAGTCGTAGGGGTCGACCTTCACGACTTTCTTCACGCCGACCGCGCGGCAGACAGTCTCGATATCGATTTTGTGCGTCTCTTCCTCGCGGATGGTCTTGCCGGTCCCGGGGTGGTTCTGCTGGCCCGTCATGCCGGTCGTCGAGTTGTCGAGTATGACGACGGTCACCGGGATTTTATTATAGACCGCGTCGATAAGGGAGGGGATACCGCCGTGGATGAAGGTCGAATCGCCGATCACGGCGCAGACTTTTGACTTCTCCTCCTCCGGCACGGTGAGCGTGAAACCGGACGCCATCCCGATCGAAGCCCCCATGCAGAGGACGGTGTGCTCGGCGTTGAACGGCGGCATCGCGCCCAGCGTGTAGCAGCCGATGTCGCCGTGGACGTAGAACCTCTCTTTCTTGAAGGCCTGGAAGACGCCGCGGTGCGGACAGCCCGCGCAGAGCATGGGCGGGCGCGGCAGCACCTTGCCTTTGGCCTTGATTGCTTTGGGCAGTTTTTCCTTCTGAAGGTTCTGTGCGAGGACTTCAGGCGAGTATTCGCCGATTACCGGCAGCTTCTTTTTGCCGATAATATTTTTTATCCCGAAGATGCGCAGGTTTTCCTCGAGGAACGGCTCGCCTTCCTCGATGACGTAAACTTTTTTGAACCGCTTGCAGAATGCTTTCAGTTTCTTTTCCGGCAGCGGCCACATCATGCCGAGCTTGAAGTAGGTCGCCTCCGGGAAAACTTCGCGGGCGTACATGTACGAGACGCCGCCCGCGATTACGCCGACGTTCGGGTCGCCTTCCTCGATAACGTTCAACTCGTATTCTTCCGCGAACTCCTTTATCTTGTTAATCTTTTCCTCGATAACAGGGCGGCGCTTCATCCGGTTGATGGGGACGACGTTCCGGTCGAAGTTTTTCGGATGTTCCTTCAGCGGGTATTCGGTCCGCTCGCCCAGCTCGACCGCGGAGCGCGTATGCGACAGGCGGGTCACGGTGCGGAGGAGGACCGGTGATTCCCACTGCTCGGAAAGCTCGTACGCCTTTTTTATCCAGCGGCGCGCCTCGTCCCCGTCGGACGGCTCGAGGCACGGCACCTTTCCGAACTTCGCGTAATAGCGGTTGTCCTGCTCGTTCTGGGAGGAGTGCATGCCCGGGTCGTCCGCGGTGACGCATACGAAACCGCCGATAGAACCGGCGTATGGGAAGACCATGAACGGATCGCTCGCGACGTTCAGGCCGACGTGCTTGACCGCGACGAATGCGCGCCCGCCGGCGAACGAAACGCCGATAGCCTCGTCGAAGGCGACTTTTTCGTTCGTGCACCACTGCGCCCGGACTTCGGGGTAGTGGCGGCCGATGTTTTCAAGTATCTCCGTCGACGGCGTGCCGGGGTATGCGGCGGCGAAAATCGCGCCCGCCTCCCAGACTCCGCGCGCGATAGCCTCGTTCCCCAGCATCAGGACGCGCTCGCTCATGTCAATTCCTCCTGCGGTGTTCTGCACAGGTAAGTTGTCGGGGTGAAATTCCAGTTTAAAAAACCCCAGCGGAAGTGTCAAGGGATTTGTGGGATGTTAGCGGCGCCGCTTGCGGCGCGTTGATGTTAGCGGCGCCGCTTGCGGCGCGTTGAATAATAATATATCAATCAACGCCGCGCAAGCGCGGCCGCTAACGCTGTTGACTTTGATTATTAGGCATGATAGAGTAAGCGCCTCGATAGCTGACCGGGATCAGGAGAATATCATGCCGACCGCGAAATACACCGTCGAAAGCAGGTGGAAACCGAAAAACGGCGATGCGGCCCTTTTGGTCTTCGCGACGAAGAAGAAGCAGCTTTTTGACCTGACCGCTGTTCCGGCGGACTTCTCGGGTTTCAATGCGCCGAAAGATGCGGGCAAGGTTCAGGTCGCTTATGCCGGAGCGTTTGATAAAGTGAGCGTGGTGGTCTTTACAACTCAGCTTGACGATAAGAGCCGCCGGCGGGAAGAAATTCTCAAGAAAGTCGTTGTCGAGGCGATAGGCAGGGCGGACTCGGAAAACTGCAAGCGGCTCGTCGTGGTGTGCGAAGCGGGCAGCAAAGGCCTTGACCGGGCGATTCATGAAGCCGCCGTCCTCGGCAGCTATAAGTTCGACAAATACCTGAAGAAGAAAGCGAAACCGGTTCCCATCGTCGGCGTTTTCGGGAAAACGACGGTCGAAGCGGGAAAGAACTTCCGGCCTGATGCGAAACTCCTTGCCGAAGTGAACAACGCCCGCGATATCCTGAACGAGCCGGGCTCGACCGCGAACCCCGCAGGCGTCGCCGCGACGTTCCGCCGCCACGGCATTGCGGCCGGTCTGCAAATCCAGGTGTGGAACGAAAGCAAGCTGAAAAAAGAAAAATGCAACGCCATCCTCGCGGTCGGCCGGGGCGCGGCCGTCAAGCCGCGGATGGTTATCGGAAAATACGGCTCGACTCGCGCAAAGAAACATCTCGTCCTTGTAGGTAAGGGCCTGACCTTCGACACCGGCGGCTACTGCATCAAGGGCGGGGAGGGCATGG
>SOJX01000009.1 GCA_004376375.1 Planctomycetota bacterium
TTGTGCCGCCTGCGCTTTTCGCCCAGTTGAGAGTGCCGTCCGGGTTGTATTTTGCTATAAAAATGTCAAAACTTCCGGTCGAGGAAAGGACTGTCTCGTTTCCCTCGCTGGCATTGCCGAAGGTGGCGGTGGTGCTGAAAAAACCCGTCACAACCGCTGAGCCGTCAGAAAGAGCGGATATGTCGTGGCCGGTATCATAGTTTCCGCCGCCTGCGCGTTTGGCCCAAGCGAGAGTACCGTCCGGGTTGTATTTTGCAATGAAAATATCATAGTCACCGGCCGAGGTAAGGTCTGTCTCGTTTCCTTCTCCCACTCCAAAGGTAGCGGTGTTCTGGAAAGCCCCCGTCACCAGCGCCGAGCCGTCGGGAAGCGCGGATATGCCGGACCCGTAGTCAACGCTTTCGCCTCCAACGCTTTCGGCCCATGCGAGAGTGCCGTCCGGGTTGTATTTTGCAATGAAAATATCAGCGATTCCGGCCGAGGAAAGAATTGTCTCGTTTCCCTCGCTCGCGTTGCCGAATGTGGCGGTGTCCCGAAAATACCCCGTCACAATCGCCGAGCCGTCGGAAAGCGCGGCTATACTTTGGCCGATATCACTGCTTTCGCCACCCGCGCTTTTCGCCCAGGCGAGCGTGCCGTCCGGGTTGTATTTTGCAACGAAAATCTCAGAGTTTATGTTCGAGGAAAGGACTGTCTCGTTTCCCTCGCTCGCATTGCCGAAGGTACATGTGTTCTTGAAAAACCCCGTCAAAATTGCCGAGCCGTCGGAAAGAGTGGATATGCCGTAGCCCTCATCCCAATTACTACCGCCAGCGCTTTTCGCCCAAGCGAGAGTGCCGTCGGGGTTGTATTTTGCGATGAAAATATCATAGCTACCTGCCGATGAAAGAATTGTCTCGTTTCCCTCGCTCGCGTTGCCGAAGGTAGCGACGAGGGTGAAAGACCCTGTCACAATCGCCGAGCCGTCGGAAAGAGTGGAAATACTGCGGCCCCAATCATCGCCTCCACCGCCTGCCTTTTTCGCCCAGACAAGCAAGTCGGGCGTCAGCGATACGCCACCGGTCACGAAAGTCCATACCGCACTCGTCGTAGTGCCGTAGCCGAGTGAGTTGAGAGTGTCGATACGCCAATAATACGAGGTGCCCAAGCTCAAAGCCGAAAGCGGGCCGTAGCTTGTGCCAGCCTGGTTGGCCTGGAATGCAAGCGCGGCCGCGTTGTCGCCGAAGTAGATGTCGAATGAATCCGTCACCGCACCGCCGTTGGACCAGGAAAGCGTCGGCGTGAGAGAAATCCCGCTTGCGCCGTTCGACGGGTTCGGGCCGGTGGCCGGCGGCGGAGCGCTCCCGGCGGTGAAAGACCAGACCGTTCCCGCCGTGCAGCCGTAATCGTTGAGCGTGTCAATGCGCCAGTAATAGTCCTGGCCTGTGGACAGACCGCCGGGGTCGAATGTCGTCGCCGACTGGTAGCCCTGGAGCGCGCCTGGGCTTGATGTGCCGAAATAAACGATATACCAGTCAGCGCCCGCTGCCGTGTCCCAGGAAAGCTGCTGGTTGTAAGGTATATTTGGTGCGCCGTCGGCGGGCGTCGGGTTGCTTGCTTGAAACGGTGCTACCGCGACGGTCGTAAACGTCCAGACAGCACTGGTTGTTGTGCCGAAAGTATTGTACGGGTCAATCTGCCAGTAGTACGTGGTTCCCGCATCGAGCGCGCCGGGGTTGAAGGTGGTTCCGGTCTGGTTGCCCATAAAGGTGCCCGGGCTTGTCGTGCCGAAGTATACGCTATAGCCGTCAGTATCGCCCGAGCCTGTCCAGGATAACTGCTGGTCGAGTGCGACGCCGGTAGCGCCGTTGGAGGGCGTGGGGCCGGTCGCCTGTGCAGGCGGCGTGCCTGTGCGGAAAGTCCAGATATTTCCAAGCGTTGTGTCATCCGCGTTCAGCGTATCGATGCGCCAATAGTACATGGTGTCAGCGGAAAGCAGGCCGGGGTCGAAAGTTGTTCCATTCTGGAGGCCCTGGATAGAGCCCGGGCTGGCAGTGCCGAAATAGACACGGTAGAGCGTCGTATTTGCTGCGTTGCCCCAGGAGAGCTGCACGGTGAGCGCGACACCGGTCGCACCGTCGGCCGGGCTGGGATTGCCTACCTGCTCCGGCGCCGTGGCAGTGCTTGTGCTCGTTCCAGTACCAGTCCCAGGCAGTATCGGTATTGGCTTTTTCTTTTTGTCCTTCTTGAAGCAGCCGCCGCCGAAAATCAGCGCCGCCGCGACAACCGCGACCAGCACAAGCGTTCCACGCATCATTCGAGACTTCATATCAAATCTCCCGTACTACGGATTGAACTTCGCGATGAAGATGTCGTAGCTCCCGGCCGATGTAAGAACTGTTTCGTAATCTTCTCCTGCTCCAAATGTAGCAGTACTTTCAAAATTTCCCGTTATTATTGCCGTTCCATCTGAAAGTGTACAAATACTCCGGCTTCTATCTATCGCGGGCCCACCTGCTTTTTTTGCCCATGCAAGTGTGCCATCAGGATTGTATCGCGCGATAAATATGTCATAGCCGATGTCGGTTGTAGTAAGGTCTACTTCCATTCCACCCTCGCTTGCGTTTCCGAAGGTGGCAGTGCCACCAAAATACCCAGTCAGAAACGCTGAACCATCAGAAAGTGTAGATATGCCATGGCTGCGATCCCAGTCGGTGTCCCCACCAGCACTTTTTGCCCACGCTAGAGTGCTATCTGGATTGTATTTCGCGATAAATATGTCGTAGCTCCCTGCCGACGATGTAAGGCTAGTCTCGTTACCCTCTCCCGCACCGAAGGTGGCAGTGCCATCAAAATACCCAGTCACAATCGCTGAGCCGTCAGGTAGCGTAGATATACTACCGCCGTCCGCATAGTTTTCACCCTTCGCCCACGCAAGTGTTCCGTCAGGATTGTATTTCGCTATGAAAAACCGTGCAGAGGAAAGCACGGTCTCGTTTCCCTCGCTTGCGTTTCCGAAGGTGGCGGTACCACCAATATACCCAGTCACAAACGCTGAACCATCGGAAAGCGTAGATATTCCAGTACAAACATCTGCGCTAACACCGCCCGCGCTTTTCGCCCACGCAAGGGTGCCATCGGAGTTGTATTTGGCAATAAATAAATCCACATCTCCAGCTGATGCAAGGACTGTTTCACTTCCACCTTCACTGGCGTTGCCAAACGTGGCAGTATTTTGAAAAGTGCCAATTATAATCGCAGTATTATCTGGAAGTATGGAAATGCCAACACTATCGTCTACCATTGTACCACCAGCACTTTTCGCCCAAGCAAGCGTGCCATCTGGATTGTATTTTGCGATGAATATATCCCAGCCGCCTACGGATGATGTAATGCTTGTCTCGTTACCCTCTCCCACACCGAAGGTGGTAGAACACGCGAATTCCCCAATCACAATCGATGAGCCATCAGGGAGAGTACATATACCGCGACCGATCGCACCGCCTCTACCCGCAGCGCTGTCACCCTTCGCCCACGCAAGTGTGCCGTCCGGGTTGTATTTTGCAATGAAAAAAGCAATGTCTCCGGTCGAGGTAAGCACTGTCTCGTTACCCTCTCCCTCTCCGAATGTGACATTGTCGCTATAGAAAAGCCCTGTAATAATTACCGAACCGTCTGGAAGCGCAGAAACACCGTAACCGTAATCAGATGCTCCTCCGGTTGCACTTTTAGCCCACGCAAGTGATCCGCCTGTTGTGACGCGAAAACTCCACTCCACACCGGTTGTAGTTCCATATGAATTAGATGAATCTATCCGCCAGTAGTATGTGGTTCCATGATCGAGTTGGCCGGGATTGAAGCTGGTTCCGCTCTGGTTACCCATGAATGAGCCTGGGCTGATGGTGCCGAAATAGACGCCGTACTTGGTCGCGCCGGGCGCGGCGTCCCAGGAGAGTTGTTGAGTAACAGGAATGCTGGCTGCACTATCGGCAGGATTCGGATTACTTGCTTGGGGTAGTGCGGTGCCGCCGGGAACATAAGGCTGATAACCTCCACCGCCGCCGCCACCGCCACCCGCCGCGGCTGCGCCGCCACCGACCACGCCGGCACCGATAAGCGCATCAGCGCCAGACCCGCCGCAGCCGGCGATTGCCAGGAGAAGCACGGGAGTCAAAACGACAAAGAAACGAGTCATTGTGAATATCCCCCAAGCCCATTCTTGGGCAAACCACCGGCTCGCCCTTACTTCTTCAGATACAGGCGAGCAATGCAGAATCCTGCCTCAAGTTTTCCGCTGAAAGCTGCGGTTCCCTTTCCATCCAGATATTTGCGCAGTTCAGACAGAGTTACGTAACCGTCCGCACCGGCATCGGCTTTACCTGCGAGCGCAGCAGGGACCGCGCTCGAGTTGCCTTTCGACGGTGCAAACGTAAGGATTGACATGGCGGAACCCAGTCCCGCCAGGTCAGGCAGTTTCGGCAGAGCTTTCCCGGCCTCGCCCTGGACAATGAGAAGCACCGTTTTCCCGCTGAAGTACCGGTCAGCGTTCATGGCGATGTCCGAAAGCAGAACGGCCGTCCTGAGCTTCCCGGAATCGGTTTCGCGGACGGCCAGCGCCATGTCGCCAAGGGTGGGCAGCACGGCGCCGCTGTAGAAAATGATGACGGTCTCGGACTTTTCGGCTGCGGTGAAGACCTCTCTCAATTTGGCCAGGAATTGCGAAAGCGAAACCTTACTCTCAAGCAGGATTATCTTGCTCTTATCCTTCGGCTCCGTTCCAGCGCCGAGGATTTCATGCACATCGGCCGCGGCTTTTGCCGCACCCGTGCTCGCGGTTAGGTGCGTGAATTTCTCAACGCCGAGAATGAGTGCGCGGCGGTCGCGCAGCGGCGGCGGCAGGAAACTCACACTCAGGTCTTTTGTAATTGGTTTACCGCTTTTAGGTGTCAGTATAATCTTGATATCGTTCTTCCCCAGCCGCAGTTTTGCAGGAATCGAAAACCGTTTCTGCGCGATTTTGATTTTGGTTGATGCAACTTCCTTGTTGTTCAGCGTGATTCGTACCAGCCCACCGATGGCATACATCGCTTCCCCGAATATCTCAATATTGGGATTACGAAATTGCTGGTGGTTAGGTGGCCCTGTGTTCAGCAGCATTGGCGGTTTCGCGGGTTTTGGAATGGTGCGCTCTTCAGGCTTTGTAGTCGGCCGTGTTGGCTTGGCTGGTTCTTCCGGTTCAACGCCGGGCTCTTTCGACAATTTGGCGAGCGCGCCGATAATCGCAGGAGAATGCGACTTGAGCCATTTTCCAAGTATTTCGGCGAGCGCGTTCTCAAACCGGCTGCTCGAATCGATAAAGGAAAACGTCGACTGTTCCGCTTGGAGTTCTCCGAGCGGCACCTTTTCACCGTTGTGCTCTACTGCAACATCAATCGCAAGGTTGGTCTTGATATTTGACCAGAAGCCCCATGATGCATCGCACGCCTTTACCAGGCAGACTATCTGGTTTACAGCGTCCTCTGATTCTTCGCCACCTGCATTTTCAAGTTCCTTTGCCAGGTGACGTGAAACCCATTTCGACACATCGTCTGTCGTTATCAGGCTGCGGAACGACCAGCCCGTCGCGCCGACGCTCTTATGATCGCCCTCCCGCTCATCCTTGACTACAACTTTAAAGGGGATTCCCTGGAGCTTGTCTGATTCAGGCTGGGCGCTCGGCACTTTTTTGAGCTTCACTTCCTTTGAAACAAAAGCACATCCCGTGGCGAGGGCAGCCATCAGGCACAGGCATAGCACGATTGCAGTGCGCGGCATCAGTCAACCTCCCGGACGAATCGAAAGCCTATTCTGTTCACGCGTGTAGATGCTGGTATAGGGCGGTTGGAATCACTCTTAACTTGTTCAAGGCTGGCGAGCCACGAGCCTCCGCGGGCACAACGTGCCCGGCCGGAGCCGCACCACTCGGCAACGTTCCCGATGATGTCGAAGCAACCGGCTGCGCTTTTGCCTTTCGGGAACTGCCCGACGGGAGTGGTCCAGTCGGCCGCGGCGCTCCTCAGGTTGGCGGGCGGGTTTTCCGTTTCTTTTCCCCACGGCCACTTCGCGCCCTCCGGCCCGGCTGCAGCGCGTTCCCATTCCGCCTCAGTCGGAAGTCGGTAGCGCTTTCCCGAGATTTCCGAAAGCCATGAGCAGTAGGCTTCTGCCTCGTGCCACGAGATTCCCACCACGGGGTACTTCGGCTTATTAAAACGTGGATCGTTCCAGAAGCGGGGCGCGGTAATTTTATTCTTCTTCCGCCATAACCAGCCTTCGTCGGACCAATAAGCTTTCTTGCCGTACCCTCCTGCCTTGATAAACTCGCTGAATTGCTGGTTCGTGACCTCATAGGCGCCGACCGTAAACGCTGACACTTTTGAGACTACTTCCCCAACCTTCGCCTTGCCGGCAGGAATAGTAACAACGCTTTCAATTCGGATACGGTCTGACAGTTCTTTGAGGTTAGAATTTCCTGGGCGCAGCTTGGAGAGCTCAGCAATTCGCGACTTCGCCGTTTCCATATCACGTTTTGCGAGCGCCCCTCGCGCTTCTTGAAGTTTCTCTGCAAATTGCTCTTCCTCGACCGCTTCTTTTTTCTCTTCGGCAGCCGCGATTGCCTGGGCAGCTTGCTTCGCTTCGGTATCGTCGACTGCAAATTCCTGTGCGCCGCGCAGAACCTCAACCGCTTCTTTCCAGCGGCCCTGATTGCCTAGTTCCTGCGCCTGCGCGACGACATCAATATAGCGATGGTGCATTTTGTCTTCCAGCCCCGCAACCGCGTTGTCCAGATGCACGTGGACGTTTACTTCCACAATAATCTTTCTGGCTTCCAGTAATCTTTCTCTTGCATCCGCTAGCTTGTCCTGTTTCTGCAGTCGCCGCGCTTCCGTCACGGCTTCGTGGAATTTTCTCCATTCTGCTTCCAACTTGGCAAGCCTTTCTTCCGCCTTGCGCATCGCCTCCACAATCTCAGGATTCTTATCATCTCCGAAAACCTCATGCAGCGTTTTCATTTTGGCCTGAGTCACGTCGAAGCGACCGGCTTCCAGGGCTTTCTTTACTTCCGCCACTAACTTCTGCAGTTCAGCGGTTTTGTCCGGCTTCTTCACTATGCCAGATTGCCGCGGCCAGGCGTAGTATAAGACAACCGCTACCAGGACAACGAGAACGCCGATACCTGCTCCAACAAGCCAGCGTTTCTTTGGCCGCCATATAGTCGCGGTAGCTTGCCGCGAAGGTAAATCCGGCTTGGTTCCCACCGGGCTTTCGATCTTGAGTGTATGCGGATCCGCTGTAGGGGTTGCCCTCGGGGTCGGAGTAACACCTGAGACTATGGGCAGGCGCTTTGAGCCGGAACGATGTAACAGGCCGGAGACCGCATACTCCGCTGGGTGCTCCGCGACAAGGCTAGCGAAAGCCTGTAAAACCGAGGGCCAGTCCTGGAAACGTTCCTCCGGCTTCTTTGCAATCATCCGCTCGATAACGTGCCATATGGATTCCGGCACGCTGGGGTTTCGAACATGGGCCGGCTCAGGGCTTTCATTGATATGCATATACATCACGGCCATGGTCGTCTCGGCTTTGAAGGCAGGCCCGCCCGTAAGCAGCATGTAGAGCGTCATCCCCAACGAATATATATCGCTTTTGTGATCTGCAATTCTCCCCTGGCACTGCTCGGGACTCATGAAAGCGGGAGTGCCCATGACCTGGTTCGCGGCCGTAATGCCGCCCGTCGTCTCCATAGTGTTTTTCACAAGGCCGAAATCCGTGACCTTGACGAGTCCGCCGCGGTCAATCATTATGTTGTCGGGCTTGATGTCGCGGTGGATAATGCCTTCTTCAGCCGCAGTTCCCAGCGCAAGAGCCGCCTGGCGAGCAATCTCCAGTGCATCGCCCGGAGGTAATGTTTTCTTTTCCGCGACGAGGTCGGATACGGTGCGCCCCTGGATAAGCTCCATTATGAAATAGTAGATGGAGCCTGCCTGGCCACGGTCGTGTACAGCGACAATATTCGGGTGACGGATTGAGGCAACGATTTCTGACTCGCGCAGGAATCTGCTGATGTAGGACGCATTTTCAGCCAAATGCTCGGGCAGAATCTTGATAGCAACGTGCCGCCTGAGCGAAGTCTGCATTCCGCGATAAACCGCACCCATACCGCCCTGGCCGATCTTGGCTTCGATTACGCAGCCGCCGATTTCCCGGCCAATGAGAGGGTCTTCCGCTGTTCCAGCCGAGGTCATGGTGGGAGCGCCAGGCGGTGTCTGGAGGGTGACGCCGCTGACCATGTCGAAACTGCATTGCCCGCAGTAGCGGGTGCCGAGCGGATTTTCTTTACCGCATCTCTGGCATTTGGCAGCCATGAAGCGCCTCGCGGTGTACAACCGTCAGACAGTCCGGTCGCGGGGTGAAAAAACTACTTCCCTTGAATAAACTCATCCGCCAGGATGCACGTCCAGCAGCCAGGCAAATCCCAAAATTCCGGGCGACTCATAACTCCAGCGATTGTACTCTAAAGCCAACTTGCATGTCAAGAGCAGGTTTGGAAAACGGCCGACAAACCCAGACAAATGGAGCATGCCAATTCCCGCCCATGCGCATACCTGTTTGGGATACCTCCATCTGATCAACTGAGTTAAACGAAACGCTGAATCATAACGGCAACCGGGAGGGTTTCCCGCAAAGGATTCACGATTCCATTCTTCACCTCACGATACGAAACATGGAATGAATATTACAGGCTTCGGGAATCGAACTGCCCGTATTCATCATTTGTCTCCGTTCCTTCTATATAGGCGGTCCACCAGCATTATCATATGCTGAAGCGTTAGGTTGGAGTTTGGGCACAGTGTCCTTATAATTTATGGTCATCATGCCGGTTGAGAAATCTAGCTCTTGACACTTATGCCTAGCAGTGGTAAAGTCGGTATCCATTTGCCAGTAAAACCAGAAAAACTGCAACAGTGTCTTATGTTGCTATCGTATCAAGCTACCCATGCAAATAGGCACCTAATCTTAGGCCATCAAGCGGAGTTCCAATGGCGAAACGGAAAAAGGCATCGAAGAAATCCAACGGTGCGAAACTTGGCTTCGAGGAGAAGCTGTGGGCCGCTGCTGACAAGATGCGCGGTCACATGGACGCGGGCGAATACAAGCACGTCGCCCTCGGTCTTATCTTCCTCAAGTACATTTCCGACGCCTTTCAGGAACGCCACGAAGCTCTCCAGAGTATAGAGAACGCCGACCCGGAGGACCGCGACGAGTACATGGCTGAGAATGTGTTTTGGGTGCCGAAGAAAGCCCGCTGGTCGAAGCTACAGGCGAAAGCCCACACGCCGGAAATCGGCAAACTCATCGACGATGCAATGGTGGCTATCGAAAAGAAAAACATAACCCTCAAGGGCGTTCTGCCGAAAGACTACGCCCGACCATCCCTCGATAAGACGCGCCTCGGTGAACTTATAGACCTGATGGGAACTATCGGCCTCGGTACTAAAGAAAATGGCTCAAAAGATATTCTCGGCCGCGTGTACGAGTACTTCCTCGGTAAGTTCGCATCGGCCGAAGGCAAGGGCGGCGGCGAGTTCTACACGCCGCAATCAATCGTCGAATTGCTGGTCGCAATGATAGAGCCATACAAGGGCCGTGTCTACGACCCCTGCTGCGGCTCCGGTGGTATGTTCGTACAGTCGAGGAAATTCGTTGATGCCCATGACGGCAAGCGGACCGACATATCAATCTATGGCCAGGAATCCAACCCGACGACGTGGCGACTCTGCAAAATGAACCTTGCCTTACGCGCTATCGAGGGTAACATCGGCCCGCATCACGCAGACACGTTCCATAACGACGTTCACAAAGACCTGAAAGCCGATTTCATACTCGCCAATCCACCGTTCAACGATTCGGACTGGGGTGGTGAGCGCCTGCCCGACGATGTGCGCTGGAAATACGGCAGACCGCCGAAAGGCAACGCCAACTATGCATGGATTCAGCACAAGATACACCACCTCGCTCCGAACGGCATAGCCGGTTTCGTGTTGGCCAACGGCTCCATGTCCACGCAATCATCAGGCGAAGGGGATATCCGCAAAGCGATAATCGAAGCCGACCTTGTGGACTGTATGATTGCGCTTCCGACGCAACTTTTCTATACAACCGGTATCCCGGCCTGCCTGTGGTTCCTCTCGCGGAGCAAGAAAAACGGCAAGTTCCGTGACCGTCGCGGCAAGACGCTATTCATTGACGCCCGGAAACTCGGAACGCTGGTTGACCGCGCTCACAGGGAGCTTGCAGGCGATGAAGTCGAGCGCATTGCCAAGACATACCATGCGTGGCGCAGTGAAAAGGGCGCTGGCAAGTACGAGGACATCCCCGGCTTCTGCAAGAGCGCAAAGACGGAGGAGATAGCCGAGCATGGTTACGTCCTGACTCCCGGCCGTTACGTCGGCGCTGAAGAAATCGACGACGATGGCGAACCGTTCGAGGATAAGATGAAACGCCTGACCGCTAAGCTGGAAGAACAGTTCACGGAATCGGCGAAGCTGGAAAAGGTAATACGGCAGAATCTAAAGGGAGTATCTGATGGAATATAGATTTATGTTTGATACCAACATATTCGATAAAATTCTGGAATCGAAAATCGAAATTGCAGATTTGCCAAGCGATGGCAAATTCTTTGTCACCCATATACAAGAAGATGAAATCAATAAAATATCTGCACCAGAAAAACAGGAAAAGAAGCACCGACTAACGGAACTGTTCAACGTGATACCGGATGAGAATATTGCTACTACATCAGCAGTCGTCGGGGTCTCAAGAATTGGCGGGAGCAGGATTAGCGGTAAAAGCGAATTGCGTACTGAATTACATGCTGCAAATAAGGGCAAAGGCAAGATAAAAGATACTCTCATTGGTGAAACTGCGATAAAAAATGACTGCATTCTTGTGACCGAAGATGTCAATTTCCGTGATGCCATGATAAAGGTTGGAGGAAGGGTTATTGCTTATACTGAGTTGGTGCAGGGTAAGTATAGGGACGAAACGTAAAACGATACAACGCACCTGGAGAGCGTAATAAGATTGGAAACGACGGGAATTATAGTAGGTATTGTTGCCAGCATCTGCGCCATTGTGGGTGCGGCCTACGCTATATATTGGCGATTTATCAAACCGCGAAAGCTGAAAACCAGACTTCAGCAGGTAACGAACATGATTATGGAATGGTTCGACGAAATAGACTGCAACCTTGATGCGGGTCTCAATATTGCCGCCCTGAATAATAGGGAGAATAAAGTCAGGGATTACATCAACCGCAAGCTGAAAGCATACTGGATTCGGCCGACTCCGAAAATCATCCGCGCCTGGAACAGGGAAACGGGAATGAAGAAAGAAGTCAGGGACTCGAAAGAAATTTTCCAGAAGCGTTCCCTTGTTCCAGCAGATGGTATACAGATAGATTTATTCTTCAATACTCTTGTTGGTAATTTCACTCGGTTTTATTCCAAGTACTCTGGGAAGGATACTGGCTGTAATTTCGCCGAAGTCGAGACGCCTATTAGGTTCCTGAAATTCTATCTGGAGAAACTCGGCTATGGAGAATAGGAGGTGTAAGACCCAAACTGGCGGACGAGCGGCAACCACTGGACATATTGCTGGGGAGTATGCTCTTGCCGTAGGAATGCCTGATGACCCTGCACCGAATGGATGGAAATGGCTCAGACTTACCGATGTAACTCGACTTGAAACAGGACATACTCCCAGTAGGCAACATCCCGAATACTGGGATGGCAATATACCTTGGATTGGCATACGTGATGCCACCGCTAACCATGGCCAAATAATCCATGATACTTTACAGCATACCAATGAGTTAGGTATAAACAATTCTTCAGCGCGCGTATTACCTACAAACACTGTATGCCTCTCGCGAACAGCTTCTGTGGGATATGTTGTTGTAATGGGTCGCCCCATGGCAACCAGTCAAGATTTTGTAAACTGGGTATGTTCACCCAGCTTGCTTGACTATCGTTATCTCAAGTACGTTTTACTAGCAGAACGTCGTAGCTTTCTCCGATTTGCGCACGGGACAACGCATCAAACAATATACTTCCCTGAAGTGAAGGCATTTCATATATGCGCACCTGATATTCATCATCAGGGAGTTATCGCCCACATTTTAGAATCGCTGGACGACAAGATTGAACTCAACCGGCGGATGAACGAGACGCTGGAGGCGATGGCGCGCGCCATATTCAAGTCGTGGTTCGTGGACTTCGACCCAGTCCGCGCAAAAGCGGAAGGCAGAAAACCGTTCGGCATGGACTCCGAAACAGCAGCCCTCTTCCCTGACAGTTTTGTGGACTCCCCCCTCGGCAAGGTACCGAAGGGATGGGAAGCTGGCCGACTCGATGATATTCTGGTCCTTCAGCGTGGTTTTGACCTACCGATGAAAAAGAGAGTTGCTGGTGAGATACCGGTAATTGCATCAGCGGGTGTGACTGGATTCCATAATGAAGCTAAAGTGGCACCACCCGGAATCGTCACGGGAAGAAGTGGTTCTATTGGTGGTGTGCAGTATATTTCCGTTCCTTTCTGGCCTTTGAACACAACTCTTTGGGTAAAGGAATTCAAGTCCGGCAATCCTGTGTATTCATATTTTCTGCTAAAAAACTTGAACCTTGAAAGATATAACGCCGGGTCTGGAGTTCCGACACTAAATAGAAATCATGTGCATCCACTACCATGTATTATTCCACCGAGAACAGTGATGCAAGCATTTGAAAATCTCACGGCACCAATGTTCGAGAATATTCAAAGCGCGTTATTGCAATCTGAAACCCTCGCGGCCATCCGCGACACGCTGTTACCGAAACTCCTCTCCGGCAAAATCCACGTTGGCGATATTGCAACAACAGATAAGGTGCCGAAAGCCGTAGAGGCAGTCGTAAAACCGAAAGCCAAACGTAAGCCAAAACCGAAGGCTCCCGACGAATTTCAAGAAGCCGTCCTTATATCTGCCCTTGTCCGTGAACTGGCAGTGAAATATCCGCTCGGTCGTAAACGCTACACCAAGTTTGCATATTTCGTTCACCGCAAAGCCGAGCATGATGTGCAGCAGTCATATTTGAAAAAGGCGGCTGGACCATACAATCCGTGGACCAAGTACGGCGGCCCCGAGAAAATCGCTCTAGGTAACAAGTATATCAAGCATGAGCAGAAGGACAGATACCGAGGCTATGTGCCGGGCGAAAAGAACAAGGATATTGATAAATACATTGGACGGTATGGATTTGACGACGCACTTAGTTGGGCTGTAAAAACGTTCCGCTATGCTACAAATGATGACCTTGAACTTTTCTCCACTGTGGACTTCGCTGCCCTCGGCATAGTATCCAATGAACAGCAACCCAACGTGGACGGTGTGAAGGCGGTTATTTCAGGCCACCCCGAATGGAAAGCCAAGCTCGAAAGCGGATTATTCTCCGACGGAAATATTGCCAGAGCACTCAAGGTTCTGGCAACATATTTCCCGGAAACGTACCAATAAAACACTCTTAGGAATCACAGGAGGTGAAGCTGTGAATCTACGAATCAAAGAATTTGCAGTAAACATGGATGTTGGGTCCAAAGGAATCGAATTTGAAGTAAGAGAACCAAGCGATGATAAACATCTTGGAGATATATTTATTGCTAAAGGTGGAATTACCTGGTGCCAGGGAAGGACGAGAAAAGAGAATGGCAAAACCGTCAGTTGGAATACGTTTATTCAATGGATGGAAGGTAGAAAGAAGGGATAGGACATAAGAAGTTTCGCCCTTCCGAAAGCCGAATCAAAGGCCCGGAGAGGTTTGTGGAGATAATCTACAATGGCAGAGAATGATAATGTAAGCAGAGAAGCACTATTTGCCGCGATTGTTTCTGAAGCGGCCGGATTCTATAAAATTATAACTATTACTGGAAGTAGCTTCTTGGGTGGAAGCCTTTTATTTATGGAGAAAATCGCACCAAACCCAAAGATGTGGACGTTATGGTATTTCTTGCTGCCCTCTTGGCTGTTCATTATTGCCAGTATTGGCATAGTAATTTACGTCCGACGCAAAAATATTGAGTCAGGAAGGCTAGCTCTTGAAGGCAAATATGACGAGGCAACGGAAATTGACAGGCAAACAGCCTTTTGGTCAACAACATCAATGATTGCTCTTCTGGTCGGAATGCTATTATTGCTACTCTTCGGACTAATAAATATCGCATATGCTGCAACCTAATGGAGGGATGTAAGATGGACGAACAGAAATCCAATGAGAATGTCGAACCGCAGAAAAACATTGTACCAAAGAAGGGGATTGAACCCAAGACGGATAGGGCTGAAAAACAACTTCAGGAAGATAGAGTCCCCTTCGAGCATACTATTCCTTTCGGAAGTACAAAGCCGGTAAAACCGCCAGCACCAGCTGAAACCCAATCGGCCGAGGCAACAACGGAGTCCTCATCTGCCTCTGAATCTTCGGAGTCAGGCGATTCTGACGGAGCAAATGAAACCGGTCAAGATGACTAAATCATCAATCAATCCAATAGTCTCGGAAGGATAGTGGAGTAATTATGATAACCCCCCAATCTGATAGCGATAAGTTGCTTTTCTCTACCGTGCGCATTGTTACAGAAAAACCGAATAGTAAAGTGGGGATTGGCACTGGATTCTTCTTTGAATTCAAAACAAAGAGTGGGCAGTTTGTGCCGACTCTTATTACGAATAAGCACGTGGTAAAAGATGCAATTGTTGGGCGATTTCGCTTGCATGAACAAAAGAAAGTTGGGGACAGCGACATTCCCACTGGCAAGTACATTGACCTACAGTTCAAGGACTTTGAAAGTCAATGGATTATGCATCCATCCACAAATATTGACTTGTGCGCAATGCCAATAGGACCATTAGTGAATGAAGCGCAAAAGCAAAGTAGGGATTTTTATCGTTCAACACTTACAGCGGAACATATCCCAGCACCAGGAACATTACAGAATTTGAAAGCGATTGAAGATATATTTATGTATGGCTATCCTATTGGGCTTTGGGATGAGGTAAATAATCTACCCCTCATAAGACGTGGGATTACTTCGACACATCCTGCTGTCGATTTCTGTGGTAAGAATGAAGGCATGATTGATGCCGCCTGTTTTCCCGGCTCATCTGGTTCTCCTGTTTTGATAATAAATGAGGGTCAGTATACAACAGCAAGCAACCAAATGGTCGTGGGGCAATCTCGTATTATACTTCTCGGTGTGCTGTATGCAGGACCTGTCTTGAAGAAAGATGGTAACACCGAATCAAGACCAATACCAACAAATGTAAAAGAAGAAGAGAAGGATGTTGCTGAACGATTGCATCTTGGATACTACGTTTCATCTAGCGAAATTCATAAGCTCGGAGACGAGATAAAAGATAAGTACCAACTGGACTAGGCTACAATAATGAACAAGATAACTGAAAACACCGTCGAACAGGCGACTCTAAACTACTTCAGCACGCTGTTGCCGAAACTCCTCTCCGGCGAAATCCGAATCAAAGACACAGAGAAGTTCATTGGGAGGCCTGCCTGATGTCTGCAACCCCAGATTCGAGAATCAAAATCACCACGCCGAGCACTGCTTTTCAGCAGATAGCCAACTACGTTGCTATCGCCGAGACCACGAGCCCTGCCGAAAGCTTACGGGAACTGCTCCTTCACACGTTGTTTACATTCGAAGGGGAAAAAGTATCGAGCGTTCAGGACATGGCGGACATCTTGAGAACAATATTTGGCGTTGAAGCTCCTAATCATCAGATTCAAGAAGCGTTGGACCAGTTGACATCCGATGGACAGGTTCATCAGCCCTTGGGGACGAATTATGTCCTCACACCCGACGCCGGGATGAGAGTCAAAACACGCATCGACCAAGCAGCCCAACTTCAGGAGCGGGTTAGAATAAAATGGCTTACGAATGTGACTGAGCAGTTCCCCGACCTGAACGTGGACCATGTATGGGATGCATTACAAGACTATCTCGCAAAAGCGTTCTTGCGACATGGTGTTCAGGTTGCCATCTTTCTTGATACATCGGTTGAACTGCCGATGGAGTATGTAGAAAGCTTATCTACTCTCCTTGCTAATGCCGTGCGGGAGAAAATTGATGTGCCTCACCAGAAGGCTGCAAGGCATGTGATATCTGGTTTCTTGGCGAGTGTCGGCAATGACCCTGAGAGGGCGCAGCTTATCGCCGAATGCGCGGATGGGGCAGCCAACTACTTCTCGTTGGCGGTTTCCCCGGCGGTTGCAAACCAATTACGGAGAAAGCTCAGTCCGTTTACATTGTTCTGCGATACAAATTTCCTCTTCGGCATTCTCGACCTGCATGTGCACCCACTTGTAGATGTGTCGAATCACTTATTGGAAGAAATAGCCGACCATAATCTACCTATCAATCTGAGATTCCACGAGGTTACGCTTCAGGAGCTTCAAGCGTCGATATCACATTATGGCGACATACTGAAGCGGCACATGTGGACAAATGCGTTGAGCCGAGCCGCCGCCACCTCACGCTTCATGTCCGGAATCGAACTCAAATATCACCAAATGAATGCCGAAATTGGGATTGGTGTTGCTTCATTCCTACAACCGTATCAGCACGTAGATGTCCTTTTGGAACAACATAACATTAGCATCTACAAGCCCTCGTCTGACAGGCGAACTGAACGTGCAACTCTCGAAGCCGAATACCAAGAGTATCTGAAGGACCGGAACAAAGAAAAGCTCCCTGAACTAATCTCTCATGATGTGGCCCTGCTGGATTGCGTACGCTACCTAAGAAATAGCACTGCATCAACAGCTGAAACGGGTGCGCTGCTTGTGACCTGCGATTATACCCTGTACAGTTTTGATAGCGACGCGAGCAGAAGGGCAAAGACCCATTCTTCCGTTGTGTTACCGAATATATTGTGGCAAACCCTCCGACCATTTATTCCTGCCAGCCCTGACTTCGACCGGTCATTTGCCGAGACTTTCGCCATACCAGAGTTCAGAACTATTGGAAGTGGCGCGGCTAAAGCCTGCTCAAGAATGCTCGGAATATTTGCCGCTTACAAGAAATTCCCGGACGAAACAGCAACTAGATTGCTTTCTAATGACCTGCTTATAGATAGCCTGCGCACCACCCAGGATGACAAACAGTTCCAAGCACAGGTGGAATCTGCCATAGCCTCAGAAAATCAGGCGCTTCTTGAGGAACAGGCTTTCCTAGCAACACAGGTTGAGGCTTTGCGGTCTGACAAGGAACGCGCCAACAAAGAACTTGAGCGGCAGGCGCAGGAATCAGCCATAGCACAGGAAGAGATACAGGCGAAGAACAAGGAAATAGAAAACCTTACTGCATCCAAAAGCAAAACCGAAGAGCAGGCTCAAGATATTTCTGCGAAATTGGTGGATTTAGAGGAGGCAAAAACTTCGGTAGAAAGAAAAGCCAAGGAAGAGTCTGAAGCGAGGCAAAGAGCAGAACGTAAAGTCGGAAAGTATGCAATATCCAGTGCAATCGGCTTATCTGTAATACTAATCATTGTGTTTGAAATAGTACTCTATAAGCTTCCTTGGACTTGGCTCAGGGACCATTCTAATAGTTATGCCCTACAGGCCGGGGTTTCCTTTGGAGTTGTATCGTTCATGTTGGGTTTGTTTCGGCCTCGTTGGCGTAAGGTATGTTGGCTGATTTTTCTTTTCGGAATCATTGTTGTTATTATATCACTACTTGGTGGGCCAAATAGTGCTGTTACCCCCATACCCAAGGGTCCATAAATGACCTTCATCAACGAAAACACTGTCGAGCAGGCGACGCTGGATTATTTCCGAGCGCTCGGTTACGAAATCCTGTACGGGCCTGATATCGGACCGGGCGAACTGCACGCGGAACGGAACGATTGGGGCGAGGTCGTCCTTGCCGGACGTTTGCGGTCCGCGCTTGAGCGTATCAACCCGGACATACCAGCCGATGCAATCGAGGACGCTATACGGAAGCTGCTTCGTACTGAAAGCCCAAGCCTGTATGAGAACAACCACGCATTCCACAAGTTCCTGACCAATGGCGTGCCGGTCGAGTTCCACGCGGACGGCAGAATCAAGCACGATGATGTCAAGCTGGTAGATTTCAAGGATACTGGTAACAACGACTGGCTGGCCGTCAACCAGTTTACTGTCATCGAGGACAAGAGGAACCGCCGCCCCGATGTGGTGGTATTTGTGAACGGTCTGCCGCTTGCCGTAATCGAACTCAAGAACCCGGCCGACGAGGAAGCCACGATAGAAAAGGCATACAACCAGCTTCAGACATACAAAAACGACATACCGGGCCTCTTCCACTTCAACGAATGCCTTATTCTATCCGATGGCATGGAAGCCAGAGCGGGAACATTGACCTCCAACTGGGAATGGTTTATGCCGTGGCGGACCGTCGAGGGCGACGACGTAGCGCCGAAAGGCTCGGTCGAGCTTTCCGTGCTGATAAACGGCATGTTCGAGAAGAGCCGCTTCCTCGACCTTGTGTGCAACTTCAACGTGTTCGAGGTGGATGGCTCCAGCATTGTCAAGAAAATGGCGGGCTATCACCAGTACCACGCCGTCAATAAGGCTATCGAATGCACGGTAAAGGCGTCGTCGCCGAAAGGTGATAAACGTATAGGCGTTGTATGGCATACACAGGGGAGCGGCAAAAGCCTGTCAATGGCGTTCTACGCGGGCAAGATTATCCAGCATCCCGCAATGGAGAACCCGACGCTGGTAGTAATAACGGACAGGAACGACCTCGACGAGCAATTACACGGTACGTTCTGCGACTGCCACGAACTGCTGAGACAAGAGCCGGTGCAGGCGGAATCACGCGACCATGTACGCGAGCTTCTGAAAGTCGCCTCCGGTGGCGTCGTATTCACTACGGCGCAGAAATTCTTCCCGGATGAGAAAGGCGACCCGCACCCGCTATTGTCCGACAGGCGGAATATTGTTGTCATCGCGGACGAAGCGCACCGCAGCCAGTACGGTTTCATAAAGGGTTTTGCAAAGCATATCCGGGAAGCGTTACCGAACGCCTCGTTTATCGGCTTCACGGGAACACCGATTGAATCCACGGACAGGAGCACCCCGGCTGTCTTTGGCGATTACATAGACATATACGATATCGAACGCGCGGTACTGGACGGGGCCACGGTCAAGATTTTCTACACGGGACGGCTTGCACGAATCGAGATTGACGAGGCGGAACGCCCGCATATCGACCCGGACTTCGAGGAAGTGACCGAAAGCGAAGAAGCGGAAAAGAAGGAGAAGCTGAAGTCCAAATGGTCACAGCTTGAGAAAGTCGTCGGTACGCAGAAGCGTATCAACCTGATTGCGGAAGATATTGTAAATCACTTCGACGACCGCCTGTCCGTCATGGACGGAAAGGGCATGATTGTCTGCATGAGCCGCCGGATATGCGTTGACTTGTATAATGCGATAATAAAACTGTGCCCGGAGTGGCATGACGGGGACGATAAGAAGGGTTATATCAAAGTCGTGATAACCGGCTCCGCGTCCGATCCGGCAGACTGGCAGCAACATGTCCGCAATAAGATGCGACGAAAAGCGCTGGCCAAGCGGTTCAAGGACGAGAAAGACTCGATGAAGCTGGTCATCGTCTGTGACATGTGGCTTACCGGCTTTGACGTGCCGTGCCTCCATACGATGTACGTTGACAAACCGATGCGCGGTCATGGGCTAATGCAGGCTATAGCGAGAGTAAACCGCGTATTCAGGGACAAGCCGGGTGGCCTTGTCGTGGATTATATCGGCCTTGCCGACCAGTTGAAGAAGGCGATGCACGAGTACACCGAGAGCGGCGGCAAGGGTGAAACGACGATTGACCAGGAGCAGGTCGTCGCCGTGCTGCTGGAGAAATACGAAATCATCAAGGCCATGTTCCACGGGTTCGACTACTCGGTATACTTCCGCGCAAAGGAAACCGCCCAGATGCAGGTTATGGCGAACGCGATACAGCACATACTGGAAATTGACGAAGGTAAGAACCGCCTCATATCTGCGGTGACTGATATGTCACATGCGTTTGCGCTTTCCGTTCCGCATGATAAAGCGCTTGCTATACGGGACGAGGTCGGATTCTTTCAGGCGGTAAAGGCCGCCATAATGAAGCGGCTTGTCACCGGCGGAACGCCGCAGGCAAAACTTGACGCAGCAATTCGGCAGATAATATCAAAGGCCGTGGTGTCGGATGAGGTTGTGGATATCTTCGACGCCGTGGGGCTGAAGAAGCCAGACATTTCTATATTGTCCGACGAATTCCTTGAGGAAGTAAAACATTTACCGCAGAAGACCCTTGCCGTAGAACTCCTGAACCGGTTGCTGAAGGACGAGGTGAAATCCCGGCGCAGGAAAAACGTCGTGCAGGCGCGGTCGTTTACCGAGCTTCTGGAAAAGACGATACTGCGCTACCAGAACCGGACGATAGAGACTGCCAAAGTCATCGAGGAGCTTATTGGTCTTGCAAAGGATATGCGGGAAGCGCACAAACGCGGTGGAAAGCTGGGCCTGAAAGAGGATGAGCTTGCGTTTTACGACGCGCTTGAGGTGAACGACAGCGCCGTCATGGAACTTGGGGACGATGTGCTGAAAACCATCGCCCGCGAACTTGTACAGACCATCCGCGATAACTGGGCGATTGACTGGACCATGAAGGAAAACGTCCGCGCTAAGATGCGCTCGATGGTGAAACGCTTGCTCCGTAAATACAAATACCCGCCGGACAAGCAGGAGAAAGCGACGCAGACCGTGCTCGAACAGGCGGAACTCCTATGCAAAGACCTAGCGGCGTAAACAGGTAAAGTGGCTTGAAAGATTATCACGAGGAAAACTACATCTTCTGCGATAAACCAGTAGGCGAAAATCCTCCTGACGAACACACATTTCCACAGAATATCTATGGTGTATGGATTACGCATGATGTATACGGTTCATGTAACAGCCGGTTAGGCCACGAGATTGATACCCAATTATTGAAGTATCCGCCGGTTACTGAACCGCCCTGGAGATCGGCTTTGGGCAATTGCGGTCTGCGTCCCTAGAATACCGTGGAAGGGAAACGGCATGGACTATGTCAATGGCGTCTTCAAAAAAGAAAGGGACTACATTGAGAATGGGACGACGCTTCTCATCTTTCAGTTAGCGTGTCGGGAGGCACTGCGCCACGATCTAGTAGGAACGGTCGCATTCAAGCAAGGACTATATAGGTTTGTTCCGGATTGGAAAGACAGAGGAGATAAAGCCTACGAGGCACGCAAGAACCGCATACTAGGGCTTTTCCAAGCGTGTTTCGGGAGCGTCGACAAGAACGTGGTAAAGCGAGCCGCCAAGATGCTTGCGGATACAATTGGCTACTGCGGCGGCCACTTTGACGGATGGGCCTTGGCTGAAAGACTCATCAGCCCCAAAGCACTACGGGAATGCCTCGATGCCGTTTTCTCAGAGGAACCGATCTCCGAGGTAAAGATACTTCTTCGCAAGCATCGCGGAAAGGTAAGAGGATTCACCTTGGCCGGTTTTTCCGAGCTATGTTACCTGTGTCGCGACGACCTGTTTCCTGTCATCAACAGGCGTGTGACAATCCCGAAGGCATTGCTGAGGCAACTGAAAAGGAAGTGCTTTATCTCCCAAAACAATTATCAGGGCTATCCATACTTAGCTGAAGTATTGGAAGGATTCCTGGACGAACTCAGATTTCCCAAGGGACGCGACCAGCATAGGTTTGGATATGTTGACCGCTATTTCAGACACAGAGATAATGACCGTACCGTAAGGGCATCTGCCAGGAAAGCGTTCTACAAAGAGCTCGCTAAATTCGTTGATAGCCTTCCTGATCGTCCGCCAGCCGTACGTATCGCCAGAACCATCTGCCCTACTGACCTAGAGATTGAAGGAGGTACAAACCTAGCCACGCATCGTAGGAAAGAGCGAAAATCAGCGAACCGTCAAGCATATCTGAACGCCACAAGTAACCCATACCGCTGCAAGATCTGCCACGTTGACCTTGCCGAGGAATATAGCCTAGAAGACGACTACGGCGTGATTGAAGTGCACCACAAGAGGTTGTTGAAATCTGTTCACAAACCGAATCTTGATGAACTAGTCGGGCTGTGTCCGAATTGCCATGTAATGCTACACAGACACATAGCTGCGTACCTGAGAAAGAAAGGGCGCAAGGATTTCGCGAGCAAGAAAGAGGCGTTCAAGGTGCACGATGAATTCGTAGGTCACTGTCAGAGGCTATGGCGATGACTCCAGGTTTATTCCGGATTTCGGGGCACCGACCGCAATATGCGGTGCCCTATCGCCTTCCGTTCCCCCCTCCCGGGCGGCTTGCTCTCTGCCTTCGGTTAGAGCCGTTGCGGATAAACATTTTCAGGCCTTAGCCGTCTGGACTGAAACTGACTGACCAGACCATATCTCCGTGCCAGCGGAGTGTGGGCAACTCATTTCCTGTTTGACATCGTCCTGTGCCAGTGGTTGGCTGCATCGCTAAGAACTTAAGCGACCTTGAAAATATTTACGTTCCACGTAAAAAAGGCTGGACGTTAGTTTAAAATCAACATATGATAGAAGGTTGATAACATGTAGTTTTCCTGGAAGAAACGGGGAAGACCTTTCTTTTATATCCAATAAAGTCTGTAGGAGACGATGATGGGCGATTTATTCGTGCTTATCATTATCATCGTATTTATTGTTGGTATAGTAAAAATTATACAATTTGTACTGGCATTAAAAGAAAAAGCCAAATCTGTCTTTACCAAATCACGACATCGTCACCGTTCAGGAATATCAATCGAATTAGGCTCTGGCAGTACACGGGCCAGATTCAGGAATAGACAAGTCAGTCGCCCAATTAAGTCCGACATGAGATGGATTGGGCTAAATGACGAAATCACTATTCGAACATACAAGATTAACGACCCGCTTACTTATGTTTCTAAATCAAAACCACCGTCCTCTCACGAATGGATTTCATATGGCGATTTTGAAGAAGATGAAGCATCGTGCATATATACTTCCCTTAAAGTGGGCAGACCTGTTTATGAACCTCCAGGTGCACTAGGATACTGGCCCAAATACGCCCAGATTTCAGCGGACCAACGGGCAAACTACCTGAGATGGCTAGCCAATGGCAGAAATGACGAACTTGAAGACATCGGTTATGCTTTTATATTCTTCTATGGCCTTGAACGGCGTTTATTGGTTGAGAAAAAAGATTTTAGAATCATTATGGGTGAAGTTGTCAGACTGCTGGATCGATATACCCATTCTGGTTCGTTCACCGGCTATTTGGCCAGATTTCTTACCTACGTTGCTGCTAAGTATGGACTTGACAAGATTGATGATCCGCTTTTCTGGATCATTTTTGAAAAATCTCCTGCGCGACGTACAGAAGAAGGTCTTTCGGTGGCGCTTGCATGGATGCATATACATGGTCATCCATTAAGCACAAGTTGGGCAATGGATGTTGCCCGCATGGACCCCCGGTCTCCGAGAAGCGTTGTAACAAAACGAATCCCAGGCGAATTTAAGAAACTTTTTGATATCAAGTACAAGGAAAAATATGGCAAAGGATTAGTATTAAAAGCTTCAAAGATTGAGAGGAAACTTGAATATCATCCGGCAAGTCCTTCCCTTGGGACTCTACATAGCGACTACGACGATGAATCCGCTGTAATTCAACCTATTCGCATTCCGAATATTATGGGTATTCAAAGCCAATTTAAGGAGTTGGTAGAAATCTGGACTGAGTGTATCGACGAGTTGAAACCTCTTGCTCGTAAAGTCGGCAAGGGGATGGATGTTGATACACGGGAAGCCTTTGAAGCCCTTCCAGATGACCTGAGAAAAGAATTGGATCACCCCGATCACGACAAATGGGAACACCTTGCTCAGGCTAACATGCGCGAGGATGGTGTGGTCTTATTGAGTGTTTCCGACTTGGCAAAGTTGAAAGAAATTGGCAAACGGGATCGATTGACCAAGAAGCAAGGTGAAAGTATTGCAGAAACAGCCGAGTACATTGGATATGTAATTGAACCTGATATTAGATTAACTAATCGCACATATAAATGGGATGATAAAGTCTGCCTGTTGAGGCCGGATATACCTGATAAAATCCTGGATTGCCCTCGATATCTAGGTTCCGCTATAATACTTGAATTGGGAATGGCAATTGCGGCGGCAGATGGCGTGATTGAAGATGAGGAGGTTTCACATATAGTAAGTTTTCTGGAAGGGCGGTTTATGCTGGATACCAACGAGGAACAGAGAATAAAGGCGTTGAAAGAAGTACTGGTTGCGTCACCTCCTTCCATGAATGGTGTTGCGAGACGATTGCAGAAGGCACTGAAGCCGGATCAGCTGGAAAAGGTCGGGACATTCCTTGTTGGTGTCGCAGCTGCTGACGGTATTATTGACAAAAATGAGATAAATATACTTAAGAAAGCTTATAAGGCGTTAGGCCTAACCAATGACAAGCTGAATGAAGTTCTTGATTCCATTGTTATAGCTCCTGATGCACCTGTGGAGGTTCAGCGCGGCAGGAAACGTGACCGAAAGGGTGAGCTAATCCCTGCACGGAAGGAGAAAGAAGAATTTATAGAAGTAATATTGGATGAAAACAGGATACGTGAAATTCTTGAGGATACCAGAGAGGTATCGGATATATTGAGCGCTGTCTTCCAAGAAGAGGATTTTGGATTGCCAGAGGGGCAGGAAAATGCTGCTCAGGAACCGGCTCAATGTTTAGAACCAGCGACAGATCCTCGTTTTGAGGATCTTGATTCCAGATTCCACTCTTTCCTGTGTGAAGTACTTACGAAGGAAGAGTGGGATAGTGATGAATTCACAAATCTCGCCCGTTCTTATAATCTTATGCCTTCGGGAGCAATTGAGAAAATCAATGAATGGGCTGAGCAAAAATATGACGATCTTCTAATGGAAGAAAGCGATAAGATTTATATCAACAAGGATATTCTGCCGGAGCACGAAAATGTCAAACAAAATTAGGCGCAGAGAGCGCACCGCTATTATCCAATCGCTGCAGGCCGGTGTCGTACCGAGGGTCGGGCTGCAACACATCCAGGTCGGGAGGCTAGAGGAAGTTGAAGCAGTATTGCGCGATCTTGAAAACATAAAGGAAGGCGGAGCTTCTATAAGATTTATAATCGGACGTTTTGGATCGGGTAAAAGCTTTTTTCTGAACCTTGCAAGAATCGTTGCCCTTGAGCAGAAATTCGTTGTCGTTCAGGCAGATATCACACTTGAGCGCAGACTTCATGCTTCCGATGGCAAAGCCAGGAATCTTTACTCTGAGCTAATGCAGAATATGGCAACCCGCTCTAAACCAGCTGGAGGAGCACTGGCAAGTGTAATTGAAAGATGGGTTTCAGATATTGATTATTCTGTTAGGGACTCTGGAGGAGATGAAGAAGATGTTTCTGATGCTATTCATGAGAAGCTGAAGCCGCTTCAGGAGTATGTCAGTGGCTACGATTTTGCTGAGGTTATCTCAAGATATGTTGAAGGATTCCATAAAAGTGACGATCAACTGGTAAGTTCCGCGATTCGCTGGCTTAAAGGTGAATATGGGACTAAAACCGAGGCCAGGCAAGATTTGGGTGTCCGATCAGTAATTACGGATAAGAATATCTATGATTACTTAAAGCTTATGGGCAGATTTATCCAGCTTGCTGGATATAACGGCCTGCTTGTGAACATTGATGAAATGGGGGTCTTGTCACACAGGCTAAATCATTCAACCTCAAGAAATAACAACTACGAAAAGCTACTGGCTATTGTGAATGATTGTCTTCAGGGTAACGTAACAGGCATTGGATTTATTTTTGCCGGGACGGATGCTTTCCTTGAAGACAAAAGACGCGGTCTTTACTCCTATGAAGCTCTGGCAACCAGACTTGCCGAAAATACTTTTGCCGTAGATGGATTGAAGGATTTCTCCAGCCCCATTATAAGACTTGAAAACCTTTCACCTGAAGACTTATTTGTGCTGCTCTGTAATATTCGAAGTGTTTTTGCATCTGATGATTCCGGGAAACACATAGTTCCTGATGATGCATTAAAAGCCTTTATGCAGCATTGCTCAAATACTTTGGGAGCGGCTTTTTATAGAACTCCAAGGGACACCGTCAAATCATTTGTCGGACTGCTTTCTGTACTTGAGCAGAATCCTGGAGCTGACTGGAGAAACCTTCTCAAAGGAGTAACGATCAAAAGTGATCCGACCCCTGAGTCCGGGGAAAATACTTGTCCAACCGACGGTGATTCCGACGATTTGGCAAAATTCCAACTGTAAATCACAATAATGGACCATAACGAGGACATTCCGGCTTTCGAACTTCTCAATCCTAAGATACAGGAACAGCTCTATAAAATGAGATGGGAGGAGTTGCACCCCATCCAGGTCGATGCGATTAAGGAAGTTATTCTCGGCAACAATCACATTGTAATCTCCTCGCGGACGGCAGGAGGAAAAACCGAAGCAGCGTTTCTTCCCATTCTCTCAAAATTAATTGACAGGAAAGAATCGGGAATTGGCGCGGTTTATGTCGGTCCGCTTAAGGCATTGATTAACGACCAGTTCATGAGGCTTGAAGAACTTTGCAGAAGAACTGAAATCGCGGTTCATAAATGGCACGGTGATGTAACGGCATCCAAGAAGCGAGCACTGTTAAAGAATCCGTCGGGAGTCCTTCTCATAACTCCTGAATCTATCGAATCCATTTTTATCAATAAATCCCAGCACCTTCATAAGTTTTTTTCAAACTTGCCGTATATTGTTATTGATGAATTGCATTCTTTTATCGGAACCGAAAGAGGCGCTCATCTTCAGAGCCTATTGGCCAGAATAAACCAGGTAAATAAGAAACAGCCAAAACTGATCGGGCTCTCCGCGACTCTCGGTGATGTTGAGTTGGCTGGAAAGTGGATGTGCAAGCCGGTTGAAGGTTGCGCAATCTCAATTTCCGACGCAAGTGAAACTAAAACAGTTCATTATCTTGTCCAGGGTTATCTCAGGATCAAGGAGAAATTGACGAAACTTGGGCACAATGAATATGCGAATCATGAAGGCACGGGAAATGCGGCTGATATGAATCTGACGGAAGATATTATTAAATCTTTCGCCAATCGAACATCACTTATTTTCGGAAACAGTAAGTCTTACCTAGAGGAAAAAGCTGACCTGGTCAACCGGATAATGCAAAGAAGGAAGCTTCCGAATTCCTTTGGAATACATCACGGCTCACTCGGCAAGATTCAGAGGGAAGAAACTGAAGAAGAACTCAAGTCGAACAGACCGATCAGCGTTTTTTGCTCAAGTACGCTTGAAATGGGAATAGATGTCGGTGATGTTTCCATTGTAGGGCAACTCGGGCCTCCCTGGTCCGTGAACTCGCTGATTCAGAGACTTGGCCGGAGCGGTCGCAAAGATGATGATCCCCAGGTAATGAGGGTATTTATTGAAGAGCTTGAAGCTAGGGATAGCTCATCGATATTACAACGCCTTCATCGTGGCCTGCTTCAAACGGTCGCAATGAGTGAACTCATGCTGCAAAAATGGTGCGAACCTCCAGAAATTGATCGTCTGCACCTGTCAACAATGGTTCATCAGATATTGAGCATCATTGCTGAGAAAGGAGGCACTTATGCAAACCAGCTGTTCGAATCTCTAATTGCCAGAGGAACTTTTTCCAATGTTGACAAGAAAAGCTACAAATCAGTTTTGAAATCACTCGGAGAAAAAGACGTTATCGAACAAACACCTGAAAAATTACTAATATTGGGACTAAACGGTGAGAGAATTGTCAGAAACTTTGAATTCTATGCCGCCTTTAAGACTCCCGAAGAATTTAGTGTAATACACAGAGAAAAGACAATAGGTACAATCGTACCAGACCCTTCATTGGAAATAGGCAGCTACCTCATTCTTGCCGCCAGACGTTGGCAAGTTACAGACATTATTCCAAAACGGAAACAAGTTTTTGTAATGCCCGCAAAAGGTAAAAAATTGCCAATATTTGGAGGAGGATTAGGACCTGACGTGCACCCATTTGTTCGAATGAAGATGTATGATATGTTGTTCGATGATAACGTACCCAGATACCTGAACCAAAAAGCAGCGGAACTCCTATTAGCTTCAAGAGTTTCCGCCAATGAAGCTATGCTTGACGTCGAACAATTCATAAAAGAAGGCAAAGATACGATCTGGTTCACCTGGACGGGAAGTAGAATAAACAGAACATTAATGGCTCTCGGCAGTTATTTTTCTGGAATGAATGTTGATGATGAAGGCATTGCTTTGGTTTTTAAAGGGGTATCAGAAAGCGAAATAAAGGCAGCATATAAATCGTTTTTGCATCAGCATCCGACTCGATTTGAAATAGCAATGAAGTTTCCTGTTCTTGATTTTGAAAAATTTGACGAACTGCTTTCTAAAGAACTAACGGCAAAAGCCTTTGCTAAAAACTATCTCAACCTTTCTGGTGCTTTAGAGGTAATCAAGAAACTATAAGCTATTCTGAAGTATATTAACGCCAAATGAATCCTAAAATGGTACTCTTAACCTATGCTGCAGGTCTAATGGCTCCATCAATATCCCAGGCCTTCGAGGCCAATGATTCCTTGAGTTTTATTATCATATTGCCATCATAGTATCACGTCAATATCTCGGCTGCGGCTCGGAGTTGCCCCCATGTCAGCGGCCTTCTCAGGTAATTCATAACCGAGCTTTCATTGCCCAAGCCAAGGTCATAGGACTTCAAAAAATCATACCATTGTCGCAATGTTTCCAGGGCTTGATGTTGCGGCAATATTGGACATGGTTCCGGAGAGCAGTGGGCGGCCTTTTCGGTGCTTGCGAGCATGACACGGTCAAGTAGAGTCCACCAGGAGTCCGCAGCTACCCGCCTCCAGTGTCTTTCCGCTACACCGTGATTCCTTCCTTGCGGTCAACTATGTAGGAAGCAGGAACACCTCGGTGCTTGCTCCCATCGTCGCCACAATCGGAGGACGTTCGTCCTCAATAGACTCTTCACTAGGCTTGCTTATGTGAACGTTTAGCAGACGCAACCGTTGATCTGGATGCAGATCAAATCGGAGATTTAAGGTTCGCAACAGAATGGGGCCGCCGGCCTTCAAGTCTGATGGGGATTGCACCACACCGTCCCAACTGCTGGGTCCGTGTTGACCTGAAAGCTTGATCTGAAGGTCGGCAAACCGACCCTTCGAGGGGTCTCTGTCTTCGCCCTGGCGGCGGGCATTCCACTGCCAATACTCCTCGCACAGGTGTCGTACGGCGCAGTACTTACAGTTCTCTGCACTTGGTCGCGCCTCAGGCGGATCAGCCCGGAGATCAGCAAGTGCTGCCGCGGTTCGCTCCTTGAGTTCATCCTCCAGAGAGCGAAGTGCACTGGCCCCTGGGACCGGCACCTCGACGTCGCTCTCGTCGTATGAAAGCACGAGTTTGTCTGCAAGTCGGCCCGAGGGGTTCAGATCGCGATCCCGGGCCCAGAGCAGTGCGTACGTCCGAAGTTGGAACTTGTGCTCCTCCTTCGGAGTCCCAGTCTTGAAGTCTCGGATCTCGCACCAGGTTGGTGAAAGCGTGAGCAAGTCCGCGACACCAAGCCACCCCAATTCGGATGCCTGGAGTTCGACCTCTGTATGAGAGCCATGCTGTAGCTCATACCGGAATTCCGCCTCCGGGTGCGTGGTGGGACACCCGGGCCTAGCAACACGAGACTCGGGATGAATGCGAGACAAGAACCTCTGAACCCGTGAACGAAGTTCTGGAACTCGGGCAGCAAGCTGATGGCGAATCCCGTCAAGGACTGGAGCCGCTCGTGGATTTCCGTCGTATGATCGAAGCGCACGTTCCAGGCTACTCCGAATGATTGCCGTATAGCCGCCGAGTTCTCTTAGCGTGCAGATCGCGCTTTCGTCTACCAACGAGGTGCATCCGCATTCTACAAGAGCCTTCGTGATTTTCTGTAGGGCCAAATGAACGACCGTTCCTTCAAGCGCTGCTGATTGTGGTGGACGAGGGTACCCGCGGTGTTTCCATACGTCTGGATACACCGCGGTGCTCAGCGCCCACCGTCTCGGACAAGCCTCCAAATCCGAAAGCGTGGAGAAGGACATCCACAGCGGTGCTTCGGACCACGCCGATGGGCATGACACGTGCCAAATACTCGTGCTGCTGTTTCCAGACATCGCACCTACCCGATCTGCGAGATAAGATCGCTCGTTGCCTTCGGCAGGTTTCTCCGTATGACTAATTCGTCACAGAGTAACACTGGGATTGAAAGACAGAACTCTTTGAGGTTTCTGAGTGCATCGTCAGGAGGATCGTCAGGCGTGAGGGGTCCATAGATGCCGATGATGAATTCGGAGTTGTCGGCTCGCTTCACATAGATGGGAGCGGTTACTGTGCCAAACCCAGACAACGTGAGAACCCGATTCCGTTCAATAGTCACTCCTTCAAGGTTCTGCCGACGGAGGTCCTGAAAGAGCAATTCGGTAGACGCGGTAAGCCGCGCGGAATCCAGGGTGGGATAGGCCCCATGAATTAGGAATCGCAGAAGACTCGCGCCAACGTGGCGATCCAGCAGATCGTGCTCGAACTTGTTTTTGTAACTCCGCAAGCAACGATAGCAGGAGCGATCACAATTCTCTAGGCAATTTTCGAGAATACGTAGAGCTTCCTCAAAAACCGCTTCGCCCAAGTCACCGACACGGCGCACGAAACCGGCACCACCTGGGAGCGTGTCGTAGATGTAGATCTCCGCCTCGCGTCCCTCCCGGCCTGCCTCCGTCAGCGCTGGCCGGTATTCGGCCTGCAGTTCTTGCGCTTCCAGCCCAAGCAGACCGCACCCCGCCTTCGTCAGCGCCTCAGCGACCGTTCTCAACGCCACGTCGGTAGCGAGAAGGCCAGATGCCAGCATCACGGGCGCTTCGACCCGAAGAGAAATCAGCAGCACATCGGTGATGAAGTCCGTGCCAAGCACGAGGCCTTTGGTCGCCCGACCCCCTGCACAGTTCGGATCTCGATCATCTGGGTACGGCTTCGGGTGGGCTGCAGCGACGGTTCCCTTCGGTGCCGCCGTAGGCTCGATGCGGCCGCAGCGCGTGCAGTAGGTGTAGCCTTCCTGACGCGGCCCTCGGTTGGTTACGAGCAGGTGCTGCCGCATGTGGTGGAGACGTATCCTGTCGTTGATATCGCTCCACTCGTCTGGGTCAGCCGGGGTCGACGCCGTTAGCTTGGCGCGAGTAGCGTAGCTTCGCGCTGGCTGGTCGTCGGGGGTTGTGCCCTCGTCGCGATCCACTGGGTGCGCGAACCCGGGTGGACGCATCCAATAGCGCGCCGGACCGAAGGTACCCTCGCTCCCGCACGCCTCGCAGTCACGGGACTCCCCGCGAGTGCCTTCGCCGAGCGGCAAAGTGCGTGCGTACCTGCAATAATTGCACTCATAATAGAGGCGACGGCGCTGCCACGCGTTGAAACGGTCGTCTTTCATCGGGGAATAGATAGCGCCCGATGTCCACAGCTTGCTTGCGATCCACACCTCCTTCCCCGGCGCGTACTGCGACAACGCTACGGGCAGCCCTTGGGACGGCGTGAAACGGAAAGCGGGGCGGGACCACTTGCTCGCATCGGGGTCGAAGACGTGGAAGGTTGCCACATCGGTCGGAAAGGCATACCGTGGAAGCACTCCCTTGTAGAGGAGACGGTCCAACAGATTTCCTGACGCAGGATTTCGCCCTGGCCGCTCCTCTCCCACTTCGTCGCTAATCTCCAGGGCCGTTGCCTCCTCACCTTTGGAACTGTCATCAGCCTTGTCATTCTCGGAGGCCCCTGCATCATCGAGATTTGTTCCTTCCGCGGGCTGGTAGTCGATGGCGGCATCGATTGCCGCCATCGTGTCGTCGACGATTCCATCGAGCAGCAAGTCGCGATCCTTTGAAGTGATCTCGGATGGGAGCCACCCAGACACGTCCGCCTTCAGCGCTTCGGCGTTAGACGCAAGCCACTTCGCGAGGCCCTGCCTGTTCAGAATTGTATCTTCCCTCTTGAAGTCGGACACCGTACCTAACACGGCGAAGAGATGAAGTTGATCTTCCGGAGCGATGTCCGGCAATCTCCACTGATGGTAGCGCTGGAGGAGGTACGCCGTGAGGTGGCGACGGATAATATCCAGGTTGTCGAGCGTTAACCTGGGATCAACAACATCTCCGCTGATCATTTCATCCGGGTGCGTGAAGTAATGTTCATCATGGCTGTCGGCACTGCCAAACGCGGTGACGGTCGCGACTGCGTTCCCCCGCCGTCCAGCTCGACCTGCTCGTTGCTGGTAGTTCGCTCGCGCCGGTGGCATGTTACGTAGCGAAACACCGGTCAATGAGCCAATGTCGATGCCCACTTCCATCGTTGTGGTACACGAGAGTACGTCGATAGCCGGGCGATCCTGACCCTTCTCATCGGGACCAAGGTCGATGTCCTGGAACAGCAATTCATGCTCCTCGGCTTTCGAGAAAACCTCCTCGGCTTGGGCCGCATTGAGTTGAGCAGTATGCTCTGCTGCAATCAAGGCCATCGGAGGCGTCGGCGGGTCCTCCAAAGCGCAAATCGTGCTCGCCCGGTAATACCCTTTGCGAGCTGCGAATACGGAGTCCGTATCGGGGTCGATTAATATAGCGGAGTCATGTCCGCAGTTCACACAGCGATTGCTGCCAGGGAATGGCCGCTGCGTTGTTCGACAGGCCTGACAGTACGCCCAGTCATCGCCAATTAGAAGGGAGAGTTCCCCGCCCTTGAGGCGGCGCTTGTTGGCAGGCATCGGCTCGGTGAAGAGTTGCAGCAGAGTCGGAAGCCAACTCTTTTCGAAGACCTTCCGGGCGGCCTTCTCGACCAAGCGCCGCTCCATCTTACGGAAACTGCCTGAACGTGACTTGACTTCATTCAGCCACCAGCCATGGGGCATCCGGCTGAGCCAGAAGCCTGCGCGCTGCCAGCACCGCAGCCATGCGCGGGCAAGCGCGAGCTTCTGCTCCGTCGTGGTAGCTACATCAGGTACGTCGGGAAGGGCTTGGATCGCGGGCGAGTGTGCAACTCGCTCGACGATTGATGCGAGCGCGAGAGACTCCAAGCCGTAAAACCTGTCCGTGAGGCATTTCGTGATGCCGCGAAGCAGTGCCTCGGGCGGTGGCTCATTGCGGACAGTCATGAACAGTTCGAAGAGCCCGGCGTCAGTACCGAGGGCACCATTTTGGATTTTCTGTTCGACAATCTCTTCGGCGTGAAAGCTCTCGCCGACCTTGAGTTCTGGACGCAGCCTCACGCCGAGTTCCTTCGCCGCGATGAGGACCGCCAAGTATAACTCCTCCAGAGAGATGTGTTGGGCGAGGAGAGCAGACTGCTGCAGACGGGCGAATCCAGCGACAACCAGAGGGCGGAGGGCGTCCTGTGTAGAGTAGGTCTGCACGTTAGGCGCAAGGCGAGCAGCGGTCTGCCGAGAGTCAGAGAAGATCAGCACCTTCCGCCCACGAAGCGGTGCGAGCTTTGTCGGCGCGGTCGCGTTGGGAGGCTGAACCTGTAGCTGCCTTGCGATCAGCGCTTGGAAGGGTTGGTCGCCCTTGGTCTGGTGATCCTGGACGGACGAGCGGCCGAACGCCGCCGACTCATCACAGACAGCGCACGGAATGAACTCCCCACCACGAGTGGCAGACCCCGACGCGTCGGCGTTTGTGACTGGCGCTCGATTTCGGCGGATGAAAACCTGCCTCACGCGTTCGCCGAGCACCTGAGGGTTTAGACGCCCCGTGACGAGATCATAGTCGGCGGGCTCCACGTCCGCAATGACGGGCTGCTCTAGCAAAAGGTCCAGCGGTTCGAGTTCATCGAACAGCCCCAATAGCGTGCGAAATGCGCCACCCGCCTCGGCCCACAGAAAATCCGGCTCGTCCAGATCGTCCGTGTATGCCCGGCCATACGCACTGCCGCAGTTTCGGCAAGTGTAGAATTCCAATACCCGGGCTCCGCACTCACAGGCATCTCGAGGCTGGCTAAACAGCTTTCCACAGGGCCCACCGCGCTGTTCAGGCTCCAAAGCCGAACAATCCGCATCCATGCAGACCCACAGGCCTGCGAGTCCGCGGTAAAATGAGTGGACGCGGCATGGTAGGAGTCCAGGTGCTGTCAGGTCCGTGCGCGCGAGGCTGCCCAGCGCGATCAGTGTCGTCACGGCGCGAGCAGCGGTCGGAGCCTCCACGTCTTTGAAAAGTTTCTCCCCGAGCGTCTCAACCGGCTGCGCCGCCGTCATCGTGATGTTGATCAGGCGCGCCATTGGCGGGTAGTGTTCCAAAGCCGCGTACAGCGATGGCCCGAGGGTCCACGGTGGCTTCACGCCTCGATACTCCAGGAACACGGCTACCCTCTCAAGGCGCTCCTGGTCCGACTCGGCAGCGTAGAAGGCGTCCAAATTAACCGCGCACAATGCCTCGGCGTCCTGTCGAGTGCCCACACCCTCGGCTTCTCGGAGGTATAGTTGGCCTGGCACAGTCTCGAACTCGGCCGTCGCCTTGCCGGTAAGTTGGGCTCCGAAGACAGAGGCGTAAGCTTCGTCCTGAAAGCTCGCGCTGGTGCAGATCACCTGAAGGCGCTCAGGCGATATACCGAGCCTAGAACGGAGGCGACGGACCAAGAGCGCGACCTCCGCTCCGGCTGCCCCCCGATACAGGTGCGCCTCGTCGAGCACCAAGAGCAGCCGCTCGTCGGAGTTCGCGCGAAGCCACGCCCGGGTCTTGTCGAAGATCGGGCGCTCGAGCGGCCTCATGAGCATGTACTCGAGCATCGAGTAGTTCGTAACCAAGATGTCCGGCGGTGTCTCATGGACTTCATGCCGCGTGAACAGTTCCGGATCGTCCGGTAGTGTCACGCACCGCTTGAATTTTCCCGTCTTTCCGTCTCTCCACCTGGAACCCTTCTTCCCGTACCAAGCAAGAAGGTCGGGTTTCGCGGGCCACTTGCCCCGCTTCTTGAATTCTTCCACGAGTTTCTCTGCGGCCCTCTGTTCTTCCGACGGGGGACCGGTTGCCTGCTCCAGGTAGCGGACGTAGTAGTGGCCGATGGCGCTGAGCCGAGTTTGATCCTTCTTTTCGCTCCGCACTCCAGGATATAGTGTGCGGCTCGTATATCGCGCAAATCTGGCGGGGCGACCTGACCACGCCATGAACTTGTGGACGATTCGCTGATCTCCAAACAGAAGCCGCAGCCGCCCGAGTTGGTCGTTCACCAGCGCATTCATCGGGTAGAGTACAAGCGCTCGAACTGCTGGCGTGGATTTGAACTGCTCGCCTTTTTCGCGCGCTTCCTTGGCCAGCTTGCCCAAGATCGGGAGCAGAAAGCACTCCGTCTTCCCAGAGCCGGTGCCCGTCATCACCACGAGGCTACGTCCGTCAACAAGGCACTTCTTCACCGCCGCAGCCTGGTGCTGATAGGGCGGATCGTGGATGAGCTTCGGCAGATCCCCGGAGGACATGGTCACCGCGCTGAACATCTCCAACACTGAACCTGGGAGCCCGAGGTCCGCGAAGGCCGCGCCGGATCTGTACCGGAGCGTGCTCTCCAAGTAGGGACGCTGGGAAATGACACCAGGCTGGCTGAGCAATTCCCGACGCTGAGCGACAAGCGTGGGATGGCTCACATGGTACGTCGCTTCGATGTAGTCGCGCAACGCAGCGTGAAGCTGATCGACGGTCTCTCCTATGGTCAGGGGCATCCGAAACCTCCTTTTGACACTTCCGCTTCGCGCCTCAACTTATTTCCGTGAGCCATGCGTATTCCTTAAGGAAGCGGACCTCCTCGTCAATCTCGTTTTCTCTAAGCCTATAGGAGAACAGGCATCCTGAAGACAAGATGGGGACTCCGACAACATTCCATTTCCTCCTCACCCACATCGGAAGAGGTGAGAAGAAGTCGACTACCTCCGTGCCATTGGGCCCGGGCCGAACTCTGAAGATCTGGGGAGTTCCTTGCTCATAGTCGATGGCTGCCTGTATTCTCCAGGCCTCGTCACATCCTCGCCAGGTATTGCTCTTCAGCGGAAGATCCACAAACCTGATGGGGTTACCGTCCTTGACCTTAACATAACACCAGAGATCCGCCCCATAGGCTTGCGCACGACGGCCAACAAACCGCCCGGTATGGGTTGTCGATTCGACCCAGCGACCTCGGTAGTATCGAACGGATCGTCCTGGGTCAAGCAGTACCAACCCTGGAACGTCTCCACCTACCGGTGCGGCATCCAGTAAGCGATTCATTCGCCCAAGATACTCGGCGGCGGCTTCCGCTTTCGGAGCTTTCAACCATGCGCTGCTCGACAGTTCAATCCAGCCCAACTCTCCCAATTGATCTGCGAACTTTGTTCCTGCGTTGGGTGGCAGTACTCGAATGTGGTTTATATACTCGACACATTCCACGACTTCGTCAGGGAGTAGAGATACGTCGTCGGGCAGGATCCCCAAGATGACAACCGCGCCACTTTGACGTCGCACAAAAGCTGGTGGAGCGAGGTACAGGAGGGCTTTGCACCCGCTACTTTCCTCCTGGCTCGTGTCCGTCAGCTCGAGGAGGTCTCCATGCCCGACAAGTGCTTCAAGCGTATCCTCGACCGTCCGTTGTAACTCGTCCAGGTCATCGACCAAGCTCCGAAGAGGTTCAACGACCGCATGGATGAGGGTACGAGCAGAACACGGGCACAGGAACCCTGCGGCACGCCGGAGGCAACACGAAACTGCTTCCACGCTGCTGAGATCCAAAGCACTAGGATCGAGGCCCAACGCCTCAACCGATGCCTGGTGAACCTCCGCTGTCGATAGAGCTTTCATTCCCATGCCCACCCCTCGTGAAGATCAGATCCGATTCCGGACTTGTCAGCCGTTTGGTCAAGCGCAAGAACCATGAATCTTGCAGCCCGCGCGAGACCGGGGAACTCAAGGAGATATGATATCCCCTGGTGAAGCTTGTCCCCGGCCCAGGTGATTGTACCTGTAGAGACGCTCGCCAAGCGAAGCGCCAACTCCGACAGCCACAGGAGGCGGGAGTCCGTGTCCCCGCTCTGCCCGTCACCAGTGGCTCCATGTACATGGAGATGGAGATAGCGGGTAGACAATAAGGCCAGTTGTTGTGCTCGCTCCATGGGAGTAGCACGAGCCAGTTCATGAATTTGCGCTCTGACTCTTTCAGCGAGTTCGATCTCCTCTTTCTTGAGGAAAGGCCCTACGCACTGCAGCACGGGTCTGCCACCATATTTGCGCAAGGTGTTTTCTCCCCTCGCCCATCGATCCCCGCCGATGAGATGGAAGATCTCTTGAACAAGGGCAAGCAAGACGTCTCGTCGCATGGAAAGCGAGAGGATGTTTCCCGTGACACGGGCGCAAACCCAGAGGTCTACAATCCGAATCAGGTCAATGGTATCTGCTGTTGCTCGCCGTCGGCCGGAAATGCGGGGTTCAACTCGGAGATCCTGAAACGTGTGGTGTACCTCGGGCGCAATGACGACAGCACGCAGATAATCCCCTGTGCGCACCACGTATAGGCCCGGCGATACTATCGCACCCTCAGCCCGGTCGTAAGAGGTGATGTCAAGCGGTTGTTCAATATCCGGGGCATTGAACTCGTACCGTGCCACTTGCGGTATTTGCTCGGCACCACTGTCATCCAATGCACGGAGATAGAAACCGTCCCGAGTCCGCCGGACGGCCCAGCGCAATGGGGAGAACTCTCGTTCCACCACGAGAGTAAACGTCCCAAGTTCACCAGCGACCGCGCGTACTCGGCAAGATTGAGCGAGATCGTAGGCGTTCTGAACGTCCTGGTGCTTCTTGAAATGCTGATCCAAGTGCTTCCGCCACTTGCTGGTATCGATGGGAAGCGAGAGAGGAGGCAATTGTTTTGAGAGGAAGGGCTGGCTAGCGCCCCTCTTAAAGAAAGCGACTTCACAGTATACCCTGCGAGAGGCTGGCCCGTGCACCTGAAGCTCAATCTTGCTCTCCCACAATTCCTCTAAGGTAGGGGTGGTGGGTTCCACTACGACAAAAATTGCACCGTCACTGCTGCGACCCGGAGACCAAGTTCTGGGCTCACGTATACGAAGCTGAAGACTCCCGCATTCCGTTATCGCGTCGTTACTATGTACAGCATTAATAAGGGCAGTATAGACACCGGGATCGAGTTCTGGCAGTTCGATGAACACGGGTGCCCCTGGCGCAGAGGGCGAAACATCGATCCTGTCAAACCCGAGGTCTACCGAGAATGCTGTTACATGATGGTCCGCGCGGATGCCGAGACGTGGCCTCTCTGTCGACAGCCACTCCGCGACTCCTTCTCCATCCCATCGGACGGGCGCGAGTCCAGCTGGCCAGACATGGATTGTCGCCGCCTGGCGAATCTCCAAAACGTTCAGAGCCGCAGTCAGATCCGGCGTGATCGTATCGGCTAATTGAAGCTCGGCCGCGCGGATGCCGTCGCAGTCAATTTTGACCGGAATGAATTCTGGGCATGTGGGAAGTTCGGCACTCTCCCCCAGCAGGAGGATGTACCTCTGCTCCGAACGAATATTGGCACTCTTGAGTTCGTACGCGAGACCATCCGACGCAACCTTGAAGAGCCAGACAGGACCGGGACGGAGCAGGCACTCTGTATGCAACAAGTAGTCAAATTCAGGCGGGGAGTTCTCGAATCTTAGCAGCGGCTCGTCGTGACGGGGCCATGTTCTCAAGATGACGCGCTGGGGACCGTAGAGCAGGCGCCCTCGAGCCAGAGGACGACCGGAGGAACCCGTCACGTGACATCGGGTATTCGCCAACACTTCTGTGAATCGTCGGAATTTCACCGGAATGTGGGAGAAGTCGGGGAACTCCAGCAGAACCTCCCACTTACGGGGCTCCAGCGGGCGAAGAACCAACCGCGGTTCCAGCCCTGGGGTGGTCGCTGGCCCGGCCTCCACGGCGGCACCTCTCTCTCCGCCGCCGTGTCGGATTCCCTGGCCTCGGATGTGCTGGAATTGGACTTGATGTTGAGCGCTCTCTCGAGCCCCGCGCAACCAGGCGCGAGCACGACGCTCGCGGTCAACGTCCGCACTGATCCGTGAAAGTGTGAATGGATGAATGAGTGCAGATGTGGACCCATTACCCTGCAACAGCAGGGCGGTCGCGATCTGGCCGAGAAAGAGCGGTTCTTCTGTGAGCTGCTGAAAGCGAGAGGACGCATTCCAACTCCGCGCTGCGATGAGTTCACCCAACTGACGAGGAGATCCCAGCACTTCAGGCGAGAACGCGTGGCGGAGATCGTAGAGGAGACGGGCTACCTGGCGCTGAAGGTCCCGTGGAAGAATTGCATGCGTAATGGGCCAGCAGATGATGGAGAAGTGCCTAGCCCAGGCTCCCGTCGGTTTCGCTCCACTATACCGTTCATGGAAGTCTTGGAAACACCGCCGAATCCAGTGGCGGTCTCCGTAATGGTCCCAGCCAGATGTTTGTGCCTCAAAGGTCTGCCAGTACTCATCTCCCGCATACACGTAGCCAAATTCACACGCATAGACCACCCAAACGAGTCGGTGGTCCCAGCACGGACTCCGCCGCTGGATGTCTGTCTGGATACTGCTAGTGACGCGCCTTAATTCGGTATCGTCGAGACCGTGCTCCAGGGCGAAAATCGGCCGGTCGGGTGCCTCGCTGCTTCGACGGCGTTGAAGTTCCGTGAAGTGCCTTGCGAGGCGCGTCTGCCAGTTTCCAAGGTCGGTGTCCATTACCATGCCGATCCAGGGCCACCGTTTAGCAAGCAGTCCATTATCTTACACCGGGTGACTCTCTTGTACCGCTTGTCCCGAGCCGCTCGCGGCACTATCCAACGGCGCAAACAGAAGTCCGCTATCTCGGATGCCGGAAGAACACACGACCGAACATTTTTCTGTCTCCCCAACAGAATCTCCTGCCAGTTCTTTGCCAAGGGGATCGCATACACTTCACGCTTGATGCCATGCTTTAGGATGGCGTTACCATCAATGCCGAGTTGCTCCAAGGCCGTCCGAGCAACACGGATTTTCCAGTTCGGCCCCATACCAAACCGATTTCCTGAAGCGTAGGGATGCCCCGAAGCCTCAAGATACCGTCGCAGTGATTCGAATATGCCGCCGGACAGGTGGAAGTGACCGAAACCTTTCGTCGCGCCAATCCTGAGAAAGTGAGGGCCACTTGGTATGCGGAGACGGTTATATATGGATGAGCGCCCCAAGGCCGATGTTGTCGTCAGCAATACCAGCCGAGCACGATTCACCTTCTTGCTGATCACGGCTTGTCGCCCTAGGTATTTTCTTTCATAAACTTCCTTGACCTCTTTGCTCCCCATCAGAGCAGCAACGAGTTTGCCGCCTATCAACTGAGAATATGGAGGTAAAGCCCCGACCACGTAGGCGTCCATTACATGGATGAGTCGGTCCTTGCGGTCTTCATGGGTCCAACCGATCCAGTTGTCGCGGGCAGAAAGGTTGAAGACTGGGTCTCCTATAGCGAAGAGCCCTATGAGGCGACCATTCTGACGATCTCGAACAAGGAATCGAAGTCGGCGACCGAAGCCTTGGGAGACAGGGACCGACCACAATAGACACGCGAATCTAAAGAGACGCGATTCTAGTGACTCGGCCGTAACTTCGACTAGCTCTGGATCAATCGACGCGGGATCGACCTGTCTGCCGGTCGCAAAATACTCGACCAATTCGGGGCCGTAAGCTTCAATAAATGGCAGATTCCGCTTCAATACGTCTTGTCGCTGTGCTGCATGAAGATCGCGGATCTTCTGTTTGGACAACTCTCCGTCCACAAAGTATCCATCGCAGTTTTTGGAGAATCCAAGGTTTAGGAGGTGCCTGTGAATAGCTTTCCGTAGGGAAACCGCACTCGGAGGTTGATTGGAGGAACGCGAGTCGCGCCTGTCGGTCGCCACAGTTAGACGCCTCCCTTCTTCTTCCCGCTGGACTTGCGGCTTGCTGGTTTTATTTCCATCGTCTTCCCCGATGGGCTAGACCCGACATCCTCTCCACCGCTGTTCCTCACTCCATTCGTCCACCTCGGAGAGCTGGAACCGAAGGAGGCGACCCACGCGATGGGCCGGGAAGCCTTTCGACTCGGCCCAACGATAGATGGATTCCTTGGCCACCCGTAAATGGGCGGCCACCTCCTTGATACCGACCCAGCCTTCTTCAGGAACCACGTTCGACCCTACCTCGCGCTGGCGAAGAGCGTCTATTCACGACCATGAGGTGTCAAGAAAGTATATAAAAATCGGTTCCCCCTGTCAACGAATACCGGGGGCGTACCAAGAGAGAAAGGCCCGACGCGGTGAGACGTCGGGACCTTATCGGGGTAAGGTCTGGGGGCGATCAGACCAGGATGTCCCGCAGGCGGTTCGAGAGCGAGCCGCCTTTGTTGCCAATTTTTTCCCTGGGGCCGAGGTGCTTGTCCGTATAAGCATAGGCGGCTTTCCCAATCGATTCCTTGAGAACCTTGAGCGGAATAACCTCTTCGGTCTTGGGACGGCTTTTGATCATCACGCGGATGCCGCCGTTGGCTTTCTCGACCAAGAAACCTACGCGCTCGGTAACACTGTTCGCCTTGCCGCCGGCGAACTCGCACTCGACATCAGCCTTGCGGCAGGCCTCGCGATACGGTGCGACCGCTTCACGATAAGCATTTTTTGCTGCAGCCTCGAGATCGGAAGCTTTTTTGCGGAGTGTGTCCGCCTCGGTCTTGGCATTCTCAAGTTTGGCCTTCGCTTCCTCTGCTGGCTTCTTGAGCGTTGTCAATTCCGCTGGCGACGCTTTCTTTTTCTTCTGCGCCGGGGCTGCGGCACCCTTGGGCTTGCCAGTTTTGGCCTTCGCAGCCTTGGCCTGCTTCTTGGCGCTGGCTTTGCTAGCCTTTTTTTTCTTTTTCGCTTTCGCCATATCTGCTCCTCCTTGCCCGATTCCAGGCTGCGCCCCATGCGCAGCCTTACTCGGAGCATGACACAGGGGGCTCTTTACGCAGAAGAAAGCAAGGAGATTCCTGGGATTATTCCTCTATTTCCCTTTCCTGCAAGGGATTGTGATTTATGCCAGATTCAACACGGCGAAAAATGAACACCACCACGCGGACCGGATGTGGGCATTGGCATTGGCTGTTCATGCCGTCGGACAAGGTAAGAAGTACAAGAACCATAAAAAGAGTATCTCTGCGAGCATTGTCTAAATAGCGCGTGCTTCAATTCTAAGAAAAGCTACTCGCTTTCATCCTCATCATAATCGACTTGGCAATCATGCTCGTAATTCATTAGAGCCATGAAATCAAGAAACATATTCCAAGAACTTGCTCTAACAAAAGGATCGTTCCCCATGTCGCCAATTATAAGCCCATCACCATGCTCATCTGCATGATGAAATTCATAATGCAGACGTTCATATATGGCTTGTTGCATTAATCCAAAAAAACCTACATGTTCAAGCAAAGGTGTACCTACCCCCAAGGAAGTTAAAAGCGCATGAATATTGGGGGAGCCTATTTCATAATCTATTCCCATCGATTTAAGCCTAAATCTAATCTCATCCCACAAAGGCGATGTTCTGTTGGCTGAAGCTTGAGACATTTCTTGAATTGATACGCATCGCTCATCTTCTATCTGTGACTTGTTATTTCCGTTATCCTGTTGTGTTTCATGTAACCAGATGTCTTTCATTGAACAAAAATCAATATCGTGGTTGCACCAAAGGTTTTTTTTTATTTCTTTGCGCATTTCAATTATCCCCGCGTGATCCATAACTATTTGTAACTGTCTACTTTTTAGGGCAGATAGCAATGGATTTTGGACACCAATCACAAATGAATGTGGATAAGGAAGGATTTCTGCCCCAAGAGCCGTGCCGTAAAGTACAAATCCTGAAAACCCAAGCCTAGAAGCGGTGGCAGAGATGAACTCAATGAAAGTTCGCGCTTCGGGTATTTCTGCGGGAAAACATATTTCTAGGCTGTCAAAACAATGCCATGCAAACTGAGAACAAGCAACAGTCTCATCAAGTTCGGGCAGCAAATCAATCAATTCAAGTTTTATCTTCTTAATTTCATCAGCCTCTAACTCTACTTTACAATCCATTGGAAGAATTACACGGTTTCCCCACGCCGCTTCATTTGCAAATGCCGCCTTTACTATTGTTCGCCATTCTGTTGAAATTGGAATCCAGACATGATCGAGAGAACTTAAACCCCAGAATTTGTTTTGAAGACCAGAAGTATAAGCGGCGAGCTGGGTAACAGCTTCCCGCTCCGTTTTAGCGGACCGTTTTATTTCAAGTAGGAACATTACACCTAATTCGGTATTATAAGCTAAAATATCTGCACTTGGCTGGAATCCAGATTTACCCGTGGAAAGAAGTGGTAATTCTTTATCGATTAACTCTATGTCATAAAGAGAGTTAATCCCACGGAGATTCTGTTTGGCCAAAATGAATTTGAGTATCTCGCGGGCATTAGGGCCTCCATCGTCTGGTGGAATTGCCAAGAAGTTAGGTTCAACCTTTGAAAGCTTTGCTCTTGATTCTTCAAGGTTCACAATAAAATTTGGCAAATCACCAATCCTATCAGCAAGAAAGTCCCGTATTTTACTTTCCAAAAGAGACATTGTGGCGGTTTCTCCGCTTTTAGCTTATATTTTCTTCGTTCAACATTGCCAAGAGCTTATTGCTGTAACGTATAACGACAAAACGGACTCCCAAAATGGCGAAAAAACCAACTACAATTGTAATAACAATCCCACCAGTAAATGGAACTAAAAAATCATCGCACATCGCGTGGACTTTGTAAACATAGGTAAAGCAGACTGCTGGTATTGTAAAAAGGGGAAAGAAAAGTATCACCTTAAACATCTCTGGTGCAAAATCGAGCAATCCCCATTTCCCAATGCGTTCTCTTGTGAGTCGCCATCCCTTGGGCATTTTATCCACAATGTTAAATTCCTTTTCGATTTTATCGCATGCAATCTGCATGGAACGAAAGTTGTAGGAAAGGGCTAATATATAGATTGCACCTAATATTTGTATTAGAATTGTCCCCAACGCAGCAGCCAAAAGTCCTGCATTAGAAATGTTGATGTCGGATTTCGTTTGATTATGATGAACAAGAATCCATATGTAACCAGCAATGGGAGCGCCGAAAAGAGCAAGAAATCGGAGAAGGGCTTGTTCCCGGGTACGCATGCTTTCCAGTAGTATTTTATAGAATTCGCGCAGAATTTCTTCTTGGTCAAACGGTTGTGTGCCTTTTAGTTCTTTTTGATCGGGCATTGGATGCACCTTTCCCTAACAAGTTATCTTCCTCAATCTGTCCACCATATTGTCCGAACTGGAATACTCGTGGCGGATGCGTCAATTATGTCTACATCTTCTATCGAGGAGCGCTGAACTCGCCTAAGAAATTCCTCGGAAAATCCCCGCATTTCTGCGTAATGACGATAAAGCTCGATTGGCACCTTCGGAGCGTTCTTCTTAAGCAACTTCTCAATTACTCGTTCCCTGGTAGTCCACTTTTCCAAACCTATAAACGTGAAGCCGATACCCAGAGTGGCTAAAAAATACTCATATAGAAAAAGTCCTAGAATTGTGCAAGCTATTCCCCCACCGACCGAAATTGCGCTGGCGACATTCTGTTTTGCATGTGCTTTTTGGAAAGATTCTTCCGTGGTGGGTTCTGCGTTTCGACAGAATTCCTGCAACTCACTAATAATTGCTTTCATTGTTTTGTGGAGTTTATCAAGAGAGGGTGACTGCAGCTTGGCGCATTCCAACAATGATTGGTATGCCTCTCTTGCTCGTTCTGCGTTACCACTTCGATGCCATTTCAAGAGAAATTCGAAACGAAATTCTCGGGGGATATAATCGAATCTAAGGCCCCGGAAAAGCGAGTCTATGACTTCACTATCGAAATACTCAGCCGATGGAAGAAGTTTTTTTATAGCGATTATAGGACGATCGCGAATTTTTGGTGGTGCTTGAGTGGCTCGTATATTTGCTGTACCTCCTGCTCCCATCACTTGAGGATATGCATACAGGTCGCTCGAATAGAATAGATCATTAATTGCATATTCTGGATCTGTGTAAGAAGCTTCTGCAATTTCGTTAGCCTTGGATTCTCGGCCAACGAGGCAAAGATCGGTATAGTTGTTTCTAATTTGTTGCTTTATTTCTTTTGAGATAAATGCCTCGGATGTTGTCCTAAGACGCTTCCTCCAAGTAGCCCTCAACTCTGGAACCGACCACATAGCTGCATAGTCAAATTGTCTATCTGACCTCTCGAACCAGACATTGCCTCCAGTAAATTCCAATGCCGCATGCCAACGCTCCCACGTGGGCGGCATTTTGGATAAGAGTCCATCGAGTTCGACCCGGATGTCGAGAGGCAAATAATGTCGTGGGTGATTCAGTACCGGAAAGATAAAACGCGGTGCATCACCATCGGGGTACGCGAGGCGCATAAATGTTGAATAGGAAACACCAAACCGCTGTTCGAAATCAGTCCGCTTCATAGGAGGCACGTAAGCCACAGTTTGTCGGTAAAAGAACATAAGAAGAGCAATATTTACGCCGGGTCTGTGGATTCCAAATGGTTCCCTAAGTTCGTACTCGGGATAGAGTGCTCGGGCATCTCGAATAGTGTGATTTGGATGCAAGAGCGCGTCAGCAATTCCCCTCCCACGTTCGCGTTCGCATTCACGATACTCAGCGAGGAAGTTTTTACTTATAGACATTGGCTTTTGGCTCAAATAGATTTTAGTGCTTTCCAATTATATTATAGTCGACTACTTCCGTTCAATGAAATTTTCGATTGGCATGTATGGGAAAACCATCCGATAGTACGCCCGCGAGGCTGGCATGAACTACCGGGCGGCCAAGAAACGCGGAGAGTGCAAGCCCAAGTGTGCTGGATTCGCTTGTGGCTGCCTGTCGGCTATGTTAGAATCCAGGTAAACCTGAACAGGAGGTCATAGCATGACGCGTCAATCGGTTCGGTTTGTACCCCCCTGGATCGCTATTATGGTGTTGCTGGTTGCCACCGGGTGCGAGAGCAAAGGCAAGTACGCCGATCTTTCATGGAAGGAGACCATGGAAGAGGGCAAGAGGCTCAGAAATGACGAAAGTAAACCGTCTGCGGAACGGTTCACCGCGGCAGAAGAAGCATACTGGATCGCCTTGGAGAAACTGCAGGATGCGCCCGCCAGGGAGGCGATTTCAACACGCGACGTGCGCGATCTGCTGAATGAACTGGAAACCGTACTCCGGACGCAGGGGAAGAAGGTCGAGGTAGAGAAGGTTCTTGAGACGAGAATATCGCTTTTTACAAAGCATCTTGGAAGGGACAAGATGCTGACTGGGGCTGCTCACGAAGCGTTAGGCCATATGTACAAAAAAACCGGGCGCAACCAGAAGGCTATCGAGGAATATGTGGAGGCCATGAGGGTCTACGGGGTCAATAACCGGGCCTCCTCGGTAGCGAAAATGAAGGCGCGCATTGACGAGTTGAAGGCAGGCAGCGGAGATTAAAATAGCTGCGGAATTTCGCCCAGCGCTATATCACATTTCGGAATAGCTGTTCCTACGCCGGAATGCAGGAAATCATCTGCGCAGAAAAGCAATAGACGTGTATAATAAATAAACTGATCACCCTCTCCCTTTTATTATGCGTGATAACCTTGCAGCCTTTTGCAGCGGACGAAATCTAAATTTCCGAGCCCGCCCCGTTACGGATAAATGAAATGATTCTTTTTACCTGTCTTATTGAAAGCCCTACTTCGCGGGCGATTTGTGCATCCGTCAGACCGCTTTGCTTTAACTGCATAATCCTCCGGTTCCTGTCTTCGTAGTATTTCGGCTGCGTCTTCGGAACCCAGAGCATGCCTGTATGGAAATTCTGGACACGGCTCAACAAATCGGGCGGTAGAATGCTAGCGGCGTTCTTGTAACCCATCGCGACCTCCTTCTATAAATTTGACTCAAGTCTTTTGCGCCTGCCTGGCTTCGTGGAGTATCTGCTGAACCCTGCGAGCAGAGAGGTAAACGATTTCTGCGATTTGGGAAGGCTTCAGCCCTTGCTGGCTGAGTTTCATGATTTCCTTGTCGCGCTCCTTACCTTCAGCAGGCGGAATGTAAAGCAGGCCCACGTGGTATTCCCGGACTCGCATTAATAATTCAGGTGGTAGAACAATTGCCGCATTTTTATAAGCCATAACGACCTCCTTCCAAAACAAAAGTCGAAGCATTTTTACCGTGGAGGTCTCGTGGAATTCTCGTGTGGGTCCCGGCTTCTTTTGAAAGCGCAGGTAGTGAACGTTCTGGTCTCGATAGGTTCTCGTCGAAAATCTATCCGTCGCAAGGACGTGGTTTCTTGTTGCGAACTTTCATGATGTTGGCCGAGCGGTCAATATTAGCGCTGACCTTGAAGCCTCGCTTCTTGGCCGCGCCTTTGAGTACACCGGTCACGGCTTGAATCATCTCGGTCGAAGCATTGATGTTTCGGGCAAGCTGCTGGATGTCGCGGGTTTCGTAAAACTCGCCGTCGTCGTGGACACGCTTTAGTATTCCAGAGTCCTGGCAAAGGTCCAGCATCTCAGCCACGGCCAAGTGACATGTGAGGAAGTGAACCGCGTACTGCGTCTTTGTGAATCCTTGGCCGCGCCAGAGGTTACCATTGCCAAGCCGCCCGAGCATGATGTCAAAGGACTCGCATCCTTCACCCACGTCAACGGCAAGCAGTATGCCATTGCCCAATTTCTTTATCCTGTCAGCGCGCCGCTGTGAGACTTCTCCTGTCTTGATGCGCAAGCGATGGTAGCGCCGCCTGTCACGCGGCGAAAGCTTGCCAACATTTCCTGTGCCGCCGATGCGCATGACAATCTCCATCAGCGCTTTGTCCGCTTTCGTTTGGCGGAAGTATGATAACATCATCGTCAGCCCCAGCATGTTCTCGAGGGCACGCTTCTCGCTTTGCCGCGCGAACCCTCTCTCCAGCCTGGCACGCTTGATTTCGACGATTTCCCCGACCGATTCCACGGGAAAATCCCCGAATCGGCTTCTTAGCCATTCCAGTTTCTTCAGGAGCGCGGTCTTTGTGCCCCTGAACTCGAACGTGTAGAATATGCTCAGTCCCATTCCGCCTCCCTACGGTCATCTCCATTAGCTTATTCGTCGAATTTCCAGATTCTCATGTGCTCGAAGCGCGGCGCAAGTGTCTCCATGCGCTTCTGGACTTCCCCGGCGCTACGGCACTCGGTAAATGTCTGCGCAAGCGCAAGGCGGCCCTCTACAATGTTCGTCAGCTTTTTTTCTGCATAAACGTCATCGAGCAGGCGAGTATCGAACCGCTTCGGCTCCTCATCGCGGTCGAGAAACAGGAACTCCTCCAGCGCGTTCCGAAGGCCGAGCTTTATGGTCCAGTTCCCATCTGCACGGCGCAACGTCAGCACCGGATTCACTATGCCGTCCTCGTAACGTTCCACTGTTTTTTCGACAACCTCGAATCCCATAGCCTGTACTCCGGCCTCAAACCGCTTTGCCAACTCCGGCAGCCAGCAGGTAAGAATGAGCATTGCACCGGTCGTTTCCTCGGAATTTCCGAATTTGAGCATGTTAAACCTCGAGCATGTCCGCGACGAAGCGTACAACTTCGGGTCGGTCGCAGTACTCGCGCAGAAGCTCCACGACCTCGTTGACTAAATAATAGCCTTCTTCTATTCCCAACTCGTTGTTGGGTATGTACAAGGTGCCCGAAAACTCACTCATTGCCTCAACCTCCTTTGATATAACAGGTTACGCACATATGGGCATTATCCGACGACGAAGTCAAGATATTTACATCATTTGGGTTTTGGGTCGATCTAACTCGTTTTTCCGGATTTTAACGCTTAAAAACCTCCCAACGCATTCATCTTTGTCAAGTAATGCACTCGGCCTCGAAAAAACAAGCCAAAGCATTATCGATTATTCTATGCGCAGGCTATGACTCGCGAAATCCTCCGTTATTCACCGGCAAAACACTCTAACCAGTTTTGCATAAACCGGTTACGACGATTCAAAGCGGCGTCCGTCATAATTTCAGTGTAGCCAAGAAGTTATGCTTATGTCGGGCCAGCGCAAACAAAGGTGTTGGCTTTTCGGCAGGTACGACATAACGGGCACACGAAAACGGCTTCGACGTAACTGTTCCATATGCATACATTTACGCCTCTCCGACCCCATGGGTTTTGGCGCGGCGGTCGGGCCGTGCGCATAACCGCCGTTACTGAGCTGGTGCGTTTCGAGCATCCCTATCCCGCTTTCGAGCTCGCTCTTGTAGCCTCCCGTATGGAGGGCCATCTCGGAAAGGAACCACGAGCCGATTGAAAAACCCCAGTTGTCGAAATCGTTCCCGCCGCCGCCGCGGTCGGTGATGTGTGCGGCCACGTAATCGGCAGCGTCTTTCAAAGCACCGGACTTGGGATCGTCGCCGGCCGCGAGCATGGCGAGCCCGCAATAACTCGCCGATACAATCGGTCCCGCCGGCGGCGGATATCCGCTGTTCTTCCAGTTGCTGCGGATGTAATCCAGTCCTTTGCTCGATGCCCCGGACCAGCTCGCGGGCTTGTTGGGTGAATTGGAGATTTTCCCGTTTATAGTCCCCGGTCCGGTACCGGTGCCGGTCCCGGTTCCCGAGCCTGTTCCTCCACCGCCGCCACCGCCGGAACGGGAAGATTTATGCCCGTCAGAGCAGGACGGGATTAACGTCAAACCGATAGCCGCTATCAATATTATTATGAAGTGTGTTATGCTTACGGCGTTGAATGAATGTTTGTGTTTCATTCCCTTTTCTCCCTTCCGTGCTTGCGTATGTGTCATGGACAGCCTCGTTACACTCTGATGTTATTTCTTCTTTGACAGGACCACCGTGAGCGCGACAACCTTCGTAGTTGCAACGCAGTCCTCGTTAGAAAGAATGACAAACCAGTCATCGTTGGATGGGATAATGAAATCCCCCGACTTTGAAGATATGTTATGAGAGATTTCATGGGCATCGAACGAGGCGCCGCCGGCGTAGGCCATGAAGTTTGCGGAATCGCAGATGAAGAAATCCGCGTGCGCGTTACTGCGGACGTAGCTGAAAGTTTTGGCGTGCAGTGGCTCCGGAACGCTGTCGACGGGGCAGGTTCCGTGCATCATTTCCGACGGCACCTCAACCGCGAAATCGAGTTTGTAGTTGTCGAGAGGACTTGGCAGCTGACCCGCCGCGCCCGGCTTCGGCACGGGTATGCTCCCGCTGAGGGTCGCCGAGCGGGATACCGTCCCCTTGTCTTCGACTTTTACCGATTCGGTCGTGCCGTCTCCAACGATGCTGTTGATTTTGATTCCGAAACTTTTCGCTGATGCAAGCGCAACGTTGCATTTGCCGGAAGTGTCGGTATAGCCGATTCCGGCGTACTGCGGCCTCGGGTGCCCCGCGCTGGAAATCTTCAGCTGCACGCCGTCGACCGGGTTGCCGTCCGCGTCCGTGACGGTCATGTCGAGCCTTTTGACGCTGGTGTATCTTTCGGTGATGGTCTCCGAATACCCGTCGCCGCGCCACGACAGGACGGCCGAGATCGGCATCCACTCCCAGCCCCAGTCGTCGTAAGCGCGGGGGTCGTCAATCATAAAACCGTTCCACTCCGACTTCGAGGGCTCCCACTGGACCCATCTTCTATCGTAGAACTCGTTCCACTTGTGGTTGTTCGCGTGACTGCCCGTCGCGGCCCCCGGGATAAGCGCGGTTCTTGTCGCCGCGGCCGTGACAATTGCATGCGGCGTGCAGGAGCCGCTGTGCGTGTGATGTATCGAAAGAGGCTGAGTGGGATCAGGTTTGCCGCCGCCGCCAACGAAACTGATGTTTATCCATTCGGCAACCGCGGCGATAGCGTCGTTATCGTCACTGTTTTTCTTGCACTTCCATACGCTTTGACATCCGATAAGCACGTCTTTCAGCGGGAAATAAGTAACCCTGTCCGGCGGATCGCAGAGATTGAAGAAAAAGTCGCGCCAGAAATAGCCGTCGATATACTGCGGCTCTTCCACCATGACGACGGGATGCACAATGTAGTAGTAGTATATATCTCTCGGAAGCTCTACCTGTTTGCGGACTCCCCCCTCTTCGACCCAGTACCTTGTGGTGGAGTAGTAATTCGGATCGCTGCCCGAAGTTCCGTAATCGATAACATCGACATAATCAAGCACGTCATCGGCCGAGTAGATATGCTCGGCATTCTCCCTGATAATCGCGAGGTCCATTACGGCGAGGTCTTCATGCGCGATGTGGGCCACGCAGAAAACTATCTCGTCGAGGTATGGGTCGGACGCGTCCAGTATCAGCCGGGCGCACGAATCCTGAATGCTGCTGCCCAGGAATGAGAAATTCTCCGCCAGCTCGTGTGCAAGCCATTTTGGCGCTTTCTCAACCGCGTCTTTCGCAAGCGAAGTCAGGTTCTCCTGCGGGCGCAGGACCTCGAGGGCCGAACTGCTGCTGTTGAAACGGACGCAGACGCGCTCGCCGGCCGGTATCCTTACTTCCAGGCTTACCGAGTCCAGTTTCTCCCACGCGGGGTCGGTTACGGTTATCGAAAACTCCTCGCCCGCGGTCTTTTGCGGCGAGCTTGAATCCTCGACCCGGACCGCGAAATCGAAAATACCGGCCGTGCCGGGCGTACCGGAGATTTCGCCGGTCGACGGGCTGAGGCTGAGGCCGTCGGGAAGCGAGCCGCTAAGGATCGACCATGCATAAGGAGTCGTACCTCCTGCCGCACTTAGCGTTCCGCTGTACGCGACTCCAAGTACGGCGTCCGGGAGCGATTCGGTCTCGAGCGTCAGCGCGCTTCCGGGCTCCTCAATAATTATGGAAAACTCCTTCGTCGCCTCCTGCAACGGCGCACTGCCGTCAGTAACTTTTACGGTGAAATCGAAACTACCCGCTGCGGTGGGGGTACCTGAAATTCTTCCTGTCGATGGTGTAAGGTTAAGACCGCTCGGCAGAAAGCCGCTTGAGATGGACCATGTGAAGGGAGAAGTACCCCCTGCCGCAGTGAGAATTCTGCTGTATGGAATTCCAACCGTACCGCCCCAGAGCGAATCAGTCGCTATCCAGAGCGGATTCGCACCTGTTCCGGTTCCGGATCCTGTGCCGCTGCCCGTTCCTGTGCCTGTTCCCGTGCCGGTGCCTGTTCCCGTTCCTGTTCCTGTTCCCGTGCCGGGGCCCGTCCCTGTGCCAGGCCCGGTTCCCGTACCGGGTGGGTTCTGGCTGCTGCCTGATTTCTTGTTACTGCCGCACCCCGGCAGGCAAAATGTCAAGCCGAATACGGTTACGATTACGATGAGAATAAAATAGACCCGTTTCATGCTGTATTCTCCTTTTGTGATTCTGGACGACGATAACTATGTGCATTTTCGGAAAATTTGCCCAGCGCAGCAGAGGCGAGCCACTCGACGCCGAGGCTCCGGACAGGTGGAAAGATATCGACGCTCAGGTTTCCGTTTTGACACTTAACCCAGTCGAGAACCGTAACGCCGATAGAGTCAATCGATGTTATTTTACGAAGGTCGAGCATGATTTCCCGACTCTGGAATTCTACCGCGGACTGCAGAAGCTCCAGAATCCTCCTGGCAGTATGGCCGGTGAACTTGCCTGCAACCTGCAACCGTAACTTTCCGTTTTCGTAACAGAATAGGGTAAATGCGACTTTCATGATAATTTCCATATTTTAGAGCAAAAATTATTGGAATCGCTACTATTGATTTAGCAAGATTTGAGCCAAATGGTTTTTAGATGGCCGAGATTCGTATAACTAGTGTGTGTTCAATGTGTTAGGTGGTGTGCAAGTGATAGTTCATGGAGATTGCCAGGAAGGGGAGTGTCAACTGTATTGACACATTACGGTCTGTGTCAATGTAGTTTACACTATCTTGGGCGTTGGATTCCCCACTCTTTTCTCTTCTTGAAAATCTGCTGTCGGCTGACACCGAGCAGTTTTGCCAGTTGGGTTTCATTGTGATTATGCTGGTGAGCGAGAATGAATTCTTTCATATAATTTTCAAGTGAAAGTTTACGGCTGATTATGCTTTCCGGTTCAGGCTGATGTTCCCGGCTGCTCATTACTTTCACAATGTCACCGGTAGTAATGCGGTTGCCGGCCATTACGAACGCCTGCTGGAGTATGTTTCGCAGTTGTCGCACATTGCCGGGATAATTGTAGCCGGACATTTTCGCAAGCGCCTCCGATTCAAGCGGTTTTTCAGGCACGTCCAGATCACCGGCAAGTTCATTGAGAATGTGCTTTACAAGAAGCGGGATATCTTCGCGCCGCTCGCGAAGAGGCGGCAGCTCGATGCGGACAACGTTTAATCTGTAGAAAAGATCTTCACGGAACGCGCCCTGCTCCACAAGCTTTTCGAGCGGCATGTTGGTCGAGCACACCAGGCGGATGTCAATGGGAATCGGCATCGCGGTGCCTATCCGCCTGACCTCCCGTTCTTCGATGACGCGGAGAAGCTTAACCTGCATTCCGAGCGGCATGGAGGCTATTTCGTCCAGGAACAGAGTACCGCCGTCCGCCGACTCAATAAGTCCTGTTTTATCGGAGCCCGCGCCCGTGAAGGCGCCTTTAACGTGCCCGAAAAGCTCGCCTTCAAGCAGCGATTCCGTCATGGCGCCGCAATTGATCGAAACGAACGGCCCTTCCTTCCGGCTGCTGTTGTAGTGGAGCGCTTTTGCGACAAGCTCCTTCCCCGTCCCCGTTTCGCCGTAGATGTAGGCGGTCAGGTCGGTATCGGTAACGGAATCGAGGAGGCTGAAGAGTTCGCGCATCGGTTTCGACTGCCCTACGATGCTGGTGTAGGCGTACCGTGTCCGCACCTCTTTCTGAAGGGAGCTAAGCCTTGTCCGCATCTTTTCCTGCTCGACGGCGTTGGAGATAATAGGCGCGATACGCTCGGCGAGTGCTTCGACGAAATGGAGATCGGCTTCGGTGAAACTGCGGGCGAGCGACGTGGTATCGAGATAGACCACCCCCATCGTCCGGCCTTCGCTTTTAATCGGCACGCAGAGCACCGAGCAGAGGCTGAGGTCTACCACGCTTTTCGCGTCGCGAAGCGATTCGTCCATGTTAACGTTGGCGACAAGCCTTGACTGGCCGCTATTGATGACTTCTCCAACCATGGTGTGGCTTGTCTGGTATTCGGGCGAAGTGATTTCCCTGTCGCGAATGTTACGCACCGACAGGTGTTTGAGGCCGGCACCCTCATCGACAAGGATGATAAAACCGCGCTCGGCCTGGATAGTGTCAAGCACCATAGCGAGTGCGAGGTCAAGCAGCTTTTCAACGTCAAGCTCGGTCGCGGCGAGGCGCGCGATCATCTCGAGGAGCGCCATCTCCCGCCGCGCTACATGACTATCGTATACGCCGTGGATATCCAGGACCTGTTGATCGAGTGTAAAATCCTCTTCGGGGAACTCGGTTATTTTTTCTTTTCCAGGCGGTCCTTTCCGGAAGGGGTCAACGTCATCCAACGGGCTGAAGAACGGAGATTCCCTCAGCTGCTGCCTGTCGTACCCTTCGGGCAGCACATCGGCAATGAGTTTATAGGCATTTTCCGCTTCATTGAAATGCCCGGCCGCGAGCTCGAGATTATCCTGAGTGGAGGCGGCGAGCGCGGCGGTGAGCGCGGCCTCGAAGACGAGTGCGATGTTATCGGTCCGGTATGCGGTTTTCAGGGCCTCGGCTGCGATTTCCCGGGCCTTTCCAGCCTTGCCGATTCTCAGGCTGCATCGCGCTTTCAGGATAGTGGTTTCGATTCCGGCAGCCATGCTGAGTTTTTCATTTTCAAGCCGTGCAAGGATTTTTTGCGCTGCCGGGATTCTTCCGGTTGTTATGAGTACCCCGGCCCCGGCCAGTTCGATGCCCCACCCGACCTGTCCGGTGATTTTCAATTCCTGCGCCTGTTCTATCAGACGGCGGGCGCGTTTGATATCTCCCGTGATCATGGCGTGCCTCGCGGAGAGGGCCAGCGCTTCGCCGAGCCTTGCAGGGCTCTGCGGCCCGGCAAGCTCCCGGGATTCGGACAGGTCCCGCTCGGCGGCTTCGAAATCACCGCAGAGGAACGCGAGCGCTTCCGCCCTGAGATTCAGGACCGTTGTTTCCAGCGGCGTTATGCCGGCTTTACGGGCAATCTGAAGGGCCTCTTCGAAGTATGCGAGCGCGTCGGCGGTCCTTCCGAGTACGGTGCACACCGTTCCGAGAGAGATGGGGCAATGCCGCTTGAGAGTAGAGCTTGCTGTTTTCCCCGCCACTTCACTGGCCTGCTCGAATGAGGAAAGGGCTTCCCTTGTTCGTCCCGAGGCGAGGTGGACGTCACCTATGTTTATCATCACGGCGCCGATACTTACTTCATCACCCGAAATCTCGAAGAACCGCTTGGCCGCGGTGTAGGCGTCGAGTGCTTCGTCGTACTGCCCGAAATCCTTGAGCACGTTGCCGATATTTCCCTGGGTGTATGCAACACCCATGAGGTTGCCTCTTTTTTCATAAGCATCGAGGGCGATATAGTAATGCACAAGCGCTTTTTCCGGTTTCCCTTTTTCCAGATCGATACCGGCCAGCAGGACGTGCATGCGCTCGAAATGGTCTTTCGCGGATTTCCGCCGCAGTATCCGGTTGGCGCGCTTCACGGCATCGGCATATTTTCCGCGCCCGTAATCAGAACTTGCGAGATGACTGTCTATGGTATTAATTTTTTCCTTGTCTTTGAGAGACTTGAAGATGTCCCTTGCCTCGGACAATAACTTTCGTGCTTTCTCAGGCTCGCCTTTGTGCCCCGCGACGCGCCCCAGATGAATAAGCAACTCTCCCTTCAGGGGTTTTGAGTTTTTCACCCCCGGTCTGTCCTGCGCTTCCTGAAGGAAGAGTTCGGCTTCGTCCGCTTTTCCCGACCGCAGGCGAAGAGTAGTATGAAACCACGCAACGGTGGCGGCGTACTCCGGATATTTCCACAGCTCGTCGCTTGAAGCGGCGGTAATGCAGTCAAAGACTCTCTCGAGCCTCGCGCGGCGCCAGTAACACTTGGCCAACCAGTCAAGCGCCTCGAACCATCCTTCCGTTCGGCCGGGCAGGCGTTTCTTGAGCGCTTCGAAAAGCCGGACAGCGGACGATATCACTCCGGTCACCGCTGCATGCTTCGCCCCATCCCAGAGCAGTGGCAGCAGTTCGTCTTCACCGACGCCGGCTTTCTCCGCGTGTATCGCGCGCTCTATGAGCTCGGTATTTTTCTTTTTCAGATAAGAATATATCTGTCCGTGCATTGCGCGGCACTGCTCACGAGGTATAATACGCAGGACAACTTCACCCAGACGACCGCTCGCGAATGCGTAGTTACCTTCTTCATCGGCCCAGAGCAGTCCACGCGAAAGCAGATGCTTAACCGCGGCGGCGCATGCGTCGGGCGGTATCGCGGACGCTTCCTGCAGCAGGTCGAATTCGGCGGGGCGTTCGACGCATGCGAGCGCGTCAACGACGACACGCTCATCTTCGACCAGCGATTTGATTCTGCGCTGGAGCGCTTCTTCACCTTTTGCCGGCGGTTTCAGGCCGGCAAATGCCGCGGTTGTACGCCATTTCCCCGCCTCAAAGAAAAGGAGCCCGGTCTCAAAAAGCTGCTGAACGGTCTGCTCTATGATAAGCGGGTTCCCCCCGGCCGCATCAAGCACGGTAGACAGCACATTCGCGGGCAATTCGGAGCCGCCCAGCATGGCGGAAAGCAGTCCTGCCGCGGCTTCCCTGGTAAGCGGAGACAGCGAAACCTGCCCGGCGATTCCCTGTGCGCTCGAGCGGTCCATATACCCGATCACGGTTTTGGCGGTTTCCACCTCGGTATTGCACGCGCACAGAACAAGCAGAGGCACGTGCTTACCTTCCTGCAATCCGAGCCAGAGCACCCGTGCGAGATGTTCGAGAAAGGAAAGGGTGTCTTCGTCAGCATTTTCCAGGTCGTCAATCGAAATAACCAGCGGCCGCAGGGCCGCTGTTTCCATGAGCAGGAGCGCAATATCGTGCATGACTCTGCCGTGCTTTACCATATCCGGGTCCCGCTCTTCCCCGGCAAGCATGCCCAGAGTTTCCTCGAACTCATCCAGAGTTTCTTTCGGAAGTGCCTGGATAATATTGCCGATAACTTCCGCAAAGGGACCGTAAGGCCGACGGCGCGAGGCCGAGCATCTGCATTTTATGAGCAGGTTGCCTTTCAGTTGGGCAAAGTAGCCTGCTTCGCGCAGAAGGCGGCTTTTTCCGATTCCGGTCTCACCGGTAATAAACCATAGCGAAGGTTTGCCCGGACCCTCCCTGAGTGAATCCATCAGGGCCCTGAAATGGTCCAGCTCTTCCTCTCTTCCGATAAAACCGCCGCCGAGAAGATATGCAAGCGCTGTCTCGACCGTCTCCTCTTCCAGTGAAATATCCATGGCCTGGGAGAGCGCGCGATTGACCTCGTTGGCCGTATAATATCTCAAGCCGGGCTCGCGCTCGAGGAGGCGCAGGACAATACGCTCCAGCTCGACCGGGACATCTATTTTGAATTTACGCGGCGGCTCGGGCTCCGTCGCGGCCTGCAATCTGAGCACCTCGAGAATTGAATCGTCCTCGTACGGGCGCTTGCCCGCAATGGCTTCATAAAAGACGACGCCCAGCGAATACAGATCGGAGCGCGGATCGCCGAGCTCTCCGCGGACGACTTCAGGTGCGGCATAGCCTATCGTCCCGCGCATCGAGCCCGATATCGGCGTTTCGGTAGTCGCAAGGCCGAAGTCGATCAGCCTCGCGACCCGGTTCGTATCGACTATGATGTTGCCGGGCTTGACATCGTAATGAATTATTCCGCGGGAATGTATATGCTGAAGTGCGCGAAAGACCTGAGCGAAAAGACGGGACCCGTCTGCGAAGTCGAGACCTTTGCACATCTCAACGATATTACTTCCTTCGATGTACTCGGAAGTGTAGAACCACAGGCCGGATTTCTCGTCAAGGCCGAAATCGTAAACCCGCGCGATATTCGGGTGACGGATTTTGGTGAGGGTCGAAAACTCGTGCCGCATGAGCTCGAGGTGCCGCGTGCCCGGCGTCTCGAGCAGCTTCAGCGCAAGAAGTCTTTTGTCTTCAAGCCTGTCCCTTACCAGATAAACCTTCCCCGCAGCTCCCTTGCCGAGAAGCTTTTCAACTTTATAACGGTTTGCGACAACTTTTGGCAAAGTAACCTCACAGGCTCCAAAGCAAAGTACATTCTATCATCACCAGATTCAAGCCAAAAAATTCTCGCGTACTGGGGGGGGTCTTTCTTTCCGCGTAGATGTGTTTCGGGAAAAACTATTTCTGATAACTATAAACCATGTTGTGTGATAACAAACGTAACATCCCGCCTGCATTATCGCCTTGTTACCCCGGCCATCGCAGGGGTTCTCTCTTGCGTCACCCTTGCGCACACAGGTTTCTCTGAACTGCTTCGGATTGCTTTGAACTGCATATTCGAGGAGGGTGGGTGAAAAATAAAAGGAACAGCCTGTTACAGAGCACTGCATAAACAGGTTGACATCCGGCCCCACCGAACCCCGGGAAAATGGAAGGGCGTTTTTAACCGCGTGTCAACCTGTTTATGCAGGATTCTTTAGTTGCCGTGTCTATGCGTTTTCTTTTCCCTTCGAGCCGTATCTCCCATTTTCATTTGAATTTCCCCAATCCTCGCATATAATTCATCTATAAGGAAGTAAACCTAGAAATTATCCTTACTATGTCCCCGAAATACAATGTCCCCGAAATACACATGTCCCCGAAATACACCCCGGAATACACCGTTCTTCAAAGGTATTTCTCAATTTTTCTCATTATTTTTTTGAAATGTTTTTCGAACCGGAGATGCTCTTCGAATGTTTTATAAGCCATTTCAGAATATTGCCCGTAATTGCTTTCGATTTTCCGTAAAGCACTTCCTGTTTCGGATGCGGTCTCGACACAAACGCCACATCCCGTTTTTTGCACAAACTCTCCCAGCGTCGTTTCGTTGTTAACAATCACAGGCAGCCCTGACCTCAGGGCATAAGCGACTTTGCCGGAAGACAAGCCGATTACCTTGATATTACTCCATCCACTGCGTCTTGAGCGGACAGGCTTATAAAAAGCTATAATCGCATCCGCGCTTGAAATAAGCTGATCAAATAATTTTCTGGAAGCCGGTTTTTCAGAAAAGATTACTCTTGAATTTCCTTCAGCAATATCTTTAAGATATTCCCATCGATATTTGTTTTCCTCTCCCATTTTATTAGCATGAAAGTGTGTATGGATTACCAGGACCCAATTGGCGGGCCATTTCCTCGAAGCCGGAATGATATCCTCAAGCATCGTCCATTCGCTTAAACCCCCGGCATGAAGCAGGATTTTTTTTCTTTTGTCAATGTCAAGCATTTCGTGCCAGAAATTGAATCTTTTCTTCATCAAAGGCCCGCCAGGCGAGTTGGGGAGGTATTGGAGCTTATGGATGGGGATTAAATTATCCTGCGCAAACAGATCACCTCTTTCCTTGTCCTGTATAATTACAAAACGCGCTCTCCTGCTGTAGGTTTTTTCGATATTTTTAAATAGCTTCTCTCTCGGCTCCGTGATTTCTCCAGACAGCAGCAATTCCAGGGAAATATATATAAAGGGTATGCCAAGAATGCGATACAGCGCCGAAGACCTGTATGCTATATCTTTCATTGGCAAAATTCCTTCAGGTTCAATAACGATAAATAAAGAATATGGCTTTTTCTTCCAAAGCCTATACAAGCACATTTGCTCAGAATTTCTGCTGATAAAATCCTGGATTTTTATTAGCCACCGTTTGAGCTTGTTGGAAAATGGTATTGCAGGTTCCTTATTTGTTTTTGTCAGCTTTTTCTTATCATTATTCTGTCGAATTTCAAAATATCGCACCTTATTTGCATCGAAATCGGGAGATACTGCAAAAGGCGTTTTAATTGAATATATGTCAACAGAATATCCTTCTTTTGCCAGATAATCAATCATGCAATGAAGCGTAGGTACCGAATCAAGGTAAGCATGTGGACATATAATACATATTTGTCTTATACTCAACGGTATATCCTCAGCAAATATTTTCAACCGTTTTTAAAATCTAGCAATATATAATGAAATTGTCAATAGATATTCCCCGGAGGCATTTGCGCTGTAGGGTTTGGCGGCCGTGGCGAGCGGCAGGAGTTTACCGCTGGAGGCGCCAAGACCTCTGTAAAAACCACGAATTCATGTGCCGGGCATCTCAATCCGCTGATTGTACCGTCAATTGCCTCCGTAGATGAACGAATTGAGAAATGTCCTTGCCAAACGCGGGTTGGAAAGTTAAAATCATACACGCCAGAAGATTACAGGAAGCTGCTGTTTGCCATGATTGATGAAGCAAAGGAATTGGTGCTGCATAAGTAGAAGGGCAATTCCTCGGAACACGGAGAGCCAGGCATGGATCATGTGGAAAAAATAACCCACGACGAAAAAGTATTGGCCCTTATAGTCCGGAAGGAGTTCCGCCCGGAAAAAACCACCTTCCTCACTCCGGAAAGTTTCAACATACAATTGGGGTTTGTGATATATCCTGAAAACGGCGAGATCACGCCCCATGCACATAAGCCCCTCAAGAGAGAAATCATCGGCACTGCAGAAGTTCTAATCGTCCAGAAGGGTAAGTGCATTGTCGACATTTACACTAACCAGGGCGAACCGGTAGCCAGCAGCACCCTGGCTCAGGGAGACATACTTTTTCTGGTTGACGGCGGCCATGGTTTCAGGATGTTAGAGGATACCGTTCTCCTTGAAGTTAAACAGGGGCCGTACATCGGCCTGGACGAGAAAGAGCGATTCCGGAAATGATTCCCGTAAACGAACCGCTTTTCGGAGAGAAAGAACTTGCGTACGTGACAGATTGCGTCCGTACGGGCTGGGTTTCTTCTGCCGGGAAGTACATCAACGAGTTTGAGGAAAAGTGGTCTGCCTATTGCGGAAGAAAATACGGAGTTGCAGTGGCAAACGGCACGGTAGCGCTTCAGCTTGCAGTGGCTGCGCTTGAACTGGAGTCGGGGAGCGAGATTATTATGCCGAGCTTTACGATAATCTCCTGCGCTGCCGCAGCCATCTACAACAATTGCATTCCCGTGTTTGCCGACTGTGATCCTGAGACATGGTGCATAACGGTCGATGAAATAGTGCCTGGAATAACAGAAAAAACGCGTGCAATAATGCCTGTTCATATTTACGGCCACCCGGCTGAAATGGACCCGATAATTAACGTAGCCAAAAAGCACGGACTGGCCGTGATAGAAGATGCGGCAGAAGCACACGGTGCGGAATATCTATCGAATTGCGGCGGTAAGGAAACCTGGAAACGGTGCGGCAGCTTTGGAGATGTTAGCTGTTTCAGTTTCTACGCCAATAAGCTCGTTACAACCGGCGAAGGCGGAATGTTAGTCACAGATAACGGGCAACTTGCAGAGCGAGCAAGGCTATTACGTAATCTTGCTTTCGAGCCTGACCGCAGGTTTCATCACGCTGAATTGGGATTCAATTTCCGCTTTACAAATATTCAGGCTGCTCTCGGCCTTGCACAGGTAGAGCGGATGGATGAAATTATTGAGCGGAAACGCCGAATGGCAAATTATTACTCCAACAACCTGGCCGGGATCGATGGCCTTCAACTCCCTGTCGAAAGGGATTGGGCAAGAAGCGTTTACTGGATGTATGGGATCGTTATCCATGAAGATACCGGAATGAACGCTGCTCAATTTGCGGCAAAACTGAAGGAGCGCGAAGTCGATACTCGCCCATTCTTTCTGGGGTTGCATGCCCAGCCTGCCTTGAAAAGTTATATGAATTTTACTGAAAACGACTTTCCAGTTACAAACCGAATTGCCCGCCAGGGTCTTTACCTGCCTTCGGGGCTCGCCCTCACCGAAGAGCAGCAGGCAGTCGTCTGCAAAGCTGTCCGAGAGGTTCTGAGTTGAAAGAAGCCTTTGGAAAAACATATTCAGAGGCATACGACGCTTTTTACAGAGAAAAGGATTACGGTGCCGAATGCGACCTTATTCAACTGATTTTCAATAAATATGGTCAGGGCAAAATCACACGAGTTCTTGACCTGGGGTCCGGCACGGGAAATCACGCCTGTCACCTGGCAGCACGAGGATACAGGGTAACCGGGGTAGATGCCTCCGAGCACATGCTGAATTATGCCCGGGAAAAATGTGCCGCTACCGATCAGAAAAACCCGCCGGAGTTTCACCAGGGCGACATACGGTCAGTCAAACTCGGGGAAAAGTATGGCGCCGTTTTGATGATGTTTGCCGTGCTTGGTTACCAGGTTACCGACGCGGATGTCCTTGCCGCTTTAAAAACTGCAAGAAATCATACGGATGCAGGCGGACTTCTCGTTTTTGACACATGGTATGGTCCGGCCGTCCTCAATGAAAAGCCGGGCAGGCGCGTATTAAAGATCCCGACCGGCGATGGTTATTGTTTGAGAACGGGTGAAGGTACTTTGAATGTCGAGCAGCATATTTGCACGGTAAATTATCATTTGCAGTATTTTACCGAAGACAAGATGATTTCCGAATCCCGGGAAACGCATCTGATGCGCTATTTTTTCGGGGATGAGGTCAAGTTATTCCTCCGGGAAGCAGGTTTCTCGTTTTTGCGGATGGGCGCATTTCCGGATTTTGACAAGGAACCAAGTGAGGATACCTGGAATGTAATTACTGTTGCGAAAGCCGAATAAAATGGCAGATCAGAATGCCCGTTGCCGTTATTTATTATGCACTCTTGGCAGGCAAATTGGGAGCGAAGTACGAAACGATTACCGAAGTTGAAGAGCACGCCGCGGACACATACGTCGCATAGGTTCCGCCACATAACGATAAAAAAAGGAGCGGCCGCGCTCTCACGGCTGGGCCTGTTTCCCGGCCGGCAGCGAAGGGTTTGTTGGCAAGTTGGAGAAGCTTTTCAGCACAAGACTCCGTCCCGAATGCGCGCGTACGGGCCGGTCCTAGAGACTGGCGGTTATGCGGTTTGAAAGAATCGCATCTTTTGCCGCGATTATGTATGGGCGGCGGGCACGCGAATTATACAATGCACGGGCCGATTGAGGAGTAATTCGGTCACGGTGCGAATGGGTGTCTGTATCGTCAGTAAGCTTCCACCCTTTTTTGCTTCTGGCCATCTTTCACCCCCTCCTGACAGCCAGTTAAGCAAATCTAACTCCTGATTAAAAGCCAATTTATAAAAATTCTTAGGTTATGAAATGGTTTCTAGTATTCAAAAGGTGATCTATTAAAAAATGACTGGGCTCTCTAACCGTTATTGTTCTTCAAAGGTATTTCTCAATTCTTCTCAGTATTTTTTTGAAATGTTTTTCGAACTGGAGATGCTCTTCGAATGTTTTATAAGCCATTTCAGAATATTGCTTGTAATTGCTTTCGATTTTCCGTAAAGCGCTTCCTATTTCGGATGCGGTCTCGACACTAACGCCACACCCCGTTTCTGTTACAAACTTCCCCAGTGTCGTCTTATTGTTCACTATTACAGGCAACCCTGACCTTAAAGCATAAGAAGCTTTACCAGAAGACAAACCAATTACTCTCATATTAGTTAGTAAATGACGCGCATTGCCTGTGGGAGTTGGAAAAGCAATTATTACATCAGCGCTCGAAACAAGCTTGTCATATTTCTGTCTGCTTGCAGGGTGTTGAGAAAAAACTACCTTTGGATTACCTGAAGCAAGTTTTTTAAGAAATTCCCAACGAATAAGCTTAGCCTCAGGCATTTTGTCATTGATTAATGTTGTATGAATAACCAATATCCAACCTGTTGGCCATAATTGAGTAGATGAAATGACATCTTCAAGCGTAGTCCATTCCGCGAAGTCTCCTGGATGAAGTACAACTTTAATATTATCCTCTAAGCCAAATTCCTGATGCCAATATCTAGATTTCGATTTTTCCGCTAACATAAGAGGCGAGTTCGGAAGGTATTCAAGCTTATGCATAGGAATAAAGTTATCTTGCGCAAACAATTTTCCCCTATCTTTATCCTGGATAATATTAAAAAAACTTCTTTTACTATAAACACGTTCCAGTTTTTTAAATACGGATTCTCTCGGGTTGAATAATTCATAGGACAATATAAGCTCAAGAGACAAATAAATAAAAGGGATACCTAAAAATCGATATAGGATTGACGATTTATAGGCGATATGCTTCAAAAAGGGAATTCCTTCCGGTTCTACAACTATAAAAAAAGAATATGGGCGAGTAGTCCATATTTTATATAAACGATTTATTTCCGCGAATCCCCCGATAAAATTAAAAAGTTTCCTGATTGCTCGCTTAAATAGAATCCAAAGGCGCGATATTTTCAAGTTGTTCTTTTTTAATCCGGCAGACTCCTCTATTATGTTAGTAATATCGATGAATCTTACGTTTCTAGATTCAAACTTAGGGGTTGTAGTATGAGGAGACAAAAATGAAAAGACGTCTATAGAATATCCGTTTCTTGTCATTAAATCAATTAACCCGTGCAGAGTTGGCACGGAATCCAAATAAGCGCTCCGGAAAATTAGGCAAACGGATTTTTTTTTCATTCAAAAAGATCCATAGCTACCCGCCGGCATGTACAACGGAGATCTGAATGAGTTACTCCTAATCCAGCAAATACTGTTTTATTATACTTGAAGTCAGGATATTTGTCCAGCTAGTGAAACGGATTACCCCCGAAGATCGTGAAACCATTGAAACCATGAGACCTCTCGAGGTCAACCGTCAGGAGTTCAGTGGGGCGCTTGTTATTAAACTGGCCCGAGGAATCTCCCTGGCATCAGTTATTTATTCTGCTCTATGCTGTTTTACCGCGTAGTCAAATATAATCGACAAATAGAACGTAGTTGCATAAATTATATAATAATCTGGACGATAAGATTCCAAGACGATAAGATTCCAATATCAATAGCCTCTAGATGCAGATAATCGGGAATGACTTAATAAACGCGCTTACTTCCACAGTATGGAAAAGTTGTACGTTATCCTGAAGAGAGATATTTCTGATGACAGTGGGGTCTGCAGCTGTGAGTAATTTTGTCGAGAGCAATGGGAAAGACATGAGAAAACTTGAGTTAGCCATTGTAATGGGCATAACCGACAATTGGGCCTTCGCTGTAGCGACTATTCTATTCGCCCTGCGGAAAGATGCGAAGAGAATCAATTTTGACGTCATCGTATTTCATGACGGCTTGTCCCGGCGCTCTAAGAACCTTTTATCTGGGATTCATCCTTGTATGTTTTTGGACTATGAACTCGATCTAATAGACGCTGACAAGTTTGCTCGTGTATCTAAGATGGCTTTTGCGCGTTACGAATGCTTTGCATTGCTTGAAAAGTATTGCCAGGTATTGTGGATTGATGCCGATGCGCTTCTCAAAAGCAGTATTTTACCACAGGTGAATAGTGAAAACTCAGGCATATCAATGTATTGCCACAAGGATACACCTATTAGCGTAAGCTTTACGGATGTCGTTGCAGGTTATAACATGGAAAAAGAATGTTACAACGATGGCATATTGTTATTGTCCGATAAATTGCCGAAATACGAGCAGCTCAGGCAGTGGTGTTACGAAAAAACAAACGAATGGGCAACCAAAATAAGTTCAGACCAGGCGATAATCAACCTGATGCTCCAGGAATTCGATCTGGATGTTACGGAGCTCGATATCAAGTTCAACTGCCCTCCGGAGAAGGAAACCAACAGTACGGTCATAATCCATCCCTGGGGAGAAAGAAAATTCTGGAACAGGCTTGTTCACCCTCTTTGGGACAAGTATTATTACAAGTGGAGAAAGATGGGGGGGGATGGTCCTGAAATCAAACGCGGGCGCCGATCGAGATACGTGAACCTGAGACTGGTGAAACACCGGCTCCGCCTTTTCTGGAAAGAATTCAAGTCTTCGGACTAATTACCCGAGGGCCAAAGGCTCTGGTATGACTGTAAATCAAACACGCTACGACTACTTCCTCATCTGGGGCAACGGCCTCAAGTATACAAGGAATATTATTGATTTTATCCGCGGCAGGCCGGAGTTCGATATCCTGAAGATAATCCGGCATAAACCTGAGAGCATAGACGAATTTGTAAAGAGAGTATATGAAAACGATGCTGTTCCATGGCGTCACCTCGTCGCCAAAACGGAATACCTCCTCGAATCCGAGTCGGACGTGCTGGTTATTTTCGTTAAGAACCTTCAGCCGCGGGAGGAAATCGTAGGAGACGAGGATTTCCGCCACCCTCAATGCATGCTCATGAAAGAGATGAAGGATGAGATAAGGAATAAATATAACCCCCGCGTGGACGGCCGCCGAACCGAGGAACACGTAATTCACGGCTCCGATTTCGAGTCTCAGACCAACCACATGCTGAAACTGCTTGGGTGCGAAGAAGGGCTGGAGTATTTGGCAAAAGTTCCCAATCCCGTAATTGAAGTGCCGCACCATATCTTCACGTTTGACCGGTTCAGGATACGGTCCGTGAAGACTTCCGAAGTATACTGCAACATCCTCCGCGGAGATGCCGAAGAGTGGTCAAAAGACCGCCTGCCGATTAAGGAAACCCCCCACTACGGATATTTGAAGGGCGTTCGTGAACCTTACCGGCTCTATTGGAAAAAATTTGGGGGGAAACTGCTTCTCGACGACCATACCCCTGAGGGATTTGACCAGCTTGCAGGCGATTTCGACTACCTTATGCCGCCATACGAGACTTCCTACATTCTTGTTGAAAAAAGCAGTCTGGGTGGTTATACAATACTTGACGGAGTACACAGGGCCAGTATATTGGCGGCATCAGGCGTGGAAATGTGGATCGCGGCAGTGGTAGGTTAAAATGCCCCCCCTTGATCTTCATAACTTCTTTCTCGAGTTCCAAGATGAGGATTATGTAATCATTAAGTTTCCGAGCTGGTTCCCGGATTACAGCCCGGGCTCGGATATAGATATATTCTGCAAGGACGCGGGAAGCGTCGCACGCAAGATATTACGACTTGGCAACGCCTGTGTTGCTGACGGATTTGAAATAGAAGTAACTATCCAGGAAAGCGAGAGCCATACTTTCATTGACTTTTACAGTGGAGAGATATTAAATTTCAGGTTCGACCTCTACCAGAAGATACCACGCTATGCGAAGCTAAGAATAAAAAGTACGTATTTCGACAGCATCCTCAAAAATCGGAAGCCACGGGGAGCCGGACATGCTAGAGCGGACTATCCGTTGTATGTGCCGGACCAGTCGGATGACCTTGTGCTCAGATATATTGAGTACTACGAATGGCGCCACCGCCGGCCCGAGAAGATCAGGCATCTTGAATACGTGCGCAGGGCAGTATCAGATAACCAAGTCAGGCAGAGATTCGTTGAACGACTGAACGAATTCGTATCACGCATCCCGAGGAAAGAGCTGCGAAAACATACGAGGCTGTCCGCGGGCCTGAGGAAAATCGTGCGCAGACTTAAAAGAGCGATAAAGCACAGTGGTCTTCTGCCCGGCTTCCTGATACGCTCACATTTAGCTGGACGGGCCTATGGAATATTTGTAACATCTATCCGTAAGGTTCTCGGCTGATATCCCTGAATGTATTTTATGAAAGCACTCCCGTGAGGCTTTTTTACGCATCGGAAAGCTCGGCGAACGCCGCTCTTGGGTGGTCGAGCGTCTGGTATAACAATTTATACCTTTCGCTTGCAGACCTTGGCATTGAAATCGTGGATTTCGATTTTGACCTCGAGCCATTTTCCGTCCACATGGACCCCGCTTTCCCTGAAAATGAAGAGTTTATAGAAAAAAACCGGCCGCGGCTGGAAGAGAAGTTGCTGGAACAGATTCGGGCCTCGCATGAGAAAAAACCCATCGATGTCTTCTTCAGCTACTTTTACGGGGCGCACTGCAGACCAGAGGTCATAAGACAGGTAAGCGATATGGGCATTTGTACCGTCAACTGGTACTGCAATGCATCATACCAGTTTCACCTCGTCAAAGAGATTGCTCCCGCGTACGACTACTGCCTCGTGCCCGAGAAATTCCGGCTCGACGATTACCGGGCGGTCGGCGCGAACCCTCTTTATGTGCAGGAGGCCGCGAATCCGAATATTTACAAACCGTACGACCTCGAGCGCGAATATGATGTTACGTTCGTGGGCCAGAAGTACGGCAACCGGGAAGAATACCTGAACGATATCTGCAAAGCCGGTGTAAGGGTAAATGTCTGGGGCCCGGGGTGGAAACCCGCGGGAAAACAGGGGCCGCAGGCCTCGTTTCTAAAAAAAACCGCCCGGACGCTAAAAGGAGGCAGACTGCTGGACGCCGCGAAGCGACGAATACGGAATATCTTTGGGAGCAGGAAGCAGGAAAGTGATTCCCGCCTGCCACCGGAGGCGCTTGGAGGGCCGCTCTCGGATGAAGAAATGATAAAAATGTATTCGCGCAGCAGGATAAGCCTCGGCTTTTCCGCCTGCGGCGAAACGCATAAAACAGACAACCCAATACTTCAGGTGCGGCTGAGGGATTTCGAGGCGCCGATGAGCGGCGCTTTTTACATGGTCGAATATATGCATGAGCTGGAAGAGTTTTTTGATATCGGCAAAGAAATAGTCTGCTACCATGATGGAAACGACCTTGCTGAAAAGGCGAAGTATTATCTTTCGCACGAAAGTGAAAGGGAAAAAATCAGACAAGCGGGATATAGACGCGCCGTAAATGAGCACACATGGCAAAAAAGATTCAGCGAGGCATTTAAAAAAATGGGTATAGCTATATAGAGTCATCACGAGTTCATTTGGAGGGACAGATGCTGCGAAGGTTGATTAGGCGATATATAGGGCGTATTGCACGACGACAAGCCCCTCAAGATTTTTTTGAGGAACTCCAATTGCTTGCGCTAAAAGGTTTGAATATAGGAGAAGCCTTTTCAATACACAACAGTGGTGAATTTAATGATAAAATTGTTAACCTCCTGCGGGAAAGCAGATCTAACATTATTTTCGATGTTGGAGCCAATGTTGGCGAGTATTCTCGCCAAATGCACCTTATAACAGGTGGCAAATATAAAATTTATGCCTTTGAACCTGCAGCGGAAACTTTTATTAAACTTTCTGAAAACCTTAAAAATATAAATGTCCATTTGTATAATATTGGATTCGGGCTGAATGATGAAAAGCTGACTCTCTATTCTGACAATCCGACCTCTGGCCTTGCATCGCTTTATAACAGAAGGCTCAACCATTTTGGGATTTCGATGAAGCATCCACAGGAAGTTCAAATCAGGAGGCTCGATGGTTTTTGCTCTGAAATGGGAATTGATCATATAGGATTCCTGAAATTGGATGTAGAGGGGCATGAGTTGGCCGTTCTCCGGGGCAGCTCCAGCTTGCTTAAAAACAACAAGATTGATTTAATCCAATTTGAATTTGGAGGCTGCAATATTGATTCAAGAACATTCTTCCAGGATTTTTTCTATTTGCTTGACTCTAATTATGAAATATTCAGGATTACCAGAAACGGCCTTCAATACATTCGCAAATACAAGGAAACACATGAGGTTTTCATAACCACCAACTATCTGGCAGTTACACGAGACATGGCGGACAAGAGTGACATTAAATGTAATATATAAATCGGTTGATACGACGTTTAACCACCGTTGGGGATTTCCTACAAAGCTACTCTTTTCAGAATTTAAAAAGGCGAAATAGTCAGGACAACTTAAACTGACATTCACAAAATATCAGGAGGTTGACCGAGTTGAGCCCTGTAAAGCTCAAGCAAGACAAGGCCGGCCAACGAAAGGAAAAATGTCAGCATCCTGCTCTCAGGCAGACGGTAATTCAACTTTTCTAAATCAAGTTCTGGACAGAAATATTTGGCAATGAAACCTGAAACCGCCGACATTTCGGTAATCATCCCGGCATATAATGCAGAAAAGCATATCTCAAGGGCGCTGAACAGCATTGCCCTTCAAACGCGGGTACCCGACGAAGTTATTGTAGTTGATGATGGATCAAGTGACGGTACTGCAGATGCTGTCCGGTGTTGGGCGCGCGAAACCGGCATCACGACAAAATTGCTGTGCCAACGCAACAAGGGCGCCGCAGCCGCGCGCAATGCGGGTATTTCCGTCGCCGGCGGAAGATACATTGCCTTCCTTGATGCGGATGATTCCTGGCGTCCCGAGAAATTAGCGCGCCAGGCGGAATTTATGAACAGCCATCCCGAGTGTGATATTCTGTTTTCCGATTTTGAATTCTTCGATGAGTCTGGTGCAAGCCGCAGCTATCACGATACGGTTGTTTCTCCCGCGCGCGGCGATATATTCCTCCCGCTTTATACTACGGATTGCTTCTGTTGGAGCAGCACCGTGTTTGCCCGCCGACGTGTTTTTGATAATAGTTTTCGCTTTGATACGCGATATACCGTTGCCGAGGACTACGACCTTTGGCTGCGATTGAGCCTCCATTACCGTTTTGACTATCTTCCAGACATTCTTGCCAGATATCACTGGGTATCGGACAGCCTGTCCCGGCGTACTGCAACAATTTTTATTGCACAAGCTTCCGTTTTCCGCCGCATCGCCGATCTGGCCGGGGCGCGGTTGTCAAGTAGTGTAATAGCGAAACGGCTTCGGAAATCTTATACAAGAGCGTTCACATCATTATGGCAATCCAAATGTAAAGTTGGCGCTTTAGCCTACTTCATCCGCGTGCTCACGATAGACGGTTGGCAGTTGCGTATTTCGCTACCGTTTTCTCGGTACGTATTCGTAACCATCGTCAGGAGCATTATCGGTGGGAGGAAACATACGCGGAATAAGTGATCATGCCCTTATATTGATATGCGCAGGAGGGTTTATTCCTGCGATTCTAATATTTATACATATGCCTCGATCACATCGGGATCGTTAACGGATCAATTGGCAGGTCAAATCTGGTAAAGGGTAAATCTGTTCTGAATATATCTCGATCCTCCCGAAACTTATCCCAATAATTGTCATATTCACTATAGGATGGCTTAGGGGTTCTTTTGTTCTTGTTGAAAAAATATCTGGTAAACAATTTCGGCAACACAAAAAATGCTCTTACGTATATCTGTCTGAGATTGTGTAATATTTCATATTCTAGCTGCTTCTTAGCCAGTCTATCCCTGGAGTTCATAGCTTTAGTCTTCCTTGATGGGAACGGGCATCTTGGCTTCCATGGGCACACCAAGCGGTCCGCCTCCGGCACTAAAAAAACGAGCGGCTTGTCCCCAGTATCCAGCAGTGCTGATTTCAAAAGGACACAGGGATGGGTGGTGAAAATACTGACTGCCTGTTCCGGCCCCCAGCGCGAGCAGATAGTTTCTCGGCTTAAGCACGTTTGCCGGAGCGATGCATTCATAGACCCAGGTTCCTGCAAGACGTTTTTCATAGAGTTCCGGAAAAAGATCCAAATCGCTCATGCCCCACAAGGATTGGCCTAACGCATCCGTAATATTTGTTACAACCGAAAGGCCGCTAATGTCCTTTTCTATACGATAGGTGATTCGAAATTTGATTGGTTCATCTGCCCTGAAAACACTTGTTGGTTCATCTTTGCTATTAAGCATCTCCAGCCGCAGGAATTGAACTGCATGCTCCGCACCATCGTCGAACGTATATGCACCCGATTTAACCCCCATACCCATAAATAAATACTTCTCACAAATTGACTCCGAGTCACCGATTTTATTAACTTTTCCTTCTTCAAGCCAGATCGTTTTCGGGCAAAGCCTTGTTATTGCGGACATGTTATGACTCACAAAAAGAATAGTCCTGCCTTCTTCGGCAACAGAGTCCATTCTCCCCAAACACTTTTTCTGAAACTCCACATCACCAACGGCAAGAACTTCGTCAATAAGCAATATTTCCGGCTGCAGGTGTGCGGCAACCGCGAACGCGAGCCGAACGTACATACCGCTCGAATAGCGCTTGACCGGCGTGTCGATGAACTTCTCGATGCCGCTGAAATCCACTATCTCGTCGAAATTTGCCTTGATCTCTGCTCGCTTCATGCCGAGTATCGCGCCGTTGAGAAATATATTCTCCCTGCCCGTTAGCTCGGGGTGGAAACCGGTACCCACTTCGAGCAGGCTAGCCACTCGACCATTTATTTCCGCGCGCCCTTTCGTCGGCTCGGTTATGCGGGATAGTATCTTGAGGAGTGTGCTTTTCCCGGAGCCATTTTTTCCTATTATGCCGAGAATCTCGCCGCGCTTCATCTCGAACGATACATCCTTCAGCGCCCATATCGTGTCCTTGGCGTCTTCATCGAGCAGGCTCTTGCCGGTAAGCCGCCTGAAGCGGGAAAATAACCAGTCCGAGGCCATTTCACGGAATGAATCGTGTTTTTTCCGCATACCGATCCGGTACACTTTGGAAAGGTCTTCGACTTTAATAACGATGTCCGACAAACGATACCTCGGAAATGAGATTAAATAACGTCCGCGAAAGTCCGTTCAACCTTCATGAAGTACTTGTACCCGGCAACCATCATGACGAGCGTGAAGGCCAAAGTGATGAGAAGCGGGATGGCCGGGAACTTTCCTCCCACCAGCGACCAGCGGAATCCTTCCATCATCCCGACAAACGGGTTGCATGCGACAAGCAGGCGGTACTTCTCAGGAATTTTGGCAAGCGGCCACCACACGGCGCTGGCGTGCATACCCATCGACATAAGGTAGCCGAGTATAACGTTTGCGTCACGATAACGCACGTTTACCGCTCCGAAAAAAAGCCCAATGCTTACCGCCAAAATAAAACTTAAAACGACAAATGGTGCAAACAAAAGTATCTGCCAGCCGGGGTTAATACCGGATGCCGGCAGGAAAGCTCCATATATTAAGAATGCAATGACGATGAGCATTCCGATAGCGAAATCGACCAGTCCCGCCAGTGCAGACGCCAACGGAATTATGATTCGGGGGAAATACACTTTTGTAATCAAGGCGCTGCTTCCGGTAAGGCTGCTGCTCGCCCTGCTGAGCGACTTGGAAAAAAACGCCCAGGGAACCATGCCGCAGAGAACAATTATGAAAACTTCTGGACCCTTTTCAGTGCCGGTGTCCCTTCCGAGCATCAGACGGATAAGTGTGAAAAGCCCGGCCGACATGAGGGGCGTTACAATGATCCATAAGACCCCGAATATTGTCTGCTTGTACCTTACCGATATGTCACGCCAGAAGAGAAAAAAGAAAAGCTCCTTGTAGCGTCGGGCTTCGGATAATGTGCTGAGCAGGCCGAGCCCACCGGGCTTAATTTCGGTTTTTTGGGAAACCGAATTATGGAGATTTTTCGGGGTCAACTGGTCCAAACCGAGCGGCCTTTCACGTAGAGAAGCTCTTTCCAGACATTTCAACCGAGATTTCCCAGACAGAATTCCCCGCGACCGCCGCGATGTAATTTTATTGTATTTTACCTCTGCTTGCAGGCACTCAGCAAGTAAAATCAAAGCCGAAATGCCGTTTCTGGCTCCAAGCCGCTTCGAATTTCCCCTGTTGAGCCGTCATAACCTCTTTTTCAGCAAGCTCATTACATACAGTCTCTGCCGATCCCGAATATTGAACAAGGTTTTACCTTCTCTTTTCGTCAACCTGTTTCCGCTATTGCTCCATGAAGGCAATAATTTCTTCGATCACTCTAATCTGATCAATCGAGTTCAAGCCAATAGAACAGGGAATGCTGACAGCCTTCCGCCAGATGCTCTCGGCAATAGGGCACTGTGTCTGATTGTGCAAGTCCGCATGCGCGGGACTCAGGTGTATCGGTTGCCACAAAGGGCGCGTCTGAATGCCCCTCTCGTTCATCCTCTTAATCATATTCCGCGGAGATTTGCCGGGCTCTTCACTTTCAAGCAAGAAGGTGTACATCCAGAAGGTGCTCCCGGCCCAATCCGCTTCCTTCATTATGCTGATGCCGTCTACATCCCGAAAAGCTTCATCATACTTACGGGCAATCTCTCTTTTTCCCGATACGTGCTCGTTCAGGATTTCAAGTTGGGCGCATCCAATGGCGGCCGACACGTTGCTTAATCTGTAGTTGTACCCTATCTCCCTGTGAATATATTCGAGCGGGTCGTCCTTGGCCTGCGTTGTCAGGTACCCGGCCTTTTTTGCCCATGCCTCATTGTCTGTGAGTATAGCGCCACCGCCGCCACAGGTGATAATTTTATTTCCATTAAAACTCAGGCACGCGATACCGCCGAATAACCCAACGGGTTTCTCCCTGTAGCGTGCGCCAAGGCTCTCCGATGCATCGTCAATAACAGGCAGGTTAAATCGTCCGGCCAGTTCTGCGATGCGATCATGGTCGACCGGATGCCCGAGAATATCGACCGGCATCACCGCCTTAACGGTCCGTCCCGTAGACTTGTTCACGGTCTCACCGCTTCTGTTCTCGCATTGATTCTCCAGGAAATCCCTCAGGCTGTCCGGACCCATCTGCCAGTAATCCGGCTCGGCGTCGATGAAAACCGGCCATGCGCCGACATACCTGATAGCGTTCACGGGAGCGATAAACGTAAGGTCACTGACCAGGACTTCGTCATCAGGTCTGATGCCGGCAACGAGTAGCGCAATATGCAGAGCAGCAGTACCGTTTATAGTAGCCACGGCATACTTGCGTCCGGCGTAATCCGCAAGCATGCTTTCAAATTTATCAACATACTGGCCGACGGACGAAACCCAGCCCGTATCGAGACATTCTTTTACATATTTCCATTCGTTACCATGGATATATGGGACGGCAAGAGGAATGAAACCTTCCGGAGATGCTCCCGGTTCCAGGTTGGAGTGATTTACGAGTTGGCCCATTTCATTTACACCATGTACTTACCGGGATCATATAAGGAAATGTTGCTCTCGAACCATTTAATTGTCTTTTTGAGTCCGTCTTCAAAAGAGGTGCAAGGCTCCCACGAAAGAATTTTCTTAGCCTTGTCATTGGACGCGCAAAGCCGGTCAACTTCGCTCTTATCCGGCCTTGTCCGCTCGCCTTCGGAGATAATTTCAACCTTTTTACACATTATTGACGAAATCAATTCAGCCAGTTCCTTTATGGAAATTTCTTTGCCGGAACCCAGATTGATTACTTCACCGACTGCGTGATCGGCTTTTGCGGCGCAAAGGAAACCGCTGACCGTGTCATCAACGAATGTGAAATCCCGGGTCGGTTCGAGATTCCCCAGTTTCACGATCTTACCGTTTCTGCACTGCGTAATAATTGTCGGGATAATGGCTCTTGCGGACTGGCGCGGCCCATACGTATTAAATGGTCGAACAGTAACCACGTTCAATCCGAAAGACCGGTAGAAGGATTCAGCCAGCTTATCGGCCCCTATCTTGGATGCAGAGTAAGGGCTTTGCCCCTTCAGAGGGTGCTTCTCATCAATTGGGATATACTCCGCAGTCCCGTATGTCTCGCTGGTGGAGGTGTGGATCAGACGCCCGACTCCCGCCGACAATGCCGCCTGCATAACATTCAACGTGCCTTCTATATTGGTTCTAATATAGGAAATCGGTGCATGGTATGAATAGGGTATTCCGATCAATGCGGCAAGATGGAATACTATATCCACACCATCCGCAGCTTTCAGCATGCAATCCGGATCGCAGATATCACCATGAATAATCTGTAATTCACTTTTTGTATCAGAAAAATCCAGCCAGCCGCAGCGGCCCATTGAATTATAGTGAAACAGAGCGCGGGTTTCTGCTCCGCACTCAACCAGCGCCTCAGCAAGATGGCTTCCAACAAAACCACCGGCGCCGGTTACGAGAACTTTCTTCCCGTCGAAATTGGGCCCGTCAGCCATTTCTAGCCCCTTAGTCTGCTATTGCATCTCTAATTATCGGGTACGCTACGACAACAGGTTCAATAGATTATCGTTACCATGCGATTAACCGTCATTAAAATCATCCTGTGCGCGCCTGTAATCTTCAAACCCGCCAATATCAAGCCAGTACTCATATATGGGAAAGTTAATTACATTCTTTCCATCGTTTACCAGCCGCTGAATCAGGTCCGGCATATCGTGAGGCTCACCCGCAGGTACGTAACTACAGACCGCAGGATTCAACAGATAGATGCCGGCCAATATGAAATGATGGATCTCCGGTTTCTCTCTAACGCTCGAAATCTTCATGCCATCCGTATCCACAACACCGAAGGGCATTTTGAAATCGTACCCCCGCGTTGCCACGGTCATATCCGCATTGTGCTTGCGGTGAAAACCAAGCATCGCGGAGAAGTCAACATTCGTAACTATATCGCCGTTAATAACGAGTATCGGCTCAGTAGATGAATCTATCAGACCCAGAGCCCCGGCTGTTCCCAGGGGTTTGGTCTCTTCGACGTACTGAATACTGACACCGAACTCCTCGCCGTCGCCGAAATGTTCCTTGATTTTTTCTTTAAGGTAATGGGTAGCGATATTTATCTGTTGAATTCCGGAATGGCGAAGATTTTCAACAGTCTTCTCCAGGAGCGGGCTAACACCTACAGGCAACATCGGCTTGGGCATATCTTCGGTCAGGGGCCGCAGACGCGTGCCCTTTCCGCCTGCCATTATCATTGCACGAAGATTAAGTGACTCTTCCGAGATCAGGTCCTTGCGAAGAATAAGATCAATAACACGGTTTTCCTCATCGACAACGGGAAGATGGTTTACAGGGAAACTTTTCCCCGTGTCCATCAGATGTAGGGCCTGCATTTCCGATAGACCTTTTTTCGCAAAGAGAAGCTTTTTATTTGCGATATCAATGCACGGCTTGTCGAACGACACTCGATTGATTATTGCCCGGCGAATATCGCCATCGGTCATTAATGCAAGGAGCTTCCGGTCTCCATCACAAATCAAGAGAACCCCAAGCCCCGCATCATTGAGAACCGGGACAGCATCCTGGATCGTGGTGGCCGGACTTATAATGGTTTTTTTAAGGCGGCCCTCAATTTCGTACATGGCTGCAGGCTCTTTCCATTTCTCGTCCCTTAATCCACAACTCCCGCGGGAACTCCAACAACGGTCGCTCCGGGTGAAACATCTTTCGTTACGACTGCGCCTGCGCCAACGACGGCACCATCGGCAATCTTTCTGTAATTAAGTATTGTTGCTCCAGTGCCAATCAGGCATTCGTTTTCAATTTCAACTCCACCGGAGATATTTAATCCCGGGTTGAGTACATTGTAGTTGCCGATTCTGACATCATGGCCGTAAGTGCAATTCAGATTAAATATATTGAACGAACCTATTTCTATGTCAGTCGTAAATATGTTGCCGGCACATATAATATTGCCTTTTCCCATGCTGAATCTGTCCACGTCCATTATTGTATCGGGATGAATCAGATTCGGAAACATTAAATTGTCGTTTTGCTCAAAGCCTTTTATAATTCTGGAAATTAATTGAGGGTTGCCGATGCCCATCGCAACGGAAACCTGCATATCACGTAGTTCGTCATCAGTGCAATACACCGTATATTTACCTATTTCATTTCCGGTTTCTTTACCTGTGCTTTCGCAGAAACCCAAAATGCTCCATTTGTTTTGAGTTTTATTGATTTCCTCTATCAGGAAACAGACTTCTCTCGCAAATCCTCCGGCACCTATTATGACGATGTCTTTCATTCTACTTGCTTATTTCTCTAAGAAGGATAAAGGCTTCAGCATACTTACAGTTTATTGTCGCGCCTCGATAGCGGGCCAGAGCCTTGATACCGGATTCCGATCTCGGCATCGGCTCTGGCTGGACTTCGGTCTGGTACATCCGAAACAGTTCGATTTTTCTATCAATCGTTGTGCTGATGTCTTCAAACACATTTGGCGTAAAGGTTGTTTCCCTAAATTGAAAAGATGCTTCTGTTTCTGATAACGTTTCATAAGCCAAAATCTTTCTTATGCCATATCGGCTCATATAGAAGGATTTGAAAGCCGAAGCAGACGCCTCCGCAACCAAGCGGTGATCCGAGTGAACGTCATGGGCCCAGGGAATAAATACGATTTCCGGCTTGACCTCATCAGCAATACTGCTGAATGCTTCAATCGGCGTCGTAATCGGTGTTTCTTCGAGCCGAGTAGTTGGATATTTTAACCAGTGTAGCTTTTTAAAAGGATAAGCTTCTTTCACCTGTTTAACCTGGGTTTCTTGCGTTCTTATTGCATCTGTTGAATACTCATTCTCATCGCAAGCTGTAACCAGCAGCCAGTGAAGCTTCACGCCCTGCGATGCATACTTCAGTAGTGTACCTCCGCAGCCAAGCGTTTCGTCGTCCGGATGTGGGGAAATAACCAAGATGTTCCCTGTCTGGCCCTCGTATTCAATAGACATCAGAGTCTCCCATAGTTAGATGCCAGTTCTTGAAGTTGTATATTTCTGACCCGTCCGGTTTTGATTGCAGAATCCTTCCACCAAAATACGTGATTGGCTCGCCGTTATAGAAGCCGAATCCTTCCAGTTTGCGATATAGAGGAGTCGTGAAGTTAAGCCACATGTTAATGGCCTCGGCTTTCCTGGCTGTTGCCCACTTGGCCACACCACAAACCAGGTCAAAGCCGACCGCATCGTCCATACTCAGAATGTCTACTAAATCTATATCGTTCAGGTAGTGTTTGCAGATAGCATAACCCAACAATAGGTCGTCTGTTACATGGCCGAATAAAGTATATTCATGCATAGGATTCCTCTCGTAACGCCAGTTCAGATAAGACATGTCCCGTTTTGCAAGAATTCGATATTTACCTTTTGCCTGACTCCACAGCAGGTCAAATCTTGCGTCAACGTTTGCCAGTTCTATTAGATTATTGGTCGGTTCAGGAAAAGGTCTGCCTTCAGTCAAGAGCTTTCGGAAATTAGGTACCAGATGTATATCTTCCCATTCAAGGTCACGGACTATTCGTCGATGTGAAAAGGTGTTATTTGGAAAACCCCAAACCATGGCCATGCCTTCGCTGGCCATCCGAGCATAAGTGCGTTCTGCTAAAGTCGGAAACAATGCTCGTCTCCGGTAGTCTGGATGTGTCATTGTGGTCCCAGAAAGCCCCGTGGTATACTCCATCCCTTGCACAGATAAGATGACCGGCGAAACAGAATAATGACTGGCCAATACATCGTTGTCCCACGCCATGTCGATTATAGCCTTACGAGTTGGATTACCCATAAATCGCCACTGCCAGTAATCCATAGACATCTGTTTACCGAAAGTATCTTCGAAAAGTTTCAAAATTGCATATTCATCACCTTGCTTATAGCTTTTGATTGCCAGATTCTCTGACACACCATTACTCCTTAAGCAGCGATGCTTCAATAGCCCGAATAATTCGTTTTGCGCCGCCCCCATCAACAAGTTTCTTACCTTGCCGCCCCATCTGTTTGCGGCGGGCTACATCATCAACAAGGCTGCAAACTGCCCGACGAAGTTGATTCTCACTAACCTTCCTTCCTGATCCCATATTAACTGCCGTGCCGTTTTCCTCAAAATAAACGGCATATTCATGTTGTCTTTCGCGCAGGCACAACACGACACACGGCGTTCCTATGGCGGCTAATTCAAACAAGGTATTACCACCCGCTGTAATGGCCAAGTCAGTATCAAACAGGTATTCTGCCACGCTGGGCACCGCTTGATGCACCGTAACCCCTAATTCATTTAACTTGGTGGCAACATCTTCAGGCCTGTCTACTGCCGGTCCCAAGATTGCGAAAAGGTTAATATCATCGAGTTTTTGCAGCGCACGAGCCGTTTTTATCGAGCAACCAAACAGGTCCGAACCGCCGAACATCATTAACACTTGAATATTTATCTGCCTATGACTTTTCTCCTTCGTAATATAGGGAATAAAGTCACGACCCACCAGGAAAAAGTCAGGTCCAAGTAGAAACTTAGTCTCGTTCACGGTTGCATAATCGGCGGATCGCTGATGGTGATGGCAATTAATAACGATATTGGGGCGTATTTCAATAGGAGTACCCTGGTCAGAGAAAGATATGACGGGAAATCCCCAGGATCGAACCTCTGCAATGTAACGCACCGCAACGTCGGCAGAGAAATGTTCGGCCAGCAAGTCAGTATCAGACTCATCTGGTACGACCAAGTCCGTGACTACCCATCGGGCGGCAAGGTTATTGAGTAATCGGCGGGTAATACTCATATCTTCACGCTCGGCGTCAATTGCTGCCGAAACCACATGTGTTTCAAAGCCGTGTGCTTTAATGAAATCTGCTGCTCCATGCATCGCGCTATGTTGTAAATGTAAAAAATGTGGGGTAACGTCGAAATGTAACGCCATCTCTTCAGCTAGATTAACGCAACGGGAGAGATGGCCCATCCCAACCATTGGACCTGCGTCAACGCGAAAACCTATTGATTTACGTGTCATGGCTGTAAAAATGTTTCTCAAGACTCAGCAATTCATCAACCTTGATATCTCGTTTAGCACAGCGTCCGATAACCAGCTTCAAGTCCGCAGGTGAGATGCCGGTTCCCGGTCGTTTGAAAGATAGCATTTCCTGTGTAACAATTATGCCTGCCGGGATTCGTTGCTTTCCCACAATACTACGGCGCATGGCGCTTTTGCTCTCCAGCTCGGGCTTCATTGGAGTTTTTCGACCGGTTCCCAGAGCCTTTTCAACGTCTCGGATAGCATGTATTAATTCTACCAAATGAGCCGGATCAATCGAGCAAGAATGGTCCGGGCCAACCATAGCCCTGTCGAGTGTGAAATGTTTCTCGATAACGCATGCGCCACGCGCCACTGCCGCAACTGCAATCGTATTTCCAATCGAATGATCCGAGAACCCCACAGGCAAGTTAAAAGCCACACGCATTGTATCGATTGCCCGTAGGTTGGCATACTGCGATTCAAGTGGATACAGAGACACGCAATGCATTAAAACAATATCATTTCCACCTGCACCATAAATTGCATCCAGGGCTCGATCAACTTCCGCCAATGTACTCATCCCTGTTGATAGCAATATAGGTAACTGCTTACCTGCAACATGCTTCAGCAAAGGAATGTTGTCAAGGTCACCAGACGCGATTTTATATGCTGAAACGCCTATTTCTTCCAAAAAATCTACTTCTTCAGGAGTGCAGGCAGTTGAAAGAAAATGAATGTTCATCTCTTTGCACTCATTCTGTAAAATATAATGATCCTCCGGGCTTAATGCAACGCGATCAGCAAAACTGTACAAATCCTCATCATCCCCAGTAATACTTGCGATTTTAGGCCAACTTATCGCCCTTGACATCAAAGTTGATGCTGAAAAGGTCTGAAATTTAACGATGTCTGCCCTGCATTCTGATGCTTTCCGGACCAACATTATTGCATTTCTTATATCTCCGTTATGATTAATTCCTGCTTCCGCAATAATAAGGCAGGGAGATCCCTCACCAATCTGACGATCAGCAATCACTAATTGATTCTCAGTCATTTCTCTACCCTCCACTTATCCATTGCTGGATAGATTGTCGTATATAGCGCTAAATTTTTCATACGCCTGTTAGTGAAGTTTATTGAAAAATCAAATAGGATTGTATCAACATTCTAATGATATTCATGAAATAAATCAATGAAAACAGAAGAAAGTATGAGTATAGTCTCAGGATATCAGAACTGCTGATTAATCCAGGCAGGGCTTTCAGGTTGTTTCTGCTGAAACTTTTACATGTTCTTGATTGTTTGAAATTTCGCATGAAAACGTCTGTTAAATTCAGGATATTCAAACTGCTTAAGGCTACAGGAAAACCCTTTTAACCAATCCTCTGTTCTTATAATAGAAAAAATTAAAAAACTGATAAGACATTGAAGTATATAAAGTAATTAGTGCTTATTTATGTCGTGCTCACCAGAAAGTTTGAAAAGTAGTTCCGCAAGCTTCCAGTCATCATCAGTATCGATATCAATTGCCCTTTGCCAGGGCATCTCCCAGCCGGATTTTCCCGGTATATGGAAAGTCTTGTGCTTTCTTAGCGCTTCGGCCTTGGCCCACCAGATTGCCCCGGTTGGGCAGAAGAGTTCGGGCAGGTCCTGGCTGCGCATTTTCTGCATATCTTCATGAAGAGATTTTAGTATAAACTCGTCCTCACGTTCATATGCCCACCATGGATTCTGCCATCCATATCGATTCACGGATATTTGAGCATCTGCACCTGTAGCCGTAAACTGTTGATAGCTGTTGATAATATCTTCCGATGTACGCAACGGGCAATTTGCCATGAGCTGGCAGACGTGAGAATACTCCACCCCTTGAGGATCAATACGTTCAAGTGCATCTACCGTGGCTGCGCTAACCGGCGTATGGTCGTCAGAAATATCAGATGATCTTAAGAATGGCACTTCAGCACCAAAAGCTTCGGCAATTTCTTTAATTTTACTACTATCAGTTGAGACAATTACATTGTTGAAAATTTTAGATTCAAAAGCAGCCAGAATCGTGTAGGCGATAAGTGGCTGACCGCAGAATTCGCGGATGTTCTTTTCCGGGATGCGTTTTGATCCGCCTCTGGCCGGTATTATCGCTAATAATCCCTTTGGCAACTCCACGTCTAACTGCCTGAGCTTTGCTGGGGTTTTCTGTGCCGAATGTCTGTTCTCCTTCATGGAAACCCATCCTGAAGGCATTATACTTTAATGGGACTCTCATTGCAAGTGGTACAGTTTTCGGGGAATTCTCGGGGAGCAAGTCAGCGCTGTATGAAGGTGAGGTCCGGACGTTTCCGCATCCCTGCTCGCCCGAGGCGCTACGGGCGATTTCAAAGTACAGGGGAGCATCTCCGGTTTTCAGTATGCCGAGGCGTTCGAGTTGATCTGCCGTTTTAAGGAATGACCGATAAATGAACAATATCTCCATTTATTGCAGTAGATATTCCAGGATACGACGTCCTTCGACAGCCAATGATGCAACAGTGTAATTATCATGCACAAGCCTCTTCAGGTTTTTGGCCATTTCTGATGAAAAGCTGGGATCTTTAATCAGCCTGACAATCGCCGCGGCAAACATCTCAGGCTCGTCGGCAATTAAAATATCTTTTTCGTTGGTAATGGGAATACCTTCTGCACCGAGGGTCGTAGAAACAACAGGCCTTTCACAGGCTCCTGCTTCCAGAATCTTAAAGCGCGTGCCTGATTCGAATTTCAGTGGTACAAGCGAAACATCAGCATTACAAAGATAAGGCAATACAGAATGCAGCTCCCCTGTTATTGATATGCAAGGCCCATCAATATCTGACAAGATTTCATCAGATCCTCTTCCAACAATATACAAATGCATCTTTGGAATTTGCCGACGCACCAGAGGCAGAACTTCTGTAATTACCCAACGGGCCGCCTCTTCCATGGGACTGCCGCGCCAGAAAGTTCCGGCGAGATAAATGCAGGGCTTTTTAAAGTTTGCCGGCGGCAGCGGTTTGTGCTGATACATTATAGTATCAATAACGTTTGAAAAAACATGAACTTGCTGGGGATGCATGGCTAACATGCGGTAATATTCAGCGTCAATCTCAGATACGGCGGCAGTAATATCTGCTAATGTTGTACCCCATTTTTCTTCTTCTTCTTTTTCCCTGCCTTCTTTCTCTATTCGTTCATATTCTTCCTTGTTCCTGGCATAAGGCAGACCCCTTAGAACAAATCTGGACCAAACCGAATCCGTATCAAGGACTACCTTATAATTCGAATGTGTTTTGATATACTTCAGCAATGGATACGATATATTCCCATAGCCCAGCCAGATTACATCGGCTTTGATGTTATCGGCAACTTTTAACAAATACCGAAAATCCTCAATCGTTTTCCAGTTAATCTTAAAAACAGGACGCTTGATTATCCTTTTAGCAAGGAAATTTATACATCTTTTTACGAATCTGACGTATCTATTAAGTGAAACACGAGAGGCAAAGTAAAAGCCATTGCAGTATTTCCTGTAAAAAGACAAGCCGGCCTCTCCTCCTATCTCATTTAATGGAATTCGGCTGTATATATGTAAATGGGAAATTTCAGATAGAGCAATAATTGAATTCTCAATTCGTAGAACCGGCCCTCCTGTTGGCGGATGATGCAAAAAAGGGGTGGCAAATAGAACAACTGGCTTATCTTCCACGGTATTTTACTCCTTTGGCACTGCCGTATACAGATGGAACTTGAGTTTGTTAAAATATTTACCTGAATGTATGAATCATTCCAGTTATTCTTTTTGTTTTTCTTCGTGCTCCATCATCATGCGTACGACGTCACGCATTTTGTGTTTTGCCTGCCACCCGAGTTCCACTCTAGCCTTTGAGGGATTTCCTCGACCGGCTGCAATATCCAACGGGCGTATGAGCTTTTGGTCGATTTCCACATAGTTATGCCAATCAAGTCCGACATAATCAAAAGCCGCTGCAACAAAGTCTTCAAGGCTATTAGACTCGCCAGTAGCAATCACATAATCATTTGGTGTTTCCTGTTGAAGCATTAAATAAATAGCTTCTATATATTCCGGCGCCCAGCCCCAGTCACGTCTGATTGATATATTTCCCAGGTGTAGCTTCTCGTCGCTACCTCTGGCAATACGGGTGGCTGCTGATACAATTTTTTTTGTCACGAAACGTTCAGGTCTTAGTGGCGATTCGTGGTTGAAAAAAATCCCGCTGCAGGCAAATAACCCGTATGCCTCGCGGTAGTTTGCCACTTCCCAGTATGACGCACACTTTGCTACTGCGTATGGGCTTCTGGGCTTGAAAGGCCAGGACTCATCGGCGGCGCTATCACCTGTATTGCCGAAACATTCGCTTGAACAGGCGTTGTAAAACTTGATCGGGGTTTGCATCAAGCGGATGGCCTCAAGAAGGTTTAATGTTCCAACGCCAATCGACTCGAACGCCTCGACCGGTTGTTTAAAGGACAGGTTTACCGAAGTCTGACCGGCGAGATTATAAACCTCGGTCGGCTCTATCTTCATGAGCGTTTGGATAACGTTTCGGAAATCGTTGAGCGCTATGGACTCAACACATACATCGTCGTAGATACCAAGCGCATGGAGGTTGGAAAACGAAGACATTTGCGCATCACGCGAGGAGCCGTATACCTCGTAGCCTTTTTGTAAAAGCAGACGTGCGAGATATGCGCCATCTTGGCCAGAAACTCCGAGGATCAAGGCTTTTTTCATTATGGCCACCTTTTTTATTTTTCATTAGAAAAGTACATCTATCACCTCGTGCAAATCAGGATAACCCGCGACTCTGGATGAGACTTTCTGATATCGACATCTCGAAACCGCCTGCGCAGTTCACGGGTAAAACGGTCCAGGGTATACCAGCCGAAGCCACGTGGGTCAGCATTATAAGCCGGGAAAAAATCCGGATCGGCTTCAATCAACTTGTCCTCCTTTGCCACAAACTCGATGAGCAAATATTTTGTCACAAACGCGCCCAGTTTGTTAACAATCTCGTCAAAGCCGATACCATGTCCCAGTGCCAGGTGATGCACTATCGCCAGCGCCAGGACCATATCGCATTTCAGCCGCTTCTCCGCCGAAAGCAGCAAAGGAGCCTGGCCGCCAATCAGGGACCGTGACGGCTCATTTTCGAAATCAAGCGGTGGAATATCCCGTGTCAGCTTGGTCATGTCCATCACCAGGGGCAATATGTCAAGGTCGTATTGCCTGGCCCTCTGGTATAATATATCCGCGCAAGCTTCATCTATATCGAATGCCACTACTTGACAGCCGAGTCTGGCGGCCATGATGGAAAACCATCCTGTATTACTGCCCATGTCAAGCAGTGTCCGGGGCCCCAAACGCTTGATTGCCTGGTACGTCGTATGCTGCTTTTCCGTCCACTCCGATGACGGCTCGAATCCAAACCCCTCATTCTTGGCAGAATAATAATCGCTGTAATTACTCGACTGCCGAAAAACGGAAAGCCTTTTCACTTCCGCTCTCAGCAAACGCAGAAACCATCGCTTGGTTATACTTCGCTGGGACAAGGCCAATTTCTTGAGCAAGTCTTTGGCTTTGTAATGCTTCCAGCCGCGTGACCCGGCATTGAACACTTCGTCCTGCCGGATAACCGAATCAGCCGTGTTCATGGCCGTTTCAAGCATTCGGCGCCGCGCCCTGGAATGATTCCCGTTATTTATCATGTAAAGCGGGAACAGGAAATAGGGCACGAACATGCGCCGGTACATCTCATAGAAATACGCCGAAGTAGTATCCCAAACGTTTCGGAATAACCGAGGTATGCAAGGGGGCGTCAGATATTCCTCATTTCTCAGATCGTATACGGGAATAATGGACGTGAAGTCCACAAATACCGGCTCTGTGCCCTTGAAAAGAATATTGTATGGATGCCAATCCTTGACCGTCAGTCCGTACGGCCCTAATCTGGCGTACAGGTCTATATGAAACAGGGCAGCGACTTTCAACATGGATGCCGGCCATTCATGCGGATAGGTTATGAACGGAATCTTCTCATGCTCTAGCACGATATCATAAGGCAAAGATGGATGAGGGTTGGCCTGCAACTCTCGGGTTTTCACTATCCCGAGCTGGAATAAATCGTGCGTCTCGCAAATGCGCAGCACCTTACGGTACAGGACACCCTCGCCCGGATAGATACCGCGCAAGACCCGTCCCTGACTCAGGAACACCTCGCCGCCGCTGTCAAATCCAACAAAGCGTGTAGGAGTACTTGGAATGCTAGCTGTCATCGCTCTCCTTGCGACATTCGTACAAACCTCTCATCCATTATGAAGTCTTTGCTGGCGAACTCATTCCTGCCTCTCCGGCGGCCAACGATTTGGTCCCATAATTGGCAGATCATGAATCACTGAATCGCAAATGTGGTCCAAATACGGATTAGCTCCAGGCAAAAGGTCTTGACAAGTCAACTGTTCGGGTACTTGCTGGGCCAAATAAGGTTCATCTTCATGTGCTAAGTTTCTTTGACCCAGCTCAACCAACCCCATTACGACTGAAGCGTGATAAGCATACAAATACCAATATCGTTTTGCCAACAGGCTACGGCCTTCAATTGATTCACCAGAAACGTTACCTGAAAGAATTATGGAAAGCATGGAAAAATACTCGCCAGGATTGACTGGATCAAGCGTAAAGCCCTTACCTCTGTAGTGGGCAGGTCCAATGACGACCACCGGCAATCCGCTACATGCTATCTCAAGCCCTATTGTGCTCATATATGTAATAAGTAGCTCGCTTACAGATGCTATTTCGAAGGTAGAAACTGAATGGTCGTGTGGCACAAAGTACACGTTGGGCGGTAACGCAGTTCCTTTCCGTTGTACCTCTCTCTCAAATAGCGTCCTTGTCTCTGGTGCGATATTCGGCGCGATATTATCATGGGGGTGTGCACGAATAACTAATTGCCATTGCGGATGCTCGGCAAACCAGCGAATCGTTTCCCACAGCCAATCATACATACATCCAAACGCTTCAGATCGAATGTTTGTATTGGCATCCCATGCCACCCCTGTCGCAGCTAAAGCTATAGGCTCGTTTGGATCCAGGCCAAGCTGTTCCGAAATATTCTTCGGGACGACTTTACGCTTTGGTTTCCAGTCGATTTGCACACCACGGTTCTTTAAGTCTTGATCTACGCGCTGTTCCTGTTCTGAACGCCATGGTTTCTGCAACCACGATTCCCAGGCAGGGCTCACGTCAATTAATTCATGATTATTACGAACATAGTTCCATGCAAGACGGTGCAATCCAATCCTGTAATACCGGAAATAGGAAATATGGCGTTGCTTGGCAATATGACCAACAATTCCCCATGGATAGTAGAAGCCGCCGTTTCCAAACACCCGATCAGGTGAGATCACGTCGAATATTCGTTCATATGCTTGGTTAAGAAGACGTATGTTCAGCAAGTGATGATACGCCATGGAGTCCGCACGTTCACGCCACCAGTCTTGAATCTCAGCCTGGAGGTCATTATTAATTACTGCTTTCCAAGCCTCATATCCTGTGGGAAAGCTGCCTAACATTACTTTCTGCCAATCCCCCTCCATCCATGTTGCAACTTCTTCTTTTGCTTCTGCGATTTCGCCCGCAGTCACAAACGATGCCAAGCGTATTGGACGTAAGCCCCATTGCCCCCACATCGCTATGTCATTCCGAATACATTGATTGCAGTAGCTATCTCGTCGCTCGCGGAATCCTGGTTTGCCGGATCCTTGCCATTCGCCCGACCATATCATACATTCATCAGACTGAAGTCGGTCACACATTGTCGGCACAATATCTGCCCCGCGAAGCCGAAGAGCGGCTGATATGATTCCATCATGCGCCCACCAAGTCTTCGATAAGTTGAAAGTTGTAGGCCACAAAATGCGAATTGAGGGTTTAATGTTGTTTTTGCGTATATATTTGCCACAACTTTCAGACAACCGTGCGAAATGCATATCGGTGATATCCAAAGATGAAGGCTGGTGTTTGCCAGATCGTAACCAATTTAGGATTTTATATAGCATCTCGTCTATCCCTAACCTTTCTTTCCTTCAGTAGAAAAGTAAACTTTAAAAACTTTCCTGTATTGTCCTGAAGCTCATTCGACAGCCTGATTATGGGTTTGTTTTACGTTACTTTAAAACATCCTCGACAGGAACAGGCATATTCGCTTCCATTGGCACACAAAGCGGCCCGCCTCCATGGCCAAAAAAGCGAGCGGCTTGTCCCCAGTATCCAGCGGTGCTGATTTCAAAAGGACTCAGGGACGGGTGGTGAAAATACTGACTGCCAGCTCCGGCCCCCAGCGCGAGCAGATAGTTTCTCGGCTTAAGCACGTTTGCCGGAGCGATGCATTCATAGACCCAGGTTCCTGCAAGACGTTTTTCATAGAGTTCCGGAAAAAGATCCAAATCGCTCATGCCCCACAAGGATTGGCCTAACGCATCCGTAATATTTGTTACAACCGAAAGGCCGCTAATGTCCTTTTCTATACGATAGGTGATTCGAAATTTGATTGGTTCATCTGCCCTGAAAACACTTGTTGGTTCATCTTTGCTATTAAGCATCTCCAGCCGCAGGAATTGAACTGCATGCTCCGCACCATCGTCGAACGTATATGCACCCGATTTAACCCCCATACCCATAAATAAATACTTCTCACAAATTGACTCCGAGTCACCGATTTTATTAACTTTTCCTTCTTCAAGCCAGATCGTTTTCGGGCAAAGCCTTGTTATTGCGGACATGTTATGACTCACAAAAAGAATAGTCCTGCCTTCTTCGGCAACAGAGTCCATTCTCCCCAAACACTTTTTCTGAAACTCCACATCACCAACGGCAAGAACTTCGTCAATAAGCAATATTTCCGGCTGCAGGTGTGCGGCAACCGCGAACGCGAGCCGAACGTACATACCGCTCGAATAGCGCTTGACCGGCGTGTCGATGAACTTCTCGATGCCGCTGAAATCCACTATCTCGTCGAAATTTGCCTTGATCTCTGCTCGCTTCATGCCGAGTATCGCGCCGTTGAGAAATATATTCTCCCTGCCCGTTAGCTCGGGGTGGAAACCGGTACCCACTTCGAGCAGGCTAGCCACTCGACCATTTATTTCCGCGCGCCCTTTCGTCGGCTCGGTTATGCGGGATAGTATCTTGAGGAGTGTGCTTTTCCCGGAGCCATTTTTTCCTATTATGCCGAGAATCTCGCCGCGCTTCATCTCGAACGATACATCCTTCAGCGCCCATATCGTGTCCTTGGCGTCTTCATCGAGCAGGCTCTTGCCGGTAAGCCGCCTGAAGCGGGAAAATAACCAGTCCGAGGCCATTTCACGGAATGAATCGTGTTTTTTCCGCATACCGATCCGGTACACTTTGGAAAGGTCTTCGACTTTAATAACGATGTCCGACAAACGATACCTCGGAAATGAGATTAAATAACGTCCGCGAAAGTCCGTTCAACCTTCATGAAGTACTTGTACCCGGCAACCATCACGACGAGCGTGAAGGCCAAAGTGATGAGAAGCAACTGCACGAAAATAATATCACATTTCCGGGAGGGGGGGCAACAGTTTTCTCGGCGCCCGCGCCACGGAATCGCGATATCCCATCATCCCCTCTTCAGTTTCGTAGCGTTCGCGACCACGCAAACAGCTTCATCAGGTTGTGCGTGCCGCAGATCAGGTTCCACTCCCCCTTCGCGGATAAACAACCTCGTTTCGGCATCTGCAGTAGAAAACTTTAGAAAAAAATAAAAAAAATTTCAAGCTTGCCGGAATGTGTATCAATATTGAGGTTATTTAGGGAAGAAACCGGACGTTGCATCTCATTGAAATATATGGAATAATGTATAAAATAATCTTAATTGTAGATATTTATTCAATATTAACTCAATAATGATATTTATCAACGCCGGGAAAAGAGGTTCCCATTGCCGCAACTCATTGAAATACCTTGACTCACCGCCGTTTTCCTTGTATACTTGGTCATCAGCATCACCTTGACAATTATTGTTAGTAATAACGAGTGAGGTGAAGCGTGCGTTCTTTGATGGTCTTGGAATAAAACGGGTTGGGTCAGCGCTGTCAGCCGCGGGTAACGGCTGACAGCCCGGAACCATGCAAAAGAGGGGTCTTGAGCATGGTCCGGCTGAGCGCTGATCCCCAGAAAACAGGTGGGTAAAATGGGTCTACGAATCAATTCAAACATTAATTCTCTGATTGCTATCAGGAACCTTGGGCGTGCACACGCCAGCCAGAGATCTGCAATCGAACGACTGTCGTCCGGTTTTCGCATCAACCGGGCATCAGACGATCCGTCCGGGATGCTCGCTTCGAACATCCTGCTTGCGCAACTTGGCGGTATCGGCCAGGGTATCCAGAACTCCCAGCGAGCTCTGAATACTGTTCAGACGGCCGATTCAGCTCTCGGGGAAATAGTCAATCTTCTTAATGAAATCAGAACATCTGCACTCGCAGCAATCGGCAGCACACCTAATCTTATTGCAGGTGAGCAGGCCATGGTCGATGCAGGTATCGCTGGCATCAGCCGAATCGCTTCTACCACCCGGTTTGGCGACCGCCTCCTCCTGAACGGGCAAGCTTCAATTAATGTGACGGCCAAATCGCCTGAAATTACCGATCTCCGCTTGGATTCCGTACGGTTCTATGGTGCATCCAGTCTTACTTTTAACATTTCGGTAACCGCCGGCGCTGGAAAGGCCTACCAATCCGCTGGAAATGTTGGAGGTGCGGTAACAGACGTCGCACTGTTGCAAGTTTCAGGACCTCGTGGCACAGATGTGGTAACGGTTAATGGTGGTTCTTCAGGTGCCGTTGTTGAAGCTGCAGTTGCCACTGTACGGGCAAATACGGGCGTTTATACTCAGGCCGGTTATCTGATAACAGAGGAAGTGGGCTCAAAAGCCAGTTTCCGAGTTCAAAAAATCGGCGGAGATGCGGCGGCTACTTTTACAACCGTTGAAGCAACCGGCGTGGACATGGAGGCGCGCGTAAACGGCCTTTCCGCCAACGCAGTCGGGAGTAAGCTGACGATCTCCGCGCAAAATCTTCAGGGCACGATTCTGATGGATAGAGCAACTTTGCCTGGAGCATATAGTTTCATGGTCGCGAATTCCGGCATGAATTTTCAGTTGGGTGCCTACATAACAGGTTCAGATACTTATAACATCGGACTCCCACACATCCGTCCTGAGATTTTAGGAACTCCGGAATATACGGTGGCCGGGATAACATACGGTGGGTTTCTCAGTGACATTAAGGCCGGTGGTGCAAGCGACCTGTTGTCCGATCCTCAGAGCGCTGTTAGCATTGTAGATACGGCACTTGAGGAAGTTCTCGCGTACCGCGCACACCTCGGTGGAGTGGCTGCCTACATTATTGAGCCCGGGATTAGTAATCTGGAGACGCAGTTTGTCGAGATTTCAGACGCTGTATCGAACATCATTGACACGGACTATGCGATTGAGACCGCAAACCTTCTACGCTCGCAGATCCTGCTTGAGGCCGGCATCGCCGTTCTTGGACAGGCGACTCTTGTGCCGACTTCGGTTCTCGATCTGCTGCGCATGTAACAGGCATAGGATATATCGAAAAAAACCGGGCTTTCTGCCCGGTTTTTTTTGAATGTATGTATATGTTGAGTTACATGGCATCTATAACAATCTAATTGCATTTATTTGTTGCCTTTCGAGGAAGGGTGGACACATAATAAACGGAACAGCCTGTTGGCTGTTCCGTGTGTGTTTTCGTACGTTTCTACCAGTACTCAACATCTGCGACACCGCGTTTAATCGTAACTCTCACGCTCTGCCGCTTTCCCGTTTATCTTGATGGCGCGGGAAAGCATGTCATGGACGCCTCCAACCTTGACGTCCATCTTGTGATACTCCATGAGCTGGGTTATCTGGCGCTTGCAGTTTGCGCAGGCGGCCGCCACGAACTTGGCGCCTGTTTCAAGGATCTGCTCCGTCTTCTTTTTGCCAGTAACCTTCATCCTGAACTCGAGGATGTCGTCCATTGCGGCCAGGCCGCCTCCACCGCCGCAGCACCAGTTATCGCCACGGTTCGGGTACATCTCGCGGAAATCCTCGCAGGAAGATTCAAGAATGAGCCTCGGTTCATCTAATATATTGCACGAACGCCCGAAGTTACAGGGGTCGTGGTAAGTCACCGGCTGCGGGTTCTTGCTCTTGTCGAATTCCAGCTTGCCGGCCTTGATCAGGCCGGCAGTGAACTCCATGCAATTCTCGATCCTGAAGGGTAAATCGCCAAACCATTTAGCTTTCTCCATCATGAATTTTACTATTCTGTATGCATGGCCGCATTCGCCCATGAAGAACACCTTGCACTTCAGCCGCTTGGCTTCCTCGACATAAGCTTTGCACTCAGCCTTCATGTGGACATCGTTGCCGGTGAAAAGACCGTAGTTGGCGCCGTCGAAGTAGTTGGAGCTCATGGTCCATTTGTCCTGCAAGCCAAGGTTGTAAAACACTTTTGCAATACCGGTGGTGGCCTCCGGATTGACAAGTACGTCGCCCGAGGGCGGGACGTAGAAGTACTCTGCGCCGACTACATCAACTGGGATCTTGATGTCGATGCCGTGGTCGTCTTTCATCTCTTCTTCAAGAAATTCGATCGCCGACATAAAGGCCTTGGGCGAAGCGCCGTCGGTGTTGCCCGTTTCGAGCGAAATCTTGACCACCTTCTGCATGATTTTGGGCGTGAGTCCTGCTGCTTCAAGGATTGCGCGACCTTTTCGAGTGAGGACCGAATTGTCAATCCCGAAAGGGCAATAAGTGGCACAGCGGCGGCAGGCGGTGCAGGTATAAAAGTGTTCTACCCATTCCTCCAACTCGCCTTCGCGGTAGTCCCGGGCCCCTACAAGGCCGCCGAACAGTTTCCCGGTAATTGTGTTGTGTTTCTTGTAAATGGAACGAAGCAGATCCGACCGCTCAGCGGGATTGTATTTTTTCTCGTCACTCCCGTAGAAGATCGGACACACGGTCGCACAGGTCCCACACTTTACGCACATGTCCATATACATTCTGAGCGGTAAAGGACCTTCTTTCATTGCACTTATAGATTTTATAACTGCTTCTTTAATGTTTGTTGTTGTGTCAGCCATAAATCCTCCAAGGTCATCGTTCCAAAATGACTGAAATCACCCTTCTCTGCTTTTTACTCTTCAAGCACTTCTTCCGCGATAGGCGATTTGGCTGTATCGGATTCTTCATAGGTTTTTGCCTCTGTTCGAAGCATTTTATCTATTTCCGTTCCCAATAACGAAATCATTTCCATCCGTTCCCTGATGGTGACCACAATCTTGTACAGTACAGTCAAGACGAAAAAGCCGACACCGTACACGCCCAGGGTGATTATGATTTCAAGCGCGGTAGGCGAGTACTCGGTTACTTTTCCCAGCGGCGAGGGAATAAAGCCGGCGACCACCATTCCAATGCCTTTCTCGATCCAGATGGCGACGATAACCGCGACGCAGATGCCGACCAGGTATTTCTCCTTTCTGCGAACGCTTGGAAAGAGCAGCAGCGCCACGCAACTCACGGTAAGCAGCGCGGAAACCCACATCCAGGGGGCCAGCGCGCTTTTTCCGCCGAGACCGACGAAAAGGTACTCGAAGTGCAGCACGTGGTGCGGCATGTCGCTGTAGACGACCGTGAAGAGCTCGACGAGCACGAAAAAGAGGCTTACCGCCAGGGCGTAGGTGACGATCTTGCCGAGCGTCTGAATCGCCTCCTTGCCGGGGTCGAACTTCGTGAACTTCCGCAGGACAAGGGCGAGGATGATTAAAAGACATGGCCCTGAAGCGAATGCCGATGCCAGGAATCGCGGCGCAAGGATGGCGGTCATCCAGAAGGGCTTGGCCGCAAGCCCCGAAAAGAGGAACGCCGTGACCGTGTGGATGCTGACGGCCAACGGGATCGAGAAGTAGATAAACGGCTTGAGCCACCCGGGTGGCGGCGCCCCCTTGCGCTCGGCGTTTAAGGTGACAAAGCCGACCACCAGGTTCAGCATAAGGTAGCTGCCCAGCACCACCATGTCCCAGAACATTATGGAACGGGGGCTCGGGTGCTTGAGCACAGCCAGCAGATTCTTCGGCTGCCCCAGGTCGACAACGACGAATAGAATGCACATGAGCACGGCCG
>SOJX01000141.1 GCA_004376375.1 Planctomycetota bacterium
CGCGTTACAACCGTCCGTAAGATGTCGGAGCGCAGGCTGGACAGACCGCGCGCCAGCAGGAAGCGTATCCCGGCGGCCAGCAGGCAGGCAAGCAAGGCGGACAACAAGCAGGTAAACAGGGCGGTCAGCAGGCAGGCAAACAGGGCGGCCAGAAGTCAGGCGGCCAGCAGCAACAGGCCGGCAAACAACAGAAACAGGACCCGAAATTAGGTAAGGCTGCAGAACATGCCCGTGAGGCGGAAAAAGCCCTGGAAGAAGCAACCGCCAAACTGCTTGACCGCGAGACACCCGAGGCGTTGAAAAAGCAGTCCGAAGCGGTTGCCAAACTCCGCAAGGCGCTTGAGAAGTTGAGAGAAGCCCGCAAGTCGCTTGCGGATGCTGAGGCGAAGAAGACTCCGCAGGAGCGTGCGGCCGATAACCAGCACGACCTAGCCAAGAAGGCGAACGACGTGATGAAGAAGATAAACAAGGCTGCGCAGCAAACCCGCCGTAATGCATCCCAATCGAAAACCGGCGCCAAAGAACGCATGAGCGCATCCGATAAGATGAGAAAAGCCTCCGACTCGATGAAACAGTCCGGCGGCCAGATGCAGAAGGCGGCCCAGAAGCACGGGCAGAAGAATCCGCAGGGGGGGAAACAGAACCAGCAGAAATCCGTTGAAAAGATGGAAGAGGCCAAGGACCAGCTCAAAAAGGCCGTGGCCGAGCTCGAGAAATCGCTGAAGAAGCGCGAGCTTCAGGAGCTTGCCCGCAAACAGAAGGAACTCGCGAAGAAAACCGAGCAGAAACAGAAGAAAATGAGCAAGGGGAGCCAGAAGCAGCGCAATGCCGCCGGCGACATGAAAAAAGCCTCCAAGAAGATGCAGCAGGCCAGCAAGAAGATGGAGCAGCAGCAGGACGAAGAGGCCGAGAAGGAACAGGAAAAAGCTCTAAGCGATCTCGAAAAAGCCCGTCAGAAACTCGAGGAGGAGCGCGAAGAGCTCGCCCAGATGAAACAGGAACAGGAACTCTTCCGGATTGCCGAGAAACTCAAAGAGGCGATAAAGGTTCAGAAGGGAATCAACGATAAAACGACGGCCGCTGCCGTCGGCCGTAAGACCATGGGCAAGCGTGCTCTCAGGAGAAAGTGCAGGAAAGTCGCTGACGAGCAGGAGGAGCTTGCCGGCACGCTCGAGCCGACTGTGAAAAAGCTTGAGAACGGACGGGCCGTCGTATTCGCCGGATATCTCAAAGGCATAAAGCTCGACATGGAGGAGATTATAGACCTCCTGAACGACCAGGATACCGGCAAGTTCACCCGGAAGCTTCAGAAAGACGTGCTGGTGAAACTTACCGATCTTATGAAGGCGCTCAAGCGCGATCCGAAGAAGCCGAAAAAGAGGAAGGGAAAAGGTAAGGGAAAGCCCAGGCCGCAGAAACCGCCTCTGGTTCCTCCATATGCCGAACTGAAAATGCTGAAAAAAATGCAGATGGACGTGGAGAAACAGCGCGCCGATATCGCGCGCGCAAAGGATGTCGCCGGCGGAACGCTGAACGATTTTCAGAAAAAATTGCTCGACCGCCTTTCGGCAAGTCAGGCGCACCTGCGGCGCGTGGCGGAAAAGTTCTTCAAACCGTTCATGCCCGCCGATAAGGAGAAAGGCGGAGGCCTAAAATAAAAAACGTTATTGACCGGTTCCGACCGGCAGTTTAAAGGAGATTTTCCATGAGGTTCACACTGATTTTCATGATAATCGCTGCGCTTATCTGTGCGTATTCCTTCTCGTATGCCGGCGAAGATGATGTCGACAAGCCTGACCCGGTTGCGGGCGAGGGGGACGCGGACTCGCCGGACGAGTCTGAAGCCGAAGAAGGTGAAGAGGACGCGGAGGAAGAGGAACTCTCCGAAGAGGAGGAGTTCATGCGCAAGATGCGCGAGATGCTCAAAAAGCAGATGGAGGACGAGCGGAAGCGCCAGGCGGAGGCTGAGCTTCCCGGACAGGAAAAGAAAGAAGACCCGATTGTCACGCTGCTCAAGGAAACGGTTGCCAAAATGAAGGAAGCCGAGCAGTATCTGGCGAAACATAATCCCGACAAGCCCTGCAAGGTTCGCATCGACAAGGTGAATGAGAACCTTGATAAACTGATCGACCTGGCCCAGCAGGTAATACAAATGGAGGGGCAGGGACAGCCCCAGGATCAGCAGCAGCAAAAAGGCAAGCCGAAGAGCGGCGAAGGCCAGAAAAAGAAGCAGGCCAAGCGCAAGGGAACTCAAAACAAAAAACCCGGTGGTCAGCCCCAGGGAGGCAGACGCGAGCGCAATGATCAGCGCGGCTCGACATACCAGACCAACCAGGACAAGCGCAAGCGTAACAAGGCGACCCTTGAAAGGCTCAGGCGGATCGCTCGCGACGCCGAGGCGATGCGCGGCGGCGAATGGGGCCATCTCCCGCCGAAGATTCGCGAAGACGCGCTAGACGCACAGGCCGAGGACTATCCGGAAAAGTACCGCGACCTCATCGAGGAGTACTACCGCAGACTGTCCGGAAAGAAAGACCGATAGCTTTTGTGTTCTGTGAAGAGTATATGCAGTTGAAAAACGCGGGCAAATCGAAATGCAGGAGGGGTGTATTTGCAGTCTTCATTGCTGCGTCGATTCTCGGCCTGTTGAGTGCGGCGGAGCCGCCCGGCAAGTCGACCGCAAGGATACGGCCTTCGAAAGAAAACCCCGAACTGACACGCCAGACGCTTGAGTCAATTGATAAAGGACTTGGTTTCCTGGTCTCCCTCCAGGGTCTGGACAGGCAGGGCGCGACCGGCGCCGTGTGCGAGGCCGGGAGATACCCCGTTGCCTGTACGGCCCTGGCAGGGCTCGCCTTCCTCGGCGCCGGCTCGACATACAATCGCGGTAAATACGGCGTCAACACCAAGGGGTGCGTCGACTATTTCCTCGTAAAAAGCAATAGAATCCAGGACAGTAAAGGGTACTTCAACGATTCACAATCACGGATGCACGGGCACGGTTTTGCCACCATGTTCCTTGCCGAAGCATACGGTACGCTTCCGCCCGGCGACGCCGACAAGGCCGCCGATGCGATCATAGAGGCGATTAAAGTTATCGTGCTGGCGCAGACGAAGAAAGGCGGATGGTATTACCAGCCCAAGTACAAGGCGAGCCCGGATACAATAAGCCTGGATGAGGCTTCGATAACGATTACAATGGTCCAGGCTCTGCGCGCGGCGCGGAACGCCGGGTTCCACGTAAAGAAGGGGACAATAGACAGGGCAATAGAATACGTCAGGCAGTGCGCGACGCCGCGCGGGTTCCGCTATACCCTCACCATGGAGCGGGCGAGAAGCCGAAGGTCTTATGAGCTTACCGCTGCCGCGGTAAGCGTGCTTCATGCTTCCGGCGTCTACACCGATTCCAAGGAACTCGCAATGGGCATGAAGTACATGCGCGAGATGATTTCCGCAGCAGGGGCGCCGACCCGCGCATCGGGCCAGAATGGTATGTTCTATTTCTACGGCAACTTCTACGCCGTGCAGACCATGTTCCAGGTCGGAGGAGAGGACTGGGTGGAGTTTTACAAGCAGGGCTACCCCGAACTGATAAGCCGACAGAGCCGCGACGGCGCATGGGGCGGGCAGGTGATGTGGGGGCGCGCCTACGCCACCGCAACTGCCTGCCTGATACTTGAAGTTCCATTCCGCTACCTGCCGATTTTCCAGAGATAACCACGTTACTGCAATATCCAGGCGACATAATTGACAGGCGGGGAATTATTTGTGACATACCCCCTTGACATTACTCTTGTAATTACGGCATAATATGAAGATTCAGTGTATTCCCGCGAGGCAACTGACTGAAAATTTCACATTATTGCGTCTGGAAAGATAAACACCATGGATTGGCTGGAAGGTGGGAGTGTATTAATTAATACATATACGGAGCCGGAAGCCATGGATTACGAAGGATTAATAAGCGAGATAGTCGCGCAGTGCGACCTTGATTCCGAGGATGGTAAACGGGAAGCCTATGAAATGTGCGTGGAATACGCAAAAGAGTGTTTCTACGGCACAATGGATATGAATCCTTTCATTAAGCTCGCTGCCTCGAAGTTCGGACAGATTCCAGACTTTATCGATTCGATAAAAGGCTCGCTCGAAGTTTCCGGTGATGAAATCGTTCACGTGCAGTATTCGGAGGCATCGGGCGTTTCGATTACAGGAAACCGGGAGGGGCTTCAGCTTCTTGCGAAGATATTTGACAAGCTCTCCCAGGCCAAGCTCGAAGGGGAGCATGTCTATTTTGAAGCCGGCAAGTTCCCACTCAGCGGCAAAATACCGATTTCATTAAATTACAGGAACGAGGAATGGTTTGATAACATTGGTGCCCTGCTGGGCCAGGACCAGACTCCACAGCCGGAAATTCTGTCGGATACCGCTGCTCATCATACAGGTGCGATAAAGAAGGATTCAGGCAACGGTTCGCCGAAAACGGAAGAACAACCGCCCTCTCCCCGGGAACTGGCTCCGGTGGATTCTGCCATGGAGGAGCATTCTCAGGACATTAAGAAAAAGGGCCAAAAAGGCCATTCCTCCACCCAGGAACTCAAACCCGACGATTTCGAAGATGTACCTCCCGTTGAAGTGCTGAAACCCCGCGGCGGCTACAAAAAAGTGCCAGGGTTATACTCGCAGGTTGATCTCCCCGCTCCGAAAAAGCTTGGCCGAAAATCAACCATGAGGATTCTGGCATATCGCAGTATCGAGCCCGCTGATATAGTGGCGCTCAGCACATATATGGAGCCTCCGGCCCAGTTCTGCATGACGGTGAACAAAAAATATCCCGTCCTTTCCTGGAAAAAGTACGAAGATGAAGGAATTTTCAGAAAAGTAAGGAAAAAGAACGACCGGTTGTGCGTTTTCGCGTTTAAGCGCGATGACGGCATGGAGCAGGAAATCGCCTTCGACCTCGACGATGCAGCGGTAAAGTTCTACACAGAGGAAGATCTGAAAAATATCGGGATTGACGGTCAGTGACACGCCTTCGCCCGCCGTACCGGGCGCAGGAATCTCCATTCCGACTGATTAAAGATTTTTACCCACACGCTCCATTGCAATTGCACGTTGACATGTTCCCGGCTCTCTGCTAAATTGGAATTGTCAGGCGAAGTAAAAAGGTTTCGAATAGATATGTGAAAAATGCGCAAGCGGTTGCCAATCTTCCTGTTCCTGTTTTTCTTTCCGGCGCTCGTGCTGGCGCTTGTCACGGCGTGGCGTTTCTCCGGCCAGTTTATGGACGCGGAGTATTTTCCCGGGTTTGTCGCCATAATATCCGCGCTGGCGGCGGGGCTCAGCATTTTCGCGCTCGGTCTGATACTGTATATCGCCGCACTCTGGAAACGGGTGGACGATCTCGAAAGGACCGGGAAACAGCAGCCGCCGGAATTCGTTGCAGCTACCCGCGACCTGACGAGGAGGCTTACCGAAAAAAGCAAGGAAGTCGAGCTCCTGGCCGCGATGCGGGAGGTTTCGCTTCTTGCCACCAGCCACGTCGAGTTCGAAAAAGTGCTGGACGGTGCGCTGGCCGTCCTTGAAGGCGTCTTCAACGCCAGAGATATAACGATATTCCTGTCAGATAAATCCGATTCAAAGGATCCTGACGTCAAGGTGACTCCGAAAGCCAGCAGGGCCGGCGGTAAAACACTGTTCGGTGCGGACGTGCCCGAGAACATTGGTTCTGAGACCGTGACTGAAGCGATAAGGATGCGCCGCAGAATTACCAGCAATATCGGGCATGAAGTCATTATAACGCTTCCCATAATCGTTGATGAGGAGTTGCTGGGTGCGGTCCGACTTTCGGTGCCGGAAAGCGAGCTGCCCGTCGGCGGTGCGGAAGTGCTCGAGCGGCGCGCCGAAAGCCTTATTTACCATATCGGCCTCGCCATAAAAACGCCGACGCTTTATGACCGCGCGGTTGTCGATAGCCTTACCCGGCTTTATACCAGGCGCCACTTCACTGACCAGCTTGGAAAATACTTCGGCGCATGCCGGCGCCTCGGCCAGGAGCTTGCACTGATACTCGTCGATCTGGATCATTTCAAGAAAGTCAATGACACTTACGGTCACGTCTCGGGCGACAACGTTCTGCGCGGCGTGGCTGCCGTCATGAAGGCTTCGGTCCGCGAGTATGACACCTGCTACCGCTACGGCGGCGAGGAGCTTTCGATACTTCTGCCGGGTGCAACGCTGTCTGACGCACTCGTCGTCGCCGAGCGCGTAAGGGAAGGCGTGGAGGGGGAGGAGTTCCGCGGCGAGAAAAACGAGAAAATCCCCGTAACGGTTTCCGCAGGGGTCGCCACCTATATTCGGGGTATGACCGATTCGGCGGAGTTGATTACCGCGGCCGATACGGGTCTCTATTCCGCCAAGGAGGCCGGGCGCAATTGCGTCGTCACGATACAGGAGGAGGCCCCGCGTGGAGCGGCCGTTTGAGCTGGAAGCGCCGTGGCCCCCGAAGGGCGACCAGCCCGGGGCAATCGAACAGCTTGTGAAGGGGTTCGATAACGGGGAGCCCATGCAAGTCCTCCTGGGCGTGACCGGGAGCGGAAAAACCTTTACCGTCGCAAACGTAATTGCCAGACTGAATACCCCAACCCTTGTTATAAGCCACAACAAAACTCTTGCCGCCCAGCTATACACCGAGTTCAAGGAATTCTTCCCCAACAACCGGGTGGAGTACTTCGTATCCTACTACGATTATTACCAGCCCGAGGCATACATCCCCCAGAAAGACCTTTACATCGAAAAGGACGCCTCGATAAACGACGACATCGACAGGCTGCGCCTTGCCGCGACGTCGGCTATCCTTTCACGACATGACACCATCGTAGTCGCAAGCGTTTCATGCATCTACGGTCTGGGCGACCCAGTCGAATATAAAGACCTGGTCCTCGAGCTCCAAAAAGGCGCAAGGTGTGAGCGGGACGATATCCTACGCGGCCTCGTACACATTCGCTATGACCGTAACGACATCGCGCTCGAGCGTGGGCACTTCCGCGTACGAGGCGACGTAATTGAAGTCGCACCGGCGTATGAAGAAACCGCGGTCCGGATCGAATTGTTCGGTGATATGATAGAGTCTCTTTCCCGCATTGACCCGTTGACGGGAAACGTGATGCAGGAATACGACCGGATCGCGATTTATCCGGCCAGGCATTTTGTGATGCCTGACGACAAGGTCAGGCGGGCGGTCGTGTCGATCCGCCGCGAACTCCGCGATCACCTTGCGAAACTGGAGGACGAGAACAAACTTCTCGAGGCCCAGCGGCTGCGCGCGCGCACCAATTACGACATCGAGATGCTCGAGGAGGTCGGCTACTGCTCGGGTATAGAAAACTACTCGAGGCATTTTTCGGGCCGCATGCCGGGCGAGAGGCCCCACACCCTTTTCGATTACTTCGGCGACGACCTCCTTGTCGTGATCGACGAGTCGCACGTTACTCTCCCGCAGGTTCGCGGAATGTTCAACGGGGATTACTCGAGGAAGAAAACGCTTGTCGAGCACGGGTTCCGCCTGCCGAGCGCGCTCGACAACAGGCCGATGAAGTTCCACGAGTTCGAGAAGGCTTCGCCCCGCATGCTTTGCGTTTCCGCGACGCCCGGACCTTACGAGCTTGAGAAGACCGGCGGCCTCGTGGTCGAACAGATTATCCGTCCGACCGGGCTTGTCGACCCCGCGGTGCGGATCAGCCCCGCCGAAGGGCAGGTGGAAAGCATTATCGTGGAAATACGCAAACGGGTCGAGGAGAAAGAGCGCGTACTCGTAACCACCCTTACGAAACGCCTCGCTGAAGACCTCTCAGAATACATAGATGCCGAGGGTATCGGATGTAAATACCTTCACTCGGAGATAGATACTCTCGACCGGGTCGAAATCCTGAACGATCTCAGAAAAGGGGTCTTCGACGTCCTGGTGGGCGTCAACCTGTTACGCGAGGGACTCGACCTGCCCGAGGTGGCGCTCGGCGCCATCCTCGATGCCGACAAGGAGGGATTCCTGCGCAGCGAGACCTCGCTTGTCCAGACCATCGGGCTCACCGCACGGAACGTCAACGCCGAGGTCATCCTTTACGGCGACGTGGTCACCCGCTCGATGAAGAAGGCGGTCGACGAAACGGACAGGCGCAGGGAACTCCAGGTGAAATTCAATGAGGAGCACGGCATAACGCCGCAAACCATACGGAAAGCGATTAAGCCGGGGCTTGTCGAGGAGTTGCGCGCGCAGAAGATCGTGTCCGAGGCGGTAAGGGGCGCGAGACGGGGCACGGAGCTGGAGGAGGAAATCCGCGCGCTTGAAAGCAGGATGCTCGATGCGGCACGGCAGCTCGAGTTTGAAGAAGCCGCGCGCATACGCGACGAAATCAGGGAGTTGAAGGCGCGGCTGGCCGGCGCCGATAACGGTAACGGCAACCGAAAAAAAAGGCGGGGGAAACGCTCCGGGCGCACACCATAAAGAGTGTTTATGAGGGGCAATCGTAATGAACTTCCGTGAGGAACGTCCTGAAATCGCCGGTAAGGTTATATTCGAGGAAAAGTTCGCCAGCACCAGAGACGCGAAGAATTCGTTCCTCGAGGAAGCGCTTTATAAGCTTCGAGAGGAGGCCGGGCTGTCGCTTGCGAACTCGCTGGACGCGCGGCTGGTTCTCGACGAGTTGATCGGCAACGCAATCGACCACGGCAATAAGGGCGATGTTTCCAAACATGTCACGGTGACGCTTTATTCCGTAGACGGTGGCTGGGTCGCCACCGTCGAGGATGAGGGCGGCGGGTTCGACCCGAAGGACCTGAAAACCGATTTCGACGCCATCGAACTCACCGCACCGTCCGGCCGCGGGCTGGCGCTGGTGGAGATGTACGCCAAGGGTCTGACGTTTTTCAACGGCGGGCGCGGCGCCTGCGTCCGGTTTTCCACGGAACAGCATGTATGAGCCGCGTCAGTTTCAGGAATGCAGGCCGTGTCTCTGATTATGCCGACAAGCGTTACAGGGGGCAGCTTCAGCGCCGAATATCAAAATGGGAGCGCGCAATTGTCGCGCGAATCCTCCAGCGCATCGGAGCGCAGGGTGCGTCAATCCTCGATATCCCTTCCGGATATGGCCGCTTCACCGACATCGTAAGAGCCGCAGGCGCAAAACTGTTTGCCGCTGACATTTCAAGCGACATGGTTATTCGCACGGCTGCCGGTGCGAAAACCGACGGTTGCAGCTTTTTTGTCGCCGATGCGACCGCCATCCCGCTTGCGGACAAGTCCGTCGACGGCACAATTACCGTGCGCCTGCTGCAGCATCTTGCAGATGAGAAACTGCGGATTTCAATCATGGGAGAGCTATGCCGCGTGGCGACGAGGTTTGTACTGGTGACCTTCTACGACCGCGAAGGGCTGCACGCGCTCCAGAGGCTGGTCAAGAAAAAATCACGCCGCACGAGAAAGCACATCGAGTTTCTGACCCGGTTCCAGTTTACCGCGGAAG
>SOJX01000122.1 GCA_004376375.1 Planctomycetota bacterium
GGGGCAATGCCGAGGCCACCATATCGCTGCCCGACGGCTCGAAAGAAACAATTAAACCCCAGCCGGACGGGACCTTCTATTTTACGCGCACGGAAAAGCTCGGGCTCTACACCGCCGAAGCCGGGAATGCGCGGCCGTTCGCGTTCGCCGTCAATCTCCTGAATCCGCGGGGCGAATCCTTCCTCATGCCGGAGAACGAACTGGACGTCGGAGGCGCAAAGGTCTCGGCAAGCAAGGAGCTGGAACGCACATCGGAGTTGTGGAAGTACCTCGCCATCATCGCCCTGGTAGTCCTCTGTTTCGAATGGTACATCTTTAACAAACGGGTTTATATTTAACGGTTATTCGGTTCATCGGTTGTTCGGTTCTTCGGTTATCCGGTTCTTCGGTTGTATTGATTTCTGCATAAATCGGAAGCACCACGCCGGAAGGCGTGGTGCCCGAACGGCCATCACACTTTTACCCGCGCATCTTGCTGCGCGTTTGTACTGCCATCGGCTCACCCCCATGTCTTGGGAATTAAATATGGGAGTTGGTAAAATAAAAGGATGAAGTTTTCGCTTCCCCTCAAACTGGGCGTTTTTGTTGTATTGCTTTTCACAATTGTGATAGCGGGGATGCTGTTGTACAGGCCCCTTATGGAGAACTGGCGCAGGTCGAAACTGAGGTCCGCCACCGATCATATTCGGGAAAGCTTCGAAGACAACTTTGAAAAAGTATCCGAGGGAAACTACCCAGGGGCGAAGGGGTGGAGGACGATGTTCGATGGAGTTAGCGCCAGTGTCAGCAATAAGAAGTGTTCCGAGGGCAGGCAATCATTCAGGCTTGAAGGGAGGGCCAACTGGTTCAGATGTGAGTATATACCCGTTTCTCTCGGGAAGATTTTTGCCTATAAGGCAAAAGTCTGCGTTGAGAATGCGGGCAAGGGCGGTGGTGTCGGCTTTGTTGTTAAAAGGGGAAGTTCCTTCGGGCCCACATATAATCTCGTCACTTTTACCAATGATGAGCGGATTGTATTCAGAGGTGAAAGAACATTGACTGAAGTCGGCAGGTACAAGGCCGGAACCTGGTATCGCGTTTACGTGAAAATCGATTTTATCAATCGAATTGCCGACGTTTATATCAATGGCAAACTCTCGGGGAAAAATATACCGGCAGCAGGAATAATCGTTACAGACGCAGGAAAAAAAGTAAAGCTGGAGAAGTTCGGATTAAAGACCAATAATTTTAGCGGCAGCGGGACATCCGTAGTTTATTTTGATGAGGTAAAATTATACTACTAAGAATCTTATGGGATATGAGTTCCGGGGACGCAATACTCAACTCTTTCTTCCTTTCGTGCAGAATATTATAAACTGCCGAAAATCATTGCGGCCAGCACCCGTCCGCAAAGCACGACTGACGACAGGAAAATCAGCGCAAGGAAAACCTTGAAGGTCAAGGCGGTGCGGTTGAGCCGCGGGTTCAGGGCTGCGAGAACGACCGCCATTGTGATGAGAGCGCAGATGCAGAAGAAGAAACCGGGAGCCGTGCCGAGCGTCGTCCAGACTCCGTGCGGAAACCAGAGCAGCCCGGCCGGCAGCAGGATAAGACCCGCTGCCAGGGCGAGTGCAGGCGCAAGTTTGGGAAATTGTCCGGTGTCGTCGGCCGGACGGGGTGCGGCGATAATGCCGGCCAGAGCCGCGGCGCCGGAAAGCCAGACGGCTGCGAGCGCGACCCAGGCGATGGGGCTCGCCGGGATATTATTGCTGTTGATAAGCGGCTGGGCCGCCAGCCAGCCTCCCACGGCCGCGAGTATCAGGCGCTGCAATAAAGAGCGGTGTCTGCCCGATGCAGCCGTGTGCCACTGGACGGCCATTGACACCGCGACCAGAATGGAGGCGATAAGAAGCCACCGCGAACGTGAAACTGTTCCAATCGGGCCGGCCATTACGGCGATTGAAATAAACGCTGAGCTTATTGCGAATGAGTACCGGTTTACTCTGCCGATGGGCTGTTGTTGGTTCGTAGACGCTTCCGCCGATTCCTGTTTCATCTGATGCAGTTGTGTTATCCGTTGGTTATTAGATGTCAGTGTGCAGCAGGCTGCTGAACAGAATCAACGCCGCGCAAACCGGTCTGGTTACGCGCGGCCGCTAACAATTCTAATAGTAAACCCACCAGGTGTCTTTTTTGACAAAGGGTCCATTGATCCCGCCGAAGATGACTACGCGGCTGTTGGCGGCGTCGTATCCGGCTGCGTGGTGCGAGCGGGCATTGGGGGTATTTGGAAATGAAATCTCGGACCAGGTTTCGCTTCCGACGGTAAGCGTCAGTTTCCAGGAGTTATCGGTCCAGGTGGCCTCGATGCCTCCGAATATGAAGGCGGTATGTGCCGCGGGGTTGTACACCATGGAAAAATTGCCGAGGCCGGCCGGCGGTCCCGCGCCCGCGGTCGGGACCAGTGTCCATGATTCCGAACCGGGTGTGGAGAGGTCCAGGCGGTACATCCCACCCGCGCCCACGAAGACCATTGACTGGTTCGCGGGGTCATAAATGGCTTCGCCTTCGTTTGGAATCAGCGGGGGAAGTGGCGTTAATATCTCGGTCCAGGTCTCGCAGCCCGGGTTGAGGTTGAATGCCCATACGTCGAACAGCGGAATTCCTCCTACCGGGTCAACTCCGCCGTAGATGACGAAGCGGTTGTTGGCCGTGTCGATAACCCCGGTCGCGAACTCCCGCCCGGACGGCTCCACGGCGACGGGTCCGTTGTTTCTCAGCGTGTCCCAGTATCCGTAGTCAGGATCGGTGATGTCGAACGAGTACACGGTAGTCCGGTACTGTCCCCAGTCATTCATTCCGCCCCATAGAATGACGCGTTTTCTTTCCGCGTCGGTGACGAGTACGTAATTAGCCACGCCGCCGGGCAGGTTGCCGCCGATAGGCTTGAGTTTTCTCCAGCTTTCCTGGCCGGGAGTGAGGTTAAACGACCACAGGTCGTCGAAAATACTAAAACCGTCGGTTCCGCCGTACAGGAGCATGCGATTGTTGACGGGGTCGTGTGTCATTTCCACGACGGCTCTTTCGGCGGGCGGGTGGCCCGGGAAGGCAAGCTCCTTGAAAGTCTCAGAATCGGGGAGCAGGTTAAGTTCCCAGGTGTCGCCCATGTATCCGCCGCCTCCGAACCATATTGCGTCGCCTCCGAAAATGATGGCGCGTTGCGCGATTGGATCATACACGGTGACGGGGATGGCGCGGGGGGAAGGATTTCCACCGGCCGGGTTCAGGTCAAACCAGCTTTCCTTGCCGGGCGAAAGCGAAGTGGCGAATGCGGTAAAGTTCCAGGTTCCGAACGCCCCCATCTCGTTGCTGCCGAGGGCGACCATGCGGTCATTGGCGGCGTCATAAACTGCGGCCGCGCCGGCGACGTAGGCGGTGTGGTTTGCAATCACGGACCAGGTCAAATCTGCATCGACCGGCACGGAGAGGTCCAGGCTGAAAGTTTCTCCAAGATCAATTCCGGTTATGACGAATTGCTTGTGCGCGGAATCGTATATTCCATGCAAATCCCAACAGTTGTCCGGCCCCGCGCCTATGGCTTTAACCTGGCCGGCCGTCTCGGAGCCCGCAGTAAGCCTTATCTCCCATATGTTGTCGAATGGGCCAAAGTCTGTATCGCCGCCGTAGATTATTGCCCGTTTGCCGTTTTCGTCGTATATCATTAAATGCCCGTGAGCGCCGGGCATATCACCACCGCCGCCTATGGTAGGTTCTATTTGTGACCAGCTTTCACAACCCAGCGTCAGGTCTAGCGCGTATATTTCGTTTGACGACCAGTCGGTCCCGTTGTTCCCGCCAAATATTATCATTTGGTGGTTGGCAGCGTCGTAAATGGCGGCGTGGTTGTACCGCTCGGCCGGGATTGTTCCGCCGGGGTTGAGTTTTCTCCACTTTTCCCGGCCCCTGCCGAGTTTCAGAGTCCACACGTCGTTCGTGGCGTAGAGTGTCGGGTCGGCGACGCCGCCGAACATGACGAGCCGGTTGTTTATGGGTTCATATATGCCTGCCGAACCGGCAAGCCTGGGCGGCGAATATCCCGTGTACTTAATCCATTCCTGATTGAGCGACCCGGTAATCTGCGCCAGTGAAATAACCGGGTTGCCGGTCGCGTCGGTAATCGATGCGTTGTCCGGTGAAATGATATCGCCCGAGGCGAGCGTGGCCTGGCCGGAGTTGTCGGAGAAGGTAACCGTGAGAATAATTCCGGCGTCGTCCCACTCTGCCGCGGTTATCTGGCCGGTGTTGTCCGTCCAGACGTGATCATCCGACAGCGGGAGCACGGCGTCGATGTCGGCGCCGGTAATACCGAACTTGTTGGTTTTCTCGGTAAACGTAATCTGGACGATATCGCCGTTGTCCGGACCGTTCCCCCCGGGAGGTGATTCGAGCGCAAGCGCTTCAACGATGACCGGAGAGGCGGCGTCGATCTCGCTCACGTCGCCGGCACCGATGTTCGGCAGGTAGTTTCCCGCAAGGTCGGTGAGCTGGCCTGCGCTGAAGTAAAAGACGTCGACGATGCTTGTGCCCGGAATCTGCACGGTGAATTCGAGCCGGAAATACCTGTCGTCCGGCACGCTCTTTGTCGAAACGCTGGACGGCCTGAGGCCGGTTGACGTCATAAAGGCAAGGGGGCTTATAAGGGAATTATCCAGAACCGCCTCGCTCATTGCGACGTCTATTGTTTCAATCGAGCCGTCGCCGTTGCGGTCTTTCAGAATAAAAGATTCCACGCCCGGAGCAAGGTTGTCAACGGCGAATGCGGAGCTTGTATTTTCCGGTCCCACTTCGGTGTCGAAGGCGATCAGTATCAGGTTGACGTTCGGCGCTTCGATATCCTCGAAATCGCTGTCAGTAGACCAGATTACAAGATGGCTCTCGCCGGTGGGCGAGGTATTCAGGCCTGCGTAGCTTCCCAGGAGCGTTGCCCCGTGCATCGTCGTACCCCCGTCGTCGGTGTAGAAGACGAGAAGCGACGCGGGATCGCTGTTGGAATCCGAAATCCGGACCATAAAAAACTGCAGCCCCGACATCAACTGGCCTTCGAGGTCGGTCTCGAACATGCACTGCGGCGGCGTGTTGTTTGAGACCAGGAACGGGCTGGTGACGCTTGCAACGCCGTTGTCGAAGACGTCCCTCGGCGTGACGCTTATGATAATGTTGCCGCGGAAACCGGCGGGAAGGTTTTTGCCCGTGTCCCAGGTTACGAAGCCCTCGACTCCGGCCGGCGGGAGGCCGGAAACAATATTGGGAACGAGGCCGTCCATGAGCGTCGTTTTGGACGAAAGCCGGATCGCGGCTGGCAGGAAAGAGCTTCCATTATCGGCTGAATACTCGACCAGCAGGGTGCAGAGGTCGGCGGTCGTGTCCTTCAGCAGATAGTCGACGGGCAGGAAGCCGCCCTGTCCGGCCTGCGGGGTCGGAATAAATACTTCCGGCGGGTCGTTGCCTGCGTCGAAGGAGGCGGACTCGGCCGGATCGCCTTCCAGTTTACCGTCCGACGGTATGACTCTCAGTATCACATTGCGCGCGGCGTGAAACCCGAAATCGACCGGCGCGTTCCACACGAATACATGGTCCACCCCGGAGACGCTTGCAGAAAGGCCGGTCATGCCGTCACCGCCCGTTGCCTGCGTGGCGAAATACCAGTCCGTACCGTCGTTGGGGGAAAACTGCATCTTGATCGAGCAATCATTTTTTTCGAGGTCAATGAGCCTGTAGTGCACGTCTACCGGTACGTTTCCAAGCCTTTGCGGCGCGTCGATTGAAGCGCTCGGGGCCGTATTTATTGATGCCATGGCCGCGGCAATCGCACCCGTGTTGTCGTCATCCTTGCCGCCGGTCAACTGGGAGATCGTGGCGGAAAGACCGCAGCCGCTTATAACGGCGGCGCATAAGATGACGGCTAAAGGCCTGATAATCAAAGTCGGCTTCATAATGCCCTCTGGATGATAACCAAAATAACTACCTTCCCACAGACATACCCACGCAACAGATTACAGAAATGTATTCTAAACGTCAAGAAAAATGCGGAGTGCGGGTAACGCTTCAGTTATAGGAGGATATGGTGGGCCCGACACTCCTGTCGGGCATTTGTAAGGACCCGGCAAGCGAGCCCGGCCGGGACAACCAGGGAATTTCCAGTAAATCAAGAAAATATCCTTGCTATGTCCCCAGAATGATCAGAATGATCCAGAATGCTCCCTATGTCCCCAGAATGCGCATGAGATATATTTATAATATGGGACTAAACCGGTGTGGGGGTGGTGGAACAGTGCATTCCGGCTTTGAATTTGCTTGTGGCAACCAGCAGGCGAAGTTATAATACGAAAGAATTACCCTTCAGCGGCCGTAGGGAGTTTGTCCGTGAAATCCCGCGTTGGACATGGAAGGAGGATTAATGAAACAGTCTGATATGAAAAGAAAATCAGAAAATATAAAAATCGCTTTGGTTAATCCCAGAATTGAAATGTATAGCAGCACATTACCACCTTTGGGGTTACTCTATATTGCAGCAGTTTTGGAGAAAAGCGGCCATAAGGTCCGCATTTTTGATATCTATCCGTATGATGACCGTGATATTACTTCTCTTATAAATTACAATCCGGATATTGTCGGCTTGACAGCATTAACCGATTACTGGTCCCGAGCTCAGCATATTGCACGAGCGATTCGCGAAAAGATCAGTGATTGTACATTTATTGCCGGAGGCGTCCACATTACCGTAAAGCCTGAGGACAGCCTAAAGGGATTAGACGCGGATATCGGGGTAATTGGCGAAGGGGAATACACAATGCTGGAATTGTGTGACCGACTCGCCAATGGTTCCGATTGGAGAGGTACAAACGGAATCATCTATCGCGATCAGAAAGGAAAGTTCATTCGTACGGAACCCAGGATGTTGATCGAAGACCTGAATGAATTGCCGTTTCCTGCCAGACATTTACTTAATTTTGAAGATTACCTTGTCCCGCCGGGTATTATACGTGGACATTGGTCTGAGCATTCTACTACTTTAATGACCAGTCGCGGTTGTCCGTATAAATGTATCTGGTGTGGTTCTCAAAGCACTTTCGGGCGGAAGGTAAGACGCCGAAGTGTTGAAAATGTGATTGATGAACTTAAGCAGATTATCCGCGATCATGGAGTTGATACCGTCTGGTTTGTTGACGATACCTTCACTTTAAACAAACGGTGGGTGCTGGAATTTTCAGAGCAACTGCTTGCCAATAAGATCAAGCTGTCCTGGGGATGTCAAGCGCACGTAAACACTGCTGACGAAGAGATGTTTCAGGCCATGAAAAAGGCCGGCCTGATCCAGCTGGATTTTGGAGTGGAGAGTGGATCTGATAAAGTTTTAAAAGCACTTAAAAAACGTTCAAGTAGAGATGCGGCAAAGAGAGCGTTCAAAATAGTAAGGAAGGTCGGTTTACGGGCCATGGCAACATTCATGTTTGGCTCACCGACAGAGACTGAGGATGATGTTGAAGCTACCATGAGTCTGGCCAGGGAAATACGTCCCAGTTTTGCCAGTTCATTTTTTATTACGCCTTATCCCGGGACGGAGCTTATGCAAATGGCTGAAGACAATAATTGGATTTCAAGTGATGATAAGATAGGAGCGGGGCTGAAAAAGCGTCCGATGTTAAAAATCCATTTTTCTGAAAAGGAACTCTACAAGATTCGAACACGTTTTCAGAGTATGTTTATTTATCGAAATTTTTTCAGCCTGCTTTTTAATCCGCGGTATGTGGTAAAAGCATTCAGCCTTTTTGCAGGATATCCAATAGGGATTATTCTTGGCCTGAGAAAATTTCTGAAGACTTTTGTCGTTGATGATTTCTTTTTTGAATTCCTTATTTATTACGTACGGGAAAGATCCAAACGGAAGAAAGCTGCTATTGCTCATTCGGTGGAATTGAAGTAATTTAGAGAATAATAATAGAAATTCTATCCTGGACTTTAAATTAACTTAAAATCAGTATGTGTCCGGTGAATTGAATTGGTTCTTGATACTTCGTTCTTGGTTCCTGGTATTTGGTTTTTGGTTATTGGTTAAAAACGTCGAACCAGAGAACCGGAGAACTGGACAACCGCGAAGTCTAAAAAACGCGCCGAGCAAACCGGTCTGGTTACGCTCGGCGGCTAATTATATCAATCAAATATGACGTTCGACGTTCGACGTTTGACGTTCGACGTTTGGCTTCACCACGCCTTCCGGCGTGGTGCTTCTATTTTTTCCTTACCGTCTTCAGCGCGATAAAGACGACGTGTTCCGGGCCTTGGTCGCCGGAGATTGATTTACCGCCGATAATGGCGCCCTTGTACACGACGGTGTCGCCCTGGCTTATGGCCATAATCGGCGCGCCGACCTGGATAAGGCAGAGCATAAAGGAAGTTTTCGTCTCGCCCCTGAAGGTCTTTCCGACTTCGCAGAAAACCTGCGTACGGGTATGGCCCGATTCGAGCTCGCCCGACTCGATGCGGGTCACCTTGGCCTGTCCAATGACCCGGTAGCCGAAGCTTTTCTCGGTAAACTTCTCCTCCCCCGATTTCACGAAACTCTGTACAAGCTTGAGCGCCTGTTTTTCGCTGAACGGTTTGCGCTTCTTCAGCAGCGTGAACTTCGGCTTCTTTCTCTTGTTGATTTCTCCGTTCCTGAAGAAAATCTTCACGTTGAACATCGCGTCCAGTTTGGACTTCGGGAACAGGGCGGAGATTTCGAGAAGGTATCGTATGTATTTGGCCGAGTCGGACGGGGTTTCGAGGACCACGAGGTCGCCGACCATTTCACCCGGCTCGAGAGTTATTTCGGTCTGACCCCGTCTCAGGCGGATACGCCCGCACACGTATGCGTGCGGGGGGTTGTATTCGTTGATGCTCTCGCCTTTGCTGTCCTTGACCACCTGGTCGAAGGAGCGTTCCCTCGCGAGAATGGGGATGAAGCGTACCTTTTTTTTGGACTTGTTATGGACCGTAAATGAGATGACAAGCCTTTCTCCCGCGATGTCCAGCGTTGTCTTGAAAGGACTCATCCCCAGTTTTTCCTCGTGGACCATCCGCACCGAGATGTCGGTGATTTCGAACGTGACGTCTTTCATCACGTCCGTGGAGATCTGCTCGGATCTTTTCTTTTTCGGTTTTTCCTCGAACGCGAGCGTGCATTCGCCCGAGTTGTCGATAAGGCCTTCCTTCAGCGGAACGGTGAGGACCAGATGCCCGCCTCCGCAGTGCATTGTCCGGTCCGTATCGAGCCTGACGGTCGCTTTTTTCGCCTCTTTGGCCGGGGCGATGAATATGATCGAATCGATCATTTTACCGCCCTTGGCGAGATTGGGGTCGGGGGCGGGCGCCCCCGTGTAGGGCCAGAGGAAAATAACCTGCTCGAGGTCC